>NZ_ARWE01000001.1:2392500-3008910 GCF_000384395.1 Geopsychrobacter electrodiphilus DSM 16401
TTCTCGGCATCGACGTCGGAGACATTGAGCCAGAACTGGTAGAATTTGTACGGCGTGGTCAGCTTCGGATCGAGCCAGACGTTGCCGCTCTCGGTTTTACCGAATTTACCGCCGTCCGCCTTGGTAATGAGTGGGCAGGTCAGGGCAAAAGCCTCACCACCTTCCTTGCGGCGGATAAGCTCTGTCCCTGTGGTGATATTCCCCCATTGGTCCGACCCACCCATCTGCAATTTGCAGTTCTTCTCGCGGTAGAGGTGGAGAAAATCGGTCCCCTGAACTAGCTGATAGGTGAATTCTGTGAAAGACAACCCGGTCTTGGCTTCTTCACTCAGACGTTTTTTTACGCTGTCCTTCGCCATCATGTAATTGACAGTAATATGCTTACCGATGTCACGGATGAAATCCAGAAAAGTGAAATCTTTCATCCAGTCATAATTATTGACCAGCTCAGCCGCATTGGCAGAATCCGATTCAAAATCAAGAAACTTTGCTAGCTGTTTTTTTAAGCAGGCCTCGTTGTGACGGAGGGTCTGTTCATCAAGCAGATTGCGCTCGGCCGATTTCCCCGACGGATCGCCGATCATGCCGGTCGCCCCACCGACAAGCGCTATCGGCTTATGGCCAGCGAGCTGAAGATGCTTGAGCATCATCACGCTGACCAGATGGCCGATGTGCAGTGAATCAGCAGTCGGGTCGATCCCAACGTAAGCCGATGTCATTTCTTTTTGAAGCTGCTCTTCCGTCCCGGGCATGATGTCGTGGATCATGCCACGCCAAGTCAATTCTTCAACAAAGTTCATTTTCAATACTTATCAGTTTAGCCTGTTAGGGTTATCTCTTTATCCGAGCTTCATCCGAGCTTCATCCGCAGCCAGGGAGGTGCCTCTATTAATTCTATGTGTGGCCGCATTAGCTTACGGGCGCTCCTGTATGCGCTCAATCGCCTCACAATGGCCCGTCTCTTCATTAATCGTTATCAAAACCGCGCAGAGCAACGGATCTTTTTTTGCCACTTCAAGCCGCACTGGCAATTGGGTCAAAAACCTTTGCAATGCGGGCTCCTTCTGATTACCGATAATCGCGTCCTGAGCCCCGGTCATCCCGGCATCTGTCAGATAACCGGTGCCACCGATAAGAATTTTTTCATCAGCAGTTTGAACGTGGGTATGGGTGCCGACAACAGCCGAGACACGGCCATCAAGATAATGGCCCAAAGCCTGCTTTTCACTTGTGGCTTCGGCATGAAAATCCACCAGAATCATATCGGCTTTTCCAGAAAGATCTGTGAGAATACGATCGGCCGTTTTAAAAGGGCAATCAAGATTCTTCATAAAAACCCGACCTTCAAGATTAACTACCGCCACCTTCAAGCCGGCTGCAGTCTCATAGATCCCATAACCGCGGCCAGGCAAACCCTCGGGGTAATTATGCGGGCGCAACAGCCGCTTGTCACGATCAAGGACGTCAAGGATCTCCTTCTTGTCCCAGATATGGTTACCAGATGTCAGGACATGAGCTCCCGCCTTATAAAGTTCACCCATCACCGACAGCGTCAAACCATAACCGGCGGCAGCGTTTTCAGCATTTACAACGACCAGATCAACAAAATGTCGATCAATCAACGAAGACAATTTCTGCTCGAGAATTTGCCGCCCGGCCTGACCAACGACATCGCCCACAAAAAGAAGTTTCAAACGTCTCGCCTTTCGAATACCAAACTATTTGGCGTATTCAACCGCACGGGTTTCACGGATAACATTGACACGAATTTGGCCAGGATAAGTCATCTCAGCCTCTATTTTACGCGCAATCTCTTTTGCCAGGGCATGAGATCTGACATCAGAGATTTGATCACTGGCGACCATGACGCGAATCTCGCGACCGGCCTGTATGGCAAAGCAACCCGTTACGCCATCAAAAGAAGTGCCAATCCCCTCCAGTTCGCGCAAGCGTTTAACATAGGTTTCCAGGGTCTCACGGCGTGCGCCAGGCCGAGCGCCCGACAAAGCATCCGCTGCCTGGGCCAGAATCGCCAAAATCGAATTAGGCTTTTCATCTTCGTGGTGTGCCGAAATCGCATGAACAATTTCAGGGGATTCACCATACTTGCGCGCTAACTCACCACCATTAACGGCATGGGAGCCTTCCATTTCGTGACTAACGGCTTTACCGATATCATGTAAGAGTCCAACACGCTTGGCCTGTTTGACATCAACTCCAAGTTCGGCGGCCATCATGCCGCACAAAAATGCGACTTCAATGGAGTGTTGCAACTGGTTTTGTCCGTACGAGGTGCGGTATTTCAGCATTCCGAGCAATTTTATGATCTCTGGATGGATACCATGAACGCCAACATCAAAGGTCGCCTGCTCTCCAGCCTCACGAATAGTTTCATCAACTTCGCTTTGGGCTTTTTCTACCAGCTCTTCAATGCGTGCTGGATGAATCCGGCCATCGGCAATCAACCGTTCGAGAGAAATCCTTGCAACTTCACGTCGTACCGGATTAAATCCCGAGATGACAACAGCTTCTGGCGTATCATCGATAATCAGATCGATCCCGGTAGCAGCTTCAATCGCACGAATGTTCCTTCCCTCGCGGCCGATGATCCGCCCTTTCATTTCATCGTTTGGCAAAGGCACAACGCTTACCGTCTTCTCGGCAACATAATCACCCGCATAACGCTGGATCGCTACCGCCATAATCATTTTTGCTTTTTTGTCGGCAATTTCACGAGCATCATCCTCAATCTGCTTAAGGCTCTTAGCCGCATCATGTCTTGCCTCACCCTGCATTGCTTCGATCAGCTGCTGCTTGGCTTGCTCTGCGCTCATCCCTGAAATAATTTCGAGCTTTTCACGTTGCTCTGCAATGATCTGAGCAGTTTCAATGTCACGTTTACTTAGTTGACCATCAAGGGACTTCAGTTGGTGATCTTTTTTATCCAACTCAGCAACTCGCGCATCCTGAGCGTCGGCCTTGCGCTCAAGATTTTCCTCTTTCTGCTGCAGGCGATGCTCTTGAATTTGAATCTCTTTACGTAGTTCGCGTGCTTCAGCTTCCCAGCCGGTCTTGGCCTGAAGAACAAGATCCTTTGCCTGGATTGTCGCCTCTTTTATAATTGAATCTGCTTCTTTTTTGGCTTCAGCCGCAAGTTGGCCGGCAGCAGCACTGGCATTGGCAAGCTTTGATTCTGATAATTTTCGCCGCAGAATCATACCGATAAAAACCCCTGCCGCTAGTGCAGCAAGGACCATTACAACAATGAGAAATTCCATCTCCACAGCAGATACCTCCTAGTAGAGTCTATGGTTAACCCAGTCATCAAGATGACAACGGGGAGTAAATTCCATTATTTGTCACCAGCAGAGCAACCCCCTGATCGTGCTCTTCGACTGGAAGTGTTTCGACAAGCTGAAAATGAAAGCAGAAACCCACACTCAGCCCCAAAAAACGGTTACTACTCAAAAATCGATCAAAATAACCCCGCCCATACCCAAGACGGTATCCGCGTTGATCAAAGGCTACACCCGGGACCAAAAGCAGTTCAATTTCAACAGGATCAACAACTCTTCCTTCTAACGGTGCGGGTTCACAGACGCCAAAATTACCGATCCCAAGATCTTCTAACGAATGAATTTCATAATAACTAAGTTGATCCCCATTTACACGGGGATAACAAACCTTCTTCCCTGCACTCAACGCCGCTTTATGAAGGAGCGCCGTTGCAACCTCATTGCGAATCGGGCTGTAGAGGGCCAAGACCCTCGCCTGTCGAAAAACAGGCAACCCCAGCAACAGGGTCTGAGCGAAGAGGCTCTTTGCGTCTATCTCAAGCTGAGTGAGTTGTTGACGCTTCTGTAATAAAGTGTTTCTAAGCGATCGTTTGGCGCAGGACTGAGACATTCATACTCCGAACGTCTCCAGGACAGGAAGGAAGCAGGACAGACAGAGGAGGGGTCACCTCCGCAAACATCAGACGATTCAGATTTCCCTCGGGTTAATGCCAAAGATAAGCAAAAAAGCAGAGAACGGGATCGGGCTTAAAAGCGACATATCCTGATCAGGAAACCTGCGGGGGCAGGGTTTATTATGAATGCCCCCAATAAAGCTGCTCGAAAAAAAGCAGTCTGAGGTTGTAAGCCATGCTAATACGACTATCTATCTTCCAGCCCTGAAGAACTCAATCAGGGTTATTTCCTGTGTCAGATTACACTGCTCAAAACTGAAGAGCTTTTTCAATCCGATCAATCAGCACCAACTCAAGCTGTTGTTTCTGTATATCCGCTGAGACGTTCTGCTTTCGGAGTTCGTCCTGCTCCAGCTCGAGCGCTAAGCGTCGGCGCTTTTCATGAAGGTAATCACCTGCTAAATTGAGCATCGCGAGAATCTGCCGGTCACGGGTATCAACTGAGACCGTCGTTGACACAGACGCAAATTTCTCCTCAACCAACTGTGCAGCTTCCTGAAGCGTTTCCACATCCCCTGAGCTACTCAGCACGTAATCACGACCGAGCAGATGCACCTTCACTGTCTCATTCATGTTTACCGCTCCCGGAGCAACTCAAGATCAGCTAGAACTTCCTCAATTTCGGCCAACAATGCCTGTCGTTGATGTTGCCATCCCTGTTGCTCGAGAAGCAGTCGTTCACATTGAGCCTGAAGCTGTTCATTTCGCTGTAACAATCGACCAACCGCACGTTCAAGCGGTTCCATAGAGGATGTCCCCATTTATGATACTCCTCGGCGAAATTTAGGCTTTCGTCCCAAAAAAGTCAAGGTTATCGGTCAGTTTTCAAACAACGCCGCAACAAAATCCTGTGGATCAAATTCTTGCAAATCGTCAACTCCCTCGCCGACCCCTACATAACGAACAGGCAAGCCTAGTTCACAGGCGATGGCAACCACAATCCCTCCTTTGGCCGTTCCATCGAGCTTGGTCAAAGCAATTCCATCAACCCCGACAGCCAGATTAAACTGCTGAGCCTGTGTTAATGCGTTCTGGCCAGTGGTTGCGTCTACGACCAAAAGAGTCTGATGCGGGGCGCCAGGAATTTCACGTTCGAGAATCCGTCGCACTTTTTTAAGTTCTTCCATCAGATTGGCCTTGGTGTGCAAACGTCCAGCAGTATCTAGAATTAGAACATCGGCCTTACGCGCAAGCGCCGCACGCGCAGCATCAAACGCCACCGCACCAGGGTCGGCGCCCTCGGAATGGCGAATTAGGTCGACACCTGCCCGCTCTCCCCAGGCAGCCAGCTGTTCAGCCGCGGCCGCGCGGAATGTGTCTCCAGCGCCGAGCACAACTTTCAACCCCTGGTGTGTAAATTTGCGCGCCAGTTTGCCAATGGTCGTTGTTTTTCCGACGCCATTAACCCCAACCACCATCATCACAAAAGGTCCGGAGGTCTCAACGATCGCCAAAGGTTCAGGTTTAATTAATAGCGTACCCATTTCGGACATCAGCGCCGCGCGTAATTGGGCGCCATCTTTAAGCCCTTCTCCCTTGCGACGTTTATCAAGGGCCGCCATCAAGCGTTGGGTTGTCGGCATCCCGATATCAGAAGTAATCAAGATCTCTTCGAGGTCTTCCAATAACTCATCATCGACCTTTCGACCGACACTGAGGAGTGCATCAAGGCGCCCGATCAACCCCGAACGGGTTTTGGCCACGCCAGCTCGAAAACGTTCAAATAAGCTGACTGACTCGGTTTCGGTTTCGGTTTCGGTTTCGGTTTCGGTTTCGGTTTCGGTTTCGGTTTCGGTTTCGGTTTCGGTTTCGGTTTCGGTTTCGGTTTCGGTTTCGGTTTCGGTTTCGGTTTCGGTTTCGGTTTCGGTTTCGGTTTCGGTTTCGGTTTCGGTTTCGGTTTCGGTTTCGGTTTCGGTTTCGGTTTCGGTTTCGGTTTCGGTTTCGGTTTCGGTTTCGGTTTCGGTTTCGGCTTCGGCTTCGGCTTCGGCTTCGGCTTCGGCTTCGGCTTCTCTGATTATTTTATCTGCTTCTATTTTTCTGGCAACCTCGCCACCCCAACTGCGGGATATTTTCAACAGCAGGAGAATAACCAACAACACACCCAGAATCGCGCCGGCATATATCACGCCCAAAGCGGCCACGTCCAAGCTCTCTGGCGGGACACCAGCCGATTTTAGAAAGCCTGTCAAACTTCTCAACAACTGATCAAACCAGAACATCTCTTTTAAACCTTTCAAACCAACACAGGGCGCACCCCTGCAAAAATTCAGGAGATTTCCAGACGCAACCTTACGGCACAACGACGCAGTTCAAAGGCCGCCTTGCCAACCATCTCATCGGGATCAATAGTCAGAACCAAAAAGTAATCTTCATTTAAGGGAACGATCAATACTTTAGCATTTTCATATTGAATCAATACCTCCTCAAGCTCACCGCCATCCAGCCGATGCAAGGTCTCACGCAGTCGTGTCAGGATTATCCCCTTGTGAGCGCCTAAAACCTTGATTTCAAAATCATCAATTCGAGCGACCTGGTCGACCGCCTCTCCTTCCCAATCGGCGATAATCGCCCCTTGAGCTCCAGGCAATCTGTCAAGCATCTCCTGTAAAAGAATTTTAAACGGCATGGTTTCTTTTACCCCTTTATAAAAAAATTATCAGGACAACGCAGGCGCTGACTCCGGCAGGTAATCGTTAACTCGCACCGACACGAGCTTCGAGACGCCCGGTTCCTGCATGGTTATACCGTGCATAATATCGGCAGCCGCCATCGTTCTTTTGCTGTGGGTAATAATGATAAACTGGGAGTTTGTCGACATCTCCGCCACCATTTCTGCAAAGCGATCGATATTGGCATCGTCCAGCGGAGCGTCCACCTCATCGAGCAAACAGAATGGAGTCGGCTTGATCAAAAAAATTGAAAAAATGATCGCTACCGCGGTCAGGGCCTTCTCCCCCCCCGAGAGCAGATTCACGCTTTGCAAGCGTTTTCCTGGAGGTTGCACGATGATATCGATCCCGGTTTCAAGCAGGTCCTCTTCGTCCGTAAGACGTAACTCAGCCTGACCGCCGCGAAACAGCCGGGGAAACACCAATTTGAACTGTTCATTAACCAGATCAAATGTTTCCTTAAATCGCCGTCGCGTCGTCCGATTGATCTTGCTGATGGCCTTTTGCAGGTCATCAAGAGACTGATTCAGATCATCACGTTGGCGGCCTAAAAATTCATAGCGCGCTTCGAGCTCGCGATATTCGTCAATCGCCGTCAGGTTAACTTCACCGAGCAACGCTATTTTCTGCTGAAGCTGCAGTACCTGAAGTCTCAAGCGCTCGAGTTCCTCATCATCGGCCTCCGCCACCTGATGTTCTGTAAGATCGACATCAAATTTCTCGGCGACACCACCCAACAGATGGTCAATTTCTCCTGTCAGCTCCTTCTGTCGTAACTGTTGTTGACTGACCTCCCGCCGCATTTTTTCGACCTCAGTACGCAAGAGGCGATAGTTTTCGTGCTGTTGCTCCAATATTGCCCGACCATTCTCGAAGAGTTCTCGCGCCCGCCGAACATCCAACTGAATTGCCTCACGCCGAGCGATCAGTAACCCCAACTCCACGCGATATTTTTCTTCGGTCTGCAGTAATTGAGCCGCCTGCGCAACCCCGTCGGTGGTACGCGCGGCCAATAAAGCCAGGCGTTGCTGATACTCTGTACGATTTTCAGCCAACCTTTGGCGTGCAGCTTGACCGCCCTCATGCTGTTGACGGAATTCGGCGAGCCGTACTTTCAAAACAGTCAGGTAGTCACGAATCTCTTCAACCGCATCGCGAGCCTCAACCTGGAGCATCTGGTGCTGTTCGGTTTCACCTTGAAGCTGGGACTGACGCTCTTCAAAATTTTGCCGCCGCTGCGATATCTCCAGTTGCTCGGCCAGAAGCTGCTGCTTTTCATCGTTTAGTTGTGATGCCTCAAAAGCGAGCAATTCAAGCCGCTCACGAATTCTCAACTGCTCATGATTCAAGCGATCTGTGTCTTTTTGCAGTTCCAACCTCGTTAACGCCTGCTGCTGAAGGAGAAGGTCAAGTTGGCGCAGAGCCGCTTCGAGCTCGTCCCTCTGCTGCTGTTGCTCATAAACCTTCTGCTGCTGCAAGGCAAGCTGACGCTCCAACTCGACCACCCGAACCTCAAGCTCGCCAATTTCACGCTTTTTGCGTAGAAGGCCAGCGCCCGCCATGGTTGTTGCACCACCAGACAGATCTCCTCTCCACCCCAGGCAACGCCCAACAGAATCGATCAGCAAAGTTCCCGGCAACAGAGCGTCTTGCAAATGTACCATCACATCATCGACCAGATAACAGCCAGCAAGCAGCGACACAACGAAACCCTCATATCCCGGCAGAGGTTCCACCAGTTCAATCAGGGGGCGTCCGAACCCAAGTGACCCGACCGCAACCTCGGCGACAGGGTACAGCAATGCGGCTCTCGCTTCACAGCGCGTCAAGGCGGCCAGCAGATCGCGGGCCTGAACAAGGTCCTGAACCGGGACGGCTTGAAGCCGTTCTCCCAATGCGATTTCGATCAGGGTTTCGTAAGCAGGATCCGCTTGCAACAGATCCGCAGCCATCCTTTGAGGCAGCTCTGGTTGCGCACCGAATAAGGCCTGTACCCCCTCAGCATAACCGTCGAGATTTCGCTCCAACTCTTCCAGAGACTCAAGTCTTGACCGCTGTTTTTCCAGCACCTGGCGTTTTTCGAGCAATTCCCCCTCTAGGGAAAGCTGTTCCCCTTTGAGTTGCAAAATCGTTTCCGCCAGCTGTTCGCGACTTTCCTGCTGAACCGCTTCTAACTCAGCCAGGTCAATCGCCGCCGCCGAAACGGAGGCCAGTTTTAATTCGAGAGCGGAAAGCTCCTCTTGTTGTCCCAGTGCTTCACGTTGATTGCGAGACTGACGCTCACCTTCGGAAGTCAGGCGCCGCACAATTTCTTCCTGTCGATTTGCCAACCGTCCCGCATCCGACAGCAGCCCCATCAGCTCACGTCGCTGTATCTCGATCCGCGTTGCAAGTTCCTGTTCAGTCGCCAGTCGTTGCTGCAGAACCTCCTGCTGGATTTCAACAGCTTCAGTGGTATTTTCAAGTTCACTGCTGATCTGACGGGACGAGCGCTCAAGCTCTTCGGATTCCGCCTCAAGCTGGGACAGGCGTTCGTCGATTTGATGTTGTTCAGCCTCCATCCCTAACGCTTGTTCACGCAAGCTGGCCGCCTGTCGTCCGGCCAGAACAATCTCTGTCTCGACACGCTGCACTTCAGCGCCTAATGAATAATCTTGCTCCTGCTTACGACTCAGCTCATCCTCGACTCTCAGTAGTTGCAACCGTTTTTCTTCCAGGTTCAACTCCCCCGCTTCGAGGCGCGACTCTGCTCCACCCAGTTGTTCAATCTGGCCCGCGAGCCCTTCTTCGAGTTTGTGCAATTCCGCCTGCAGCACCTTAAAGCGGTTTCCCGCCATACAGATTTCAATCCGCTTGGCCTCACCGCGTAGCTCACGATAACGCTCTGCCTGTTGGGCCTGGCGTTTTAAACTGCCCGTTTGACGGCGAACCTCGGAGATAATATCTCCCAATCGCACCAGGTTCTGCCGGGTCGCGTCCATTTTTCGTTCAGCTGTCTTCTTGCGCGATTTGAACTTGGTTACCCCGGCGGCCTCTTCTATCAATGCGCGACGCTCTTCGGGGCGCGCGCTGACAAGCATACCGATTTTCCCCTGTTCGATGATCGAGTAGGCACGTGCACCTACACCGGTATCCATAAAGAGTTCGGTAATATCGAGCAGACGACAGGGGGTTTTATTGATCAGATATTCGCTCTCACCGTTGCGGTAGAGACGACGGGTGACCATGATTTCGGCGTAATCACGATAATTTTCGGGACAGAGCTTGGCGCTGTTATCAAAAATGATCGACACTTCGGCCATACCATGCGGCCTGCGCGATTCGCTCCCGCCGAAGATGATATCCTCCATCGCACGGCCACGCAGATTCCGCGCATTCTGCTCCCCCATTGCCCAACGGATGGCATCGACAATATTGCTTTTACCACATCCGTTCGGCCCAACAACTCCGGTGACGGGTTGCTGGAAATCGAGCGACACCTTGTCGACAAAAGATTTAAACCCCAGAATGTCAACCCGCTTGATGTTCATACGTTCCAGAATCCGTTTATTCCGTGGAAACCCTCTTCACCAGGATCCGCCAATCAGAGTTTGAGCAAAAGGTTTGCCATGGTATCAGCAGGCGCCGGTGGTGTAAAGAATCTATCCAGGCTACCCAGTCACTATGTTCAGCACTTGTGGCGCCCAGAAATAACCGTTATGATTCTCTTTTTCCCATAATCTCAAGCCGTCTGCTTTTCCACAAGGCAGACCCCCGGAAGCCCAAGATGATCAGACCTGCCCGCCAACACAGAAGCCCTTTAATCAGTCTCCTGATTTTTGTGTTCGTGTTGTCCGCGATCTTGATAGTGGTGGCTTTACTACGGCTTGATCTCGGTTCCTATAAACAACAACTGGCAGAACGTCTCGGGAATGCCCTGAAAATGCCGGTCACGCTAGGTGACGCAAATCTCAGCTTCCATGGCGGTATCGCGCTCGATTTTCGTAATTTGCAGATCGGTAACGATGAAAAATTTCGTCTGGATGTGCCAAAATTCACAGCCCTGGTCAAACCCTGGGAACTGCTTCGTGGCGAAATAATTATCGAGCAGATTCATATCGACGCACCGCGCCTTGCCATCAGCCTGCCCCTCAAGCTCCGCGATTCGGCCTTTAATCTCGACAATCTGGGGCTTAAAACCCTGCAGATTCGCAACGGTACCCTGCAAATCACCCCCGAATCGACCTCGGATCCGTTAAGCCTGAACGATTTCAATCTGGTTTATCATGGCCCCGGCAAAAAAAGAATTAGTCAACTGGCAATTGCTACGACCTTGCAACACAAGGGACAAACCTCTGCATTGAGCGCGTTTTTAGAGCTGTCCCATGACCAACCAGACCAACCCTGGAGGCAAGGAAACCTGAGTGGAAATATAACGCTGCGTAACCTCAGTACCCCCGACTTCGCACCGTTGAAATTCGCCTCACTCCCCCGAATGTTCGACCTGACCCTTGGGGTCAAGGGGATTCCCGCTGACGGCGTTCAACTTGACGCCGCGCTGACTGGCAACCAAAAGACCAAGGCCCTAGCCAACCTTTCTGCGAATTGGCAATCAACGGCAACCACGGACACCCTGAGGAATCTGCGCCTTGAGATGTTGGGGATTCCTCTCACCGGTGACCTTTTATTGAGCAGAAAGGGAGACGAACCTCATCTTAGCGGTCGCCTTGGCGCCAGTAATCTGGACCTGAACCCCATACTCAGCGGCCCCGTACCAAGCCTGACCAATCTTGCGGGACGACTTGAGACCCTTGAAGTAATCCTGAACGGTCCTCTGCATCCCACGGCTGACAACCCCTGGTCCCCGCTATACAGTGGCACTCTGAAACTCGACAAACTGGCCTATCCCCTTGGTACCACCAGCATCTCTAATGCCAGCCTGCTGCTTGAACTACAGAACGCGCGCCTCAGCTTAAAGGCAGGCCATGCCATGCTGGCAAAGACCCCATTCACCTTCAGCGGAACCTCCGGCCCGCTTCAGCAACACCCGCTTGAAATCAGTTTTGCGTTGACCGGCTCGGCGGATCTGGCTCAACTTCAGCAAGAATCACCTTCAACATTCCTCAAACGACAAAAATTGACCGGCAAAATGCCTTTTACGCTAGCTCTTACAGGCTCGTCAGAAAAGCTGGAAACCAACCTGACCCTTGATTTAACCGATACGGATTTAAGCATCTCCAAGCTGCTCGAAAAGAAAGCCGGTACGCCCTTTCATCTCGACCTCAAAGGACAGTTGACCCCACAGCAAATGACCATCTCCCAGGCAAACATCCGCCTGGCACAAAGCCGGATTCAACTCACCGGACAGTTTACCCAATCAGAGCAAAACTGGTCCGGCGCACTGCAACTGGCCCCACTTGAGCTTAAACCTCTACAGGCGGTTTCACCCCTCTTTAAAGACCTGCAACTGCACGGTAAGGCAAACGGTGACCTGGTACTCACTCCGGCAGACTGGCATGGCCGAATCAGCCTGCTTGAGGCGGGCGCCCATCTGACCCATATTATCGGCGATCTTAATCAGACCCAGGGCACGTTCACGCTTAACCGAGAAGGTATTGCCTTTGACAAGATCTCCACCCGACTCGGCGAATCACCGCTCCGTGTCAGTGGCGGCTTGAAAAACTGGGAAGCACCCCTGATCAGCCTGCATGTCACCGGTAAAGAGTTACGGGCACAGGATCTTGTTTTCACCAACCCTGACATGAAGTTACAAAATTTAGACGGTCAACTATGGATCAACGCAGGCGGAATCACCTTTGACCCGGTCGATGTCACAGTTGAAAACCGAACCACCGTCAGGGTTTCCGGCCAGTTGCGTAGCTATCATGACCCACAGACCTATCTCGAGATACAATCTGACGATGCAGACATCCTTGATGTTATTCGCCTTTTTACCGGGCATAAAGCGAATCAGGGTCCCAATCTCAGCGAGAGCCACGCCTCCCTTAAAATTAAAGCCATAGTAAAAAAGGGGCGACTTGGGAGTCTCTACTTCGAAAATGCTGAAGGAACAATTATCGATCGTAACAACATCTTTACCCTGTACCCCCTAAGCGTCCATTTCGGGAAAGGACGGGCAACAGGGCGCGTTGAACTCGACGGGACACGCAATCATTTATTGAAGGTATCTGGTCAAGCCCAACACTGTGATGCCGACCGGGTTTATGAAATGTTGTTCGAAAAGAAAGGAATTTTCCGTGGCACCCTGAGCGGAGACTTTTACCTTGAGGGAGAACAGGTCGGCGAGCAATTCTGGAAAACGTCCCATGGCGGTGGGCATCTACAAATCAAGGATGGTGCCATGCGTGAACTGAATGGCTTCGCCAAAATTTTCAGCCTGCTCAATGTTGCACAACTCTTTAAGTTCAGCCTGCCAGATATGGACAAAGAAGGCCTGCCCCTCTCATTGCTTGAAACCAGCGCGCGCATGACAGACGGAATACTCCACTTTGATGATTTCCACATTACCAGCCCAGCGATCAATATTTCAGCCGTTGGCCAGCTCAACACCCTGACAAAAACCATCGACTGCACTCTGGGGATCAAGCCGTTACGCACGATCGATATTATTCTCAGCAATGTACCCCTTTTCGGCTGGGTTTTGACCGGGGATGAAGAAGCCCTTATCACCGCACTGTTTACCCTAAAGGGCCCAATCGACAACCCCAACGTCAGCGCGGCACCGGCGTCTTCAATAGCAAATACTGCTCTGGGGATCATTGGGCGAACACTGGGATTACCCTTGAGAATGTTACAGAAAACCGGAAAGTTTCTCACCAACCCACCACGGCCAAAAACTGAATCTCCCGCGCCCTTAGACAATGGGGGGCAACAGCAATGAACCGTTCAGGCCTTATCTCCGATATAAACCGTCGCAATCCCGAAAGTCAGGTCAATAAAGGTACTGTCAACAAAACCGGCAGAGGTCATCATCGCACTAAAATTTTCCTGAGAAGGGAACTCAAGGACCGAATCGGGGAGGTACTGATAGGCGCTACGCTGAGAAAACAGACCGCCTATCGTCGGCAACAAGTGACGAAAATAAAAATAATACAGGCGACGAAACATCCGGCTACGTGGATTTGAAAACTCAAGAATTACCGCACGACCACCCGGCTTCAATACCCGGAGCATCTCACGCAATCCCTGTTCCCGCTCCACCACGTTACGGATCCCGAACGCAATAGTGATTGCGTCAAAACTGCAATTCGGATGCGGTATCGCCTCACAGGGAGCATTCACCAGCATAATACGCTTTCCCAGATTTGACTGGTTGAGTTTCTTTTGCCCATGAACCAGCATCCCCTGGGTAAAATCTTCTCCGACAATTCTGACTGAAGCATCGGTGTTTGCGGCGATTTCAAGGGCAACGTCACAGGTGCCGGTCGCGATATCAAGCACCCGGCCATCCACTGGTATATGTAATTGAGATACGGCGAAGCGACGCCAACGACGATCAATGCCGAATGAGAGTAGACGGTTGAGCAGATCATAGCGGGGTGCTATGGTGTCGAACATCTTACGCACACCACGTCCCTTGTCGGACAGTTCAAACATAATTAAGATGTCTCCTGAAAAATCAATCGTACGGCCCGTTTTTTTATCACAGGCTGTCGCAGCAGGCCACAAAAAGATCATGATCAAATCAATGACACATAACCTATCTCCCCTGCTGGTAAGTGCAGCCATAATAATAGTAGATGGAAAAGTTCTCATCACGCGCCGCCCGGAAGAGAAGCCTCATGGCGGATTCTGGGAGTTCCCAGGCGGGAAAATTGAGCCCGGCGAATCACCCGCCAGCGCCCTGCAGCGGGAAATTTTCGAAGAGTTGGGGCTTCAAATTGAAGTTAAACAGATCTTCGACGCCCTGTACCATGTCTATAGCTGGGGCAGTGTCCTAATTCTGGCTTACCATTGCCAGATTCTTGGCGGAACTCCACGCAATATTGAAGTCTCCGAACACCGTTGGGTTTCCCTTCTAGATTTGCACCTATTCAAACTGCTCCCCGCAGATGCCCCCTTGGTCAAAAAACTTCAACATCTAAGCTAAACAAACACAACTTCCATCTTGCAATTGATGTTTCACCTGGTAAACCTATATCTAGCTCACCAAAACGCATAATTTAAATCGATCATCTCGGAAAGATTGTCGGCCGAATCAACCGTATCCAGAAGAGGCGTTTCCTTAAAAGTGAGAATACTTCAATCATGACCTCTATTGTCCTAAATATCTCCCAATTCTACAACCAAAAACACGGTCATCATTTTTATAATGGGCCTGATAAATCTCTTCTATAATACATCAGATAACACTGTTATTTTATAACTTAAAGCTCATCTAGGCCAATAATTCAAAACCTTTAAACTACCCTAACTATTAGGGTTAATAGGTATTTTTACGCCAAACTAAGGTGAACAAAATTTTTATTGACAAAAATAAAACGCTGTATTAGTTTCTATCGGAGTTAAAGGCATGAACGCATGTTCTACATTTGATAAAATTATAATCACAAAAGGAGCCTCCGATTGCCGCCACGCCAAAAAGAGTCCTATTCAATCCAATCGGTTGATAACGCTCTCGACGTGCTCGAAGCTCTTTGTGAAGAGGGTGAAGAAGTTCGTATCTCCCAACTCAGTGAACGCCTCGGCATGAACAAAACCAGCATCTTTCGCCTGCTGGCAACCTTTGAAAACCGCGGTTACGTAGAAAAAGAGCCAAGATCCGGTAAATATAAATTGGGAATTTCGGCCTACGAAATGGGCCAAAAATTTCTTTCATGTATGGGTCTGTTACGCAATGCCAAACCCGTCATTGAACGCTTGGCCCGTGAATGCAATGAAGCACTCTATCTGGCAGTCCCTCGTGGCAACGAAATCCTTATGCTCGATATGGTCGACACCTTGCAGCAGGTCAAAATTATACCTCTGGTCGGCAACCGCTATCCAGTTACCACAGTCTCAGCCGGCCTGGTTATTTTGGCAAACAGCGAAGCACACCGCAGAAACTGCAATTGCGAAGAACTTTCAGCTATCTCCGTCACGCTACCCGAAATACTTAAAAACGGCGGATATATTGACCGGGGCGTCATGGGTGAAGGCATCACGTCACTATCTGTCCCTATCATAGACGCTCAGGGAAATGTCCCGGGTAGCCTGTGCATGGTCGGCCCGGAATTCAGACTGACGCCTAAAAAGATTAAAGAAACTTATCTACCTCAACTAATTGAAGCTGGGGTCGTTATCTCATCCAAGCTAGGTTATGTCGGACATTTTATCAGCAAAGATTCATACAGATAAGATTTTCAACTTGTAACGTGAGGAAAGGAGGCAGCCGAAGAATCAGACTGGCTACCTGGCCCGGCAGGATTCCGGACCAAAGCAGTTCAACCTGTGTTTGTTGTTGAAACTAAATCATGCAAGAAAAAGAGAGAGGAGACTTTATGCAACACGATTCAGCAGGATATTGGAAAGCGACTCTGGGTCTGATCAGAAATGTTTTGATCGTCTGGTTTGTCGTCTCTTATGGCTTCGGCATTCTGTTGGCACCAGCCCTCAACAGTATCCACATCGGTGGATATCCTTTGGGTTTCTGGTTCGCGCAACAGGGTTCAATGTACGTTTTCGTGGCGCTCATCTTCATCTATGCGAAGCTGATGGGTAATATCGACAAAAAATTCGACGTTCACGAAGATTAAGGGAGGATTACTAACATGAGTTTACAGGCAACTACATATCTGTTCGTTGGTTTGAGCTTCGCGCTCTACATCGGCATCGCCGTCTGGGCCCGCGCTGGCAGCACCAAAGAATTCTACGCTGCGGGTGGTAACGTTCACCCGGTTATGAACGGAATGGCGACCGGCGCTGACTGGATGTCTGCCGCTTCCTTTATCTCCATGGCCGGATTGATCTCCAATATGGGCTACGGTGGCGCGCTTTTCCTCATGGGTTGGACAGGTGGCTATGTCCTGCTCGCCATGCTGCTTGCCCCTTATCTGCGTAAGTTTGGTAAGTTTACGGTTCCACAGTTCTTCGGCACCCGTTACTACTCAAAAGGGGCCAGCACGGTCGCCGTTTTCTGTCTGTTGGCAGCGTCATTGACCTACATCATCGGCCAGATGACCGGTGTCGGGGTTGCTTTCTCCCGTTTCCTCGGGGTTTCGAACTCCACCGGGATCTATATCGGCATGGCTATCGTCTTCTGCTACGCCGTTTTCGGCGGCATGAAGGGGATCACCTACACCCAGGTAGCCCAGTACTGCGTTCTGATCCTGGCCTACACGGTTCCGGCGATCTTTATTTCACTGCAACTGACCGGCAACCCGATTCCGCAGCTCGGTCTTGGTTCCGACATGGTCGGTTCCAGTGTCAGCCTGTTGCACAAGCTTGACCTGATTTCAACTGACCTTGGTTTTGCGCAGTACACCACCCACATCCGTATCAGCATGCTGAACACCTTTGTTTACACCGTCTCGCTGATGATCGGTACCGCAGGACTGCCACACGTTATCATGCGCTTCTTTACCGTCCCTAGCGTTAAGGATGCCCGTTCATCTGCTGGCTGGGCGCTGGTCTTCATTGCCATTCTCTATACCACGGCCCCGGCCGTTGCCGCGATGGCACGGATGAACCTGCTCAAGACTGTCAACCCGACCATCATGACTAACGGTGATGTTTTCGCTCCCGACGCTCAGATTGAGCATGCGAAGCGTCCCGACTGGATGACTCGCTGGGAAGTTACCGGTCTCTTGAAATTCAAGGATTTGAACGGTGACGGCCGCATTCAGTATTACAACGACAAGAATACAGACCCCGCGTTCCAGGCCAAGGTTGCTGCTGCAGGCTGGAAGGGAAGCGAACTGTCGGTTAACCAGGACATAATCGTTCTGGCCAACCCTGAGATCGCGCTCTTGCCGAACTGGGTTATTGCGCTGGTCGCAGCTGGTGGTCTGGCTGCAGCGCTCTCAACGGCTGCCGGTCTGCTGCTCGCTATCTCTTCGGCGATCTCACATGACTTGCTTAAAGAAAAATTTATGCCTGACCTGACCGAAAAAGGTGAGCTGATGGCCGGCAAAATTTCCATGGCCGTCGCTATTGTTGTTGCTGGTCTCCTCGGCCTGCATCCCCCGGGATTCGCAGCCGGAACTGTAGCCATCGCTTTCGGTCTGGCTGCCAGTTCAATCTTCCCGGCCCTGATGATGGGTATCTTCAGCAAGACCATGAATAAGCATGGAGCCATCGCCGGGATGATCGCCGGAATCGGTGTGACCATGTTCTACGTCTTCGCTCACAAAGGGATCTTCTTCATCAAAGGGACCGACTTTGTCAGTCACCTTGGTGGGGCCAACTTCTTCTTCGGCATCGAGCCGAATGCTTTTGGTGCCATCGGTGCCGTAGTTAACTTTGCGGTGGCCTTCGCGGTCAAAAACATGACCGAGCCGGTTCCAGCCGATATCGCTGCCATGGTTGAAGCCGTGCGTATCCCTCGCGGTTCAAAAGTTGTTGATGGTACACACTAAGTCCTAGGCTTTAATCCTGATCGGGTTTTATGACCCAACCAACCCCGTCAGTCGTGACTGACGGGGTTTTTTAACAAATTACTGCTTGCCCACGCATGACCATCTCAGGTAAAACCAGTATCTGTTTGCCAAGGGCAACCCGCCCATTTTCAGCTTCAACAGGAGACCTTAATGGTTTTTGATATCAGTATTGCAATCACATGGATTCTCTTTCTGGCCCTCTTCCCCATGGCATTTATCTGGCTGCGCCGTGCGTGGCGAATTTTTATCCAAAAAGATTATTCTGAAGTTGCCCTCAAGCGAGGCTCAGCTCCGCCAAACCCAAAGAAATGGGCCCCCTATACCGGGCTGACCAACCTGGTCGCCGGAGGGGTTGCACTCACGGCAATCCTGGGCGTAGGAGCAGCCATCTTCCCTTATAAGACCTGGAGCGCCATGGCCGGGATAACCCTCTGGGGGAAGATTATCGCGGACTTCATCATCAGTCGCCAGGCTCACCCCTTCACCTCCCCCGTCATGAAAAAGAAACAACCCAAGGGTTAGCCCTGGGGGAAAATTTAATTTATCCTCCCTGTGCCTGATCGATACTTTTTTGATATCATTCAGTTTTAGCAAAATTAATACAAATCGACCTTCGCGATAATAGATCCTCTTCGCTAAGTCGAATATGTTTTCAGCCAGACAAGGGGAATGGCAATGGGACTCAGAAGAACTCTGCGCGATACAGAACCCTTCAATCTGCTCCCTGAAGACAGCTTTAATACTTTAAGCCTGGTTGCAGTCAGCAAAAAATATCCACCGCACACTCACATAATCAGTCAACACGACTCTCCAACCGGCTTTCTCTATGTTATCAGCAAGGGGCTGGTTGAGATCGTCGCGCTCACGCCCGGCGGCTCCGAGATGGTTGTCGACTATCGCCGAGAGGGTTCATTCTTCGGCAGTACTCCGGTTTTCACCAATGAACCCTATACCGCCGGCGCCCGAACGGTTCAGGAAACAGAATGTTTTCTGATCCCGTCCCAGGCCCTGACACAAGTCGCAAACCAGTACCCTCACATCACTGAATATTTTACTAAAGCAATCTTTTCCCGTGTCCGCCGCCTCTATTCAGACATCGTTCGCGATTATGGGGGGAAGGCATTGACGCAGATGGAGGCGTACCCTTTTCAGAAGCGCCTCTCTGAAATCATGTCAGCCCCGGTCGAAATCTGTAACTCAACCGCCTCGGTCAAAAGTATCGCCAAACAGATGGCTGCACACAGCATCGGCGCTATCTTGGTCAGTGATGCTCAGGATGAAATTAAAGGGATCATCACGGAGCACGATCTGGTGAGCAAGGTTCTGGCGAGTGAACATGTTGATTGCCAACAACCGACTGCAGCGGACGTCATGACTCCCCGCCCTTTCACCATGTCCTCTGAAACCTATATGTATGAAGCGACCAGCTTCATGATAGCCCACAAAATTAAACACATGCCGATTGTCGACGCAGAGAAAATTGTCGGAATCGTTTCATTGCGTGATTTGATGCGCTACCGCAGCCAAAAATCAATGTTGCTGGTCGGCAGCATAAAAGAAGCAACGACCATCGCCGAGCTGTCAACAGCCCGAACCGAAGTGGTTAAGGTCGCGCGGGCGCTCTTGAGCGAATCCCGGTCCCCGATTGAGACCATGGAGATTCTTTCCTACATACATCACTGCATCCTCAAAAAGGGTTACGACCTTGCTTTGGAAGGACTGCTCTCAGAAGGGGTAACCCCGCCCAAAATCAAATTCTGCTTCATTATCATGGGGAGCGGCGGGCGCAAAGAGATGCTGCTCGGGCCAGATCAGGACAACGGTTTCATTTACCAGGACTACCCGGATGATCAACATGAAATGGTTGAAAACTTCTTTAATTGGTTCGGGGAAAAACTGGCCGACGCCTATGAAACCATCGGCTATCCACGCTGTAACGGCGGCGTCATGGGGAGCAACCCCTTCTGGCGCGGCCGTTTGAAGGACTGGAAATGGCGAGTGTCAGACTGGATCAACAATCCGGAGCCCAAAAAGGTCATGTATTCAACAATTTTTTTCGATTTCATGCCCCTCGCCGGGGATTCAGTATTGTGCGAGGAACTGCGAGATATCGTTTACCAACAGATCCGCGAATTTCCGCTCTTCCTCTACCATATGATGGAGCAGGATTTTAAACACAAGGTCCCTCTGGGCCTGCTGGGACGATTCAGTGTCGAGCGGAACAAAGAACACAAGGGGATGCTCTCGCTTAAACAGGCAGGCAGCGTCTTCATCGTCGATTGCATCCGGATGTATCTTCTCGAAAATCAGCTGGATGCCTCAACAACCATCGAACGCTTGAAATGCCTGGTCGAAGCCCGCGTCTTTAATCCAGATACGGCCGAGCATATCAAAGCCGCATTTGAAGCCTTCACCTTTTTACGCCTGCGTAACGAAATCAACCTCATCGAGCAGGGAAAGCCCCCCTCCCATTATCTTAATCCCTATGACCTCACGAAGAATGAGCAGGACCTTCTTAAAGAAGGATTTCGGGCCGCAAGTAAGCTCCAGGACTCGGCCCGCCGCCATTTCAATGTGGGTTGACGCCTCCAGTGCCGCATGCTAGAAATCAAGTCAGAAGTTCTTGATTTCGCAGGGGAACAGCTGATTCACTCGCCTCACAACCTGAAGGTTGAGCCATGACGAAAAAATCACGCGTTACCGTCAATTTCTTTGCCCCATCGACACCAGCAATGAAAGCCGAAACCTCGGTCGCAAAAACGATCATCGTCTTCTGGTTTCTGCTCAGCTACGGCATCCCGACTCTAATCTGGCTGGCCGGGCTCTCTGATCCGCAAGGGCTAGGGGAATCGTTCCTCACCAAGGCCCGCTTTCTGGGGTTCCCTCTGCACTACTGGCTGCTGGCTCAGGGATGCACCATCGGGTACCTGCTGTTGTGTAAACTTTATTGCATGCTGTGGGATGCGAAAAATATAAAACTGCGAAAGTCCTGAGTCTTTTACCTCACGCCGTCATGAAGGATTCAACATCATGAACAGATGTTATGCGATCGCAATTCTTACTGCTTCATTGCTACTGCTAAGCTGCGGGTTCGCCATAGGCGCTGCTGGTGAAGAAATCTACCAGCTGAACCAGGGCTTCAAGTTGGTCCCTGCAATCATCATGGTAGCCCTGCTCTGCATCTATGTCGGCGTCGGATTTCTATCGAAGGTCTCAAACACTTCGGGCTATTGGGTCGCTGGCCAGGGGATCGGCAAAATCGGAAATGGTGCGGCTATCGCGTCCGACTGGATGTCCGCCGCGTCATTCATGGGCGTCGCTGGTCTGCTCTATTTAAAAGGCTGGTTCGGTCTAGGCTACATCATCGGCTGGACCGGCGGTTACGTTCTGCTGCTCTGTCTGATCGCCGCTCAGATCCGCCGCTTCGGCAAATACACCATCCCCGAATTTTTGGGGGATCGCTACAACAGCCACGCAGTACGACTGATAGCGGCCAGCGTGACCGTTATTATCGCCATCACCTACTCGACCGCACAGTTTAAAGGCATCGGCCTGATTTGCGGCTGGATTTTCGGCATGAACTATACCGCCAGTGTTTTTTTTGCCGCAGGTGTCGTTCTCACCTACATGCTTATCTCCGGCATGTCAGGCGTCACCCGTAATCAGCAAATTCAGTATGTTGTTCTGATTTCAGCCTTCCTGATTCCGCTTTGGGTGCTGCTGAAAAAAGCCGGCGGCGCCGGAATTTTGCCTCAGCTTGAATACGGCACGATTATTTCCAATCTGATGAAAGGGCAAACGGCTGTAGGCCAGATGAATCCGGAGGTAACCGCCACCCTTAAAAATGCTTACCTCCCCTGGAGTCATGGTGATTTTTATCAATTTATCGCGCTGGTCTTTACCCTGATGGTCGGCACCGCCGGTCTGCCACACATCATGATTCGTTTTTACACCGTTAAAAATGAAGATGTCGCGCGGCGCTCAGTGCTCTGGGGACTATTTTTCATCGGTCTACTCTACTGGTCGTCCCCGGTCTACGCCGCCATGGGGCGATTCTGGGATCCGACTGGTGGCAAAGCGGTCGCCGACGTGATCATCCTTTCGGCCCCCGAACGTGCGGGTCTCGGCAGCGCATTTATTGGATATCTGGCTTCAGGCGCGCTTGCCGCAGGCCTGTCGACGGTGGCCGGGCTTCTGGTCGCGGGAGCTTCCGCAATCGCACACGACTGGTATGCAACAGTTTTCAGACCGGAAAGTTCTGACCGGCAGGCTCTGCTGATCGGCAGAATCTGCACCGCACTGCTCTGTGGTGTAGTTGTCCTCTTTGCCCTCAACCCACCGGCGCTCATCGCCCAAATCGTGGCGATGGCCTTCGCAATCGCGGGGAACACCATCTTTCCCGTCGTTGTCCTCGGTATCTGGTATTCACGCTCTAACAAATATGGTGCCCTGGCCGGGATGAGTTTTGGACTCGGCATGACTCTGCTCGCCATGTTTGGCTGGATGTTGAAAATTCACATGTTTGGCGATCATGGCATTTTACCCGCCACCTCGAGTGCTCTGCTGGTCTGCCCGCTGGCTTTTCTGATCAATATTCTGGTTTCGCACGCCATGGAAGACAAACTGGATGATGAATCTGCCGAACGGGGTGACAACATTTTACGCAAACTGCATAACCTTCCAGGATACGTACCTGAAAAGGATGGACCGAAGAAAACGGCCGTCTCACTTTAGATTAGACGCTGTCACACAGCCGCAGCTGATAAGGATGCTTACATCATGACTCCTCGGACACAGAAACGCGTCGCGCTCAGTTTTGGCATACTGGGTATCGGGCTGATGGGGGTCGACCTGATGATCACGCGAAATATTTTTGTCCATACCGCTGAATTAATGTTTGCCAGCATCGCCTGTTTCATCATTGCACTGATCCTTGACCGCAAGGCCACTTAAGGCCCGACGGAGATTCCTGATGAGCATCACTCAGCTTAAAGAGACAGCCCCTTTCGACATTCTGCCCGAAAAGATCCTGCTTCAACTTCGCGATTCAGCTCTGCAGCAAACCTTCCCGGCCGACACCTATATTTTTAAGCAGAAAGATGAACCGACCGACTTTCTGTACGTCATCCAGGAAGGGATGGTCGAAATCACCGCCGCTGTCCCTGGCGGGCAGGAGATGGTGGTCGACTATCGCAAGGAGGGGAATTTCTTCGGTGGAACCCCGATCTTCTCTGGTCAGCCCTACACCGGCGGAGCGCGTGCCGTCACCGCCACCAGCTGTTTTCTGATCCCGCGTGAAGTCCTGACCAGTGTCTCAAATGACTATCCGCAGATCCGTGAGTTCTTCACCAAGGTTATCCTGACCAGGGTTCGCAGCCTCTATGCCGACATGGTCAAAGAAAATACCAGTAATGCCCTGACCCAGATGGAGGCCTACCCATTTAAAAAGCGCCTCTCTGAAATCATGCAGTCCCCTGTTGAAACCTGTATCGAAGAGACCCCGGTTCGACAGGTTGCACGCACCATCACTCACAAGAAGATTGGTGCACTGATCGTCGTTAATGCCAAGGGGACCCCGATCGGGATCATCAGCCAACGAGATCTGGTGGCCAAAGTTCTGGCTCCAGACACCGCCGACTGTGAAAACGCCCAGGCCAAAGATGTAATGACCCCTCACTGCCACGCGATGCGCCCGGCTACCTACATGTACGAAGCGATGACCTACATGACCGCACATAAGGTCAAGCATCTGCCGATTGTCGATGATGGTGAACTGGTCGGCATTGTTACCCTTCACGACCTGATGCGTTTCCGCAGTCAGAAAGCGATGCTGCTGGTCGGTTCAATCCGGGATGAAAACAGCCTGGCCGGACTCGCCCGCATCAAGCATGAAATTCTGACCATTGCCCGGGCCTTGCTGACCGAGACCCATTCAACCCCCGAAGTGATGGAGATCCTCTCCTATATTCACCAGAACCTCATCAAAAAGACCTACGCCATCTGTTACCAGCAGATGCTCGATGAGGGGCACCAGCCCCCTTCCATCAGGCACGCTTTTTTGCTGATGGGGAGCGGCGGTCGCCGGGAAATGCTGACCAGTCCGGATCAGGATCACGGCTTCGTCTTTGAGAATGTTTCGCCGCAACAGCTGGCGAAAGCCGAAGCCTTCTTTATCCCTTTTGCTGAAAAGCTGGTGACTGCCTTTCAAGAGGTTGGATTTCCTCTCTGCGAAGGGCAGGTCATGGTCAACAATCCGGCCTGGCGCGGACGGCTCGATGACTGGCGAGAACGCATCCACGACTGGATCAACGACCCCGAACCCCAAAAGGTCCGTTACTCGTCGATATTTTTTGATTTCGTCTGCCTTGAGGGTGACCAGGCACTGGCTGATGAGCTCCAGCAGATCGTCTTTTCCGAGGTCCGTGAGTTCAAACGCTTCCTCTACCACATGATGACTCTCGATCAGACCTACCGCGTGCCAATCGGCATGCTGGGCCGTTTTTTACTTGAAAAAGAGGGAACGCACAAAGGGCAACTCTCGCTCAAACAAGGAGGGATTATCTATATCGTTGACTGTATCCGCATGTTCTCCCTTGAACAGGAAACCCCTGAAACCTCAACCCTTAAACGCTTGGAAGCCTTGACCCGGAACCACATCTTCGAACGCGAAACCGCCGAGCATATCAAAGCGGCCTTTGAAGCACTGACCTTTCTGCGGCTACGCAACGAGATCGGTCTGCTTGATCAGGGTCAGGAGCCAGGCCACTATCTTGATCCGAATGAACTGACCAAAGGAGAGCAGGAATTGCTCAAAGAATCATTTAACGCCGTCAGCAAGTTACAGGACGCGACCAAACGGCACTTCTCGAAATCCTTTATTTAAATGTCCAGACGCATCAAACTACTGTTCGTTCTGTTCGGGTTGTTGTTGTTTCTGCTCGGCGCCTGTACCGATAGCGCCTACTATTTGCAGGCAGCAAGGGGGCAATACGCCATTCTCGAGAAGCGCCAGCCGATTGCTGAATTACTGAGCGGAACAACCATTGACTCCCAACGCAAGGCCGAACTTGCGCGAATTCTCCAGATTCGTGATTTTGCCACGACTCAGCTTGCCCTGCCCGACAACGCCAGCTACCGCAGCTATGTTGAGCTGGATCGGCCCTACCCGATCTGGAATGTTGTGGCCGCCCCTGCCCTGTCACTTAAGCCAAAAACCTGGTGTTTCCCGATCGCCGGCTGTGTCAGTTATCGGGGTTATTTTTCAAAGAGCGCGGCAAAATCCTTCGCTCAGAGCCTGCAGGATGAGAATTACGACACCCTGGTCGCGGGCGTTCCGGCCTACTCCACCCTCTCCTGGTTTGACGACCCGGTCCTCAGCAGTTTCAGCCATTGGCCCGCAGCATCGATCGCACGGCTCATTTTTCATGAACTGGCACATCAGCAACTTTATCTGACGGGTGATTCCGCCTTTAACGAAGCCTTTGCCACCAGCGTCGGAATTGCCGGCACACGGTTGTGGCTGAGCCAATACGGGTCTGCCGAGGAACGCCGGCAATTCGCTATCCAGCTGGAGAGGGAAGTGGCTTTTGTTAACTGGACCAACAGTCTGCGTCAACAGCTGGCCGACCTTTACGCTTCATCTTTGTCTGACCAGGAGAAGCTCACCAGAAAAAATAACCTGTTCGCGGCGGCACACCTCCAGTATCAGGCTCTCAAAAACAGCTGGGGCGGCTATGGGGGTTACGACAACTGGGTCAAAACCCTGAACAATGCGCGCCTGGCTTCACTGCAGACCTACCGCCGTCTATTACCGGCTTTCAATCGACTGTTCGAAGAGAACCAGCGAAATTTTTCGCGCTATTATCAGGCCTGCAAAGAACTGTCAAAGAAATCCACTGAACAGCGACGACAATTTCTGGCAAGCCTTCAGCCCACACCCCAACCGACAACACGCGAGAACCCATGAGCATGCAACTGACCATTCTGTGCGACAACAGCGTCGCCTCTCACCCCGGCCTGATCGGCGAACACGGTTTCGCCTGCCATATTGCAACAGCGGGCAAGCAATACCTTTTTGATACCGGCAACGGGTTGGGTCTGTTAAATAATGCAAAGACCTGCGGGATTGACCTGAGCCAAATTGATGCCATCCTGCTTAGTCATGGCCACTGGGACCACTGCGGTGGACTGCTCCCCTTGTTAAAGCTGCGCGCAGGACTCACAACGCCAATCTATGCTCACCCGGCAATTTTTGAGGAAAAGGTCAACGTCACTCAAGGCCGCAAGCGCGATAGCGGTACAGGCTTCACCAGGTCTGAAGCTGAAGCTGCCGGAGCAGTATTTATGTTATCAGCGGATCCCGTAGTGCTGTGTGATGGAATGCTGCTCTCAGGCGAAATCCCGCGACCATTCCCCTTGGAGGCGGACAAACGACTTCGTCACCGGCAACAAGGGGAGCTCGTGCCGGATCCACTTCTTGATGATCAAAGCCTCTATCTGCAAACGACATCAGGATTGACCATCCTCTGCGGCTGCGCGCATGCCGGGGTGAGAAATATCCTCAACCATGCATTTGCTCTAACTGGCGTGACATCCCTTTTCGGTATAGTCGGTGGCTTGCACTTGATGTTTACCGAAAATGAGCATCAAATGCTCATCACCAATGAACTTCAGCAACATAATATTCAGCTGCTTGCCCCCTCTCACTGCACCGGAACTTATGCCACCGGACAATTAATGCACCATTTTGGCCAGCGCGTCTTGCCTGCAACTGTTGGTACCCTGATCCAACTTTAACCTCAGCAGATCTGGTCAGCAATGCCGGAAGCCCAGAGGCAATACCTGTCTAATCGGCGCTGATTAAATCTCGCCGCTGAATCCGGGCTTGCGCGCTCGGGTTCTTACCCCTAAAGCACAGAACGCAGGACCCCTTGAAAACCATCCTCGGTCTGATAGCATTTAATGAGGAAATAGACTCAGCTACCGGGCTTGAACCTCCCCTCAAAACCCTCTGTCTTCGGATGTCCGTGGAGATACTTGTTGGACCAAGTTGCTAAACAAGGACGAGTATGAAAGCACAACCTGCAGGTCTCTACATTGCTCATTTAAGTATTCACGGATTAATCAGGGGTAAAAATTTGGAGCTGGGCCGTGATGCCGACACGGGCGGCCAGACCCTGTACGTCGTTGAACTTGCTCAGGCACTGGCCAGGCAGCCTGGCGTCGGCAAAGTTGACCTGATCACGCGACGCGTGGTGGATGATGCGGTCTCTGCTGACTATGCCGAGCGGATAGAGGCCGTCTCCGACAAATTTCGCATTCTGCGAATCAACGCTGGCCCGGATGGCTATCTCCCTAAAGAGCAGTTGTGGGATCATCTGGACGGTTTTGCCGATAACCTGGCGAATTTCTTTCGCGAGAACAGTCCCCTGCCAGATATTCTTCATAGTCATTATGCTGATGCCGGCTATGTCGGTTCGCGTTTGGCGAATCTCCTCGGAATCCCCCTGATTCATACAGGGCATTCGCTTGGACGGATAAAACGCAGCCGATTCCTGGCGAGTGACTTCACGACTCAGGAGATCGAAGAGCGCTTTAATATGAGTCGGCGCATTGAGGCCGAGGAGATAACCCTCGCCACTGCGCAGCGGGTGATTACCAGTACCTATCAGGAGATTGAGAACCAGTATGAACTTTACGATTATTACCAACCTGAACAGATGCGGGTTATCCCGCCCGGCACCGATTTTAAGCAATTTATGCCTCCGCAAGGGGGCGAATTGGAAACTCCACTATTCGCTAACCTTACCCGGCATCTGAAAGACCCGAAAAAGCCGATTGTGCTCGCCCTGTCGCGGCCGGACAAACGCAAAAACATTGAGGCTCTGGTTGCGGCTTACGGTCAATCAGACGCCTTGCAGAAGCTGGCTAATTTGTTGATTATTGCCGGGAATCGTGAGGATATTGATGATCTGGAAGAGGGCGCTCAGGAGGTCTTTCATGATCTGCTGGTTGCCATCGACCGTTATGATCTTTACGGCAAGGTTGTCATGCCGAAGCACCATCAACGCGATCAGGTCCCGCTGATTTATCGCATTGCGGCCGCGTCAGGGGGGGTATTTGTCAATCCGGCTCTGACCGAACCCTTCGGCTTGACCCTGATCGAGGCCGCTGCTTCCGGCCTGCCGTTGGTGGCCACCGAAGATGGCGGCCCGCGCGATATTATCGACAACTGTCATAACGGTTTTTTGATTAATCCGCTCGAACCGCAATCCATCACCCGGGTCTTATTAAAGCTTCTCGGCGATAAAAAGCTGTGGCAGAGTTATTGTGACAAGGGCCTGCAGGGCGTGCATGAAAACTATTCATGGGATGCACATGCCGAGCGTTATCTGACCGAGGTGAAACCGATCGCACAGCGTTCGGCATTGCTGGTACGCAAGTCGCTTTCGCGGCGCTCAGCGCTTTATCGTGACCGAGCAATCGTGAGTGACCTTGATCAAAATCTGGTTGGCGATCCTGATTCGTTGCTGCGCCTGGTCGAAGCGTTGCGTCAGCATCGACAGAGTACCCAGTTTATTATTGCCACTGGCCGTCGGCTCGACTCGGCGCTGAAGTTGATGAAGAAACACAGGATTCCGGAACCGGATGTATTGGTGACCAGCTGCGGCACCGAAATTTACCATACCCCCGAGTTGAGGCCGGATATCGCCTGGGCGAAGCATATTGATCACCTGTGGTCCCCGAAGCAGGTGAAAATGATTCTGACCGATTACCCGGGATTGAAAGCCCAACCAAAACTGGAGCAAAGTCGTTTCAAGTTGAGTTACTTCATCGATCCGGAACTTGCGGATTTGGATGAGATAAAAACGCGGCTCCATCAGGCGGAGCAAGCGGTTCATGTCCAGTTGGCCTTTGGCCAATTTCTGGACATACTGCCGTTACGAGCTTCAAAGGGGACAGCTTTACGCTATGTTGCTGAGCGCTTGAATATCCCGCTGGAGTCGGTGTTTGTCGCGGGGGGGTCCGGTGCCGACGAGGATATGATGCGTGGCAATCCGTTGGCGGCCGTGGTGGCGAACCGGCACCACGAGGAGTTGTCGCAACTGGTCGATGTCGAACGAATCTTTTTTTCGAGTAAGCCGCATGCCGCCGGAATTATCGAGGCTTTGGAGTTCTACGATTTTTTCGGCAGCTGTAAAGACCCCAGGGAGATTGCCCGTTCTGATGAGCCCTAGACGCTTGCTGCTCTGCACCGACCTGGATAGAACGCTTATCCCCAATGGCGTTCAGCCCGAACACCCAGCTGCACGCAAACTGTTCCGGGAGTTTTGTCGGTTGCCCGAGGTCACCCTGATTTACGTGACCGGGCGGCATCAGCTTTTGGTGGAACAGGCGATCGAGGAGTATGGCTTGCCGGAACCCGACTATGCGATCACCGATGTCGGGACCCAGATTTACCGGATTGAGGCTGCCAAATGGCAGGAGATGAGCGCTTATGGCCCAGATTTCGGAGGACTGGCATGGGCATAGTCGTGAGCAGATTCAGGAATATCTCCGTCCACGGTCTGAGCTCAGGTTGCAGGAAGCCAGCAAGCAGAACACCTTCAAACTCAGTTATTATCTGGCCTTGGAGGGAAACAAGGGGCCTGTGCTAAGCTGGGTCGATAGCTGTCTAAACCAAAAGGGGGTGGAAGCCAGTCTGGTCTGGAGTATTGATGAACGCAAAAGCATCGGTTTGCTCGATGTTTTGCCGCGCAACGCGACAAAGTTGCACGGGATTCAGTTTTTGCAGCAACAGCTCGGATTTCAGCAGGACGAGGTGGTTTTTGCCGGCGATAGTGGCAATGACCTGGCAGTTCTCGGCAGTGCTGTCCCTGCAATTCTGGTCGCCAATGCCGGCTCCGAAGTACAGCGACAGGCCAAGCAACTTGCCGTGCAGAATGGTCAGACCGATTCACTTTATTTGGCGACAGAAGCGGGCTCTGGTCTGGGTGGCCATTATGCCGCCGGGATCCTTGAGGGAGTCTGGCATTTTGTCCCGGAATTTCGCGCCAAGTTGACGCAAATGGAACGTTCACTATGAGTCGATCTTCAGGTCTAACCGTTTTTGGCGAGGTGCTCTTTGACTGTTTCCCGAGCGGGGAACAGATTCTGGGTGGAGCTCCCTTTAATGTCGCCTGGCATTTACAGGCGCTGGGAAATCGACCGCAATTTATTTCGCGGGTTGGAGATGACGAACTCGGCAAAACGATCCTCGCCGCCATGCAGACTTGGGGGATGAGTACCACAGGAGTTCAGTTTGATCCTGTGCATCCGACCGGGCAAGTCGCCGTTAAGGTGGTTGGGAACGAGCCTAGTTACACTATCCTCCAGGACTCGGCCTATGATTTTGTCGATGCCGCTAAAATCGGTCCTGCCGCGAGCGACGGGGTTCTGTATCACGGCACCCTGGGGCTGAGAAATAGCGTTTCTCGCGATGCATTTCAGTGGCTTGTCCAGGCTGCAGATTTAAAAATTTTTCTGGATGTCAATTTGCGTACCCCCTGGTGGCAACAGGCTGAGGTTCACAACTGGCTGGCGCAGGCGCATTGGGTCAAACTGAACCTGGATGAACTCCGTCTGCTCGGCTTCGATTCTCTCGACATCCACCAGGAGATGGCAAGGTTTCAGGTCGAGTTCCAGCTGGAACAGCTGATTCTGACCCGTGGAGAAGCGGGCGCCCTGGTGCGCACGGCTCAAGGGGAATACCACGAAGTTGTGCCCAAACAAGCCCCACTTCTGGTTGACACGGTCGGCGCCGGCGACGCATTTAGTGCGGTGTATATCCATGGGCTGCTCGCCGGCTGGTCGATAACCAAAACACTTCAGGTCGCGCAACAATTTGCCAGTAAAATCATTGGCTTGCGCGGTGCCACCACCAAGGATGCTTCTTTTTATCAGGAGATCATCGATTAGGGCTTTTGCTTCATCAGGCAAGCGGATGCTATAAATACGAAAAACCCACTAGAATCTAGGAACAGCATGTACGAACAGGTCGCCCACTCCCTTTTGAACGATATTCTCAATCAGATTAAACCCGAAATCCACCAGCAGGATCTCCGCCACTTCTATACCCGCCTCGGCGCTAATTTCTATGCCATTCACGCCCTGTTTGAAAAACTGTACGGCGACCGCGACGATTTCGAGCAACAGGCGCAAACCCTGGTCGAAACCATGGCCAGACAGTATATCAAGCGTTCCGACAAACTCCGACAGCTCGATCTGGCCCGCGAGAGGGATTATAACTGGTTTCTCAGCCAGAAATGGGTTGGGATGGCGCTCTACTGCAACGGTTTTGCTGGGGATTTAAATGGTCTGCGCGAGCGGTTGAACTATTTCCAGGAACTGGGCATCAACCTGGTTCACGTCATGCCGATTATGCCCTGCCCGGAGGGGAGCAGCGACGGGGGTTATGCGGTCAGCGATTTTCGCGAGATCGATCCGCAGGTCGGGACCCTTGCCGACTTGAACGCGCTGGCGGCTGAAATGCAGGCCCGGGACATCCTGTTGGTGCTGGATGTAGTGGTGAACCACACCTCGAATCGTCACTATTGGGCGGAACAGGCCAAGGCTGGAAATCCCGTTTATCAGGACTACTACTATACCTTCGAAACCCGCAGCGTCCCGGATATGTTCGAGCAGAGTATGCCGGAGATCTTCCCCGAAAATGCGCCCGGAAATTTTACCTGGGATGAAGAGATGGGGCGCTGGGTCATGACCGTTTTTAATGATTATCAGTGGGATCTCAACTACAGCAACCCGGCCGTCTTTATCGAAATGTTGAACATCATTCTCTTCTGGGCCAATCAGGGTGCCGATATCCTGCGCCTGGATGCGGTGGCTTTTTTGTGGAAGAAGATCGGCAGCACCTGCCAGAACGAGCGCGAAGCGCATTTAATCCTGCAATTACTGAAAGACTGCTGCCAGGTCACGGCACCTGGCGTGCTGTTTATTGCCGAAGCGATTGTGGCGCCGGTCGAGATGATTAAATATTTTGGCGAGGATGCGGTGATCGCCAAGGAATGCGAAATCGCCTACAACGCAACCTTTATGGCGTTGATGTGGGATGCGGTTGCCACCAAGAATGCCCGGTTGTTAAATCAGGGGATTAAAAGCCTGCCGGTCAAGCTGGAGCGCGCAACCTGGCTCAATTACATCCGCTGTCATGACGATATCGGGTTAGGTTTTGACGACCGGGATATCCTGCTGTGTGATTATCAGCCTGCAGAGCACCGCAAATTTCTCATCGATTATTTCACCGGTCAGTTTGCCGATTCCTATGCCCGTGGCCTCCCCTTTGGTCAGAATGATAAGACCGGCGACGCGCGGATTTCAGGTTCATTGGCTTCACTGGTGGGGCTGGAGTATGCGCTGGAAGTTGGGGATGACTCAGCGATTGATGATGCAATCAAACTCATCCTGCTGCTGCATGGCATGATCATGTCCTTTGGCGGGATTCCCCTGCTCTACTATGGTGATGCTCTCGGCACCCTGAACGACGATTCCTATCGCACCGACCCGAACAAAAGGGGAGATACCAGATGGGTTCATCGCCCGGCGATCGATTGGGAAATAGCGGCCCGCAGAAATACGCCTGGTTGCGTCGAGTATAAGATCTTCAGCGCGCTCAAGCGGATGATTGCCGTGCGTAAAGAGATCTCGGTTTTTGCTGATTTCAACAATCGTGAACTGCTTGAGGTGGAAAATCCGCATCTGTTTGTGTTTGGCCGCTACAATCTGAACCATCAATCCGGGCGGGTTTTGGTCGTCGCCAATTTTAACGGCAAGCCCCAGCACCTCAATCTGGATGATCTGGGTACCTGGAGTTCGCAACAGGGCCAGCTGGTTGATCTGTACCGAGGGACGAGTCCCGATCTTTTCAAAAATAGTCTCGTCATCCCTGGGTTTGGTTTTTATTGGCTCGGAGAAAAGTAAATGCTGACAGCTAATATTGTCACTGCTTACCTACGCAATTCTCAATTCACAGCAAGGCTGCTTGCCTTGACAGTATCCCCGCCTATACGGATATACCCGTCATCATGAAACAGACTGTACGATTTTTTAAATCGTTGGCCGATGAAACCAGGCTGCGGATACAAGAGGTATAGCATCACAGTCAAGCGCGTGCTTTTTCTTTGTACCGGCAACTCCTGCCGCAGCCAGATGGCCGACGGTCTGATCAATCATGACTTCGCCGGACAGATCGTCGCCCTCTCAGCCGGGACTGAACCTCACGGGCTTAACCCGAAAGCTGTTCAGGTCATGACCGAGCTTGGCATCGATATCAGCAGGAATAACTCTGAGCATATCAGTCAATATGACGGCCAGAGTTTTGATTACGTTATCACCCTCTGTGATAATGCCAACGAGAAATGTCCGCTCTTCTTTGGCGGGGTTGAACGTTTGCATATGGGCTTCGATGATCCGCCCAGGGCAAGCGGAACAGCAGACGAGGTCATGGATGCTTACCGCCGGGTGCGTGATGAGATCCGTGAGCAACTGGGGATTTATTTCCGTAAAGAATTGAAGCGTTGAAAGGGTTAAAACCATGCCCCAAGGACTGACGAAGAAACTCTCATTTCTCGACCGCTACCTGACCCTGTGGATTTTTCTGGCCATGTTTGTTGGCGTTGGTACCGGATGGCTCTTCCCCGGCGTAAAGAACCTGGTTAACGCCTTCTCAGTAGGCACCACGAATATTCCGATTGCCATCGGCCTGATTTTGATGATGTATCCCCCGCTGGCAAAGGTGCGTTACGAGGAGTTAGGCGAGGTGTTTGCCAACAAGAAGATTCTCGGCATCTCGCTGTTGCAGAACTGGGTCATCGGCCCGGTGTTGATGTTTATCCTGGCCATCGTCTTTCTGCACAATTACCCGGAATACATGGTCGGACTGATCATGATCGGCCTAGCGCGTTGCATCGCCATGGTCATCGTCTGGAACGAGCTGGCGCAAGGAAACACCGAATACTGCGCCGGGCTGGTCGCCTTCAATTCAGTCTTTCAGGTCCTCTTCTATTCGGTCTACGCCTGGTTCTTTATCACCGTGTTGCCGCCGCTCTTCGGACTGGAGGGGGCGGTGGTGCAGGTCTCGATCGGCCAGATCGCCAAGAGCGTGGCGATTTACCTCGGCATTCCCTTTATCGCCGGGATGCTGACCCGCTTCACCCTGCTGAAGGCCAAGGGACGGGACTGGTACGAGCAGAAGTTCATCCCCCGAATCAGTCCGATGACACTCATCGCGCTGCTCTTCACGATTCTGGTGATGTTCAGTCTCAAAGGGGAGTTGATCGTTTCCATTCCACTCGACGTGGTGCGGATCGCCATCCCGCTGCTGATCTATTTCGTCATCATGTTTCTGGTTAGCTTCTGGATGGGGATCAAGGCGGGAGCCGACTATTCCAAAACCGCAACTGTGGCGTTTACTGCATCGGGCAACAACTTTGAACTGGCGATCGCAGTAGCGGTGGCGGTCTTCGGGCTGGATTCTGCGGTCGCGTTTACCGCAGTCATCGGCCCGCTGGTCGAAGTTCCGGCGCTTATCGGGCTGGTGAATGTGTCATTCTGGCTACGGAAGAAGTATTACAGTGCAGGATAAATTGAGATAGCCCTTTGCGAGTCCCGGGCACTGAAATCCAATAACCTGAATTGAACTTGCTAACCTCGTCTAAGCCGTCCTCCGACTACTGACTCTCAGTTTCTCCGATGCAGCGTGTCAGAAGAAATGCCAGCGGAATTGTGCCGATGGCAAACATAACACTCAGCTCATAGGTACGCTCCAGGCCGATCCAGTCCCCCAAGAATCCCAGCGTAAATACGAGTAGGGAACTGACCCCAAAGTTTATAAACATGTACATGCTGTTCATAAAAGTCGGCATGTTCGAATTTGTGTCCTGGATGCAAGCCATAAGCACCGGACCCGAGGCAAACAAGAAAAATCCGAGGATAGCCAGCAAGATAATATTCTGTGTGAGGATAAACATTGCCATGGCGATCACAGAGCCGATACTCGAAATGACCAGGGTATTTTGACGACCGATTTTATCCGAAATATTGCCAGCGCAAAATGTCCCGATGACCCCGAAAAACTGCAGAACAGACAATGAAATACCGGCAAACCATAGCGAGGCGCCTTGATGGGTTAAATAAACCGGCAGATAGAGGGTCAGCGCGCTTTTCATAGCAGACTGAAAACAGAGAAACCCGGCGATCACGCTGAAAAGCGGCCAATAGAGTCGCAACAGCTTGCGGGTATCCCCTTTTTCTTTGGCCTTCTGCACGCGCCGGTTAACATCAAGATCCTTCAGCTTGATATAAAGCACCAGGGAAGCAATCACCCCCAGGGGGATCAAGCGGTATATTCCTTCCAGACCCCACAGCGATACCGCCGAAATAACCAGCAGTGGCCCCAGTGTTCTGGCCAGTTCGCCACCTACCATAAAAAAGCTCATCCCCGTTCCGACCTTGTCACCTGAAGCTTCTTTCACAATCACTGGGGTAGGGACATGAAAAAGTGCTGCTGAAATGCCCGCGACAAACAGGAGAATAAACAACACGGCAAACGAATTCGCCAACCCCACCAACCCCATACTGATGGCGGTTATCGCCGGGGTAAGAATGACAAAATATTTAACCCCGGTTTTTTCTGCCAGCAGCCCAAGAAATGGATTAAACAGGGCCGGAATCCTCCTGCTCACGTCGAGAAGAGCGCTCATCGATAACGACATGCCCAACTTAGCAATCAGCAATGGCAGCAGCGGGGCCAAAAATGAGGAGAAGGTATCGTGAGCAAGATGCGCCAGCGACAAAATAATAACGTCTGGTTTTTTGAATTTCGTGTTCAGTCCCAAAGATTATCCATTCGTAATAAATACAAAGGTTTTAGGTCGTCTGCAGCTTGAGTAGACGGCCCAAGCCGCTCCCCCTGAATACATTGGTCGTTGATTGAGAAGGATCAAAACTCGCGTCACTTCTTACCAGCATATTCAATTTGTTATTGGTACCTCAGGTGCGCCGCGCTCAAGCTCATAAGGCCAGCCCAGCAAACCACCTTCAAGGTAAGCAACCTTCTCAAACCCGGCAGCATGCAGGATTCGCACGGCTTCATACCCGCGCAGGCTGATCTTGCAGAAGGGGACGATCAGTTTATCCTTCGGCAACTCTGCAACTTTGGCGCGCAATTTTCCCAACGGAAGCAACGTTGCTCCGGCCATCCGCACTTCGGCGTGCTCGGCGGGTGAGCGGACATCAAGCAGGAGCAGATCCTCGCCGAGATCAAGGCGTTGTTTAAGTTTCAAAGGAGAGAGACTGTCAGCCAGACCATCCAGCTTATTGCGCAGGGCGTTCGCGGCCTGATGCAGCGGATCCATCGCCGCAGAGAAAGGTGGTGCATAGCCGAGATCAACCTGCGCGAGTTGATCGATATCGGCGCCGAAACTTAGTGCGGTAGCGACCACATCAATCCGTTTGGCGACCTCGCCTGGTCCAACAATCTGGGCACCGAGTAATTTGCGACTTTCGCGGTCGATGGTGAGTCGTGTCAGGATAGGTTTTGCGCCACGCATGGAATGGACACGGTCGGGAGAAGGAGCAAAAATACTGACCGGATCAAAGCCACTTTGCGCCGCTTTTTCGGGGGACAATCCAGTGCGACCAACATTCAGGCCGAAGACCTTGACCAACAAGGTCCCGAGAATTCCAGGGAAATGTGCCGGCCGGCCACATATGGCGTCAGCAACGATGCGGCCATGCTTGTTGGCGGTCGAGCCGAGCGGCAAATGCAGCGGTTGGTGATTGAGCAGATGATAACTTTCGACACAATCGCCAGCAGCCCAGATATTCGGGTCGCTGGTTTGCATCTGTTGATTGACCGCAATCGCGCCGCTCGGCCCAATGTTCAGACCTGCTTCCTGGGCGAGTTCGATATTCGGCTTGGCGCCCAGAGCAAGAATCACCAGATCTGCCGGATAGCTGCCAATGGTCGTTGTGACCTTCTGAACTTGGTCGTTCTGACCGCTGATAGTCTGCAGCGCCTCGCCAAGATGCAGCTTGATCCCCGCGTTGCGTAGCACCCGGTGGATATGCTCGGCCATGTCGCTATCGAGAATCCCGAAAAGCACCTGCTCCTGCATCTCCAGCAGGGTCACATCCATACCGCGTGACCCCAGGGCTTCGGCCATTTCAAGCCCGATCAACCCTCCTCCAACAATAACGGCCCGCGCACCAGGTTCAACAAGCTTGGCAATGCTGGCCGCATCATCCATATTTTTTAACGCACAAACCCCCGCCAGATCTCTCCCGGGGAATGGCGGGACCAAAGGGCGGCTCCCGGTCGCCAACACAAGCACGTCATACGACATGCTCTGATAGCGGTCATCATCGAGGAAATGAACCTCTAACTCTTGTTTTTCACGATCGATGCGGACCGCCTCGCAGCGGGTCAAGACCTCAACGTCCTTGACCATCGAAAAGAAGGCCTCATCGCGCACAGTGCCGTTCGCAGTCTGACGCACCTCGTCAAGGTCTTCGATCTCTTCGCTGATCACGTATGGCAGGGCACAGGCCCCATAAGAAAGATGGATTCCGCGTTCGACTACGGTAATCTGGGCCTTGGGATCGAGGCGACGCAGGCGGGAAGCTGATTTCATCCCGGCGGCAACCCCACCAACAATCAGGATTTTGCGCGGTTCTGTGGACATGAGGTTGTAACTCCTTCTTGATATTTTTTTGGTTGAGGGCCATCAGGAGGGTTGAAAGGATTCTGTCGCCGTTGCTGACTCTTCGGTTGGAAGCAAGACTGCATGCCCTTCGAGAAGAGCATCAATCAACTTCTTGCGCCCGCTTACAACCAAACGTTGCACCGTCCCGCGGGAGATTCCCATCCGCTCACCGGCCTGCTGTTGCGTTAAGCAAAGACCGTCACACAGATGCATGGCTTCAATTTCATCATGATTGATAATGGTCTTTTTCAAGTCTTTTAAAGGGGTGCCCGCTGGCTTATAGATCAGCGTGCAGTTTTCTCTCAGCATGCAACAACATGTGCGTGGTTTTTTTGGACGTGGAGACATCAGCGTTTCTCTCGATGCAGCGCCAACCCTGCTTGTCTCTTAACAAGAAAGACAGACAGGAGCATTCCGCAGTTGAGGATTAGTACAATATTCAGGATCATCATGGATCTTTCCCGATTAAGCCAGGGCAGTCGAAACGGTTGCCCTGGCTTTAGGATTAAAATGGATCTGAATTCAATGACGCATTAGTGGTGGCAACCGCCAGCTTCCGCCCCATGACCATGTCCATGAGCGTGACCGCCACAGGTCTGACCAGGAGTTAAAATCGGTAACTCATTCAGGGCAAAGCAGGTGATGTTGTCGGCAATCGTCAGTCCCTGAGCCTGATAGACCATAAGGCCGGCCCGATTGAGCCCCATCAGAGCTCCACCGCCGATGCCACCGACCACGACAGCATCAACATCTTGCCCGCCGAGGGCCTTGAGTGGTTGACAGGCACCGTGAGCATGGTGCTCGTCGCCATTCTTCAGCGCTTTGATTTCGCGGGTTTCAGTATCAACGACAAGAAATTGTGGCGCCGAACCGAAATGCCCATAGACTTCACTTTCCAAACCTTGATTTTCGGCAACCGGGAAACAGATTTTCATGGTGATTCTCCTTGGCTCAAAGGGTAGCGATCGAGTAGATGTGTGTATATGCACAATAATAAGTCCATATATATAAAAGTCAAGATAATATTTACACCTAAAAGATGTGGAAATAGTGTTGGTTGCATTTTCTCGGCTCCGGAGACGATGCGAACGCTGGGGGCTCCGAACCATGGATGTTTTCGATTTACTCGGTGCGCGGCTCAGCTTTGCGGCCGAACCGTCAGAACTGGGCAGGGGGCGGTTTTTACGACGCTCTCGGCGGTACTGCCAAAAATAAAGTGCTCAAAACCCTGGCGTCCGTGAGTTCCCATGACGATCACCGACGCCGTAACCTCCTGCGCCTGTTTGAGAATCTCTTCCTGCGGTATCCCGGTCACGACACGCGCGATCAGATCGGGAAATTGTCCCTGCCATCTGACGCAAAATTCAGACATCCTCTGTTTTGCTCCGACCTCGACTTGCCGATCGATGTCGTCAAAAGAGATGTGCGGGACGTAAAAGCTGCGCAGATCGGTCTGATGGGCGACTACGTGTAGAACAACCAGGCGCGCGTTATAGGTTGTGGCCAGGGACGCGGCATATTCAAACGCCGAGTCGGAAACTTCCGAAAAATCGGTTGCAAAGAGGATGGTCGTCATTTCGTTCATATCCTGTCCTTTCTTACCGGGGGACACGTTAATTGATCCAGCCTGCCATTATGGCGATACCGCTTGATACCGAGACCAACATCCAGAGCGTTATGCCCTGCGCCAGCGGTTTAACACCGGTCCTGCCCAAAACCTCTCTGGTGAGACCGATGCCGATCAGGAACAGAGTCACAACCAGACTCTGTTTGGCTATGTTGTTCAACGGGTGCCAGAGTTGATCAAACTGAGGGAGCAGGGTCCTGACGGCTGCGGCCGCAATAAAGCCGACAATAAAGAGGGGAATTTTTACCTTGCCCTCAGACTTGGTGACCCAGGTCGCAACCAGAGCCGCAGGCATAATCCATAGGGCCCTGGTCAATTTAACAGTGGTCCCGATAGCTAAGGCCAGCCCGCCATAGGCGGCGGCGGCTCCGACCACACTACTCGTGTCATGGATCGCCAAAGCAGCCCAGAGTCCAAACTGCCGTTGTCCCATCCCCAACAGGTGGCCCACGAAAGGAAAAAGGAGCAGAGCAATGGAATTCAGGGTAAATATGGTCGCCAGGGCGACCCCGGTTTCTTCGGGTTCCGCTTTAATGACCGGCGCCATGGCAGCAATGGCGCTGCCGCCGCAGATGGCGGTGCCGAAGGAAATCAGGGTGGAGGTCCGCTGCGGGGTTTTGAATAACCTGCCGAGCAAATACCCTGCGAGCATGGTAAAGCTGATGCTCACGGCGGTATATACAAAGGCCTCTTTGCCGGTTTTAAGCAGCTCCGGCAGGTTCATGCCGAAGCCGAGCCCCACAACTGAAGCTTGTAGCAGCCGCCTGCTCCAGGTCGATGTCGTTGCCGCCCAGGGATTGCCAATTAGAATCCCGAATGAAATTCCGGCCACCAGCGCGATCGGTGCGGTGATCACCGGCCAGCAACAGCCCAGCAGCAGGATCCAGAACAAGACTTTCAAACCAGGATAATTTTTCACAATGGGCTCCTTTGGTTGCAGCGAATGTTGACACTTTAGTCCGATTAGAATATAAATAAAAATGAATAATATTGAACAAAATCATCAATTGGATTTATGGATATGCAACTGACCTTGAGAAAGCTGGAAATTTTTGAAAAGATCGCCGCGACCTCCAGTGTGACCAGGGCCGGCGAAGAACTACTACTCACCCAATCGGCGGTCAGCATGGCCTTGTCGCAGATTGAGCAACTGAGCCCGACGCCCCTGTTTGAACGCTCAGGGAAGAAACTGCTGCTGAACGACAGCGGACGCCTGTTGCTCAAAGACGCACGTGATATCCTGCAGGCGGTCAGACGCCTGGAGCAACAGCTGCAGGGAGAGAGCGGTGAACTGGTTGGAGAGTTGCTGGTCGGAGGGAGTACCACCATCGGGAATTATCTGCTGCCGGCGCTCCTGGGCAGTTTTGCCCGGCAGTTTCCCAAGACCCGGGTCGAATTACGCGTAGGGAACACCCTGCAGGTTGCGGAATGGCTTGAATCCGGTGAGCTTGATATCGCCTTTGTCGAGGGGCCTTGCCACAGCCGGAGGCTGGTTGCAAATCATTGGCGCGATGACGAACTGGTGGTCGTGGCGGGCCCGCACCACTCCTGGGCTGTTGAGAAACATGCTACGCTCGAGATGCTGGCAGCGGCGCCCTGGATCATCCGCGAGCAAGGCTCAGGAACGCGCGAAATCTTTGAAGATGCCATGGAGAAAGCGGGCGTAAAATATACTATTGCCCTGGAATTTGGCCATACAGAAGCCATCAAAAATGGCGTCGCCGCGGGGCTCGGGGTCAGCTGCCTGTCACGTGCGGCCGTCCACCGTGAACTTGAGCACGGCGAGCTGGTTGAAGTGGAGAGTTCCCTGCTGCTCAGGCGTTCGCTCTCCCTGCTCAAGCGGCGTGACACCAGTTATTCGGCGCTGCTGTCGGCCTTTTTAGAGGTCGCCGGGGCCCAGTGACAGGACATCTGTCAATCGCACCAGAGCTCGCGGCACTAACCAAAAGGGGGATTACTCTTCAGCATGTCACCCCGCGGATCAAACCGCCACTGCCGCAACTCAAGCAAGGCCGGGCAGGAGGATGGCCAAGCCGGAAGTCATCATTTGGACACCAATGGCGACAAGCAGCAGCCCCATAACCCGAGTCGCGATGTTCAGTCCGGTAATCCCCATTTTTTTACCAATAGGCGTTGCCAGGCGTAAGGTCTGCCAGACCGTGCAGGCCACAATGACAATTCCAACACTCAATATCAACCGGCCGCTCCAGCCAGCGGCTTGATGTGCATCAACAATCACCAGGCTGATCGCTCCTGGTCCAGCCATGAGTGGGATTGCCAATGGGACAACGCTGATATTCTCTTTGTTGTCCGCTTCTTCGGCCTCGTCCGGGGTATGGCGTACATGACTCTGCTTGGCATGTAACATATTGATCCCCATCAACAGAACCAACAGGCCACCTCCGCAGCTGAACGCGGAGAGACTAATCCCGAAGAAACCCAGAATCATATCTCCAGCCCAGATCGCGACCATGAGAACCACGGCCACGGAGAAAGCGCTGCCGCGTGCAATTCGCTGGCATTCTACGGGGGTGCGGTCGCTACTGAGAGCCAGAAAAATCGGAATGACCCCCAGAGGATTAACGATGGCCAGAACCCCGATCAGCGATTTGACGAAAAGCATGTATTCAGGTGGAAAAATCATGATGGAATATTTACTCCAGTTTGAACCCCTCGTTAAACAGGATCAGGCAGGCATCAACGACTTCAGGGTCATAATAGCCGTCCCGGTGTGTTTTTATCTCGTCCAGGGCAAAATCAATTCCGTTGGCCGGTCGATAGGGTCGATACGAAGCGGCCGCTTCAACGACATCGGCCACGGTCAGGATTCTCGCCTCCGGCAGTATTTCGTCGTCTTTAAGCCCAAAGGGGTAACCGCTGCCATCCCTCCGTTCGTGGTGCTGTTGGACGATGCGGGCAATCGGCCAGGGGAATTCGATCCCTTCCAATATTTCAAAACCTGATTGAGGATGAATTTCAAGGAAGCTGCGCTCGATATCAGAGAGCCAGCCCGATTTACATAAAATCTCAACCGGGATGGAAATCTTGCCGATATCATGAACAATGGCGGCGGTACGAATACCTTTAACCTGCTCCGTCGGCAAACCCATTTTTTCGGCGATGGCACCAGCCAGCCGTGCGACCCGGTGCTGATGACCGGCGGTATAAGGGTCGCGCTTTTCAACCTCAGCGGCCAGGGCATGAATCGTTTCATCAAATATCCGCTGCGATTTCTGCAGGCTCGCGCGCAGTGCTTCTTCCATCCGTTTGCGTTCGCTGATATCTTTGACCACGGCCATCAAACCGAAAATGACCTCAGCTTCGTCCCTCAGGGGCGCCGTGGAAATGCTGATCTCGACTTGCGAACCATCCTTCCTGAGCACGCGCACGTCCATGTCGGTATAAACCTCTCCAGCCAGGGCGCGATCTCGCAACTGCTGGAACTCTGACTCTCGTCCCTCTGGAATAATCGGGTTGGTTCGACCCAATATCTCCTGCTCTACCCAGCCGAACAGCCGCTCGGAGGCTTGGTTCCAGATCAGAATTGAACCCTCTTTATCGACGGCAAAGACCGCCAAAGGGGACCCCTGTAACAAGGCCCAGAGGGTCTGAAGGCCGATTTGCTCAGCCGTCATTCGCCCCGTTCTGGTCGCTTCATGATGCATGCCGGTGAATTCCCCTGTCGCTATTCTGTTCTACTTTGCCTCAGCTAAGCTTAGCGCTTAAGCATTCACTTTGCATCCTTCTTCTCCACGCTGTAGGCAAACATCGGAATATAGATCAGAGTCAAAATGGTGCCGATCAGCAGCCCGCCGATGGCCACATCGGCCAGCGGGGAGAGCCGCTCAAGACCGACCGCCCATTCAAAGGCGATAGGAATCATGCCGGCGATGGTGCCGAAGGCGGTCATAAGAACCGGGCGGAAACGCACCCGCACCGATTCCATGGCGGACTCGATGGGGGATTCCCCCTTTTTGCGGTGTTGTTGATAGAAGTCGATCAGCAGCACCGAGTTTTTGATGATGATGCCGAACAGCAGCATGATGCCGACCAGGCTCGGCATGCAGCTCGGCTTATTAAAGATCAGCATCCCCCAGGAGGCGCCGATCATCGCCAGCGGCAAAACAAGAATCATGACAATCGACATGCGCACTGACTGGTAGATGGCGATCAAGGCCATCAGCAACAGCACCACGCCGATGCCGATCGCCTTGATCATGCGCCTGAAGGTGTCCCCCATCTGTTTCATGTCGCCTTCCTGATGAATTTCCACCCCCGGAAGATTCAAAGTTTTCAGGGCCTTGTCGGTATCTTCGGTCATGGTCGAGATAGCACGTCGGGCGCGATAACCGCTGATATCTACGGAGTAGAGCAGGTTGTTGCGTTCGATCTTGTTGGCGGTCAGACGGTAGCGAATTTTAGCCAATGACTCCAACGGAACCGGTCCTTTAGCGGTCTGGATCGGGATCAGGCGTAAATCCTGAAGGTTTCGGTCAAAGGGCCGATTGAAATAAAGCCGAACAAACTGGCCCTGCATCGTCACCAGATTGCCGCTCATGGTGACCGGGATGCCGGCCAGCGGCAACTGCGCCGCGAGCTGCACCGGGGTGATGCCGTAAGCCAGCGCGCGGTTGGTGTCGACATCAAGTTCCGCTTCGGTGAAGTCCTTGTCCCAGCTGGTGCTGATCGAGGTCAGCCCCTTGACGGTTTTCATCGCCGCAGCCACCTGATGGCTGGCTGCGGGCAACAGGTTGTAATCTTCGGCCAGCAGCTGCACGTTGACCGGGGCCTTGATACTGGAGAGGGGCGTCGCGCCGAAATCGTAAACATCGACCGCTTTAACGTTCTGCAGCTCAGCGAGTTGCTGGCGGATGCGATCCTCCAGCTGCCAGATGCTCGCTTCGCGCTGGAAGCGATCGACGCAGTTGATGGTCATGATCGTTTCGGTCGGCAAGGATCCCGATCCGAGGGAGAGCACGCCCGGCTCACTGCCGAAGCTGACCGAACTCATCTTGACCTCAGGCTGTGCATGCAACCATTTAAGAAAAGGCGCGATCCGCTTTTCCGTGGTCTCGACCGTTTCATTAGCGCTGAATTTAACGTGGGCCTTAATGATGCCGGTATCCATCGGCGGCATCAGGTCGCGTCCGATAACCGGCATGATCCCGCGCACACTCAGGGCCAGCAGCACCACCACCCCCAGAATCATCAGGCTGCGGCGCAGCCGCGAGCGTCCTCCGGCGGAGAACTTCAGGATCGCCAGGTAATGCTTGACCAGACGTCCGAAACTGTTCTGGTAGAGTCGCTCCAGCCAGAGTTCAACCCGGTTTTTTTTGGTTCCATTGCGATAGAGGTAAAAGGAGATCGCCGGGATAAAGGTAATCGAAAGAAAGTAGGAGACCAAGAGCGCGATAATCAAAGTCGAGATCAACGGGCGAAAGATCTGCTGGGGAAAGTCTCCGGCAAACAAAAAGGGGAACATGATGGCGATCGTCGCGACGGTCCCGGCAAACACCGGCGCGATGACCTCTTTGGTCCCCTGAACGATGGCAGTCTGCAAGTCCTCCTTTAACTCGGTCAGATGGCGTTCAATATTCTCCAGAACCACCACCGCATCGTCGACCAGCATCCCCAGGGCGAGAATGATCGCGGTGTAGATGATCAGATTCAACTCACCGCCGAACATCCAGATAATCGCGATGGTGGCAAAAAAGACCATCGGGATCGAGGCCAGCGCCGCCGCCACTGCGCGCAGATTCCCTAGAAACAGCAGGATCACCAGCAAAGTGAAGATGATCGCATCGCGCAGCGCGTCGAGCATGTTGCTGTTAGCGGTCTGGATCAAATTGTGCTGGGTATCGGTGAGTTCAAAATGAACATTCGGGTAACGCGCCTGGAGCTTGGCAATCTCAGCCCGCGCGGCATTGCTGGTGGAGAGCACCGAGCCTCCGGGTGCGCGTTGGATGACCAGGGCGATCGCCTGCTTGCCGTTTCCCAGGTAACCAGAGAAGCGCCGCTGATGTTCCCAGCGGATCGTCGCGATATCGCTCAGCGTCACATTGGGGGCGACCGGCAGACGTCGCAGATCTTCAATCCGGTCGCGCTCGCCGTAGAAAGTCACCGTAAAAAAGGAATCATCCCCCTTGCTGAAGCCGAGGGGAATGTCGCGATCAAGCGTCCGGATTATCCCCGCTATTTTATCCAGGTCGATCCCTTTAGCCTTGGCGGCGAAGGGGTCGACATTGATGTTGATGGCACTTTGGAAGCCGCCGAAGACCTCGACATTGCCAACCTCGGGATTGCGCAGCAGGGCGGGCTTGAAGTCACTGATCGCCAGCTTGCGGATCGTGTCGATATCAACGTTGGCGTTGGCGGGAGAGAGAGCGAAGACATCTACCGGCAGGACGAAAGATCCGGCAGTGTAGATGGAAGGATTCACCCCTTCCGGAAGCTGGCCTCGCACCTTGTTGATGGCATTGTTGACGTCGACCGCTGCGGCGTCGAGCCCTTTTTTGTACTCAAATTCGGCGCTGACGATGGACATCCCGGCGATATTGGTCGAACTGACCTTGCGGATCAGCGCCAGGGTCGAGACCTCCTGCTCCACCGGTTTGGAGACCGTCGCCGCGACCAGGCTGGCGGTCGCCCCCGGCACCTGACTCATGATGATAATGGTCGGCCGATCGCTGTCGGGAAACAGGTTTTTCGGCATGACGATCAGACCGTAGACCCCGAGCACAAAGAGCCCGGCAATCAGGCTGTAGAGCAGGTACGGGCGTTTATGGAAAAACTCAAACATGATCTAGCTCCTGGGGTCAGACGTTTTTGTTGCTGAGAATTTTTACCGGCACACCGGAAGTCGCGCGCAGCAGGATATCCGGTTTGGCGAGGAGCAGCGTTTTTCCGCTCAGATCTTCAGCAACCATGACCCCTTCGCTCCCCCGACGCACAATGGTCACGGTTGTTTTACTGACCTTGCCAGCGGTATAGACCAGCACGCTGGTCTGCCCGCCCGTGGAGAGCAGCACATCGTTGGGCAGCAGCACGCCGTTCCCCGTATAAAGCACCAGCGCAACATTGAGGAATTCTCCTTCAACCAGAGAGCTGCCAAGAGGTAAGGCTGCGCGATATTCACGCAGGCCGCTGCCCCCCGCCTGATTCTTGGCGACCAGGGGAAACTTTTGCTGGTCAAGCAGGATGGCCGAGGCTTTCAGGTCAGAGGGCAATTTGATATCGAGGTAAAGACCATCGGTCGCGGCAATCTTCAGCAGCGCCTTGCCCGGCACCGCCAGATCTCCCGCCATCACCAGCCGGGCACTCAGCGTCCCGTCAGTCGGCGCGGTGATGCGTGTGTAACTGAGTTGGCTATCGAGCTCTTTTTCGCTCTCGCTCAGTTCATTAATGCCGGAACGCAACATGTCAATGCCGCTTTTGGCGCTTTGCAGTTGCGCTTTCAGCTGGGCGATTCCGGTCTCTTCCTGGTTATATTGCTCAATAGAAGCCCCCTTGACATCGAGCAACTCCTTGGTACGGGCATGACTCTCGTTGGCGTTTTGCAGGGCAGTTTGCAAGGCCTTGAGGTTCCCCTGTTTGGCGGCGATATCATAGCCCAGGCTTTCGCCCTTAAGCTGCAGCCCGGCCTTTTTCGCTTTTAATTCACGATCATCAATTTGCACCAGCAGATCCCCTTTTTTGATGGCATCCCCTTCCCGCTTGTAAAGCTTGAGGATCCGCCCACTGACTTTGGTCGACAGGGTGGTCGAGAGATCCGATGAAACGATCCCCATGGCGGGCAGGGTGAGAGTGACTTCCTGAGGTTGAACGCTGATCGACTCGACCATCACCGGCAGGATGCTGGCCACCGGGGCCTTTGCCAGGTTGGCCTTACGCGTTTTCAGCAGGACGATGGCGCTGCCCACGACCAGCAGGATCACCAGAGCTGTAATGAGTTTCTTTTTCATTGAACGACTCCTGTCAGTTCGTCGCCGTAAAGGACAGCCTGTTGGCTGATGATCTGCCAGCGGTCGACGTAGGTTTTATGCAGGTTGGCTTCGGCATCGAGAACCTGGGCTTCAAAACGTAAGTATTCTTCAGTGGTCATGCGCCCACTGCGATAGGCGACCTTGGCGATCTCCAGCAGCCGCCGGTTGTTATCGAGGCTGGTCTGGGCCAACGCCGTTGAGCGATCGATCACCGGCAGTTGCTCACGCAGGGTTTGCGCTTCCACTCTCAGATCGGACCGCAGTTGCGAAAGTATGCGCTGCTCACGCTCTAGCTGGACTTTTGCCTGGTTAATCGAACCACCGAGGCTGCGGTTAAAGAGGGGCAGTGAGACGGAGATGCCGACATAGTTGTAGCTGCGATCGATGGAACTCCCGGTGTTGTAGGCCTCGCCGGCGTTTTCGGAGACAACTCCTTCGAGTTTGACTGACGGATAATGCTGATCCCAGGCTTGTTGCAGCTCCTTTTCGGCGGCAGCGACATTCGCTTGCTGTTGGGTCTGTCGCAAAAAATCGCCGGTGACGACTTCATGCTTAAGAGAAAGTGGGACGAAGTGATGCAGCCTGATACCGGTCAACTGTTCCAATTGACTGGTCAGGGAGATCGCCTGACGCTGCAGATCGTTGCGCTGTTTCTGCAGATCATTCAGGGTGGTTGCGACCTTCAGGATTTCTGATTCTGGAACCCGGCCATTGTTGACCGCCAGTTGCAGGTCGTCACGGGTTTTGGTTAAGGATTCAAGCCGCGAGGCGATGGCCTCCTCAAGATGACTGGTGAAGGCTAATGAGGCATCAAGTGAAACGACAGCCGCCTGCCGTGTGATTAACCTCAACCTGTGCCCGGCCTTACTCGCCTTTTGCAGCTGTTTGACCTTGTCGGCCAGTGAATAGAGACCCTTGACGAAGAGTGGCATCTCCGCTTTCAGGCCATAGCGGGTAATATTTTTAGAAAAGGGGATTGAGTCGCCGGCGGCAATATTGACTTCGGTCGGCGTCATCGGCCGCAGGTTGGTCGGCGAGCTATAGCTGGTGTAACTGCCGAAGGCCGTCAGGGTGGGATACAGTTCGGCGTGGGCCTGCTCCAGGCGAATTTCGGCTGAGCGCACACCTAAGGCGCTGGCCTCGATATCCGGCTGTTTCGCTACGGCTTCGAGCAGGCTGGTGATACTCGGCTCGGCCGCCAGCACCGGAAGCCCCCAGAGCAGCAGCGCAAGTAAAAATGTCAGATATTTTTTCAAAATCATTCTCCTTATTTTTTCCGTTAAGGGCAGTCGCTGTCATAAAGTTCAGGACAGAACCACAGCGGGGCAGGATGAAATCATGATTTCAAATGGAGGGGACAATTCCACCCTGCTCTCTCCCCTGCTGTGGTTCTGTGCTGAACTCTAGTGTCCCGATTGGTTAATTCCATTCATTAATTCTGGTCCTTTTGACCGCCGGCTGTGTTGCGTCTCCTCGGTTTAACTATGCTAGGCCTGCGTCGACACGCCTTGCCGACGGTCAAAATGCCGCAGAATTATCTAAAAGGACTAACCAAACGGGACACTATCCAAACAGTTGCATCCCCATCTTGAGTGCCAGCAGCAACAACAACCCGCCAAGAAACTTCTTGACGGTGACGGGTTTGAGCTTTGCCTGCATGACCCTGGTACCCAGAACTCCGCCGATAAATGCGGCGACCGCGGCCGGGATCATCAACCGTAAATCGGCATACCCCATGACCAGGTAGGCGATGAGGCCGCTCAGCGAGGAAAAGGGCACGACAAAGGCTGTGATGACCGCGACCTTCTTCGGGTTGAAGCCGAGCATGATCATCAAGGGCGCGATCAAACCACCGCCGCCGACCCCGAGCAGACCGGAGAGATATCCGGCGACAGCACCGATCAGCGCTGGGGCGAGAATCGGCCGGTCTTCACGGAACTGACCTTCAAACTTTCCGGCGCGAAAGAAGATCAGTATCAACCCTGAAAAGAGTAGAAACAGGGTAAAAACCGCCAGCACCATCGGCATAGGAATCCAACGGGTTGACCAGGCACCGAGCGGGGCAAGCAGAAACGAACTGATGATGATCGGCACGCCAAGTCGAAAGTCGAGGCGTTTCGCGCGGATATTACTAACGCTCGCACCCGTCATGCTCAGGGTATTCACCAGCAGCCCGGTCGGTTTGGCGATGAGCAGCGGCACCTCCAACCAACTGAGTGCCGGCACCAACGCAATCGCCGAGCCGACCCCGCCGAGGGCGAAGACAAAGCTCAGACCAAAGGCGAACAGCGGGATGATCAGTTGGTTTAATAATTCAGTGTCCATAAGATTCGCTTGGTTAAAATGCCAAATAGACGGTCAAAAAAATTCCCCACAGAGGTGACGACAATTATCAGTGATTCCCGGTCAAACAACTTCCGGCTTCAAATTGCAGTGTGACATGGTTGATGCCGAAGTCATCATGCAGTATCTGCTCAATCTGCACGGCGATCGGTGCCGTCGCGCTCAGCAGCGCATCATCCACCGCGATGTGCGCTTCGAAGTGAATGTCCCGATCATCGACCTGCCACAGGTGGATATGATGCGCGTCACACACCCCGGGTAGTTCTGCCAGTTTTGACTCTAACTCTTCGAGGGTGATGTTCCCCGGGACCTTGAGCATCAACACGTCAACGGCGGTCTGGATAATTTTCCAGCTCTCCCAACCGACATAGATGGCAATCACAATACTTAGCAGCGGATCGATCCAGGTCAGTCCGAACAGCTTGATCGCCAAGGCGCCGAGAATAACTGCGATACTGGATACCGCATCAGACAGCAGATGCAGATAGGCTGAGCGGATATTCAGATTATTCTTCGAACCACGGTGCAGCAGCCAGGTACCGACCAAATTGGCAATCAGCCCGAAACTGGCGACGATCAGCATCAGACCACCATCGACCGGTTGCGGGTGAAGCAGTTTGTCGAATGCTTCGCGCAGCAGATAAATACAGACCGCCAACAGCACCGCTGAATTGATAACCGCCGCCAAAATCTGGGCGCGTTTGAGACCGAAAGTATACTGGCTGGTGCGCGGCTTCATACTCAGGTGCAGCGCGATGTAGCTGATGATAATCGCAATGCCGTCACTGAAATTGTGCAGCGCATCAGAGATCAGCGACAGACTGCCCGAAAGCAGTCCGCCGATGATCTCAATAACGGTGATAGCAAAATTGAGCAGCATGGTCGCCAGCAGGCGCGCGCCGGAAATATTTTCATCTTGATCGTGATGATGGTGACCGGACATGCTGAAGCTCCTTATTTTGCTTCTGAACAGGGGATACAGACCTGGCCTGCGGCAGTATCCTGCAACTTGTTGATGAAGGTCAACTCGCCACATTTGACACAGGGGTAGGCTTCAAAGACCCCTTTGCCCTGGGGTACCTCAACCTGCTTGATCGTGCTGATATTGAGGAATTTTTCTTCCGGCATCTTCAGAATGTTGTTCACCATCGGATCCGCCACTTCGGCTGGAATATTCTGCGGTGCCACGCCGGCCTTCCGTTGCTGAACAAACGGAGAATTCAGAGCATTGCTGAAGAATTCCGGTTTGAGCGAGACCCGCACAGAGCGGCCGGATTTGGCGTCGATCAGGGTGAAGGCCATCTTATTGTAATAGAGCTTCTTGATATTTGACTTGCCATAGGTGCATCCGGTCGCGGTCATCAGGCCATCAAGAAAACATCCGGCGGCATGCCCTTCTCCTGTTTCAGAGATCAGGCGCAGCTCTTTGTCCTGCGAGCGTTCAACGCCCAATGCCTTCATCGCCGCCAAACCGGCACGCAGCCCCATGGGCATGGCCGGGCATTTGTGTCCGTGAAATTTCATCCCAGTTTCAAACAGTTCATTCAGGTTTTCCATGAAGATCTCCTCGGTTTAGTGTTAAATATAGTCAGCGGTCAAACCCTGAACCATGCTGACCAGAACTTGCGCTTAAGCAAGGCCCTGCAAGTTAGTAAATCCCACCAACAGCACCTCTGAATTGAGCAGCATGGTCACCAGCAGACGCGCGCCTGACATGGTTTCATCCTGTAAGTGACGATGAAGACCGGACGAGCTGAAACTCCTTATTTTTCTGCCGCGCAAGGAATACAGATCAAGCCATCCGCCGAATCTTGCAATTTGTTGACAAACGTCAGCTCCCAGCACCGGGCGCAGGGTTTGACATCGAACATTCCTTCCCCTTCAGGCAAATCGATCTGTTGGATTTCACCTATTTCGAGAAAATTCTCTTCGGCCAGATTAAGGATCTTCTCAACCTGAAAATCAACGTCTTCAGACGGAATATTCTGCGGCAAAACACCCGCCCGGCGCTGTAGAACAAACGGAGAGTTCAGTACCTGATTAAAAAAACTCGGTTTGAGGGAGACCCTTATTGACCGACCGGTCAAGGTGTCAATCAGGGTGAAGGCCATCTTGTTGTAATAGAGCTTCTGGATGTTCGACTTGCCATAGGTGCAACCAGTTGCGGTCATAATACCGTCGACAAAGCAGCCAGCAACATGGCCAGCGCCCGTCTCTGACACCACGTGTAGTTCCTTGTCCCGGGAGTGCTCAACGCCGAGCGCATCCATGGCCGCCAGACCGGCGCGCAGCCCCATCGGCATGGCAGGGCATTTGTGACCGTGAAACTGCATGCCAGCTTCAAATAGATCATGTGCATTCATCACAGATTTTTACCTCCGTTTAGTTTTTCAGATAATCCGCGATCAAGTCGTGGACAAAGCTGACAAATTCCGGCTTCTGGTTCTCACCGAAATCCCAGAATTCCTCGACGTTCTTCCAACGCACCGGCTTGCCATCTTCTTCACGCACCAGCACCAGCGACTTGTCGGCAAGACCATAGTCCTTGATGTAATGCTTGTTCTCCGGCAGATCAAAATTGATTAATTGCCACTGTAGTGAGCCGTTTGCCAGCTCTTTGGGGAAGGACTCCAACGCGGTTTTTGACCAGTCTTCAAAGGCCAGGCAGGTGCTGCAGCGCACATCGCCGTGAAAATAACGAACCAGCACCTGAGCTTGGGCCTGGCTCTGGCCGGGGGTAAAGCCCATCAGCAGTAATGGCAGGATGAAGGTCATGATCAGAAGCTGAGCAATTTTCTTGTGCCGTTGTTGCATGTTGTCGCCTCCCCCAAAAATGGTTTTATGCGGCCGTGTAGAGCAACCAGAAACCGCCGGCAATGACCAGGGTTCCGCAAACCCGTTTAATCCACTGAGTGCCTCTGGAGCCGGAGCTCCAGTTAAGATACTGCTGGACCTTTTCGGTAAAGGTCCCGGCAAAGACAATCACCGAGCAGTGGCCGACGCCGTAGGCGAACATCAAGGACGCGGCGAAGAGCATGCTGTGGTTCGCTTCGGTAAAAGCGACCCCGAGCACCGGGCCCATAAAGGCGAAGGTGCAAGGGCCGAGGGCGACACCAAAGACCAACCCCAAAATCAAGGCGGCAAGCAGCCCCTTACGCCCTATATTGATCTTGCCCGGTCCCGACCAGGGCATGGGAAACAATCCCCAGAGATGCAGCCCGAACAGAAAGAAAATCGCCGCCACCAGCCAGTTGCCATAAACGCCGAGGTCACCGAGCATCCGCCCGGCTAACGCAGTCAGCAGTCCGATCAGGGCGATGGAAAGCAGAATGCCGACCGCAAACAGGTTGGAAATCACAAACGCCCGGCGGACACTCATGCGCCCCTGGCCATCGATGAACCCGACGATCAGCGGAATGCTCGCCAGGTGGCAGGGGGAGAGCAGGATGCTCAGCACGCCCCAACCCACGGCGGCTGTCAGAGCAATGGCCGGGGCAGCGTAAACGCCATGGCTCAGGCTGGTCAGCAGTTGCTCGATCATTCCTTCGGTTCCGTAAAACGGTAGCCAAGCTCCTGCCACTTGTTGAGGATATCCTCGCGAGCAAAGAAGCCAGTATGCCGATAAAGTTCCTGACCTTCGGGGGCGAAAAAGATCTGGGTCGGGATCATCTGCACACCGTAGCTGGCGGCCTCATCCCGATTTTTCCAGGCATCGACAAACTGAACCTCCAGACGTCCGGCGAAGTCGGTTTTGAGGGATTCCAGGATCGGCGCCATCTTGATACAGGGGATGCACTTGTCGGCGCCGACATCGACCAGCTTCGGCAGCGGGTTGGCCCAGGCAGTGCTCACCGGAAGCACCAAGACCAGCGCCAGGATAAGCAGTGTTTTCAATTTAGACATGGTCATTTCCCCAACAGTTTTTCAATCTCAGCTACCGCCGGGACCTTACCGGTCAGCAGTACCTTGCCGTCGACCGCGAGGCCCGGAGTGGTCATAACCCCGAAACTCATGATCTGGTTGATATCGGTGACCTTCTCCATTTGATAATCAAGGCCGAGGTTGTCGGCTGCCTGCTTGGCGCTTTCGGCCAACTTCTGACATTTGGCACAGCCGGTGCCGAGGATCTGAATCGTCTTCATGGTCAATCTCCTTTTAGAAAAATGCGCCAAAAATTAAACCGCTGACGGTCGCCATCACCATCACCAGCAGCACAAAAACCACAGTCTTTTTGGCCCCCATCACGCTGCGGATGACCAGCATATTCGGCAGCGACAGGGCCGGACCAGCGAGCAGCAAGGCCAGAGCGGGCCCCTTCCCCATTCCGGCGCCAATCAACCCCTGCAAAATTGGCACTTCGGTCAGGGTGGCGAAATACATGAAGGCCCCAAAGACCGAGGCGAACAGGTTAGCACCCAAAGAATTGCCGCCGACCAGCGAGGCGACCCAGGCCGAGGGGATAAGCCCTTCGTGCTCCGGACGACCAAGCAAAACCCCGGCGATCAGCACACCGATCAGCAAAAGCGGTAGAATTTTCTTGGCAAAATCCCAGCTCTCCTCGAACCAGGCGCCCATCTCGCCGTCACGGGTGCTCTTTAAATTACTCAGCAGTGAAAGACCGATGACACCGAAGGTGAAGGCCAGTTCCGGGTGTTGCGGCAGAATGACCGCCATCAACAGCGCCGGCAGACCAGCGAGCAGTATCCGACCGAAACCGAGCTTGAACCAGGTGGCGAGCATCACCGCCAGGGCGATGGAGAAGCCGGCAGTGATCCACCATTTGGCAGCGTAGATATCATGCCAGAGGCCGCTAGTCTCAGCGGTCTTGCCCCAGTTGGCAAAGACCAGAATCCCGACCATGCTGGCAAAATAGAGCGCGGTCTGCCACAGCGGTCGACCTGCGTCCTCCTCACCCATAAGTGGTGCGGCGGCGGCTTTTTCGGCCTCCTCATGGCGGAAGAAGAAGTGCATCAGCAGGCCAATAATAACAGCGAAAAGGATGGCTCCAACCGCACGCGCAATGCCCATTTCGGGGCCAAGAATCCTCGCGGTCAAGACAATCGCCAGGATATTGATCGCCGGACCTGAGTAGAGAAAAGCGCAAGCCGGACCGAGACCGGCGCCCATGCGGTAAATACCTGCGAAGAGCGGCAGAATAGTGCAGGAGCAGACCGCGAGAATGGTGCCCGAGACCGCCGCCACGCCATAAGCGAGAAGTTTGTTGGCCTTGGGACCGAGATACTTCATCACCGCCGCCTGGCTGACGAAAACCGCCACCGCACCGGCGATAAAGAAAGCCGGCACCAGACAGAGCAGCACATGCTCACGCGCGTACCAGCGGACCAGATAGAGTGATTCGATCAGCGCCGCCTGCACCCGTGGCATATCAACCGGCAGGAAAAAACAGCCCGTAAAGACGACGATGATCCAGAAGAGTGGTTTCCACTCAGTTTTCCAATTCATGTTAACCCTTATAAGTATTTGGCAATATCGCCAAGAACCTGGTTAATAAAAAGCGCCGCTTAAATGCCAGCAGGACATTTTAGCAGGCGCAGTTGGTTGCTTCAGACTCTCCGTTGATAACGGCTTCGATGCAGCCGAAAAAGTTCAGGATACAAGGTGTGACAAGGCGATAGAAAACCTGGTTGCCACGTTTGTCATCGACCACGATTCCGGCATTTTTCAGCACACTCAGGTGCTTGGATACGGTAGAGATGTCAAAACCGACCATGGCGGTCAACTCACAGACACAACACTCCTGACGCGCGAGCTCCTCAACAAAGAAGAGGCGGACCGGGTGGGCGAGAGCCTTGATAATGCGGGCGCGTTCGGTGAAATGTTTTGGATCATATGACATACAGACCTCCATCTACTTGGCAATATAGCCAAATAGATGGAGGTCTGTCAAGGCAGATGTCAGGAATTTCGTGAAGGTCCAAAACTGCCGCAGCAGGAGATATCGAGGCCAGTTCAGCGGATAGATCTCTTAGTAAGGAGAATCAAGTTCGCCTATCAGATGAATCGAGAGCTCTTCGCCAGCCTCAAACCGGCCACGTTCGGCAGGAAGAACCGCAATTCCATTAGCCCGCAGCATGGTACTCAGAATGCCGGTGTTCTGATCGCCGGAACTTGAAGCCAGCAGATGCTCGCCTGTATCAACCACCCGCACCCGTAAAAACTGGACCCGCCCCGGCTTCTTGCTGAAGTTCTCTTTCAGGCGTGCCTTGACATACGGTTTGATAAGCCGTGAATGTCCCATCATTTTCAGCAACGCCGGCCGCACAAATTCCTCAAAGGTGACCATCGACGAGACTGGATTACCCGGCAGCGAGAAGACTGGCGTGCCATCTTTAAAACTAAAGGCAGTCGGACGGCCGGGTTTGATGTCAATCTTCCAGAACAGCCGTTCGACCTTCAACTCCTGAAGCACCTCACAGACCAGATCACGATCCCCCATCGAGACCCCGGCGGTGGTGATCAACACGTCGGCTTTAAGGCCAGCAGTCAGTTTTTCCTTAAGGCTCTCATGGTCATCGCGGGCGATGCCTAGCAGCAAGGGCTCCGCGCCAACTTCGCGGATCGCAGCCGCCAGAGAATAGGCATTGCTGTTGATAATCTGTCCCGGGCCAAGGGGATCCCCAGGCTCGACAAGTTCGTCTCCGGTGGAGAGGATTGCAACCCGGGGCCGCCGGATTACAGCGACCTGGCTGTAACCGAAGGCCGCAAGGATGTTGATCCCGGCCGGGAGCAGAATACTCCCCGCAGCGAGAACCTCCTCCCCCTGTTTGACATCTTCACCGCGCTTGCGGATGTGATCGCCGACCTGAACTGCCCCCTTGATAAAAACCTGATCGCCGTTCTCCTGTGTCTCCTCAACCGGAACAATCGTATCGCAGCCCATGGGGACCGGGGCACCGGTCATGATCCGCACCGCCGTCCCGGGTTTAACCTGAATACCCTCGGCGCTTGCGCCGGCAGGGATGTAGCCGTCGATCCGGAGCGGTTGATCCGTCCCGCAATCCTGACTGCGCACGGCAAAACCGTCCATGGCTGAATTGTCCCAACTGGGAAGATCGCAGAGCGCACTGAGAGCGGAGGAGAGAATCCTGCCGCCGGCCTCAACCAGCGGTATCGATTCCGCCGGCAGAATCGATACTTTTTCGAGGATCAACGCTCTTGCAGATTCAAAACTTTCAGCCATATTTTTCCTCCTTGGCAGGATTAAATTCAAAAGGTGAGAGGGGCCTGTCGAGAAGGCGTCCGTTTTCGATACACAGCATCTCACCACCCAGGCGCCCCGGTTGTGTCAGGTCGTGAGTTGACAAAATTACTGTGACTCCAAATTCAGGCAAGCGACTGAGCAGGGTTTCAAACGACGCCAGGCTCTTGCTGTCAATATTTGATGTCGGCTCATCCAACAGCAACACTGCTGGTTCTAAAACCAGAGCACGCGCCAGCGCCACCCGTTGAATTTCGCCACCGGAAAGTTCTCTAGTTTTACGCTGTTCAAAGCCCTTAAGTCCAACCCTTTCCAGGGTCGCATTGATACGCCGATGTTGCTCTTTGCCGCGAATACCCCGCAGTTTCAGCCCAAAGGCGAGATTATCCGACACGCTTCCCGCCAGGAGATAAGGGGACTGTTCAACCAGGGTGATCTTCTGCCGCTGCTGAGCCAGGCTTGCGGACTCCATATTGGAAAAAATGATTCTGCCTTTTTGGGGCACGATTAATAACGCCATGATCCTGAGCAGAGTACTTTTGCCCGCACCGTTCAGGCCAGTTAGAGCATAAATCCGTCTCGGCAGCAGCTCCAGGCTCTCTATTGACAGGCTGAAGTTCTCTCCTTGAGTGAACAGGATATCTTTGAGAACAAGGACCGGTTCCATCAGGTCACCTTTGCTGTAACAAGTTCAGAAACAGATTAACCACCAGAGCCACGCTTAACAGAACAATGCCAAGGGAGAGGCCAAAGGCAAATTCCCCCTTGCTGGTCTCTAGCGCGATCGCTGTGGTCATGGTGCGCGTCACACCACGAATATTGCCCCCGAGCATCATCGCCACGCCGACTTCGGCGATCACCCGGCCGAACCCGGCAATCACGGCGGCCATCACCCCGAAACGGATCTCCTTCAGCAGTTGATTCGCGGCCTGAAAGCGCGATGCCCCTAAGGTGATGACCGTGCCCATGATTCGCGGATCAGAGCCATTGACAGCGGCCAGCACATAATTAGCCACAATCGGCGTGGCCAACACCGTCTGCCCGGCGATCATCGCCCAGGGAGTAAAGAGCAGCCCCAGACTACCGAGCGGTCCCTGCCGGCTGAAGACACCAAAAAGAACGAGTCCGACCACCACCGTCGGCAGCGCCATCAGGGTGTTGAGCAGGGTGATGATCAGGCGTCGGCCACGAAAGCGATCAATCCCCAACCATAGGCCAGCCGGAATCCCGACCAGCGCGGCGAACAGGATTGAACAGCTCGACGTATAAAGGGAGGTCCAGACAGTAAGCTGGACCTCCCGATCAAAACTGAAAATCAGCCCGACGGCGGTAATAAATGAGTCGGCCAGATAGCCCAAAGTAACTCCTTATTGGACGTAAAACAGTTGTTCGCCGCTTCTGTGGTAGCCGGTGATCAAAGCCTTGCCCTCAGCTGAGGTCAGAAAGTCGATAAATTTCTGTGCCAGTTTAACCTTGACGGCCGGGTGCCGCTTCGGATTGACCATAATAACACCATAAGGGTTGAACAGTCGTTTATTCCCTTCGACGACGATGTGCAGTGGGGTTTTTTCTTTAAAGGCCAGATAGGTGCCACGATCACTCAGGGTATAACCCTGACGCTCACCGGCCATGATGATAACCTGACCCATTCCGAGTCCGGCGTCCAGGTACCAGGAGCCGGCCGGGGTAATACCAGCCGCTTTCCAGAGTTGCTTTTCACGGGTATTGGTCCCCGAATCATCACCACGCGAGACAAAAGTTGACTTGCTGCTGGCAATTTTACGCACGGCGGCTACGGGATCGCTGGTCCCTTTGATCTTGGCCGGATCACTATCAGGGCCGAGAATGACAAAATCGTTATACATTACGTCACGCCGACCAACCCCGAACCCCGCGGCGACAAACTTGTCTTCCTTGCTGCGGGCATGCACCAGGACGACGTCAACGTCGCCGGTTTCGCCGAGCTTGAGTGCTTTGCCGGTGCCGACGGCGATCACATCGACCTTGCAGTCGTTGGCTTTTTCAAACGGCGGGAGTAGGTAGGCAAGCAGCCCTGAATTATCGGTCGAGGTGGTGGTCGCCAGACGCAGGTGCTCGGTGGCGAAGGCGGGTGTGGCGAGGAGCAGTAACAACAGGAAAATCGATAAACGACGAAACATGGAGGTTCTCCTTCGGATAAGGCCCCGGCAAAGCTGCCGGGGCCGTGCTTGATACAACCATAAAAATCAATAATAGAACTGCGCCTGCAGGCGGAAGATGGTGTCATCCTTGTTGGCCGAACGGTTATCCGAAACCAGGGTGATGTCGGACTGAAGTTTTAGCGCCTGCTTGGCGAAGTAATAGTTGGCACCCAACTGGGTTTCATGTTTATCGAACTTGGCCGAAGCGTTGGCGTCGGTTGATTTGATCGCCGAATAGCGTGCGCCCAACTCCAGAGTTTTTGGAATAACCTGATATCCGGCCTGAACATAGTAGCCGTCGGCTGTCCAGCTGGCCCCGAGCTGCGGAGCAGCATTGAGGTTGTAGTACTCAGCGGCGAAGCTTGCGCCCATCCAGCGCGCGTTGACGTTGGCGGTTAATTGCCGCCAGGTCAGATCGGTACCATAGGCTGCGGTGAAGGTCGTCGGCGTCAAGCCGTCAAGATTAAGGGCCACGTCCATCACGTCGTTATCAGTACCGAACTTTGTGCCGACATCGTTCGGTCCGACCTTCTCCCAGGCAAAGGAACCGCCGATATTCAGCAGCGGTTTGTCAGTCGCCCAACCGGCTTCGTCCATCTTGTAAGCGCCAAAGGGGTTGATGTCGACGCGGCCGGCGAGCATGTTATTATCGTCTGCGTTACTGACGTTCGGACCGTTGCCATTAAACAGACCGATGCGGTAATCGATCAGCTTGTCGGCAAAGCTGCCTGCGGCCTGGATACCCTGGTCACGGCCGAGGTTGAAGGTATCATTGGCCAGCGAACGCTCAGGAAAAAGCTGCTTGCCAGCGCCGGTCAACTCCTGGCGCGCCTGCGGTGGCTTGAACTGGCCAACCTGCAGGGTCAGAGTCGGCGCAAACTTGTATTTAACGAAGACATCTTCAGTGCGGAAGCCGCTCGAAACGTCCCCCTGCAGCTTGTAGCCAAAGTTTTTACTGAACACGTTGCCGTCAACCACCAACTTGAAGCGCCGGATATCGAAATCACTCTTGTTATCTTTTGCCGCATCATCCGTGTTGGTAAAACGGTAGATCAGCTGGGCGTAACCGCCGATATGCATCCTGGAGATGCCGTCCGAGCTGGTTGCAGTCAACCCCTTGCCCGGGGTGTATGCGACCGGGCTGCTCTTACTCACCTCTGCGTAATCGGCAGCCGTAATCACGCCCTTGTCTTTAAGAATGTCCTCCAGCGTCCGCGCCTGAGCATTCATCGCCGGCCAACACAGGAAAACCATCAACCCGCACAGGGCAACCCCCACCAATTTTTGCACTTTCATCTGTTTTGTCCTCCAAATATTAAATAACACGTAAGTCGCTCAAGCCAGTCCTGAGCCATTTATCAACAGCAGGTATCTGTTGAATTTTTCATATGTCTTTATTGCCGCCGAATACCTAAACCAGATCCTATTATCGCGACTCCAAATGAAACCGCACCGGTAACAACACCTCACATGCTACCGGTTGATTGTTGGTTGAAGCAGGGACAAACTTCGCCCGCCTGACCGCAGCCAGGGCCGATTCATCAAACCCATAGCCGGCCGATTCGACCACCTCGGCAGATTGCAATTGTCCGGTCCTGCTCAGCCTCAGCCTCAAGACAACTCGCCCTTCGCGGCCCAGACGCCGGGCATGCAACGGATAGACCGGTCTTATGCTGCCCAGTACCCGAGGCCCGTTAGCGGCACCGAAATGGGTTAGCAGCGGCGACTCCACTGTGCCGCCACTAACCGCCGCTGAGCCATTCGCCGTTAAAGCGACGGGACTGGAGGCCTCCAGCATTGACCTGGGCATTGACCTGGGCGTTGACCCGGGCATCGACCCTGCCGTCACCAGCTGTCTCGCCGCCGGAGAGAACTTTGCCGGAGGTGGTACAACTCTCGGAGGTGGTACAACTCTCGGCGGTGGTACAACTCTCGGCGGTGGTACAACTCTCGGAGGTGGTACAACTCTCGGCGGTGGTACAACTCTCGGCGACACCGGTTGAACACGATGGACGATTTGAGGCGCCGATTTCATCGGGATTAAGGTCCGCCTTGCTGCCGGCCGGGTCGTTACAGACGAACGGCTCGGAGGCAAGCCCTGCAGCCAGAGAGCTGGTTGCTGGCTTGCACTTTTAAGGCGCACGGCAAATATCTGTGACCGACCAGGGAACAACCTATTCAGCGGCGACCAAAATACCAGCAATAATCCTGCGTGCAGAACCAAAGAACAGAGCAAAAAAAACAGCAGTCCCCGATGCCGCCTGACTGGGTTCAACTTCAGTTTCAGAAGCGACTGCCGCTGACCTGTCTCAAAGGAGAAGGCATAAGGTTCTATATGTGACTCAGGTCTCCGATCTGCAGAAGAAAGTCTCATCGGCGACCTCCACTTCGAGATACCGGGTTGACGGCGCATTGTCCTCAAGCCTCATTTTTGCATCCACGCTGGAGCTGTAAGTTCAATGACAAGGTCATTTGTTTCAATAGTTCTTCAACTGCTGCCGCGAACAGGTCCGCCATACCATCCCTCCCTGTTCGCGCACAGCTTCCAGCAACAGTACCGATTGCCCCTCCAACAATACCGTTTTAATCTTCTCACCGAGCACAACCTCTTCACCGTCGGATGGCGTCAGTCCATCCAGGGTACGTACGCAGTCGACCAACGGGTGAGCGCGCAAGGCAGAAATCTTAATCCGCTCCGCCGGCATTCCGAAGCGCAGCTGCCCCTTGAGTCGTCCGTCGTTCCCCCCCAGACGCAGCCCGACACCTGCTAAAGCCCCAATCACCCCCTGACCTGTACCACCATGCTCGGAAAGGTGGATGTCCGTTTGGCGGGCCAGGGTATAGGCCTCATTCTTGGTCAATACCTGCTTTTTGGCTGCCCGACCAAAGGCGAGCAGAGCCGACTCATCACCCAGGTCGGCGGGAATCATTACACATAGACCAGGGTCGGATTCCGGAGCAGATTCCTGCAACAGGAAGCGTCCGGCATAATCAATAAATTGTTCCACTGGGCAGTTTTCATTGAGGGAAGCGGCGAAGCACATGGCGCTGTTGTGCGAGGTGTAAGGGATGTCGGGGTGAACCAGCAACTGATGACGCGTCACATAGCTGCTGCTGCCCCAGCCTTGTTCTTCAAGCTGAAGCGCCAGCATTGAAGCAAGCTCGCCGGTGCCGCGACTCTCGAGGTTATCGGTATCATCGATACAAACCAAAAGATTCATTGTCTCCTCCCATTCGTGGCGGGGCTGAGCACGCTATAAGCCCTCAACCGACGTAAAACCGGTGGGATTCCCATGGCCCCGATACCACCAAAAGCCATGGCAGCAACAGCCTCAAGTAATGAATGGCGCCAGACAATGGCCGGATCCATGCCGATCAATAAATCTAGCCCGGCGGTCCCAAAAAATTTACTCGCCCCGGCTACCGCACCAACCAGAGCACAGAGCAGAACGCTGCCGAACAGCCACGGCAGAAGCAAGGCACCAAGGTCGACTGCCAGTGCCGGCAACAGGAATTTGCTTATCACCAGGGGCCCACCTTTGCCCATCCCTAACAGAGCTGCGGCCATCCCGGCCAACAGGCCAGCGATACTGGCCGCACCACGAAACTGCACACAACCACGCGCCAACAAGAGGAAAAAAGCGGTAAAAAACATGGCATGACCTGAGATCCCCAGGTGCCAGCGCAAAGCGGCCTTGGTGATGATCAGCAACGCCGCACAGAAGCCGAGAAAAAGTGATTCTTTGAGGGATATTTGATTCATGACTACGTCTCCTGATCATCCGGCCAACAGGTCCGGCGGGGAAAACGCCCAAATTCGCGGGTCCGGGCGGCACAAGATATATTATCCGCAATCTCAAGCGCCCGAACGACAACCGGCGCCACCAGACAGTGCAGCAGATCGCCCCAGTGCCCAGGCCAGAGCTGATCCCGTGGTCTGATTCTGGCCCCACGTAACCTTTGGGCCTCGTAAATTGCAGATATTTCCGTCAGCAAAAGGGGTAAAAATTTGAGCGAAGTTGTCAGGACAAAGGCACTTCGCGCCGGCAGGATCTTCCCCAGGGCGTTCAGCATGCGACTGCCCGAATCTCCTGAGAGCAGGATCAATCCAGGCAAAAAGACCAATAACAACTGCCAACTGATCCTCAAACCAGGCATTAACCCCTGCGCCATGCCATAGCGCAACACATAGAGAGCGGTCACCATGCCACCCTGCCACAAACAGACTCGCCCCCCCCGCACCAGGACCTGGCGGTCCAGTCGATGGACAAACAACAACGCCAGGTTGGCCACACTCAGACAACCGAGGGCTACCGGGTCCTGAGTGAGAATTGCTCCGAGAGACAGGAAGAAACAGAGACCAAGAGCCACCCCGGCAGAGAGTCGCGGAGGACTCTTCGGTTGCTTCCTGCGCAGTTGTTGAAACAGTAAGCTAGTGCCGGACAAGACGTCCTCCTGTTATCCCCAAGGTGACATGATTCCACTCACCATCCTGTGGCGGGTGATGACTCGTCCAGAGAATTGTCGTCCCGCGTTCTTTAACGCACAGCTGCAGAGTTGCCATCACCTGTCCCGCCGTCACCGGGTCAAGCCCCGCCAATGGGTCGTCAAGCAACAGCAGTTCCGGTTCCCGGGCCAGTACCGACGCCAGGGCGACCAGATGCTGCTGGCCGTAGCTGAGGTGATGAGGTGAACGCCCGGCCAGATGTCCAAGCTGGCAACCATCGAGGACACGATCAACCAGGATTTTCACCCTCTCACGCCGCATGCCGCGCCGCCGCAGGCTGAACGCGACCTCATCGAAAACAGACGTTTCAAACAACTGCCGGCGCGGGTTCTGGAAGAGATAGCCAATGCGACTATGCGGCCAGTCCACTACTGGCGGTTGGCCACAGATTCGGATGCTACCGCGACAAGGACGTATGAGCCCTGCCAAACAACGCAGCAAAGTTGTCTTTCCCGCCCCGTTTGGAGCACAGAGCAGGGCTTGCTCACCACCCTGCAGCAGCAGATCAACCTCCTGCCAGGCAGGAGAGGCGTCCATGGCGGCGACCGTCACCCCCCGCGCCTCCACCACTGGTGGACCATCCCCTGTCAGCAGCGGATTAGACAGGCACCCCGGATGAAACGGCGGGTCGAACACCTCATCCGACAGCCGACCTGTGGCCTCCAGCCTCCACTGCCGGTCTATCACTGTCCTGAGTGGCCCGGGTCGGTGTTCACAGAGCAAGACGGATAGACCTTGAGTTTTTAACCTGGCGATGATCGCCGCCAGGCTTTGCAATCCCTCTTCATCGAGTTGCCCGGCTGGCTCATCGAGAATCAGCAGCGCCGGGTCCATGACCAGTTGAGCCGCCAGCAGCAGGCGATATTTCTGGCCCATCGACATGCGCACGGTTGGATGATCAAAGGGCAGGTCGAGACCGACAGCATCAAGTGCGGCGCGAACCCGCCTCGGCATCTCGGTCGCCGGTAGGCAGAGATTCTCAAGGCCGAAGGCGACTTCGGCGCCAATACTTTCAGTCAAAATCTGGGTTTCCGGGTTCTGCAACACCAGCCCGACTGCGGTACGTGCTGTTCCGGGGACGCTGGGAAGAAGTAGACTTCCTTCCTGCCGGCCGGGGGGCAACAACTCTTTTAGAGCCAGAGCCAGTGAGGTCTTTCCCGAACCGCTGGCACCGCTCAGCCAGTGACACTCGCCTTGCGGAATTTCCAGGGAGACGTCTCGCAAGGTCCAGTTCGAGGCGCCGGACCAGGCGTAAGAAAACCTTTCCAGCCGAACCACAGTTGTCCCTTCAATCACCCTGTTCAGAAGTGATACTCCGCACCTGCATACAGGGTGCGCCCAGGCTGGGGTAGCCCATAACTCTGTTCGTAATTTTCATCCAGCAAATTGTCAGCTCCGACGTAGAGATCCAGCCGCTGCTTCAACAGTTGCTGGTCGAACTTGGCGTTCAACACCACATAGTCATTAAGACGCTTCTTCTGAGTGCCGGTATTATCATAAAAATATTGCTGCGCCACATAGAGCAGAGAGGCATCGGCAGTCAACCCGAAGGGGAAGAGATAACGCGTTTCGAGGGTGGCCTTATCACGGGGCCGGTACTGTAATTCATCTTTACCGCTTCCGGCAGAGCGATCTTCGCTGTGCATATAGCTGTAACTTCCACGTACAAGAAGATGTTCCACGTAACGATTTTCTATTGTGATTTCAGCCCCTTCAAAGCGGTACTGCTGAAAATTTTCGTAATGATCGGTGATATCATTCTTTTCAATAAAATTCCTGGCATCAATCAGAAATCCGGACAATGACAGGTTGGTAGCACCAGGAAGTTGCTGGTCGATTCCAGCTTCGTAATGCTGGCTACGCTCGGCAGACAATGTCTCGTTGCCACGCGTGACATCATAAAGCTGGCTGATCGAAGGGAAGCGCACCTTACGACTATTGCTGGCATGCAGGCGCGTTTCGGAGGAGAGGTCGTAATTGAGACCAATCAGGTAGGAACCGAGCTGCTCGGTTTTACCATTATCACGGCGTTGTAAATGATCCGCCCCGCCCAGAACCAGACCGAGTTTTGGTAACAACTGGAGTTCATACTGCAGGGCCGCTGAATAGAGCTGTACATCGCGCTGCAGATCGAAAGGTGTTGTCGTCAGCGTGCTGCCGCCACCACCGCCACCACCACCACCGCCACCGCCGCCACCGCCACCGCCGCCGCCGCCGCCCGTAGAAGCCGCGATCTGGAACCCATCTGCATTCCAGTGACTTCGTTCGCCAAGCAGTGCCAGAGTGGTTATACCTTTGGTCTGCCAATCTCCCCGGAGTTGGAGATTAACGCCGGTATTATCGGTGGTGGAGTCACTGCGCGAAGCGCCGCTGGCCACCTGGGTCGTAAATGCAGAATTGTCGTAGCGGTTCTCCAGCATTCTCAAGCGGTTAAAATAAACCCAGCCCCGGCTGCTGAAAGTCCCGGACAGTTGCTGGTCATAGGCAAGCTGGCCAGCGATACCTTCAAGGTCATCGACCCGATCAAACTTGGCGTTTTTGCTGAAAGGGTCAGTTGCGCTGGCGTTCGTTACCGGCGGAACACCATATTTGCCCTTGCGGTATTGGAGACTCGCTGCCAACTGGGTCTTTTCCGAAGGGGCCCACCCGAGGTTGGCAAAGAGGTTCTGACGCCGATTATCACTATTCAAACGCTCTCCGCCATTCTGGGCAGGGGTGGGGAGGAAATCGTCAGAAAGCTGAAAGCTGCCCCCCTGATAGACGCTGCCGCTGACGAAAACATCAACATTATCGCTGCCAGCTCCCAGCGAGAAGTGGGAGAGCGAGTTATTGTCCTCCGCAACCTCAGTGCCAAGGGCTCCATGCAGGCCCGGCTGGCCCTTTTTAGTGATAATGTTGATCACCCCGCCATTACCTCCCTCTCCATAGAGAACCGAGCCGCCGCCGGTCGTAACCTTAATTGACTGGATATTCTCGACGCCGAAAGTGCTCGGATCAAATTGGCCATCGAAGGTCGAATTAATCGGGATCCCGTCAAGTAGCAGTTGAACGTGACGAGTCCTGAAGCCACGGATGTCGATACGCGGTGTCCCCTGATTGCCGGTCTGCACCAGCACTCCAGGGACCAGAGTTAATGCCTCATCCAGAGTACGGGCACCGCTCGCCTTAATCTCGGCAGCCTGAATGGTGTGGACAGTTCCGACAGCTTCGACCCCGGCCTGGGGTGCGGAAACAACGACCTCGCCCAGCGTGTAGAGCTGCGGCACAGACTGATCGGCCAACAGGGGGGACGCCATGCAACAAATAGCCAAGCCCACCACCACAGCAATTAGCAAACGGACACTAACCATAACTTTCATTTTCACCTCCTAAATTACCAATAAATCCAAAGTATTAAATACAGACCGTCACTGTAAAATTAATGGCGGTGCAACCCGAACGGCCGATTAAGGGCGGCCACCGATTCTTAGCAATTGAAGTTTCCTCCTGCTATTCAACGCCGATAATCACGTTCGATGCTTCGATAATTGCGCAGGCCTCGTCCCCTTCGACCACACCAAGGCTGCCAACTCCACCTGCCGTCACTGTGGCCGAGATAGTGTCCCCACCGCCAATATCAAGGACCACCGCTCCCATGACCGCGTCAGTTCTGACACTGACGATTCTTCCAGACAGCTGATTCCTCGCGCTGATGCGCACCGACCCGAGGTCACTCGAGATTAATACCGAGGACGCCTTGATCACGGCATAGACATCTTCACCTTCGACAAGGCCGAGGGTGTCAACGCTCTCAGCAGTGATAATCGAATAAATGCGATGCCCCGATTTAAGTTCAAGACACACCTCCGCAAGAAGATTTTCGACTTTGATGTCTCGAATAATCCCGTAGCAGACGTTCTTGGCGCTGATCCGCATGGAGATTCTACGCATGAGATTCAAGGCACGATCTAGATCGTCCGCATTCTTGCCAATATTGAGCAGGGCCTTACCGTGCTCTTTCTCGACCATACGGAACATCTGGATCAGGCTTCGCCCTTCCTCGGTCAAAAATGTTCCCCCGCCGGTGCGTCCCCCCGTCACGTTAACTGTCAGAGGTTTATCAGCCAGATTATTCATGCTGTTGACCGCATCCCAGGCGCCTTTATAGCTCATACCCGCAGCTTTAGCGGCTTTGGTGATCGAACCATGCTCGGCAATTTTCTCCAGCAACTCGATCCGCCGGCTCTGAAGAAACGCCTTGCGGTTCTTGTTCAGCCATAAGGGGGCTGCGAACTCGACCATTTGATCCGCCTTCTTTTCCATGATGTCCTTTCATTAGCAGCCAGAGCGCTGTATAGACTACTACATAACGCATGATACATCAAAACCTAACAACACTGCCTGAAGACTTATTGTGCAAAGTCAGCCGCCTGGCATAAGTTGTTGTGCCTGGATGAGGGTATTCACACCTGCGAGCGGTTCTTAGACTGGAATCTCGTCAAACTGCATATCCAGCAAATTGATCGACAGCATCCTCTTGCCTAATGGTCGTCCCTGCTCTAACAATAATTTACAAGCTTCGGCTACCTGCAGACTGGCAATCACGGCTGGCGTAAAGGACGGATTTCCCAGCCCGGCTTCAACGCCTTTACCGCCGCTCCAGTTTGCATAGAGCTTTTGCAGTGTTCCATCACCGGGGTAGACGGTGACAACCTGCCCATACCAGCCGGCAATCGCACCATGCACCAGCGGAAGCACCATTTGGCTGCATACATCGGCCAGCTCGAGCCTGGTCGGGATGTTATCAACCGCGTCAATCACCAGGGCGACTCCGTTTAACATGTCACCACCATGCTCAAGATCGAAAGCCGCTTTTATCGGGGTGACTCTGACAGCCGGATTAATTGCAGCGATTCGTGTCACTGCCGCTTCGGTCTTGGCCACACCAAGCGAATCAATGGTCGAGAGCAGTTGGCGATTCATATTGTGCTCTTCGAACACGTCGGGATCGATGGCGACAATCTGACCGACGCCGAGCCGTGCCAACTCTTCCAGAATATATCCCCCCAACCCGCCGCAACCGACCACCGCAACCTTGCTCTGAAACAGCTGCAGTTGTTGCTCTGTCGAGATCATCTGTTGATTACGCTGATAGCGGGTAGGAAGGTAGCCACCCTGCAGGATCAATTCTTCGGCTGCAGCACAATCCAGTTCAAAATGGGACATCATCTCACGTTGGCCAACCCAACTCAGCAGATGGCCTTCAGCTTTTTCGGCCAGAAATCGTTTAACGCTCATCTCAACCTCCACCGACCAGGGGAAAGATCGCCAGGAGATCCCCCTCAGTTAGAGGTTGATCCATTTTGGCATGAACCGCATTGAGGAGCAGGATTCCGACCTCACCTGCAGGAATATTCAATTCCCGGACAACATCGCCGATCAGGGTTTGATCCGGAAATTCCCTGAGTTCTACCTTGAAGCGCCCAGTCTGAAATGAGGCGAAGAGCTTGACGGTCACTTGCATTTTGTTTCTCCCTGCCCCCTGACTCTGATGATACGACGAAATAGTTATTGGCGTGCGTGCTCAACCTGTGAATTCAACCTTGAGAAGAATCTCAGCGTCAGGGTCAGCACCACGAACCCGCTTAATCAAACTGGTGAAATCCAGCGGCAAATCGCCCCAGAAGGCGGCACCTCTCCCCGCTAAGAAGCCATCATCCTGCGCGCTCAAAAAATTATCCAGCTCAGCGCTGGACAGACAAACACCATGACCGAGAAAAATTGCCCCCAGTTCTGTCATCACCAAATTAAACAGTTTAATCCTGATACGGCCGATGCCGCTTTCGATCCGCTGCTGGTCCTTACATGAGATATCTCCGCGCATGGCGGCAAGATGACTTCCACGGCGCATCGTGGTGCCAACCAGACCTGGCATGGCCGAAGAGAGTGCTAACGTAGAGCCATCATTGACATACGAGGTTTTCAAATCGTCTATCGGTTTAAAATCCAGGAACAGCGTCGTAATTCTCTCAACAATATAATCTTCAGCGATACCGAACTGGTCAGTCAACAGATCCGCGACACTGCAACCGGTCTGAACTTGCAACCAAACCCCCTGTTGCAGAAACAAAGAGAAGGCAGGCAACCGCTCAAGGGGCAGAATCAAACGTAATGATTGTTTCTCAGTCATAAACCCTGACCTTCAAGTGCGTTAAAAAGACTGTCTCTTTAATCGATTTTCAGAAAAAAAGGGGAGACCTGATCCAGGCCTCCCCTTCAGCTTAGTTGTTATTACTACCAGTTGTAAACTTCGTCCAGCTCCTCATCGGTCACACCGAAGGTGAGGTTGTGTGGTGGCAACTTTTCAGACTGGAAGAAGCTCGGCAGACGATCATCGGCGGGACCGAAGCCGGCGGCCTTGTTGAACTCACGCTCCACGGACAGAACATTCTTGCCCAAGGCAACCACGTCGTCACCGGTCATCTCAATCCCATAGAATCCGCCCAGCAAATCGAGCAGGGATTGGAAGGTCTCCGGTTGGTCAAGAATCGGGAAGGCGATGAACAGGCAGAGCCCGGTGGAATCGATGGCGGTGGTTGCAATCTGCAAGTTACGCGACAACTCAACCTGGCCTTCAGGTTTCAAGGGATCGACATCGCCGCCGACCTTTAGGATGTTGGTAGCAACGGCATAACCAGCAGTGTGATCAGCGCCCATGGTGCTGGTCGCATAGGTCACGCCGATCCCCTGGACGGTACGCGGATCATAGGCAGGCAGCGCCTGATTCTTGACCACAGGCACACGCGTAACACCGAAGGCCTTGCCGACCATCCCGGCGCCGCCGCCGAGGATACGTCCCAAGGGAGTCCCCTTGGCAACTTCATCGCGCAGCAGGCTGACGGCACCTTTGCCGTCGCCAAACTCAATCACACCACCGTCCATGGCGACGCCGATGGCGACACCCATCTCAATCGTATCGACGCCGACGTTGTCGTCCCAGTAATCAAGAGTCGCGATGGTATCCAGATCGCTGATACCACAATGACCACCGTGGGACCAGACAGTCTCGTACTCGGGCTGTTTGGTCAGGTAGTTACCGTCTTTATCGTTATAGATACCGGAGCACTGAATGACGCAGCCACGATGGCAACCGTGAGTTGCTTTTCCACCGCGTGAAATCTCAAGTTCAGCCTGGGACTCGCCGCTGATCTTGGTCGCGCCTTCAAATTGTCCGCTCTTGAAGTTACGGGTCGGATAGCCGCCAGCTTCGTTAAGGACGTTGGTCAAGACGTTGGTCCCGTAGGCTGGCAAGCCTTCACCCGAGACCGGGTGCTTACGGATCCCTTCAACGAAGGCGCGGTTAGCTGTTTTGAATCTCTCAGCGTCTTTGGGTGCACGGTTCGAACAACCGGCATCATCAAGAATGATAACCTTGACCTTCTTGGAGCCCATAACCGCGCCGACACCGCCGCGACCACAGTGACGGGTCGGGCGCAGCTCAGGATCGGTACAGGCGATGGAAGCCGAAGCCATCAAGCGCTCACCGGCAGTTCCAATCGACATGTAAGCAACCTTGTCGCCGTATTCCTTTTGCAACTTGGCAATCAACGGATAGTTGTCGAGCAGTTTATTGCTGTTGTCGACACTGATTTCAACCCGGTCCTTATTGATATGAATTTTGTAAAGGTCATCCCCTGCGGGTTGTCCCTCAATGACGATCGCAGCGTAGCCAAGACGCGCAAGCACCTGAGCCGCCTGACCACCGGCGTTCGACTCTTTGATGCCACCGGTCAGCGGGCTCTTGCAGCCGACCGAGATACGCCCGGAGATGGCAGCAGCAGTTCCACTGAGCATACCTGGAGCGATAACCAGTTTGTTTTCAGCACTTAAGGGATGACAATCCGGCGGAACCTCTTTACCAACGATCATCGAAGTCGTTGCCCGCCCCCCCAGAGCAGCATATTCCCCGGCGGCTTCAGTACTTTGTTGCGGCCCACCGGCAGCACTCATATTAATTCTTAAAATCTTGTCCATTCTCTTCTCCCTATAAAGTGTAAAAGAGGTTGCACGAAAAACTCCTTTCCATCAGGGAGGCAGAATCATTTCCAATTCTACCCATAGGTCCTTCGCCATGAGGAGATCCCTTTTAGGCAACCGGACTCGGAGCTGTAGGTTTCAAATCATCAGTCGTTAAGACTGTGAATCTGGTTGTTCTGCAATGCAAGTGCCACTTTATAGAACAATGGTTGATATGTGAAAATAAAATCTCAAGTGCATAAATCAGCCGGAAATTAACCGTTTTAATTCTAGCCCTGATACGCATATTGGCAAGCTGCTGATAGAAATTTTGTCAGTATTTACAGGACAAACAAGGGAACAGAAGGCAGAAGAGCTGGGGAGATTATGAACACTGGGGAGGATTTCTACACCACGGGGATAACTTGCTCCCCAAAAACCTGGCCTATATAAAGACGAGAAGATACCAAATATATTTTCTCTATAGCTGAACAGCAGATTTTTGGTCTGCTGGTATTGATCAGGCATGACCTTGTGGGTTTCTCGCCCGATCCCTGATTCTTTGTAGACGCCAAAGGCTGAATGTGCCAGATAGGCATGATAGCAGTTGGTCCGCAGGCGCCCTGCCTTTATCGAAGGCCCATGCAATAAGCGACATGAGTGTATGAGTTCGCTTCCCTTAAAAAAGTGTCACGGCAACCTTTCTGCCGCTGCACGACAGTCGGGTATCAGCCGAATAACCCTGTACTGTAAGCTGAACGAGGGCCACTGACAGTAACCAGGCAGCATAAGCTGAAAGGAAGAAATATCCTGAAATTGAGATAAACTGACTGTGATAGCTTTGAGCAAAAATTTAATTGTCCCTGCCCCGCCGCAATCGGAGCAATACCGCCTATCTTCAGACACTTCTCGCGAGGATCTATCCATGATGCGAAAACGCCACGAAATCGAATCGAAATTAAAGGGTGAGACGCTGGTCAGCAAGGGGCTGATGCATCGTCAGGCAATGATCCCCCAACTGCGTATCGTCCCTGATCTGCACGTCATCAAGATTGGTGGACATGGAGCCATCGACTACGGTCGAGAAGTTTTACTGCCGCTGCTGGAGGAGATCGGCGAGCTGTCGAAGCGCCATCATATTCTGGTTGTCACCGGCGGCGGAGCCCGCGTCAGGCATATTCTGGACGTCGGTATCGATCTGGGGATGCCGACCGGTGTGCTGGCCGAACTGGCCGGCAAAATCAGTGAACAGAACGCCGAGATCGTTGCATTGCTCCTCTCCAAGTGGGGCGGCTCACGGGTCAAGACCGGTGACCTGCTCGAACTGCCAACCCTGCTGCATCTGGGATTACTGCCGGTGATGCACGGCACGCCCCCTTATGGATTATTTGAACATCCACCAGCGCTGGGCCTGATTCCTCCGCACCGTACCGACACCGGGGCCTTTTTGATGGCAGAGGTGCTGGGAGCGAAAAGCTGCATGCTGGTCAAAAACGTCGATGGTCTTTACAGCGCCAATCCCACCATCGACCCACAGGCTGAATTTATCGCAGATATTGAAGTGACAGACCTCATCGCAAGAGACCTGGAAGATCTGGTCCTGGAGCGCAAGCTGCTTTACCTGCTGCAGGACGCACGGCACATCAAAGAGGTTCGTATTGTCAACGGCCACCAGCGCGGTAACATCGAAAAAGCAATTTTGGGAGAAAAGGTCGGAACAAGAATTCACACATGAACCAAAGGAGATCGTCACGATGCCAGGCAAACTGTTTTACCGGGAACGCAAAAAATATGTCGATGGCTCACATACATCACGCTACCAGATTGTTGCCGTTTATGGGGTGGACCTAAAGATGGTCGCCAAACATCTGCGTATGAGTGAAATAAAATTTCTTGCCGAGGCGGTGGACGCAGAACTGGTCGCTTTGCCTCGCGGCCCCAAGCATACAGACGAAGAGGACAAATAAGACAGGACACTCTGTTTTTTTGCCAGGCCCGATACGCTTATGGGGCCTGGCAGGTGAATGAGTCTGCGGTCCAGCGCCGGTAACGGCAATTGTAACAGGAGAGTTCTTCTTCGGCGCACTGCTCGTCTTCATCGTCGGCGCGAAAACTGGGACAGGTTCGGGCTTGTTCGGCAGCCAGGCTCCAGGCTTCGCGGCCCGCACGGAATTGTTTTTTTCCAGATTCATTTCCAAGCCACATAATATCCTCCCTTAATGGCATTTCAGCTGGCGATGCGGCCGGCTCGGGAAACCAGCCCCTCCCCCCTGTTCTTCGGCTCCCGAGAATTTCGCGTCCATGCCTGCCAGAATGTTCTCGCTTCTCCGCGTCTTTCTATCCCGGATTGCCGTATCAAAGATACTTATCCTGACCCATGTGCTTGAACAAGCGAAAAAAGTCTGAAAATCCCATACGCCTCAGGCTGCGTAAACAGCTGAAACCCTCAAATGGCCAGGCGATGCGTTCAAGGCCTGGTTCCGTGCAGGTCAGACACTCGGTAAAGGTGCCGATCTTTTTTCGAAAACAGGCCGCCTCTGAATTTCCCCGCAGAATCTTCAACGATTCCTGTTTAATATTCCCCAGACGCTTTGCAATCACCGGACAGGAAAAAACCTCGCCGTTATTTCGAACAAAAAGCGTGTTGAATCCGGCTGAGCAGGGTTTGCTGACCTTCCCCGTTTTGAAATAATCGAGCAAGGTTTGCCGATGCCCGCTCCAGGCGTGATCCATTTCGAAATAAAAGGTTTCGAGGTTCTCCAGATCGGCGTTGCTGAAATTCAGGTTCTCCTCCAGAGCGACATTGCCGAAACGATTGGCGGTGATTATGCGAGGCGAAATGATCGTGAACAGTTCGTGTTCTCGGGCAAAGGCTGCAATCTGATCAAGTTCCTTGACGTTGTCCGGAATGATGGTGGTTTTGATGCCAAGAATCAGATTGGGGTGAGCTTCGCGCAGCGGCTTAAGTCCCAACAGGGTCGCTTCGAGCTTGTCCCAGGCGCCCGGATAATTACGGATTTTGTCATGCACGGGCCCAACGGCATCGAGACCACATGCCAGGACCAGATCAACCCCCTGCGCTTGCAAAAGGGCGACAACCCTTTCGGTAATCTCAAGAATACGCCCGGTCAAAATACCATTGGTGGTTAAAGCCAGGGTTTTTAATCTGGGGAAAGAGGCGGTCTTCGCGCGGGCGATCCAGGTCAGAAGTTCTTCCAGCTCCGGATGTAAGAATGGTTCTCCCCCGGTTATATCCAGCTCACGCAGAGAGCTGAGCTCCCGTGAAGACAAAAGGTCGGTCCAGGCTGTCAGGGGCAGGTCCGCCACATCCTGGGGAATCTGCCAGATGTTGCACATTTTGCAGCGGCATATACAGCGATGGGTAATTTCGAGGCTGAGCGCCTGGAGCCGGCCGGGTCGGCCAGTGGACTTCAACAGCCGAAACATCAGGCCATTATAGATCAACTTCCTGAGGATTCGGGCTCGGTTCATAGCGCAACTCGAAGGGAGAAAAATGGCTTGACAGAGGTATGCAATCGGACGGCCCGGAGACCAACCCCGGGGATCATGCCTTAATCAGTGTGAGGCGATAGCTGGCAAAATTTTTCATCTTTGAGCAACCCCAGAAAACCCCGCTGCCGTACGAAAGTTGTTCGAGCAGGTAATAGAAACAGAATCCCGGAAAATACATTTTGGGCTTCCGCACTCGAAAATCGACCAGACCAACCCCAAGGAACATCACCAGAAGAGCTACGCCGCAAGGGGGATAGAGCGCGCTTGTCAAGAGCAGGGGCGTCAGGTAGTAGCGTAAAAGATGATAGCCGAGATAATAGCCGAGGCTGCCCACTGCGCGTATCCGGGCGGCGATAATCTTACCCCAGGGTAGGGACAACCCCTGTCTGGACATGCGCTGTCTGGTCAGGGCCGTGTCGCTCAGCAGCAGCAGAGCTGCGATGGGTAACGGCAGCAGTGACAGGGTAGCGAGCGCGGCGACCAGCAACAATAAAATCCCGGTCAGCATCGGCGGGAGCAGCATCTTCTTGGCGCGCACCGGGTGGAGTTGTTGAAGCAGACCTTCCGAGGTGCCGTAATCAAAGCGACGCTTCATAAAGGGCCAGGTGCGGCAGCGATGGGCGTGATAAACCGTTCCCTGCGGCAGATACTGGATTTTCCAGCCAGCATCGCGCAGGCGCCAGGTCAGATCGACATCCTCGCCGACCTGCAGTTCGGGGTTGAATCCGCCTGCCGCAGCAAAAGCGCTTTTACGCATGAGCAGGTTGCAGCTCGGCAGATAAAAGGTGTCCCCGCCTGCCCCGCCGCTCATCTCGCGCCGGCCCAGATTCAGGCTCGACATCACCGCCTCATAGCGATCGAGCGCCGACCCCTCGAACATGCCCGCGACCCAGCCGCCGACTGCGGCCAGACTCACGTCATTAAACGCTGGCAACAGATCTGCCAGCCAGTCGACCGAAGCGCTACAGTCGGAATCGATAAAGGCCAGGATTTCGCCGCTGGCAACGGACGCGCCCTTGTTGCGGGCCAGCGCCGGTCCGCCACCGACCGCCCCCGATCTGACCAAAAGCGCGCCAAGCTCGGTAGCAACCTTGGGGCTGTCGTCACTGCTGCCATCATCAACGACTACGACTTCCAGTATTTCGGAAGGATAGTTCAGCTCCTTTAAGGAGTTCAGGCATTGACGCAAGTCTGCGGCGCGGTCTTTAACCGGGATGACGATGCTGACTGCAGGCAATTGTGCCAGATCGGCCAGATTCTGATGACGCACCACAAAGCCGCTTTTAACCAGGCTCTCCAGAACTGTTGTTTCCGCTGCCGAGGTCGCTTCAATCTCGGCAGCCAGCATACGCTGCGTCAACTTGAGCAGCGCCGGATTCAGGCGCACCATGCGCAAGGGTCGCGCAGAGACCAGAAAACTGCCGCGTACGGAGTCTTCAATAACAATCCCTGGCGCGAGCCCATAGGTCATGAGTCGCTCCCGCTGACGAGCCCCTCTGCGGCAAAAAGCTGCATCAGCTGCTCTACGGTCTGTTCGACGGGAAGGCAGTGTAATTTCCCGGCGCGTGGTTTCAGGCCACCAGAGAGGAGCGCCAGAATCCGTTCAAAGGCGGGGAGGTTTGCATCGGGGGTCACGACCCGCTGTGGGTTCTGACGCGGCAGGCTGCACTGTTCTTTACCGAGTCTTGCCCCGAATTGCCCGAGTTCAGAGACCGACAGACCGAGCTCCGCCACCCCCCAGACTTCGATACCGGGCTCGAGAGATTTCATCAATGCATCATGGTCAGGATAACGTGGCTCGCAACAGCCGTCTTCAAAGAGCAGGGTGCAGGGGAGGCTCGAAGTAATTCGCTGCCGCGCGCCGCGATCACACTTGCGCAGCACCTCGATTTTCCCTTCGAGACAGCCGAGATCGAGGGCGGCCGTCACATAGGGGATCCCTAGTTTTGCAGAGGCCAGCGCCAAAGCCGGATCAGCGCCACGGTCGACCAGTTGTTGCCCGCTGACAAAGAGATCAGGCTTGAGAATTTCGACCAGACGTTCCAGCAGACGCGCATCGGCAACGGCGTCCCCCCCATTAAAGGCGGAGCTCCAGACCCGGATCACTCTGTGCGTCCCCAGCGACAGGGCCAGACGCAAATGATCATCAAGGCGCGGCGGCCCGATGGCCACAGTGGTCACTGTTCCACCCTGGGCTTCGGCTAGAGACAGAGCCTGCTCAAGGGCACAGAGATCTGCCGGGTTAGCGACGCGGCGCAAACCACGCTCACGTACCCCGAAGCCATCAGCGGTCAAACGGACCGGAGGACGCGGATCACAGGCTTCGCGCAGCAGAACGACGATATTCAGTTCTTTTTGACTCATGGAGCTACTCCTCAAACATCAGGACAAACTGTATCATGGGGACAGGCACCCTGCGGGAGCCAGTCCCTCAGGTCATGCGGTAAGAGACGTCAAAGCCGCCGCACCTCACACCTCACGGGGACAGGCACCCTGCGGGAGCCAGTCCCTCAGGTCATGCGGTAAGAGACACCAAAGCCACCACGTGGGTAACGCCAGCGGGTGAAGGCGTCCTTGCGGCAGACAACATAACAGGTGCCGCACTCCAGACAGCCGTCATGCACAAAGGTCATCTTCTGCGTTTCTTCATCCCAGCTGTAACAGCGAGCCGGACAACCGACGACGCAGGCCCGGTTATCGCATTTTTGACAGATATCGGAATCGAGGATGATATGCGGTTCGCGGTCGACGTTGAAGCTCGTCATGTCGAAAATTTCATCAAGATTGATATTCATAGTGCTCTCCATCCGCTGTAGACATCGGCCAGCAGATTTTTCAGCCCGACCTTTTTGCTGGCGAGTCGCAGCAGCATTTTAGTCATCGACTCTTTCGGTTGGCCATCAATGCGATAGATCTGATCCATCATGCTGCAGACCAGATCGGGGTATTGACTGTAGATCCGATCATTGTGGAGCATCTTCGGCGTCCGGCGGTAGAGCTTGAGGTCCTTGATGACATAGCTATCGGCCAACATGGTTCGATAATCGCGCAACACAAAACGGGTGAAGTTTTGTTCGCGATGTGCCTTGATTACTGTCTTACCTGCAATCACGCCAGACTGGGTCGCGAGATTGATCCCCTCGAGATTAAGACCGGTAACGATACACATCGCCGCGGCATCACCGGCAACCAGAATGCCGTCCGCCTCAATCTGCGGAATCATTTCGAATCCGCCCTCGGGGACCAGATGGGCCGAATATTCGAGCAGTTTCCCACCACGCAGCTGTTTGGCCATCTGCGGCTGCTGCATAAACTCATTCAACAGCTCATAAGGGGTCTTCTTCCCCTGGGTGAGGCTGGAGAGGTGCAGCACCAGACCTAGCGAGAGAGAGTCATAGTTGGTGTACAAAAAGCCGCCGCCACGCACCCCCGAGGTGCAACCGACGATTTCACTGGATGCACCCTGATCACGGACCAGCCCGAAACGATCATCAATCACCTCTTTCGGCATATCGATCAGGGCCTTGACCCCGACCGCCAGGTGCGAGGGGTTGAACTTCCCCTGCCGCAGCCCAGCCTTCTTGGCGATAAACGAGAGCACACCGTCGGCGGCAATCACCACCGGTGCCCGGAGCTCGCTGCCGTCGCGCAGCAGGGTAACCCCGACGACCTGACCATTCTCTTTGATGACATCGTCAACCGTGGTGCGGTTGTAGAGTTTGGCCCCGGCCTTAACCGCTTCTTCGGCCAGCCAGCGGTCAAATTTCGGACGCATGACGGTATAACCGTTGTAGGGAGTACGATCAGAGGCCTCGGTATCAAAGTTGACATTAAAACTCGCTTCGCCAGTCATGAACGTCAGCGACTTCTTGACGATATGTCGCTCCAGCGGAGCCTGGTTCCAGAAATCGGGGAACAGTTCCTCAAGCGCAGTCAGGCGATGCAACACACCACCAAACATATTCTTTTCACCTGGAAACTCGCCACGCTCGAGGAGGGCAACGTCGAGCCCCGCCCGAGCCATGGTCAGTGCCGCCGCAGAACCGGCCGGGCCGGCTCCGACCACGATGGCGTCGAAGGTGCGTTTCATGCGGCTTCTCCTGTTGCAGTCTTGAGCCGCTCGATCAACAGCGGCAGCACTTCACGCAGATCGGCGACAAAGGTTTCATCGGAATTGGGAACAATCGGCGCCTTGGCGTCGATATTGACCGCCACCACCCGCCTGGAATCCTTGATCCCGCCGAGATGATGCATCGAGCCGGAGATCCCCAGCGCCAGGTAGAAACGCGGCGCCACGGTCTTGCCGGTCTGACCGACCATCCGTTCAAAACCGGTGTAGCCGAGATCATAGGCGGGCCTTGTCACCCCGAGGGAGGCATTCAGCAGACGGGTCAACTCTTCGACCTGGGCGAAACTCTTCGGGTTGCAGCCAAGTCCGGCGCTGACCATGACCTGCGCTTCCGAGACATCGACCGTCAGCGGATCGGCCGGGATACGTTCAATGATCCGCGTACCCCCGGTCTCCAAATTTACTGCCGGTTGCCAGAGCTCGGTTTTCATCTTACCCGTTTGCATACTCGGCAAGACCACGCTGCTCAGCACGCGCGGGTGCACGGTCAAAACCAGCCTGCCGCTGCCGTCCCAAGTTTTTGATTCGGCGATCTGCTGCCCTAAAATCCGCCGGCTCAAAACCAGCTGGTTGCCATCCACACGAGTGGCGATCGTTTCAGTCAGTAGGGCGGCATCGAGTTCGGCCGCCAACAGCGGTGCCAGGGCGCCGCCCAGGTCGTTATGCGGCAGCAACAGCAGCGCCGCGCCCTGCGCCCGAGCCGCGGCGGCGATCAATCTCCCCTGCAGTTCAAGGGAATCTTCCGCGCCTTCCGGCCCGTCGATCAGGGTCAGCTTGTCGACGCCGTAAGGAGCCATGGCTTGCAGCACATCTTCGGGCGCACCGGCAAATGAGAGCACCGACCAGTCAGCGGCCAGCGTCCTGGCCAGACGTGAGGCCTCCGACAGAATCCCTTTGCCAAAATCGTCCAGTTCCCCCTGTGGCAGGTCGACAAAAACCAGGATTTTAACCTGCTGCCCGGCATGTTGAAGCTTCGCGGTTGACATCAGATGGTCCTCCCTACTTCATGTCCTTCCCAGATCGCCATGTCGACCTTGCGCGGGGCAACGCAATCGCCGATGCGGTGGAGTTCCTTGACCTTCCCCTTGAGGGCGAAATAGAGATCCTCGTCCGCCGCCTGCCCCATGGCCAGCACCAGGGTGTCGTAACCGCTCCATTCGTCCCAGACGTTGTTGTAGACGTTGAAGCCCTTGATGGTTTTATTGCCGATCTCGCCAGAAACCTCCATCACCGCGATATCCGGGGTGAAGCTGACACCTTTTTGCAGCAGGCGCTGGCGAGTCAGGTAGAGATCCTGGGTCGGTCCGAGTTCGGCGCCGATGAAGAGGCTGGAACAGATAATGTGGACTGTTTTGCCCTGATCTGCGAGATATTCAGCCGTGGCGGTAGCGCGATGATGACCATCGTAATCGATGAGACAGACCTTCTGCCCGACTTCGACTTCCTGATTGAGGACCTGCCAGACATTGCACACACCAGGGCCATCACAACCGCCGACCGGATACTGCTTGGGTTTACTCCCAGTGGCAATGATCACCGCGTCGGCACCGGAGTTGAGCACCGCTTCAGCTGTGACCTCAACCCCGAGTTCAACCTTGACCCCGGCCTTGTCAACCTGTTCTTTTTCGTTACGGATAATTACGCCGAACTCGTCGCGTCCGGCACCCTTCATCGCGGTCAGAACCTGACCACCGAGGGTTTCGCCGCGATCGAAAAGGGTGACGTCGTGCCCGCGGCGACCGGCCATTTTAGCTGCCCACATGCCGCCAGGACCGCCGCCGATGACCATGACCTTCTTCTTGAGCGGCGCCAGCTTCAGGGTCCCCTCTCCCCATTTCTTTTCAAGCCCGACCGCCGGGTTCTGCACGCAACCGAGAGAGCGGTTAACGCCCATCCGCCCGATACAGCCCTGGTTGCAGGCAATACAGGAACGGATATCCTCAAGACGACCCTCTTCGGCCTTCTTCGGCAAGTAGGGGTCGCAGATCAGGGCGCGACACATGCCGATCATGTCGGCCTGCCCGGCGGCCAAAACCTTTTCAGCCATGGTCGGATCATTGATACGGCCCGTGCAGAAGACTGGCAGATTGATCTTTTCACGGATGCCGGCGGCGAGCGGGATGGTATAACCGAGCGGGGTGTGCATCGAACCTTCAACCAGATAAAGGTTGTAGAAGGTCGCGATGGAGAGGTCGACGAAATCGATCAGGCCACTCACTTCGAACAGGCCGCAGATCTCCTGCACCTGAGCCAGGTCGAGCCCGCCTGGGATCATCTCGTCGGCGCACATGCGGATGCCGAGGGTAAAGTCGTTGCCGACCGCCTTGCGCACCGCGGCGATAAACATCAAAGGCGCCCGCATGCGGTTTTCCAGGCTGCCGCCGAATTCGTCCTGGCGGTGATTGGTCAAGGGTGAAAGGAACTGACGCGCCAGGCTCGAGTGACCGAACTGCAGCTCGACGCCGTCGAAGCCACCCTGACGCACATGCTCGGCGCTGATGGCGAAGTAGCGGCAGACCTCTTCAATATCCTCAATCTCCATCGCCTTGGGCGTTTCGCGGAACAGGATATCCGGTACCGGCGAGGGCGCCCAGACCGGCAACCGCGAGATGCTGCCGTCGCACTGCTGCCCATTGTGATTCAGCTGACAGAACATCTTGGTGTCGTACTGATGCACGTAATCGGTGATCTTCCGAAACCCGGGGATGACCTCGGGGTGGAAGGCCTCAACCAGCTTTTCGTAAGCGGTGTCGGTCGGATGGACACTCATCTCTTCGGTGGTTATCAGGCCCGCCCCACCCTTGGCCCGCTCACCCCAGTAGTACATGTGGCGTTCACTTGGCAGGCAGTTTTCGGCAAAATTGGTCAGATGCGGCTGAAAAGAGATCCGGTTCTTCACGGTTACTTTGCCGAGCTTCTGGGGCGAGAAAAGATTTTGGAACATCATGATTTATGGTCTCCTGCTAGATTCCGCCGGACTCAGGCGGCACTCACATCGGCTTTGGCATCAGCAATCGAGGTCACGCAACGCTCCAGACACTCCGGGTCGCCTCCCTCGATATCGTCTTTTAAATGATAGGCCACCGCCGGACAGCCACCATGGCATTGGTCGAAGCGCTGACAGTCTTCGCAGGAATGGATACGCAGCCCGCGGAATGAAGCGAAGATTTCCGAGTTATCCCAGATCTCTTTAAAACTGTTTTTACGAAGATTCCCGGCTTCGAAGCGGTCACTCTGCAGAAAAGCACAGGGGTAAACCATGCCGGTCGGGCTGACGCAACAGGTGAGCTTAGCCGCACCACACAGGTTGAGCCCCAGGCCCTGACGCTCCTGAGAGGTCAGCGAGAAGAAACTGTCGCCGGTGCGCACGTTCTGGTTTTTGGCCAGCCAGGCGGAAAAGGCCAGCAGCTGAGTCGGGGTCGGGCGCAACTCCTGCCAGTTGTCGGCGCCACGTCCCGAGGGGCGAAAGCGGCTGATGCGCAGGGTCACGCCGATGCGGCCGGCCAGATCTTGCAGAGCTTGAATTTCGTCGGCATTTTCTCTAGTCAAAACGGTATTTATACTGGTCGGGATTTCAGATTTAGCCAACAGCTCCAAAGCTTTGAGGGCAATATTAAAAGTCCCTTTGCCGCGGATTGCCTCACAGGTGCTCTGCTGGGCGCCGTCGAGGCTGACCTGGATCGCCACCAGTCGATTGCGCGAAAGACGCTCAACCAGTTCCGGCGTGATCAGGGTACCGTTCGTCGAAATACAGGTCATGATCCCGAGCTCGTGACAGGCATCCAGAATATGTAAAAAATCAGGCCGCATAAAAGGTTCGCCGCCGCCGAAGTTGATCTGGAAGACCCCTTCGCCGTGCAGCTGCTCAACCAGGGCCAGCGCCTCTTCAGTAGAGAGTTCACCTTCGGCCGGTTCGGCCGAAGATGACAGGCAGTGCCGACAGCGCAGATTGCAAGCCAGAGTTACTTCCCAGGTAAGGTTGACCGGCGAGCGCAGGCCCTTTTCAACATACTGGTTGCTCACGGAGAAACCCCCTTTCGAGTAATTTGGTAATAAAGTTTTGCAGCACGCTCTGCTGCTGTGCGTTCAGTCCTGCCGGAAGCTCATCCTTGCGCCGCTCGGTCTCAAAAAAATCCGGGGCCAAAAGCTTGCCGGTCGCAGCAAAGAGAAGGCGCGGCCCCCGCGAATCGTAAAACAGGAGGCCGAACCCCTCTTGCCGCACGCGGCAGGCGGGATGCAGCTTGATGCCTGCCGCAGCCATCTCAGTAAACCCCGCAGATACCGTCGATGGCGAGCTCTTCAACCTGGATCTCTTCCAGAATCTGCGGCTCCTCGTTACAGTTTTCGGTCTCTACAACTTCATTCTCAAATTTCTTTTCCATCTTTTTTCTCCTTTGTGATGTTATCTATACGCAACCACTGTTGCGCTCTTACCGAAACTTATTGCAACGGCGGTGCCACAACAGAACGATGGTTTAAGGCCGGATTCCGGGGCTTTAAACCGCCCTGTGGTTTCAGCAGATCTGGACATGTGTGGAGGAATTGGACAGAAGGGCGGTTATCAGCACCAGTGGGCGCAAAGAAAGCTGTGGCCTTTCTCCCCAGTGAACATTTAATCCCCACGCGTGAATAGAACTCTGGTTCTTTTTGGGTTGATTTTCCCCACGCAGGGACATAAAAAACTTAAAATTATTTTTCTCGGCACCAGTGGCCGGCCCGAAAGGGAGGATTTCAATGCCCAGGATAAATTCGCACTGTTCCTATTGCGGGCAGAAATATGTGGCAAAGGCCCCTTGGCCGCGCCGCTGCCTGGCCTGCGGCAACACCAGTTACCTGAACCCGCTGCCGGTCGTGGTTATGCTGCTGCCCATGGGGAATGGCCTTGTCGTTATCCGGCGCAACATTGAACCGCAGAAAGGGACCCTGACCTTCCCCGGCGGTTATCTCGATCTCGGTGAAACCTGGCAACAGGGCGCCTGTCGCGAACTGGAGGAAGAGACGGGGATCGCTATCGGGGCGGAGGAGATCAAACTTTATGATGTACAGAACGGCCTGGATCAGACCCTGGTGATCTTCGGCCTGGCACCGCCGCAACCCCTTGAACAGCTCAAACCGTTCAGTTCAGATGAAACGCAGGAAGTCGTGCTGATTGAAAGACCGATCGAGTTGGGCTTTTCGATGCACACCGTCGCCATGCAGAAATTCTTCGCAGCAACCGGAGCGAGATAAAACAGCATGTCGAACCTCAACTCCAACGTCAGGAAGCTCTATCTTTTCTCCTTTTTACAGATGAGCCTCTTCCCGATGGCGATCATCACCCTGTTCTGGAAGGATCAGATCGGCCTCAGCCTCACCCAGATTCTACTCCTGCAGGGGATTTTTTCCGTAGCGATGCTGGTAATGGAATACCCCTCCGGCTACCTGAGCGACCGGATCGGTTACCGCGCCGCGCTTAACCTGGCGGCGCTGCTCGGGATTGTCGGCTGGGGACTTTACGCCGTCGCCAGCTCTTTCGCCGGAGTGTTGGCCGCCGAGATTATCCTCGGCTTCTCGATTTCGTTTATCAGCGGTTCCGACAGCGCACTTTTGTTTGAGACTCTCAAGAAGAGCGGCGCAGAAGAACAGTACGCCCACCACCAGGGGCGGATGACCGGTCTCGGCCAGATCGGTGAATCATGTGGGGCAATCTTCGCCGGTCTGCTCTACGCAGCCGCGCCTCTCCTCCCCTTTTTTATCCAGGTTGGTGTCTGGGTGCTGGTGCTGCTGGTGACCCGCAGCCTGGTCGAGCCACCGCGTCAGATAAAAGCCACGGTCAGTCATTTGTCCGAGGCCTGGCAGTCGACGCGCTATGCGCTGTTTGACAACAAACGCCTGCGTTACCTTATCCTCTTGAACCTGGTGCTGGGACTCGCTTCTTATTATCCGATCTGGCTGATCCAGCCCTATATGCAGGACAACGCTGTACCCTTGGCCTGGTTCGGTCCGATCTGGGCCGGCGCCAACCTGAGCGTCGCCCTGTTCGCCCTGATCAGCCGGCGCAGTCAGCTGCGCCTCGGTGATCGTTCCATGGTCGTGGTCTTCGTACTGATGATCGTCGTTGGCTACCTGGGTCTGGGTCTGACTGGAGGTCTCTTCAGCTTTCTGTTCTATTATCTTTTGACCAGCATGCGCGGCCTGCGCGGTCCGATGCTGCTCAGTCACGCCCAGCAGCAGATCCCCTCCGCCAACCGTGCCGGCATCCTCTCACTGCAGTCGCTCTGCTTCCGCCTCAGCTTCGTCTGCACCGGACCGCTGATCGGCATGCTCGCCGACAGGGTCGGTGTGCAGCGCACCTTCCTGGTGCTCTGCGTCGCGTTTGTGCTGGTATTACCGCCGGTCGTCTGGTTGTTTCTCAGACAACTTAAAAAAAATATGCCGATATATAAAGAATGAATCGGCCACCGCGTGCACAGGTTTGGATCAGGCTGTTTTGTCGGCTGACGCAAATTGATCCTCGCCCTGACCGGGCCGGGCTGAGCCAGACAAAATCTGCGGGTCGAAAGCCCTCTCGACGGCGGCACCTTTTGGGTCAACATGGTTGATGTTCACGCGAACGAACCAGACCCTTAGCCCCTGTCTCCCTGCCAGACCGGCAACAGCACCGTAAACTGCGACCCTTCCCCCAGCTTGCTTTCAAGCCGGATTTCCCCTCCGTAGCGCTTGACGATATTGTAGGTCAGGGCCAGACCGAGCCCGACCCCCTTACCCACTTCTTTGGTGGTGAAGAAGGGTTCCCAGATCCGTTCAAGGATGTTCGGCGCCATACCGCAACCGGTATCACGGACCAGGACTGCGATCATCTCATTATCACGAGGTTCAGTGGTGACCTCGACCAGCCCGGGACCATCAATGGCATGATAGGCGTTGACCAGCAGGTTCATAAAAACCTGACGCAGGCCGGAGGGGTCGCCAAGCACCGGAGGGAGGTCGGGACTCATTCTGGTGATCACCTGAATTTTCTGATAGCCAGGAAGATACTTGAGTAGCTCGAGGATCTCCTCAAGAACAATATTTATCTCGACCTTGACCGGGCCTCCGTCCGACTTGCGTCCGAAGCTGAGCAGATGATCGATGATCCCTTTGCAGCGATAGGATTCGCGAACGATGACCTCGAGATAACGCGGAAAGTCACTCAGGCGCAGATCCTCTTTCAACTTCGGTTCCTCGCGAAATCGCCGCTGCAGGGCTTCGGCGAAACCTGCGACCGAGGTCAGGGGATTATTGATTTCGTGGGCGATGCCCGTGGCTAAGACCCCGATACTCGACATCTTTTCTGTCTGGATCAGATGCAGCTCCTGCTGACGCTTTGCGGTGACATCGCGAAAAAAAACCAGGGCACGGTTATGTTCACCCTGGGCGTCCTTGATCGGTGTGGCTGTGATCTCCAGTTGGCGGGTCTCCTGTCCTTCACGCTCCAGGGCCAGGCAGCTGTCAACCCTCTCCCCCTTAAGTGCTAATTCAACCGGACAGAGCTGCGGCATATGGTTTTTATCGGGGTGAAAGACCTCGGCGCAAAATTTTCCTGGCAGGATCTCCTGTGGAAAGAGCTGGGGGCTGATAAGGTTGTGGTGCTGAATCATCCCGGTGTGGTCATAAACCGCTATACCATCACCGATCGAATCAAAGATGGCCTGAAGCTCGTTGGTTTTGTTGCGCAGTTCTGATTCGGCCTGTTTGCGCGGGGTGATATCCTGGGTTGTGCCATAAAGTTTGACAACCTTGCCGGCGCTGTTGACCGAAGCCTCAACAATCGTATAGACCCAGCGCAGAGTACCGTCATCAAATTGCAGGCGATGTTCGATCTCATAATTTTTGCCGAACTCAGCCCCCCTGCGCAAATGTTCGAGGACGTTGTCACGGTCATCAGGATGGACCACGCGAGAGAAAGCTTCATCAGTGGTTTCCTCCGGGCGCAGACGCATAATACGCAGCAGCTCCGCGGAGGCACGTACCTCGCTGGTCGCGGGGTCGAAGCTCCAGGACCCGACATGGGTCATGGCCTGGGCTTTTGCCAGATTGTATTCGCTCTGTGACAACGCCTGCTCGGCGCGTTTCTTTTCACTGATATCGACGAGTACGGCAAGGCACTCCGTACCGGATTCAGTGACCAACGCTTCAATTCGCACCGACAAAGGGAGAGGACCTTCTTGTGCCAGTTGCAACCGGCAGGTCTCTTTTTTTTGGCTGATAAAAACTGTTTCGATAAAATCGGCAAAGACGAGGCAATCCTCATAATCCACGAAATGTTCAAACTTCTGACCGATCAATTCGCCGCACTTGAGCCCCAATAGCGCCGCGCCAGTCTGGTTGGCGGCCCGAATGCCGCCGGCACGATCGAAGGTGAAATAACCGACCGGGGCGAAATCATAGAGGAAGGCGTAGCTGTTGCGCGAAGCCTCGATCTCCTCGAGGGCACGGCTCAGTTCTGCGACTTTTAACTCCAACGCGATCTGTTCGGCTGGTTTTTTGCGTTGAGTCTTCACCGAAACATCCTCTTGAATCTCCATGGGTTTGCCTTTGACTACGACTGGCATGCCAGTAGAAGCTATCACTTCTGTTGCGCTATGTAATCTACCCCCAGTGCATCAGCTGCCCAGATGGCGGCCTCGACCATTTCAGCTGTCACCGGAAACCAGGTCGCGTGGATCGTCTCCCCGGCGACTACCGCGTTTTCTGCTACCAGCCTGATCTCTGCTGCCGTCGGGTTGCTCAGGTTCAATTCGGCGAGGCAGATCGGTAGCCCGACCAAGTAACAGAAAGCCTGAACCTCGCGAATATCACACAACGGGCGTCCTTCCAGTACGAGCTGGGCAAGCACCCCGAACGCGACTCATAATGACACCTCTCTCATACTGAACGGCCGTGCCACCTGCCGGGGAAATCCCGATCAGGACCGATCCAGGTACTGATTGACAGGTAAAATGATCATGGCTTTTACTTTTCCGTACCGCCCGCCAGCCCCGTCGATTTAAGTTGCAGACCCCTTTTTCATCTGGATAGTCTCAATCACCCGATAGGCATCGTTGATGGCAGTATGAATCAGGTTCGGATGTTTGTGCTCCTGAATACTGCCGGCGCTGATCCGCATGTAGGACGGAGAAATTCCCCCACCGATGACGTAAATCCCCTTGCGTGTCGACTCAAAGTCAGCCGTCAAGAGCAGCAGGCGATCCCCTTCCTTGGCGACATGGCAAACCCCTTCGGCACAGGCGATGGATTGCAAACCCAGCTTGTCAAAGATCGGCAACGGGCCTTGAGAGCCGATGCAGGCGAGCACATTTTTCATCGGAAAGCTGAGGGCATTGTAAATCTCGATGCCATCGGACTCGCGCACCTCGCTGGTGCGGATCACCAGCCGGTCGACACCATGCTTGTCGACTTCACCGATCCGCGGTTGCGCCCCCGGCAGCAGGCGGATATGGCCACCAAGCAAAATCTCTTCACCGAGGCGCTGAGCTGTATTCTTGTTGACATCAAAGGTTTCGGCGATATGTGCCCAGTAAACTGGTTGATCGTCATTCGCCTGGCGTTTAGCGCATAAAATCGAACTGATAACGTCGGCCGCTGAATTGCCGCCGCCGATTACCAGGGTGCGCATGCCGACATATTTTTGTGGATCGCCAAGGGTCTTGGCCACCATCCTGGCGTCGCCATAGACTGTCAATTCCTTTGGGATACTGCTACCGAAGGAGAGGACGATACGCCGGGCATGCAGTGCCCCTTGGGAGGTCGAAACCAGAAAGCCGTCCTTTTCATCCACGGCATCCTCGAACAGTGACTCGAACTGAATGTTCAGCTGGGCATGCTCGACGAAGTGTTCGACATACTGGAGATATTTCTCCACCGTGACCGGTTTATCCGGCGGACGGAGCTCCTCGATCAGAAAAGGCTCTTCACTGTCCTTGGGGCGCGAAGCGTAAACATCCTTGCCGGCGGGATAGGTATTGGCAATCCCCTGAAAAACCCGGGTACCCGACTCAATCACCAGATAACTCAACCCATGCTGATGACAGCGGTAGGCCGCGGCTATGCCAGCAGGACCTGCCCCAATAATCAAAACGTCATAACTCTGTTGCGGCATAGAGACTCCTGAGGAGATATTTTCGCCTTGACCGAAACGGGCTGACGGAAATTTTTCGCTGTTCCCCTTCAACCGTAATCCCGGTTCACCATCCCCCTCAGATTTTCAATAACCGCCGCAGACCCCGTCACCCGGAATTTCTTTGGTGGGGATCTCTTGTTTAACCGTTGCAAGGACCGCGGCGTAGTCCGGTTCATTAGTGATTTCCGGGACATGCTGGATATAAGTCAGCTTGTCTGCCGCATTCACAATAAAGATCGCGCGCGACAACAACTTCAGCTCCTTGATCACAACTCCGTAAGCACTACCAAAACTATGCTCCTGATAATCGGACAGCACTGTGACCCGTTCGATACCGGCGGCAGCACACCAGCGCTTTTGCGCAAAGGGCAGATCCAGGCTGATGGTCAGGATGACGATATCAGCGGAAAGCTGGGCGGCCTCCTGATTGAAGCGCCGGGTTTCACTGTCGCAGACCGGCGTGTCAAGCGAAGGGACGCAACAGAAAATTTTAGTTTTTCCCTTAAAGTCGGCAAGCGTCACCGGGTTGAGCGCCGAATCGACCACCTGAAAATCAGGCGCCTGATCACCGACTTTCAATTCGGAACCGAGCAAGGTCACAGGATTATTCTTAAAGCGCGTCACACCTGTTCTTTCTTGCATAAGTGTCCTCCTTTTTGTCGCGATGGTTCTTGGTTCTATCGTCCCCGCCCCCCCCCCCGCAGTTTGATCCGGGAATACTTATTATTTCTGGCCCGCGTGGGGTTTACCGATTTCGTCAAGGCTGACAACGCCGTGCCCTCCTTCGATATTTGGTGCGGTTGTGCCTAAATGTGCGGCACAGATGTTCTTGATGCTGTTCGCCATGGCCCCGCAATGTTTGCATTCGACAACCGGCTTATCGGACAAAAGCTGGATACATTCGTCAAGGCCCTGAGCCTTCAAGGCACACATGTGCTTGGTATGATCTTTACTGTCACAACTCATTGTCTTTTCCCTTGTGCGTAATAATTTTACCAGCTGCTTCGCCCGCTCGGATCAAACTCCGGTTCGCTACGTTCGCTGGTGCCACGGTGATAATAATCGCTGGAATTATTGCTGGCGTCTTTGGCCGCCCTGGCTTCGCGCAGCAGCTTACGGTCGATGGGGTGGGCTGTGTCGGCATAGATATCACGCAGCAGGTCTTCGACCACCAGGCTGAGATCTTCGACGGTTTTTACAACTTCGACCTTGTCACAATAAGAGCCGTAGACGTCCATCATGCAGTCGCCTCGGCTCCAGGTGTCGCGTTCTTCCGGAGTCAGCCACAGCATATAACGCGATTTCTCACGAATCTCGTCGAGCACCCAGTCGTTAGGCTCATCATAATTATTGCGTCCGTCGCCGAGGAAAATGAATGCCGGTCGGCCGCGCAGATTTTCCAGATAATTCTTTTTGAATTTTAAAAAGACCTGCCCGAAGCTGCTGTTCTCATCAAGATCAATCAGATCGCCGGTATCGATGGTTTCCATCAGATCATTTACCGGCATATTTGCCAGCATTTCGGTGATCTCAGTGACATCGCGATTATAGATAAAGCTGCGCACATCCAGCAGCTGGTTGTGCAGGGTATGCAGGAGCAACAGCATAAAACGCGATGCATGACTGACAGAAAAGCTGACATCACAGAGAACGACCAGTCGTGGTTTTTCGCGCCGTTTGCGGCGCATTACCACCTGAAATGGGACCATGTCGTGGCGGTAATTTTTTTGAATTGTTCTGATGACATGCAGTTTGCCGCGATTCTGATTGTTCTTCATGCGCTTCATATCTTTGCGCAGACGCAGCATCATCTTTGACACGACTTCCTGCATGGCTGCCTGTTCTTCAGGCGTAAAGGTAATCCGCTGCTCCGGGACCGTATTCTGCCCTAAAGAGATCAGCATCGGATTCTGACCATAGCGCCGACTCGGCCGCGGTGGTTTCTGGGCTTTGCCGCGATACCCTTTCATCTGGATCTGGAGTTCGGTGCCATCTGTGTCGTCGGGATCAATCTCGTTAAGGCTTTTTAGCTCGGCGAGATCCTCCGGGCTAATCTCACTGTCAATCTTGATCAGAGGGCCGGGTTCGTCATCGTGGTCATCTTTCACCACATTGAGGTAGGTAAATTCACCATCCATCTCGGTGATGGCAACATCCATCAGGGCAGAGAGATCCTCGTCAGGTCCGACAAACTGGTAACGGCTGAAAAAAATATTAAAAACTTCATTGAATGTCTTGATATCATTAACATTTTTAACGAGCGTAAGACGCAGAAGCTGGCGGGAAACCTTTCGGCTTTTTACACCACAAACGCCAAGGGCATGTACGGCGTCAATGCTTTCTCCCGGCGATACCCGGAGCCCATGTTCACGTAGAGCGGCGACGAAACTGGTAACAATCCGTTCCATGCCTAGCCTAATTCCTGGGTCGCCAACTCCGTAACTTTCTGCAAGTCTGACTGGTGTTTGGCGATCACACCAACGGTGCCTGCAACGACCTCGGGAGTCAGTTGTTTGGCCCTCATTATGGAAAGAACCTGAGCCCAGTCCAGGGCCTCGGAAACACTGGGTGGTTTACGTAAATTCAGCTCACGGGCCTTGTTCAGAAAGACGATCATCTGGCGCGCGAGCGTTTCGCAGATATCGGGGAACTTGGCGCGAACAATGGCGACTTCTCGTTCCAGTTCTGGATAGCCAATATACAGATACAGACAGCGGCGGCGCAGCGCATCGGAAATCATGCGTGTGCCGTTACTCGTCAAAATGACCAACGGCTTGCGTTTTGCCTCGATGACTCCCAATTCAGGGATTGAGACTTGGAAATCACTGAGACATTCCAGCAACAGAGCTTCGAATTCATCGTCTGACCGGTCAATTTCATCAATTAGAAGCAATGAGCGCTTTTCGGACATGAAGCTCCGTAAGATTGGCCTCTGTACCAGAAAATTTTCAGAAAAGAATAAACTCTCTTCTGACGAGAGTCGCTGGACGGCCTCTTTTAAATCAGCGGATACGGAAAGATAATTATCCAGCTGAGTCCGCAGTAACTGCGTGTATAGGAGCTGCTTACCATACTCCCAGTCATAGAGCGCTTTACCCTCATCAATCCCCTCATAGCACTGCAGGCGCACTTGCGGAAAATCCAGGGCCACAGAAAGAGCTTTAGCCAGACCTGTCTTTCCGACGCCGGGAGGTCCTTCGATCAGGATCGGTTTCTCCATACGCAGGGCAAGAAAAACAGCGGTAGCGATCGCGTCATCGGCAATGTAACCGTTGGCCTTGAGTAGATCTGAAATCGTTTCTTGGGTAATCGTACTAACCATGCCGACCTCGTAGTCTTGTTGGGATTTTCGATTTGAGAGCTGAAAACTTCAAGAAAAAAGCCGTTGGCCTCCACAAGAAAGAGAGAGTTTTCATTGTGGGGCCAACGGCAGTCATTGCTTCAGATCAAGACTACATGCACTGCTTGAAGATGCCGATCATGTCCTGCAGACCGGTATCGGTCGGGTTGCCTTCGGTGCAGATATCATTGACCGAGAAGCGTGACAGCCCTTCGATATCTTTCTCGAGCAGACCGAGGTCGCTGAAGGTTTTGGTGATGCCGAGGTCGGCTTTCAGTTCGAGGCAAGCGTCGATGAACGCATGGCCGGCTTGCATGTCGGACATGCCGCCGGTGTCGATTCCGGCAGCTTGGGCCATCATCTTGAAGCGCTCCGGGCAAGCAGGCAGGTTGAAAGACATAACCGGACCAAGACCAATGGCGTTACACAGACCGTGCGGTGCGTCGTACATACCGCCCAGGGCGTGAGCCATACTGTGGATCAGGCCGAGACCGGCGCTGTTGAAGCTGTAGGCGGCGGCCATTTCGGCCCAGACCATCGCTTCGACGGCTTTGTCATTGTTACGGTTCATTGAGGATTGACGCAGGTTGCCGAAGATCAACGAAATTGCGCTGAGACCCGGACCATAAGCAGAGACCACACCCAGACGGGAGGTGATAGCTTCAACGCCGTGAGCCAGGGCATCCATACCGGTATAAGCGGCGAGGTCGCCAGGCATACACTGATGAATCAACGGATCGTTGACCGACTTGCTCGGGGTACAGTTGGGATCAAACAGTGCCATTTTGTACTTTTTGTCGGTGTGGTTGATGATCGAAAAACAGGAGACTTCCGAACCGGTACCCGAGGTGGTGTTGATCGCGAGCTGCGGGATGGTGTTGGCCTTGGTCGCTTTAAAGGCGCCCTCGAAGGTGCGGACATCCTGGCCGTCATGGCTGTGAACCAGTTTGATTGCCTTACATGCGTCGTGCGAGCTGCCGCCACCGAGGCTGATCAGGCCGTTAAATTTACCCGAAGCCAGAACCTTGGCACCAGCCATAACTTCATGGTCTTTAGGGTTCGGGGTCACGCCGGAGAATACTTCAGAGTTGACGCCAGCGGACTTCAACACACCCTGGATGGTCTCGACAATGCCGGTGCCACGCAGACCGGTGGTAACGATCAGCGCGTTGGTCATGCCAAGGGCCTTGGCATCATTGCCGACCATGGTATGTGCGCCCCAGCCAACGTTGACTGAAGGATAGGCGTGCATCATCTTGATGGGATACTCGAGTCTTTCATTCTTGAGGGTACGTTTAAGGTCTTTATTGTGGGACATGGATACTTCCTCCTGTTGGTTTGTACTCTTTCAGGACAATCAGGTCCGATCAGAGTACGCGTTAGATTGACGTGCGAGTTGGTCATGAGTTGCATATGAGCTGGGCAACAACGCAATAACCTCGTTCTACCTGATACTGCAAAAATCTCTGATTGAGCTGAACACTGTGTCACCAAGGCTCATCAACAACCTGCATGTCGATATAGCAAGCAGAGTGCCAAGCGAAAACATTGTTCTATATCAGTGATCTAGAGGGGTTTTTGAGCGAAACATGTAAAGAGCGCGGGGCGAGATGGGGAGGAAAGAAACACTTTTTGCCAACAACGACCGAGACCTCCCGCTTCCAGCACTAGGGAGAATATCCACACTGGGGAGTTTTACCTCGGAAATACAACCAATTCAGAGTGCAGGAAGGAAGGTTTAGCCTAAAATAAATCAAAAAAATCAGGATTTTTCTTTCCAGCTCATAACGGCCTGCCGTTGCTGGCAGCGATCATCTGTTGCCAGAAAGGCGCCAAAGCTTCCCCAGGCTCGCCCCATGCAACCTGCCGCACAGCTCTGTCTCAGACTACAGTTTTGACAGGCAGGGAGGGCCGTTGCGCGGCCCTGACTGAGCTGCTGGAGCCTGGACCAAAGAGGAGCTCCCTCTCTCAACGCTAGATCAAGCCCCTTTTCGAAAAGACCTAAGACCGAATACTCCTCGGCATGGCACATCAGACAGGGGTAGAGAACGCCAGTCGCAGTCAGGTAGGGATTTTTTATAAAGGTACAGCCCCTTTGTGAGGATTCACAATGGCTCCATTCCAGCGCCGCGACACGTCCGAGTCTGGCATAGAGTTGCTGAAACTCAGAATCCTCGGCGTATTTTTCAACCAGGGGGAGATACTGTTCGGGATCGGGTGGAGCAATGACCTCATCATCACGTGCCCGGCCACAGCGGACCAGGGTACCGCTGCTGAGTGAGCCAACCCCCAGACGGTCAGCCACGAGAAACAACTCGGGAAGTTCGTGCAGGTTATGACGCATTTCGGTAAAGAAGAGGGCGATGTTTTCTCCCAGGCCCTGAGCACACAGCAGTTCAATCCCCCGCATGGTCCGGGCGTAAGCCCCAGTGCCGCGGACCAGATCATGGGTCGTCGCATTCACACCATCGAGACTGATCTGAATCTGAAGATGTTTCAGGTCGAGGCGTTTCAGGGCGGTCACATCTTGAGCGCGGAACAGTATGCCATTGCTCTGGAGGATTAATCGGCTCAGACCAAGTTCTGCGGCATAGCCGAGCAGATCGAGCCAATCCGGATGCAGAAGAGGTTCTCCGCCGGTCAGGCGCAGGCCGCTGCCCCCAAGGCGCGAGAAATCACGCAACAGGGAACGCAGCACCACACCTGGAACTGGTGGCGGCTGAGATTCTCCGGCCTCAACCCAGCAATGTGCGCAGCTCAGGTTGCAGGCCGAGGTAATGGCCAGAGTCAGGGTTTCTGGAAGGGAGAGTCCTGCGTGCTTCAGTTGATCAACTGTTGTGCTCAGGTCCATAACTCACCAAGAATGGCTGATCGCTCATAGCCTGTAGAGATTTTGGCCCGTATCCGCTAAAAAACGTTCGAGACAAGGATTGAGTATGTAGAATATCTCTACAATGAGGATTTTTGCACCACTCCCTCTGCGTTAAAGAAGATCAAGCTTCGACCCTGCCATCACCTCTCCACCACGCAGAACTCTGGCGAAGATCCCCTCCTTCGGCATCACACAATCGCCAGCCTGGTGATAAATGGCACAGTGGCTATGACATTCCTTGCCGATCTGGGTCACTTCCAGCAGGGCATCGCCCAGGGTAAACTGGCTGCCGATCGGCAGAGCCACCAGGTTGACACCACGGGTAGTGATATTCTCGGCAAAAGCTCCAGAATCAAGTTCCAGACCGAGTCGGCGCATCTTGTCGATACTCTCCTCGGCCAGCAGACTCAACTGACGATGCCAGTCACCGGCGTGCGCATCGCCGACAATGCCGTGATTCTCCAGCAATTGAACGGATGGAACGGGGATTTTCTGTTCCCCTTTATTTTTACTGATATTGACCGCAACGACTTTCGCACTCATTTAAGTTCTCCCTCAGAAACCGCGCCGCTCTCAACCACAAAAGATCGGACCCTCTCATCCCCGACGATTACAGCATGAAGCCAGTTGGCAGAGTTGCACATAATTCAGAATTTCAGCATGTTTCAGTGTACCTTCAGCGCTTTCGGGCATGCCGTTGTCAATCTGCGGGATGAGCAAGTCCTGGCCGGCCGTCATCCTCGAAACCGTAGCGGTCGAGCTTGGTATAGAGAGTTTTGCGATCGATCTCAAGAACTCTGGCCGCATGACTCTTGTTCCCCTCAACGGACTCCAGCACCTTGCAGATATGCGCGCGCTCAACCTCCCAGAGGGGCGCAGTGGCGGGAAGAGAACTTTCTGTCCCCTTGCTTAACGGCGGCAATCGGGGTGGTGCAAAGGGGAGCAAGTCCGAAGTGATGAGGTTTTCGGTGGTCAGGATACAGGCACGGCGGATGGTGTTTTTCAGCTCGCGCACGTTGCCCGGCCAATGATAACTGGTCAGAGCCTTTAACGCCTCATCGGTAATTTCGAAGGGTGCGCCACTACGCTCTGGACTATCGCGCAGAAAGTGCATCGTCAGCGGCAGGATGTCCTCGGGTCGCTCGCGCAACGGTGGCAACAGGATCGGTAACAGATTGATGCGATGATAAAAGTCTTCACGAAATTCACCACGATCGACGCAGACCTGGAGAACCTTATTCGACGCGAAGACAAAACGGACGTCGACGCTGATATCGCGCCCCCCTCCCAGGCGGCGGAAGGTCCCCGTTTCGAGAATACGCAACAACTTGACCTGCACTTCGAGGGACATCTCCGAAACCTCATCCATAAACAGGGTACCATTATCGGCGAGTTCAAACAGCCCGGCACGCGCCTTACTCGCTCCGGTAAAAGCGCCCTGCATGTGTCCAAACAGTTCACTCTCGGCGGTGTTGGCGTCGAGGCGTCCGCAGTTGACGGTGACAAAGGACTTGTCCTTGCGTGGGCTGGTATCGTGAACAGCCCTGGCGATCAACTCTTTACCTGTGCCACTTTCACCGTAAATAAGAACGTGCTCATCGGTCGCGCCCCAGCGTTTGACCGTCTCCATAACCTTGCGCATCGACTCACTGCGACTGATCACCTGATGGTTTTCAAGCTTACTGATCTCGAGGCGCAGATTAATATTTTCGCGGCGTAGGCGGTTTTTTTCGTTCGCCTTGCCGATCACCATGTCAAGCTCATCGAGCTTGACCGGCTTGGTCAAATAGTCATATGCACCCAGCTTGATACACTTAACCGCCGTTTCAATATCACCCTGCCCGGTAAACATGATAATTTCTGGGATGCTGGAATGTTCTCTCATGCGCTCAAGAACTTCAACCCCGTTCATTTCAGGCATTTTGACATCGAGCAGAACGACGCTGAAGCACTCTTCGCAGTATTTATTCAGGCCTTCGCGACCATTGGCGGCCACCTGCACCAGATATCCGCTGCGTGCGAGTTCGGCCCCCAGCAGCTCACGCAGAGGGGTCTCATCTTCGACAATAAGGACCTTGGTTTTGTTTTCCATCATATGTCCTGACAGATCGGAAGCCGCACGATAAATTCTGTCCCCTGCCCGAAGTTGCTATGCACCTCTATCTCTCCTTTATGTTTTTCAATAATATCATAGGTGACGGCCAGTCCCAGCCCCTGCCCCTTGCCAACCACTTTGGTGGTAAAAAAGGGGTTCCAGATCTGATCCAGCACCTCCGGAGCAATACCAACCCCGGTGTCGATCACCCTGGCAACGACCTGACCCTCATCAACCCGGGTCAGGATTGTCACGACGCCTTTAACTTCGATAGCCTGAAGTGCATTCAAAATCAGATTCAGAAAGACCTGCTGCAATGCACTGGCATCTCCCTGAACCAGAGGCAGGGGAACGGACAGATCTTCGCGCAGCAAAATCTGATCATCCAACCCCTTGTGGCTCACGAGTTCCAGGACCTCCCCGATAATCTGGTTGAGATCGACCAGGCCGAACACGCCGTCTGACTTGCGGCTGAAGCTTAAGAGGCTTTCGATGATCCCTTTGCAGCGATAGACTTCGCGTACGATAACCTCAAGGTATTTGGGGAAATCAAGCAGGCGAAGATCACCTGCTAAAGTAGCGTCTTCTCGAAAACGTCGCTGCAACGCTTCGGCATAGCCGGCAACCGAGGTCATGGGGTTGTTTATCTCGTGAGCCACTCCCGCAGCCAATACGCCGATGCTCGACATCTTTTCGGCCTGCAGCAGCTGCAGCTCACGGGTACGCCGCTCGGTCACATTGCGGATAAAGACCAGGGCCCGGTTGCCGCTGACTGCATCCTGCAGCGGAGTCGGAATGGGAGTTGCGATCACATCATAAAATTGATTGCGCCCCCCACTTTGGTGCGTGGTCGAAAAGGAGAGCTGCGAACTTTCGCCCTGCAGTGCCTTCTCAACCGGGCAACTTGCTGGTGCCAGCTCCTGCTCCGGATGAAACAGGGCCTGGCAGCTCTTGCCCATCAACGTCTCCCTGGGAAAGAGTTTCGGACAGACATGATTGCGATGCTGGACCATCCCCTTGCGGTCATAGATGACGACGCCATCACTGATGGCATCAAAAACCGCCTGTAATTCAGTCTTCTTGACCCGCAGCCCCAGATTCGCGGCTTCTAGTTCCTGGATCTTCTGCTTCACTTCACCGTAAAAGCCGATTTTGGAACTCTCGATACCGAGCAGGGTGTCGAGAAATTGTTCATCAACGTGAGTCTGCCTAATCTCTTTCATCAGTATGATCGTTTCAAAATACCGAGCAGATCTTCCTGGTCTGTCTGCCTGGGTGAGGTGAGCAGACAGACATCATCAAGAGCGCGCGCAGCCAGGCCTGGGAGATCTTCTTCGCGAACACCCAGATTCCTGAGTCCGCGCGGTGCCTTGCCATCATCGAGCAGACGGTCTACCGTCTCCAGCGCCATCTCCTCGGCAAACCCCTCGTTTCCGACGGGGTTGTGCCCTAGAGCGGCTGCAAATCCCGAAAGCTTTTGCTTCACAACGGGAAAATCATAACGCAGGACTTCGGGCAACAGAACGGCATTTACATGGCCGTGATTGGAATCGTATAAACCACCGATGGGATGAGCCAGGGCATGACTGATCCCCAGCAGCGCATTTGAAAAGGCCATCCCGGCATGTAAACTGGCCCGCGACAGATCTTCAAGATCATCGTTGCGCCGCTCCCTGACTGCCCGGGAAAAACTTTTTGCCAGCAGACTCAGGGCCTGGGTCGCATTAACATCGGTCAAGCTCGAGGAAGCGACCGAAAAGTAGGCTTCGACAGCATGGGAGAGTGCGTCAACGGCGCTGCTGCTGAGATATTCATCGGACAGGGTTGCCAGGGTGTCAGGATCAGTCAGGCTGATATCGGGGGCGACGCAACGACTCATAATGGTGAGCTTACATTTTTCATAGCTGTCATTGATGACCGCAAATTGTGAGACATCAGAACCGGTACCACAGGTCGTCGGGCAGAGCACCAGCGGTGGTAAGGGACGATGGATCTGATCAACGCCCCGGTAATCCTGAATCCTGCCGCCATTGGAGCCGAGGATGGCAATCCCCTTGGCCGCGTCCATGGCGCTCCCGCCACCAAGACCGACGATAACGTCAGCCCCATGGGCCATATATTCATGAAACCCTGCCTCGATCTCATAGTCTTTCGGGTTTGATGTGATCTGGTCAAACAACACGAAATCCAAACCGGCATCCTGCAGGCTTTTCATTACCCGATCGACCCAGCCGGCCCGCACCAGGCCTTCATCACTGACCAGAAAAACTTTTTTTCCACCCAGCCGTTTGGCACAGGATCCGACCTGATTCAGCAGACCGCGTCCAAAAATAATTTCTGGAACCTCAAATTTACAATGCTGATTCAGGCTATATTTTCCCATTTATCTCTTCTTTCATCTCAGCAAGGCGTCATACCTGCCAAACAGATCATCTCATGCAAAATTGCAGAGCAAGCCGTGTACTAATATTCTTAGCAATTCCTGTACCTAAAAATAAACACTGTTCTGTTTATAATTCAATCTTACATCTTTTTCAGCGCAGATATCGGGAGATTCTCTACAGTGTTGATTCTCGCCCCAAGTGGTAAGAATCGCCATAGCAGCGTTCCCTCCAGATATCCAGCATTCCTTCTCAGCCTGCGTACAATAACAATGTAATAATGGTGGGTTAGGACCATTTTCATTCTCCCTGCAGACCCTTGATCTGGACCAGACACCCGATATCCACGCCTTGAATATCCCTCAATCTTAGCAGAGGTCCCCATCCTATTTCTCCACATAATCCTGATTCCTGGCCCCACAACAAAAGCGCGAAACCTGGAAGAACTTGCTAAATAACGGTGTTCTACCGCTTGGCACCCTGGTTGCAGTAGGGCTCACCGTCACCAGGAAAGGCTCAACATTTAGTCAATTTCAATCGAAAGGAGACGCTTGATGCCAAAATATATCATCGAACGAGAAATTCCCCAGGCGGGAAATCTGTCTGCGGAAGATCTGCAATCAATTTCCCAAAAATCCTGCGGTGTCCTCGGCAGCATGGGTCCACAAATCCAATGGGTCCAGAGCTATGTTACTGCGGACAAAATCTACTGTGTCTACATTGCGCCCAACGAAGAAGCGGTCAGAGAGCATGCCCGCCAGGGAGGATTCCCGGCCAACAGTATCGCGGCAATCAAGACGATTATTGACCCGACAACAGCTGAATAATACTTACTCCGCGGCTGCATCTTGCGCCGCGAGACGCAATGGAGACGAGAAATGACTTTAGCAATACTTGTAGCAATCAGTACGATGTGGCTCTCAGTTGGGCTGCTGTTCCTCGGCAAGGGTGAGGCCAAGGGGACCGGTGCGATCTGCGCCTTTGTTGGTCTGACGGTGGTCCTCGGTGCGTTCCTCCAGACGGCCGTGTTCAAAGATCCCTTTACCGGCGGACTGTTGTTTGCCCACGGTCTGCTTTACTGCGCGGTGGCCTACGCTCTGCTGGCAGGCCTTGAAGATCTGCGCTCGGTCGGAAATGCCAGCCTGGCGGCGGCGATCGTTTCGGCAATCTACATGGTTCTGTTCTATACAGGCGGCACCGCTGCTGACGGTACGGTTTTGATCGGCAAGAGCAATTACTTCGCCTTCGCCTGCGCCGGCTATACCGTACTGACCATCGAAGTCTGGCTCAACGCCTACGGCAAACTCAGTGCAACGCTCCTGGCCTGGTCATTAATCATCTGGGTCCCGATCGGACTCTTGGTCCCCGCGTTCATGTTAATGGCCAGCGGGACACTCCCCTTTTGATATTTAATTCTGTTGCCTGCTGTCAGGACGTATTCGCTCCTGACAGCTTTTTAAAGAAGGATAAATTTATGCGATTTCCACGACTGTTTAAAGCCTCGCTCACAGCTCTTATTGTGCTGGCGTTTTGCCTGCCGGCCTCTGCCGCGATCAACCTCTACGACACCGACGGAACGACCTTCAGCGTTGATGGCTATTTTAACGTCTTCTATGCCAACAGTAAGTCGAACAACGCAGATCTGACACAGTCTCGCGTTAAAATGGGTTTCCTGCCCAACACCATCGGCTTTAATTTTGGTAAGCAGACAGGTAACTTGAAACTGGGGGGACGGTCTTCCTTCTGGGTTACCATCAATGACAGTGATTCTTCCGCCGCTACCGCTACCGCTATTGATGTGCGTCAGTTTTACGCTACGGTAGACGGCCCATTCGGCCAGGTCCTGCTGGGAAAAGATTTCGGACTGTTCGGTCGCAGCAATATTTTTAAAGACGAAATCCTGCAAGGTTTCGGCAGAACCGGTGACCTGGCGGGTCCTAACACCACAGGCGTATCCCTCGGCAATATCAATTCAGGCTACCCCTATGCTGCCCCGACTGCTCAGATAACCTACCGCACCCCGGATATGAGAGGTTTCAAACTGGCGGTCGGAATTTTCGATCCGGCCAGAAACGGGGCTACCAGCGTTCAGGAAAAAGCCCCACGTTTTGAAGCCGAAGCCAACTTCGACAAAACCTTTGGCAAGGTCGCGGTCAGCGCCTGGGTTAATGGTGTGACCCAATCCAGTCAGTCCAATACCCCGGGTGTTGATAATTATGACGCAAACGGTATCGGCTATGGCCTCAATGGCAAAGTCGCCGGTTTCAGCCTTACGGCTTCAGGCTTCAGCGGTAAAGGAATTGGTGCCTTTGGCGCGAATCTGGCAAATGCTCTTCACGGTGCTGATAACCGCGACACCAAAGGATATCTGGTACAGGGCTCCTATACCATCGACAAAATTCGCGTAGCTGGTTCTTACGGTAAATCCACATACGATGCCATCGGGACAACGCCGAAATTTGAAGATAAAGCCTATATTGGCGCTGTGTTCTACAGCCTTAATTCCAACCTCACTCTCGAGGCTGAGTACAATGTGGAGAAATATACAGACACCGCTTTCGGCTCGGATGAGAAAATCAGTACCCTGGCCCTGGGTGCAATTGTCACCTTCTAAGCACCTGGGTTAGTTTTTCATAATTCAGGCTTTTACTACTTACAATTTCACTGCGGAGGCGGTTTCCTCCTTACAAGCTGATGATGCGGTCTCTCTCCCGTATGTCTGTTGCCTCCGCAGTGATTTTTTTATGCTGATCGACGGTGCTATCGATTCTGGCCTCAATGGACTCGATAGCACCGTCCTTTCATAAAAAAATAACCCTCATCTGGTATCCTTCGGGGTGGCTATCATTCCTCCCGGATTTTAAGTAAGGTTCATGCAGTAAGGTAATGTCCATCGAATGGTTGGAACCGTTGTGGGCACCGTCCAAATCATTGCATGTCAGAGTAGTTGATAAATGTATGGAGCTCCCCTATGAAAAAGCTGCCCGAGTTCGAGCAGAATACGCCTGCAATCCCCCCAGCCCTCAGAAACTACCCCAGTAAACTGTTTGTCGAAACCACCACGAGCTGCAATCTGGGCTGCTTTATGTGTGTCAAGCAAACCGGCGACTGCGGTATCATCGAAGGCGAGATGCCGCTGAAAACCTTTGCTGCTCTCGAAGCCGCCCTGCCCCGGGCTGAGGCGTTGATCCTTAACGGGGTTGGTGAACCCTTGCTTCATCCTCAACTCGAAACCTTTATCGCGCGAGCGAAGAAACTGATGCCCAGCGGCAGTTGGGTCGGTTTTCAGTCGAACGGCCTACTGCTCAATGACTTGCGTGCCCGTGCCCTGCTTGAAGCCGGCCTTGACCGCATCTGTATCTCAGTCGATGCTGTGACGCCTGAGATGTTGCGCAAGATGCGCGAGGGCGCGGAGATTACCGGGCTGGGGCGAGCCTTTGAGGCCCTGACAAAAGCCAAAGTCAGTGTCGGAAGGCCGGATTTTCAAATCGGTGTCGAGATTGTGATCATGCGCAGCAACCTCGCCGAACTCCCCGATACCCTCAAGTGGGCGGCCAGTCGCGGGGCGACCTTTGCGTTAGTCAGTCATGTCCTCCCCTATGCAGAAAAACACGCGGCCGAATCGGTCTATGAGTCCTGCTCGGGGCAGGCCATATCCCTGTTGTATAAGTGGCGTGAAAAAGCGGCCGCAGTCGGGGTAAATATCGATCAATATCCCAGGATCGTCTGGAATTACACCAAGAGCCCAGCCGAGCAAAAGGTCGTCGAATTTGTCGATAAGCTCAAGGCAGATGCCGAACAACAACAGGTTTTTCTTGATATGAAGAAGTTGTTTCTGGTGGATACCGCCTGGCTTAAAAAGGTCGATAAGATTTTCACCGAAGCTGCGCGGATCGCCAAAAAGGAAGGACTGGAGCTGAATCTTCCGGAAGTGGTGCTCAAGGAGAATCGACGCTGCGAATTTGTCGAAGACGGCAGCGCCTTCTTCTCCTGGCAGGGGGATGTTCACCCCTGCTATTTCCTGTGGCACAATTATCACTGCTTCGCCAGCGGCTGGGCGCAACAGGTCAGGTCCAGGGTCTTCGGCAATCTCAACGACCAACCGATTCTCGAGATCTGGAATTCACCCGAGTTCAAGACTTTTCGCGAAAACGTCACCCGCTACGACTACCCTTACTGCTCCGGCTGCGGACTGGCCCCCTGCGACTATGTGCAAACAGAAAAATTCGAACAGGACTGCCACATCAACAGCGAGCCCTGCGGCAGTTGTCTCTGGTGTATGGGGCTGTTTCAATGCCTGCGCTAACCCAGAACGTTGCAGGATTTTCCGACTCAAACACAAAAATAAAAACAGAAGAAAAAAAGGTTAGCGAAAAATCGCTAACCCTTTAATATTTATGGTGCGCCCGGCAGAATTCGAATCTGCGACCCCTGCCTTCGGAGGGCAGTGCTCTATCCAGCTGAGCTACGAGCGCGCAAGGCGTTACTATATACTGCAATTGTTGTATGATTGCAACTTCAAAACCTCGCAACCCGCCACAATAAAGGCTCTCCAGCATTTATGAAAAATATCCTTTTAAAAATTATTATTATTGCACTGACATTCAGTTTTATTTGGGGTGGAGAGCTTCCCGTCGAGGCGGCTCAAAAAAGCTACACCATTGAGAAGGTTGCGGATGGCGTATACGCTGCGCTGGCAATCGCCGGCGGTGCCGCAACATCCAACGGCTTTATCGTTGACCTCGGATATTACCTCGTCGTCGGAGGCGCCCACTTATCCAAGAAGGCGATTAACGACCTCACCGCAGCCGCCGCAGAGATTAGCCCCAAACCGATTGAATTCTTTGTTGTGGCGCACCACCACAAGGGCTTTTCTTTTGTCGACTTCGATTTTCCCCCGGGGAAAAACATCATCATGACCCTGCAGACACGCCAGGCTATCAAGCAAGAGGTGCGTCAGATAAACGGCCAAATCATCTACTTTCAGGAAGGGTTCACCATCGAAGGGACCGAACGCTCGGTCGTGTTGACCAATATTGGAGCAGCCCACAGTGAGGGAGACCTGATCGCGTATATCCCTCAAAGTAAAACCCTGTTCACCAGCGACCTGGTCTATGTTAACAGTGCTGGTTATTTAGGAGACGGTCCTCTGCGTGGATGGGTCATAGCGCTTGAAGGAATTTCAAATATCGACGCCGAGAAGGTCATCCCCGGGTTCGGGCCGGTGAGCACAATGAAAGAGGTCAGAGATTTCAAAATTTACCTCAAGGACTTCCTTACTGAGGTGCTGTCCCATATCGAAAAGGGCGAAAATCTTGCCACAACTATTCAAAACTTCTCTCTGCCTCAATACGAAGACCTGCCAGGATATGAGATTTTCAAATCTGGGAATATCAAGCGGGCCTATCAACAACTGTCCAAAAAAATGAATTGAGGCTTGAAATACCAATCGCAAGATTGGTGGAATTGTCTTCGATATGCAGTTGATGACTCAACCCAAGATTGCCAGGGTAAACCTGACGCAGCGCAACGAGGATACCCGCTTTGGTGACAAAGCTGTTGATATGGGCTTCCTTACTCAGGAGCAGCTCAAACAAGCCCTGACCCGCCAGAAGAATAGTCATATTTATCTGGAGGAAGCACTTGTCAAGACCGGTGAGAGTGAGAGCTAAAACCAAAGACCAAAGAAGAAAGCCCTACTGTAGTCCCTGCGTAATTACAAACCATTTCAAATTATCCAGAAGTCTGAACAAAAGCTCTTGCCCCAGTCATCCCCTAACGGGAATCGGGGCGCGCAAACCCGACAACATAAGATCTTCCTGCCCGTTTCAATACCCTCTTGAGCGATAAACAAAAAAGCGTGGCACATGCGGTCCTAAGACCGACACTCTGCCACGCTTTTTACTCATGATGAGTCGAATTATTCTTCTTCGTGATAACTCTTGCGGATGAGCATCGCGATGCAACCACCAACGATTAACAGGAGAACCACCAATCCACCAAACATTTTACGCTGCGAAAGATCATCCTCGATTCCATTCATCTGTGCACTAATTTTATCCAACCGGGTGGTAAACCCAGCAGTAGCTGCGTGAATTTTTTCGACGTTGACCGTGTGGAAGAGCCGCCGAAAATTGTTTCGAGTGGAAAAGATCTCGCCGCTGATTTGTTTTGTGTCAATGCCGACCCGATGCAGACCCTCCACCTGACCTTCGAGTTGCTGCAGTTTTGTTTCGGTTTGACTGATTGCGGCTTTGACTTTCGCCGCCCGTTCATAACTGTGGCAGCGCGTACAATTCTTTTCGTTGATCAGGTCAATGGATGCCTTTTGCACTGCATGGTTACTGTGGCAGACAACACATTGGGGACCACCCTTGGTTAAAGCCTTGCCATGGGCGCTACTGCTGTAATCTTTGAGAACACCCACGTGACAACGACCACAAAAGGCAGGAACATCCGCGTATTTAGGTGCGCCTAAAAACCCTTTTGCAGGATCCATTGCCGTAGCGAAATCAGTGGGGTCGCCGCCATGACAATCGTTACAAGAGATACCATTGGCTGCGTGCACACTGGTTTTCCATAATGCGACCGGAGCACTGAGCCGGCCTTCCTGACCACTATGGCACTGCAAACAAACCGTATCCTCAGCGAGTACCGGCGTACACAACACCAGCAGCATCAAAAAAGGCAAAAGTTTACGTATCATGAGAAGTGCCCCCAAATCGACAACCCGACAAACAGCAACGTGCCGAGAAGATAACAGGTAAGAAACAGCGGCCGCTTAAATGGTCGGCGTTCGGGACCGAAATCGATAAACGGCAACAGCGCAAGAAAAGTCATGGCAGCGCCCTGCACAGCCAGGCCAATCAACTTGCTGGGGAAAATCTTCAGGGTCTGATAGGCCCAGAGAAAATACCATTCAGGTTTGATATGTGCCGGAGTGTTAAAGGGATCGGCCGGGACAAGGGCATCAGGGGGGATAAACAACCAGGGGGCATAAAAACTGATCGCCACCAGAATCGCCAGGGCGAAGAAAACCATCCCGATGTCCTTGATGGTGTAGTTAGGATGAAAAGGTACGCCGTCAGGATGATGCTCATGTTCAAAGGCCGCACCAAAAACTCGTGGTTTGTATGCCTCGCCGAAAGGCGGCTGAGAGATCCCCGCCCGGCGAACACAAAAAAGGTGGAATCCGACCAGACCCATTAGCGCCAACGGCAGCACCATGACGTGTAAGGCAAAGAATCGTCCCAACGTCGGGCCGCCGACAGAAACACCACCACGCAGGAAAGCCACAAGGGAATCACCGATGAACGGAACGGCACCGGCCGCATCGGTAGCAACGGTAGTCGCCCAGAAAGAGAGCTGGCTCCAGGGGAGAAGATACCCGGTTAAACAAAAAATAAGGCCGAGATTCAGCAAGGTGAAACCCGAGACCCAGGTCAGTTCGCGAGGACGTTTATAACTGCCCATAAATAGGACAGACATCATGTGCAGGAGCAGAAAGATAATTATCAGATTCGAGCCGACCACATGCAGGTATCGGAACAGCCAGCCGAACGGCACCACATTCATTATTGCGGTCACACTGGCAAAAGCTTTTTCGGTATCAGGTACATAGTAAATAAGGAGCAGGATTCCGGTTAAAAACTGTAACCCAAAAAGCGCCATCAGCACGGCACCCATGGTGTACCAGATATTGACGTTGCGCGGCAGTTTGTATCCACCCATATTCTGATGGATCAGATCCTTGACGCCCAGTCGGTTATCCAACCAGTCAGCGGCCAATTTTGGCAGATTCATCAAGCCCTCCTATCCGACCACAAGGTCAGTATTTCCAATAGTAACGGTATATGACTTAAGCGGCTTTGGCGGCGGACCACCAAGAACCTTGCCTTCGGAAGAGAAGCGGCCACCATGACAGGGGCAAAGGAATTCACCCTTAGCATCGACCCACTTGATGATACATCCAAGATGGGTGCAGACGGCGGTCAGAGCGACAAATTCGCCTGGCTTCGGTTGCAGCAACACCGCAGGATGTCCCTGAAAAGCAAAAAACTTTGCCCCTCCGACCTTTACCTCAGCCTTGGCAACCGTAACTTTGGCCCCTTCGCCCGCTCCGGCTCGCGGCGCCAGAAAACGGAAAATTGGCCAGCTTAAAAAACCGGCCAGAACTACACCGACACCACCCAAGAGAATCCCTAAAAACGTCCGACGTTGTTGATTACTTTCAGAATTTCCATCCATGTGGAACCCTCCTGCTAGATGGGTTAGAAAAAAAACATTCCGGCAACAGATTTACAAGTAAACACTTTAGCAGTTCAAAAATTGTATTTATTTAATCAAGCGACCCGAAACAGAGACACGCAATTGGGGCATCGGCCCGAAGTCTGTTCCAATGACAATATATCCGTTCAGACGTTCTTCTCCGGCACCAAGTTTACCGCTGACGCGTAAAAACGTCTTCTCACCGGGAGGAAGTTCATGTTTTTCCAAAGTCGCAGTCAACTGAGGATTTGTAACCGCAGGAGTTTGAAGTGTAATTTTCTTCTCACTCTGGTTGCTGATGATGATTTGAGTGACTTCAGTTTGATCAACCGCGTGCCAAACCCAGGAGATGTGGTTCATCGAAATACCGAGCAGCTCCTTGACCGTCCCTTCAAGTTTAAAAAACACCTGAGGATGGGTGGCCGCGTTACTGGTCATGGTAATTGTTTTGCTGACATGACCCCGGAAACGGCCTGAATCAAAGGTCGCTTTGATCTCTCCCATATCCCCCGGCGCCACCCTTTTGGAAGAAAGCAGCGCCGCCGTACATCCACAAGAACTGCTCACGGAGGAGATTTCGAGCATCTCATCACCACTATTTTTGAAGCGGAAAGTATAACCGACTTTGTCTCCTTGTGCTACTTCACCGAAATTATAATTTAACACCTTGCTCGTAACATCAGGTGCTGCAAAGGCAGAAATAGGCAGAATCAACAGTAAACAGAGGAGAACGATCAACTTTTGCACAGGGTGAAATCCTTTCACACGAAAAAGTAGTCTAAAACAGAGTCAAAGTTTCGAAATCATAACACAATCCTCGCAAAGTGAACCAGCCCGAAAAAGGTCCCATTTCGTTGACATCACGGTCTTCTAGCTGTTATAGAAAGCGATCAATCACGCAACAAGGAGTCCCCTGTGCCAATCCCCCGCGAAAAATGGAAAATCCTCTATTCACGTGAACGCATCGCCGAGGAGATCCGTCGTCTCGGCAAGGAAATCAGTCGAGACTACTCCCAGAGAGATATCTTGCTGGTCGGTGTTCTCAAGGGGTCTTTTTTGTTCGTTGCAGATCTGATCCGGGAAATCAGCGTTCCGACCATGATTGACTTCGTGCGTCTGGCCAGCTACGGATCGGGAACCCAATCTTCAGGGATCATCGAATTCCGCAAGGAACTCGAAATGCCAATCAAGGGACGCGATGTTATCATCGTTGAAGACATCATCGACAGCGGTTACACTCTTGAAGCCCTGTACAACAAATTGCTGCTGCAGGACCCTCGTTCCCTGAAAATTTGTTCCCTGATCGACAAACGGATTCGACGGGAAGTTAATATCGAAGCCGATTATGTTGGAATGACGATGGACGATGGTTTCATTATCGGCTACGGTCTCGATTACAATGAACATTATCGCAACCTCCCCGATATTTATACCGTTGAAGGTTTTTAGCTTTTTTATACCCAAGCATCGCTACGGCTTAATGAAGTTATATTAAATAAAACAAACAGGAGAGCTACCCATGGTTATATCCTGCCCGGAATGTTCTACCCGCTTCAGGGTCGAGGAAAGTAAAATCCCGGAACGTGGGGCAAAGATCCGCTGTGCCCGCTGCAAACATATTTTCGCAGTCACTCCTCCGGCCCCGGCACCCGCCGCAATTGATGAAAACCCCTTGCAGCAAAGGGAAGAACCATCCGCATGGGAAGCCCCCACGTCACCCCGGGTCGATACACCTTCCGAAGATTCGCCACCGCCTGATAACTTGGCTTCTGTGACCGAACCAGTTCCGGCACAAGCAAATATTCCAGCCCCAGAACCCGCGACTGAAGAAAACGACTTCGGCTTCAACGATCTTGATTATTCTGGAATCGGCTCTGGCAGTAGTGACGAATTGGACCCATCCGCCCTTGAGAACGCCTCAAGCAACGAAGACGATGATGACTTCTCGTTTGGAGATGAATACGGTAACGTTACCCTGAGCGGGGAAGACAGTGATCCTGAAGAAGACGAACCGTTTTCCTTTGGAGACCCTGTTCCGCCATCAACAAATCCTGCAACTGACGTCGAACAAGAGCAATTCAGCTTTAATCCAGAGGGCAACAAGGCACCGCCAAGCCCGGATCCCCTCGCAGCCAGTTTTAATGAAGACGCCAGTCTCGACGATATAACTGCGCCCTCAATCGAAGAAGCAATTAACTTCGACTCGACAGAACCTCCGCTGCCTGCCAAAGCCAGTAAAACTACAAGTCGTGGACCGCTCTCTGCGGTTATTTTTATTATCCTGATGCTGATTCTTGCGATTTTGGTCGCTGGTGGCGTTCTGGTATGGAAGGATGGCCCAGAAGGCCTTGAAAAAGTCCTGTCAACCTTAATGGGACAAAGTTCTGTCGCGGAATCGATAGGTGATATCCATCTTATAAACCTGCAGGGCAGCTTTATAACAAACAAACAGGAAGGCGAGCTTTTCGTCATTCAGGGGGTTGCTGTGAATGACCTCGCCGAGGCGCGAGCGGCCATTCAGGTCAAAGGGGTTATCTTCGACAAATCAGGGAAACAATTGATGCAGAAAACCATTTTCTGTGGCAATCCGATCAGCGACAATGACCTGCGAAAGCTGTCCTACAGCAAAATGGAAGAGATCATGGGCAACCAGTTTGGGGAGTCTCTGGCCAATCTCAACGTCACGACCGGGCAGTCGATCCCCTTCACTATCGTCTTTCGCAAACTCCCGAAAACTCTCTCTGAGTTTGTGGTCGAAGTAGCCGGAAGTAAACCGGCAGCACAATAACCAACGCAGAAACCAATCCCAAAAAGGCCACACCGCGGAATCACGGTGTGGCCTTTTTTTTAACAAGACTACCTCCGGCTAAAAATCAGGCGGAGATAGCGTCAACCGGGCAAGAATCAACGCAAGCACCACAATCGGTGCAGGTCTCTGCATCGATCACGCGAACGTCGCCCTGCTCAGAAATTGCCTCGACCGGGCAAACCGGCTCGCAAGCACCACAGTTGATGCACTCATCAGAAATAGTATGGGCCATCGGTCTTACCTCCTCTAAAGGGTTTGTTTGACACTGGCGAATCGGTCACCAGCCTCTTATTGATTGGGGGTATACATTACTGCAAGTTTTTTTGGGTGTAAAGTAGCCAAATGGAATTTATTTTATGACCAAAAGTCCTTGCATCTGCGGCCCGTTCTGAGCTAGCCTGTTGAACATTTCGGCACGCAACTGTGCGAGATTCAAGGGATTCTTCCGTTTCACTAAAAAAAAATCAGGCAGTTTCAGTCACACTAAAACACGATTCTACATCTTTAGTCTTACCCTCTGTATTTCATACTGCGATCAAGGAGAACCAAAATGGATATTCTTGCCCTCAACTGCGGCAGCTCCTCAGTTAAATATCAGCTTTTCGACTGGACCCGTAAAGAAGTCATTGCCAAAGGAATGGTCGAGCGTGTCACTATCGGAGACTCTTATATCATTCACGAAGTTCCCGGTCGCGAAACCTATCGTGAAGAGTACGAGTGCCCTGACCACAGGGTCGCCGTTCAACTGATCGTCAAAACCCTCACCAGCACTGCCTATGGTGTCGTCAAGGATATGAATCAAATCTCGGCGGTCGGTCATCGCGTGGTCCACGGAGGGGAGAAATTCACCTGTTCGGTGACCATCGACGAGAACGTCCTCAACACCATAAAAGAGGTCCAGCACCTCGCACCCTTGCACAATCCGCCTAATATCTCAGGGATCGAAGCCGCCCAGACCGTGCTTCCCGACGTGCCACATATTGCCATCTTTGATACCGCTTTCCATCAAACCATGCCTGAGGCTGCCTACACCTACCCGGTGCCTTACGAGTGGTACGAGAAACACGGCGTCCGTCGCTACGGTTTTCACGGCACCAGCCACCTCTATGTTTCAAAACGCGCCGCAGTGCTGTTAGGCAAAAGCCCCAAAGATTGCAACATCATCACCATGCACATCGGCAACGGGGTCTCGCACTGCGCGATTAAAAACGGTATCTCTGTGGACACCTCCATGGGATTAACGCCGCTTGAAGGTGCGGTCATGGGAACTCGCTGCGGTGATATCGACCCCGCCTTGCCGATGTTTATCCAAGGAGTTGAAGGCCTGTCGGCCAAAGAGGTCGATTCAGTTCTCAATAAAAAGTCCGGAATTCTCGGAATTACCGGCCAGTACACAGACCGTCGTGACGTAATTGACGCCGCAGAAAAAGGCGACAAGCGCTGCCAACTGGCGATCGACATCGAGGGCTATCGTTTAAAGAAATATATTGGGGCTTATATGGCGGGGCTTGGCGCCCTGGATGCGGTGGTCTTTACCGCAGGGGTCGGCGAGATGGGCTGGCTGATACGAGAAAAAGCGCTGGAGAACCTGTCGCACATGGGGATCGTGCTCGATAAAGCGAAGAATCGCAGCACTATGACACGCAAGCGGGAGACGATGATCTCAACCCCCGATTCTCCAGTCAAGGTCTTCGTCATCCCAACCGACGAGGAATTGGTCTTCACCGAAGACGTGGCCGCGATCCTGGAAGAGACCTACACCGATCACATGAACTTCAAATACTCCTTCGCCGAGAGCAGCTTTCAACGCTCCTGAGAATGAACAAATGACATGAAAACCAAAGGCCGGCGGGAATCCCGTCGGCCTTTAATTATTGCCACACCTCTAATAATGCGTCTCTTCGTAATCAGGGACCAGATTGTACCAGTCCGGATCGCGCGCCCCTTGTACCAGACAATGTTCAGCCTGGCCGATGATCCGCTCTCGATCCTTCGGGTAGCTCCCCTCTAAATGGAGAATGTTTGAGACATGATTGGAGCGCAGAATAGTTTTTTGGGGGGAGAGAGCGCGCACAACCGTCAGGGCTTCCTGTAACACTTCACCGTTACTGAGTTGATCAATCAATGCAAAATGGGCGTCATTGTGACGGCGAAACATGGTCAGCAGTGAAAAATACTCGGGTGACAGTTGAGTTACCCAGTCGGCCGTCGCCAGAGCATGCTCACGGGTACGCGTCCTGCCGGCCAGACCGAGGATTGCGGTGACCGACAGCTTCAGCTGCGCATCTTTGGCTTTTTGGCAGAGCTGCAGCATCCGTTGGGCATTAAAGCCCTTCTTGATCAGCAACAGGGTCGCATCGTCACCGGATTCAAGCCCGAAATAGAGGATGCGCAGCTTTTTGTCGCGCAGGAGCCTTAACTCTTCGACCGACTTGGTGGTCAAACTGTTCGGCGAAGCATAAGCGGCGACCCGGGTCAAATTGGGGAAATTTACCGCCAGTAGATCGAGAATTTCGCCAAGCCCGGCCTGGGGATAAACCAGTGCATCACCATCACCCAGAAACACCCGTTGCACCATAGCCCGACGGGCCAGGGGAATCATCTGCATCTCGGCCTGAATCTCCGCCACCGGTCGCAAGCTGAACTGCTTCATTTTATACATGCCGCAAAAGGTGCAATCATTCTGGCTGCACCCGAGAGTGATTTGAAAAATCAGGCTGCGCCCTTCTGAAGGCGGACGAAAAAGCGGCTGATTGTAATCAAAATAATACATGCGGACACCCTGACGGTCAGTTCAAATTAAAGTTCAAGCGCTGCTCAATCACCATCTAAAAGACGACCAAATCCACCCAGGACCGAGCCTTCCCCTTTACTTGAGCCACCTGCTCTCGGCGCATTAGCGAGAATCCGATCGGCCAGACGGCTGAATGGCAAACTCTGAATCCAGACCTTGCCATGACCGCTCAAGGTCGCAAGAAACAGCCCTTCGCCAGCAAATAACATGCTTTTAAGATTCCCGGCACGCTCAATGTTGTAATCGACGCTCGGCTCAAAAGCGACCAGGCAGCCGGTGTCGACGCGCAAGGTTTCCCCCTGGAGTTGTCTTTCAACGATGGTCCCGCTGGCGTGGACGAACACCAGACCGTCACCCTGCATCCGCTGCAGGATAAATCCTTCACCACCAAAGAAGCCGGTCCCCAGGCGACGCTGAAACGCAATATCCAGTTTGGTGCCATAGGCCGCACACAGAAAGGAATCTTTCTGGCAGAGCACCTCTCCGCCAAGCTTGTTAAGATCCAGCGGGATGATCTTGCCGGTGTAGGGTGCAGCAAAGGCGACGTGCCGTTTGGTGCTCCCCCGGTTGGTAAAGTGGGTCAAGAAAATCGATTCTCCGGCCAGCACACGCTTCCCCGCGCTGAACAGCTTGCCCATCAACCCCTGGTCGGCCTGCGAGCCATCCCCCATCCGCGCCTCGAACTGAATATCCTGCTCCATGTAGTTCATCGCCCCGGCCTCGGCGATGACCGTCTCACTCGGGTCGAGCTCGATCTGAACCATCTGCATATCGTCACCGACAATCGTGTAATCAACTTCGTGACAGCGCATTATTCTTCTCCTGTAGGTCAGTTTAAAATCTGCATTCTAGCATATCTCTCTTTGCATGAGCTCCAGAACAAAAAAGTGAGAACCCGAAGGCGACCCTTGCGACCCGGTGAATACAACATAATAAAGGGCGCTCTTATTTCCCTATAAGGACGAGATAATGAAATAGGTAGGAACAAACCTGATCCCTGACAGGACAGCATCGAGGATAGCTTCCAACTTTTTAATTGTGCCCCATATTCCCACCTTAAGCACTGGACATCTCAGGCGCCCGCAAAAGACTGGCCTTGGCCGTAGAACAAGCGGTCAATAGCGGCAATTCAATACGCGTTACCAAGGCTTTTAACCTCCTGCTTTGGTAGTAACGGATGGGCAGTAAACTATTTGAACCAAATCTCTCCCCGTCAACACTTCTCTTAGCCCAATCCTCCACCACCACAGTTCTATTAATAACTCACTCAGCCCTATCTGCGCATTTCCTGCTTGACCATGCCGCAAGTGAGGAGTTAGGATTCGCTCTTTCTGTCGCACACTGATTATCCGCACTGTAACAATAGCCAGGGAGAGCCGAAGGATGGATTTTGATATTGAGAAAAGCGTCGGATTCCTTTTGGCGAAGGCGCACCAGAATCTCTTCGCCCAATTTCGTGATCTGCTCGCACCACACGGGATCACCCCACCGCAGTTCGCACTCCTCGGATTCCTGTGGAAACAGGACGGCCTCTCCCAGGTCGAGCTGTCCGAGAAGACCGAAATTGACCGAACGACCTTAAGCGGCCTGATTGACCGCTTGGAGAAACAGGGACTGGTCACCCGCCAGCCCCACCCCGGAGACCGGCGAGCCTTCCTGGTGGCGTTAACCTCAGCCGGCCGCGCTATTGAATCACTGCTGGTACCGCTCGCCATGCAGATTCGCCAACAGCTCAAAGACGGGCTGTCCCCGGAAGAATATGAACAACTCTGTTTCCTGCTGAACCGCCTGCGAGGTGTCCGTCATGACTAGAAAACTGCTCTGTCTGTTGCTGCTGCTGGGTTGTTTCGCGACGCTTGCAGCGGCCGAACCTCTAACCCTTGAAGATTGCCTGCAGCGGGTACGTGAACAGAACCCTGACCTGTTAGCTGCCGCCAGCGGACCACGTCTCGCCGCGACTGCAGCCGAAGGCGCCCGAAGTGCCTACCGTCCGCAGGTTCAGCTTTCGGCCGGCTACACCGAGCAGCAGGCTCCGCAACAGGTGGTAATCGGCGGAAACAGTGCCCAGACCCAGGATCAGGGGTACGCTCATCTCAGCCTGGGTGTCGATCAGCTGGTCTATGACTTCGGCCGGACTTCAGGCGGCATCGCCGCCGCCGCCGCAACCAGCCGCGCAGCTGCTCACGCCTACGCATCAACCGAGCAGGACCTGTTACTGCAGACCCTGACCGCCTATTACCGAGTGCTGAATGCAGCCTCACTTCTTAAGACAGCCAAGGAAGAAGTCAACCAGACAGAGGCTCACCTGCACACCGCCCAGGCGCTCTTTGATCAGGGGGTGGTCACGCGTAACGACCTGCTGCAGGCCGAGGTCCGGCTGGCCTCGAGTCGCCAGCAGGTCCTGGCGCGCGCCGGAAGCGAAGAGAACGCCTGGCTCACGCTCAACTATCTGACCGCCCGCCCCCCCGAAGCCCGCGGCGAACTGAGCGCCGGCCCGCTGCCGAGTCTCGAACCTGAGACTGAACCGACGGCGACCCGCCCCGATCTCCTCGCCCAGAGTGAACGGATCGAGAGCGCACAAGAGGCGCTGCGTCAGGCCAAAGGAGATTACCGCCCCGAACTCTTCGCCCATCTTGGCGCGGATTACGTCGAAAACAGTTACGTTCAGGAACAGACCATCTACTCAACCACCGTCGGGCTGCGCATGACTCTCTATAATGGCGGATTACGCAACGCCAAGCTGCGCCAGGCCGAAGAGAATGTGCACCGCGAACAACAACGCCTGACCAACCTGCAACAGCGTGCACGACTCGAGACCCAATCGGCCCGCAACGATGCGCGAGTCGCAGCGCAGCAGATCGCCGTGGCACAGAGTGCGATCCGCCAGGCTGAAGAGAACCTGCGTATCAACCAGAATCGTTACAAGGAACAGATCGGGACCGCGACCGACGTACTGGATGCCCAGACCCTGCTGACCCAGGCCAAAACCGATCTGGTCCGGACCCAATTCGATTATCAGGTAGCCGTGGCGCGCGTGCGTCACGCCGCCGGACAACTTTGAAGGAATTACCCCAATGAGCGAAACAGACAACCAGACCCCGGCACTAACCAAGCAGGTCGACAACAACGAAAACGCAGCAAAAGGGAACGGCAGGCGTCGAATCGGCCTGGTGCTGGCGGTTCTGATCCTGAGCGGGGTCTTGACCGCGTCCTGGCTTTGGTACAAGAGCAAGGTCGAACTTACGACCGATGACGCCTTCATCGAGAGCCATATCCATCTGATTTCGGCGCGGGTTTCCGGCCAGGTCGCAACCATCGCCGTCGCCGACAATCAAAAGGTTGCCGCCGGGGATCTGCTGGTGGTACTCGACCCGGCCAGGTATCAGGCCCAGGTAGCGAAAGCTGAAGCGCTGCTGGCCCAGGCCCGCAATACCACTGGTGAGAACCAGGCGATCATCGGCGCCCAGGAAGCCGCGGTGAACCAGGCCCGCGCCCGCTTGTCACAGGCAAAAACCGACCTGCAACGCGGCACAGCCCTCTTCGCCCACGAGGTCATTCCACAGGAGCGGCTCGATCAGCTCAAGACCGCACAACGGGTCGCACAGGCCACCCTGGAGCAGGCACGGCAAGAGCTGCACGCGGCCAAAGCCAAGCTCGGCGACGCCGGTGTGGGTGGCGAACAGGCCAAGATTGCCGAACGCACCGCCGAGCTCGAGCTGGCCAAACTGAACCTCGCGTACACCCGAATATTCGCCCCGGTGGCCGGCTATGTGACGCGTAAATCGGTGCAGGTCGGCAACAATATACAGACGGGGCAACCACTGCTTGCCCTGGTTGCTCTGGATAACCCCTGGATCATCGCCAATTACAAGGAGAGCCAACTCACCCATCTTGAGCCGGGACAGCGGGTAGATTTTCGGGTCGATTCCTATCCGGGACAGATCTTCAGTGGCCGGGTCGACAGCATTATGGCCGGGACCGGAGCGGCCTTCTCGCTCCTGCCGCCGGAGAACGCCAGCGGCAACTACGTCAAGGTGGTCCAGCGCGTGCCGGTTAAGATCAGCATCGATCCCTCCAGCGACCCGCAGCATCAGTTACGCATCGGCATGAGCGTCCAACCGACCATTTATACCGGCCGCAGCCTGGGCGATATCCTCGCCACGCTCGACCCATTTAACTGAAACCTCGTCGTGCGCCGGAATTTCTTATGAGCCAACCCAAAGCCATTAACAAGTGGCTGATCACCATCACCGTAATGCTGCCGACGATCATGGAGATCGTCGACACCTCGGTCGCCAACGTCGCGCTGCCGCATATGCAGGGGAGTCTGAACGCCGGGACCGACGAGATCACCTGGGTGCTGACCTCATATCTGGTCGCCAACGCCGTAGTTCTGCCGATGACCGGATGGTTGTCACGCATGTTCGGACGCAAGCGTTTTCTCATCACCTGCATCGTGCTCTTCACCATCGCCTCGTTTTTATGCGGCGCGGCGCCGAACCTTGGTTTTCTGATCTTCTTCCGCATCCTGCAGGGCGCGGCCGGCGGCGCGCTGATCCCCAACAGTCAGGCGATCCTGATGGAGACCTTCCCGCCCAAGGAACAGGGGATGGCGATGGCGATCTTCGGCATCGGCGCCATGTTCGGCCCGATTATCGGACCGGCCCTGGGTGGTTACGTCACCGATCAGCTCAACTGGCGCTGGATCTTCTATATCAACTTCCCCATCGGGATCATCGCGGTGATCATGGCCGCCAGCTTTCTGGTCGATCCCGAATACCTGCGCAACAAACAAAAGATCAGCATCGACTACTGGGGTCTGGCGCTGTTGGTCCTCGCTTTCGGCACTCTGCAGATCGTGCTCGACAAGGGACATCAGGAGGACTGGTTTGCCTCCGGTTTTATCACGGCCTTCTCCCTGATCTCGTTCTTCTCACTGATCGCGTTGATTCTCGTCGAACTGCGTCATCCCCACCCTATCGTCAATTTAAGGCTGTTTAAATACGTCTCTTACTCGGCGGGAAACTTTCTGATGTTCATCTTCGGTTTCTGCCTTTACAGCGCGATCATGCTGATCCCGCTCTTTCTGCAGACCCTGATGGGCTACAACGCAACCAGCGCCGGTATGGTCCTCGCTCCCGGCGGGGTCGTGACCCTCATCACCATGCCGTTTGTCGGCGCCGCCCTGTCGCGCGGCGTACAGGGGCGTTATATCGTCTTCTGCGGGCTGTCCATCGGTGCGACGGCGATGTTCATCATGCAGGGCTTCACCCTTGAAGCCTCTTACTTCGATTTCGTCTGGCCACGCATGGTCCTCGGCCTGGGGCTGGGAATGATCTTCGTGCCGCTGACCACCACCACGCTGTCGGTCATCCCCAAACCGGAGATGGGGAACGCCACCGGCATGTACAACCTGCTGCGCAACATCGGCGGCAGCGTCGGCATTGCGGTCTCGGCAACCCTGCTGCAGCGCTTCAACCAATTCTACCAGAACCAGCTTGTCGCCCACGTTAACCCGCTGAACCCGCAGTTCCAGCAGAAACTCGCGACTCTGACCCAGGCCGCCATCGGTCGCGGGGTGCCCCCGAGTGAAGCCGAACACACCGCTCTGGCGATGATCTACCAGCTGGTTCAACGGCAGGCGGGGATGCTCGCCTACAACCACGTCTTCTGGATTTTGGGAGTCGCCTTTCTCACGGTCATCCCCTGCCTGCTCCTGTTGCGCAAGGGAGAAGGTGAGGCGCCGGCAGGGCTGCATTAGGCCTAAACCGAAATCAAAAAGAAAACAACCTTGCGTTACCTTATCCTGAACGTTAATATGCCCGATCGGAAAACTAAGCTTATACAAGGTAAAAAACGCTAAGGGGGACAACTAAGGCTTGTTAAATGAAAACCGATATACAGCAGAGCGCGCGGAATTATACCAGAAGCGGGAAGTCTGAAAGATCTAGGCTCGGGAAAACCATCTGTCGCCGGTTTAAACCAGAGCAGTCGATTCTTCGGTCTGAACCGGACGACACTCTGGACGTCCTCGCTGTCTACCGGACTCCAAAAAAGACCTACGCCGGCTTCACCCTCATAGAGCTGCTGATCACCATGGCAATTATGGCGATCCTGGCCGCCATCGCCATCCCGGCTTACCGGAACTACATGCAGGGGTCAAAAAATAACGTAGCTATTTCCGATATCAAAACAATTTCAACTTCTCTTGTTATCTACCAGTTCGAGAACAGGCGGTTCCCCTCCTCCCTCACTGAATTGGAGGGTGTCAATTTGATCGACCCCTGGGGGCACTCCTACCAGTATCTGAATATTGACGATGACCACCCGAGCAAAGGCAAGATGCGCAAAGATCGGTTTCTGGTCCCGATCAATTCGGACTATGACCTCTACAGTATGGGGGCCGACGGCAAGAGTGTTTCACCACTCACCTCAAAGCTGAGTCAGGATGATATCGTCAGGGCGAATAATGGCGGGTACCTGGGCCTGGGCAGTAATTATTGAATCTGGCTAGATGATGACCAAAGAAATCGCCATCTCTGTCTTTACCAGCCCCCTCACACGCCGTATTTTTCTGCTATTTGTCATCTGCGCTCTGGTGCCGGTGCTCAGCCTTTCGCTAGTCTCCTACTGGCAGGTCAAACAACAGATGACCCGGCAGCTTGAGCAAAACCTCAAGCGTGCCAGCAAAAATACCGGTATGTCGATCTTCGATTCCCTCACCTCGCTGGAATCGGAGTTGCTCGACCTCGACAGGTTCTTGTCGCACTCCTCAACTATTTCTCCGCGACAGAACCAGAATCTGATCGATGCCCGCGGAGTCAAAAAACTCCGTGCCCTGGGATTGTTCAAACAGAACCATCTGTTCCTGCCGCTGTTCGGGTCCTTCCCCCCCCTGGCCCTGCCCGACGATCTCCCCAAAGAGACAAGTCTCATCTTTATTCCCCAGCAGGGGCAAACGACTCGCCTGATGATGGTCATTGCACGCGACCAGAGACGCTTTGCCGATGAGTATCTGGTCGCCGAACTGAACCCGGAGATGCTCTGGGAACAGGCCTTAAGGGCAGCTCCTCCAGAGGCTCTCGTCAGTGTTCTGGCGCCAGACGGCTCGCCGATCTTTACCTCGGAACCCCTTTCTTCCAAAATTTTCACAAAAACCTTAACCAAAGCCAAACAGATCTCCAGCGGCCAGTTTTCCTGGGAAGAAGCGCAGAAAAATTATCTTTCCAGTTACTGGACCGTCTTTCTCCAGGGGACCTTCGACACCGACAACCTGGTGGTCCTGGTCAATGCGGAGAAACAACAATCACTATTAGCCCTCAATCGGTTTTCCCGCTCTTTCCTTCTGATATACATTCTGGCTCTCCTGCTCGTCATGCTCCTCAGCAGCATCTTCGTCCGTCGCACCCTCTACCCGCTGGCCGCCCTGCAACGCGGAACACGCCTCATCGGCGCGGGAGATTTCACCCAAGAAGTCAAGGTACACAGCAAAGATGAATTCAGCGAACTGGCCGACTCGTTCAATGTCATGACCAGACGGATTGACGGCCATTTTCGCGGGCTCAACCAGACCAGTCAGACCGTGCGTCTGATCCTTTCGGCCCTCGACCGGCAAAAACTGATCAAAATCCTGCTGGAGAATATCGATAAAACCATCCCCTGCACATTGGCGGCAGTCTCACTGTTTCTGCCGGATTGCACCGATACCATCCAGACCACCTGCTTCCCCCCCGGCGCATCTCAGAAGCCCTTTAGCGAATCGGTAACTATTCTCAGCAGCCAGGAGCTGCAAACCCTTGCCGGAATCACCAACTATCTGCTTCTGGACAGACCTGACTGCTTGGCCAACCTGCTTGAGCCGCTGGGTTCAACCTCCCCCGGCTCCTTTTTATGCTTACCACTTATCCATAAGGATAAGATCAACGGGTGCATCAGCCTGCGATTCACAGACGGTGCTTCCCTGCCGTCTGAGTCCCTTCTGAGGGTGCGACAAATCGCGGATCAGGTGGCCATTGCCCTGGCCAACACGCGTCTGGTGGAAGAACTGGATCAGCTGAACTGGGGGACACTCCAGGCCCTGGCGCGCACCGTCGACGCCAACTCCCCCTGGACCGCCGGTCACTCTGAGCGGGTCGCCGTCCTGGCCCTGAAACTGGGCCGGCAGATGGGTCTGTCCGTGCCGGAACTCGACAACCTGCACCGCGGCGCCCTGCTTCACGATATCGGCAAAATCGGCTGCCCCACCGCCATTTTGGACAAGCCGGGCGCTTTGACGCCGGAAGAAGTCGAGATTCTCAAACAACACCCCGCGCAAGGGGCGAAAATCCTCGAACCGATCGCCAAGTTTCAAGCCATCATCCCCATGATCAGGCAGCATCATGAACGCTTCGATGGTTCGGGCTACCCAGATGGTCTGCAGGGAAAAGCGATCTGCCGTGAGGCCAGAACCCTGATCGTCGCCGACGTGTTTGACGCCCTGATCTCCCACCGCCCCTACCGGCCCGGCTGGGAGATCGACCGGGTCAAGGAATATCTCGCACAGAACAGCGGCAGCCTGTTTGACCCCGAAATCCTGCAGCTGTTCCTTGACAAGGTTATCCCCAGCCTCAGCCCCTATGACTATGCACCGCCTATCGAGTTCCCCCTGCTCGAAGCGACGACTCTGGCGACCAGTACCACCATGGACAAGATCGACGTCTGACTCCGTCGGACTTTAAACATTTCCGTGCTCAAGCCACGGTGCTCCGATCACAACTTCCTGTTTTGCCAACTGCACCCGTTCTGACCGTCCTCGTAGTTAAATAACCTGCGCTGAAACCTGCGGACAGATCGCAGAGCGCGCCAGAAATTACCCGACACGTATTGTTGATTTCAGATCTCATGATACCCTTCCAGGTAAGGCAACAGGCTAATTCATAGGCTTATTTTGCTGTTTGCCGCACGCTGAGATTCGCGGGTAACCTGCCGATAAAGCCGGCAAAAGGAAGGGGTTATGCTCAGTCGATGGATTCCCTGGAACTACCTGATTAAAGCGGCGGCCCGCCGCTATGGCCTGATCGACCCGCTGACGCTCCTGGCCCGGTTGCGGCACTTCGCACAGCCGAGTGAGGTCCTGGAACCGATTGAACTGCTACGGGCGGGGATCGTGTTCCATGCTCGGGGGCTGATCAATACCCGGGCGATTCAGCACAATCTCGATTGGGTCTGGCCCTACTGGGTCGTGAAACAATTTGATCCCAGAGACCCCTCCTTTATCCCCCGGGCCTTTTCCTTCACCCATATCAACCTGACCCAGCGTAACTGGACGACGGTCGGTTGCCCCGACTTGCCGATTTACCCGATTGTCGATCCGCGCGGTCTGCTCACCCCGCTGCATGATGGCTGGTCACTGGACGCCTGGCTGATAACCACCGATGGACGCCGGCTGTTCCCCTCCCAACTACCGCAGGTCGACCAGGAATGGCGGTTTAAGCCGGACTTGGCGGTGGTAACCACCTGTCGGCTTGAGGATCTCGGCTTGAGAGGTCGGATCTGGCTTGAGTGCTGGGATACCAGTCCGCAGCTGCGTTGGCAACTGCAGGGATCAGGACCGCCAGGGTCAGCCCTGGTCATCAGCCTGCGGCCCTACAACCCCGAAGGGATCGAGTTTGTCGAAACCCTCCGTTTCGACCCGAAGGAAAACTGTCTGCTGGTCAATGATAAAACCGGCGTGCGCTTTTCACATGCGCCAGCGCGTCTGCTCTTCGCCAATTATGCCCAGGGTGACGTCAGTCGGCGGCTGGATGACGCAGGGGGAGAAACCGGGACCAACTGCAAGGTCGGCATGGCGACAGCGGCGGTGATTTTCCCACTTGATGAGCAACCAACCGAACCTCTCGAAGTGTTTGTCGACCTGCGCGCTGGGCTCGATAAAACCGGGCGCACCGCCGTACAACGATCGCACTCGTGCAACAGCTGGCCGGAAGCCCTGGCTGGCTCTGCCCAGCTGAATATTCCGCATGAGCGCTTCAGCTTTTTGTATACGGCGGCGGTCCGTACCCTGACCCTGCTCTCCGCCGGTGAGGTCGTGCCCGGTCCCTACACCTACAACCGCTTCTGGTTCCGCGATGCCTGCCTGATGCTCAACGCCATGCTCTGTCTCGGCCTGGAAGAACGCGCGCGCCGCTGCCTGGACAGCTTTCCAGTGCGGCAGAAGCTCACCGGCTATTTTTGCAGCCAGGAGGGAGAATGGGACTCCAATGGCCAGGTCCTGTGGATTATTAAACGCTATCTGCAATTGAGCGGCAGACCGTTCCCTGCAGCCTGGCAGAAGGTCCTCTGGAAAGGCGCCGAATGGATTCTGCGCAAGCGGCTGGCCGCAGAGCCCGCTACCCCGCATGCCGGTCTGTTACCACCTGGCTTCAGCGCCGAACATTTCGGGCCCAACGATTATTATTATTGGGATGATTTCTGGGGTGTCGCCGGACTGCAGGCCGCCGCCAAACTGGCAGACCGCGTCGGTGAAACTGACCGCGCCGCCAAATATGCCACGGCCGCAGCCGAATTCAGCGCCGCGGTCTGGCGCAGCATCGCCCAGATTCCCGAACAGCGCAGCCGGGGCGCGATCCCTGCTTCGCCCTACCGACGCCTGGATTCCGGCGCCATCGGCTGTCTGGCGGCAGACTATCCACTGCAGCTGGTTGCGCCCGGGGACTCCCGAGTGGCTCGGACCGCCACATTTTTACAGGAGAACTGTTTTGTCGACGGGGCTTTTTTCCAGGACATGATTCATTCCGGGATCAATCCTTACCTGACCCTGAGCGTCGCTCAGACCTTACTCCGTAACGGCGACCTACAGTACCGCAAGCTGGTCGAACGAGTGGCGACGCTGGCGACGCCCACCGGGCATTGGCCGGAGGCGATCCACCCCTTCAGCGGCGGCGGCTGCATGGGGGACGGCCAACACGGTTGGGCCGCGGCCGAATGGGTGATGATACTGCGAAACATGTTTCTTCGCGAAGAAGCCGGAGGCCTCATCCTGCTCTCGGGAATTTTCCCGGAATGGCTGCAGTCATCCGAAACGCTCAGCTTCGGGCCGACCCCGACTCCCTGGGGCGCGATCAGCCTGAGGCTGTTCAAAAAGGCGGGTGAACATTTTCTCGAACTCAACGCAGTTTGGCGCGGCCTGCCCCCTCCCCTCGAAGCGCGGCTGCCGGGCTATCGTTCGCAGGTCCTCGAAGCACATCGCAAACCTCAGCGCATGATTTTGGTGAGCGCATGAACATCTGCATGTTTACCAATACCTTCCTGCCGCACGTCGGCGGGGTGGCCCGCTCGGTGGCGACCTTTGCCGAGGATCTGCGCCAACGCGGGCACCAGGTGCTGGTGGTCGCCCCGAATTTCCCCGGTCAGGATCCGACCATCGACTCTCGAAATCAGGTGGTGCGTGTCCCGGCTATTCAAAATTTCAATGGCAGTGATTTTTCCGTGCGCGTTCTGCTGCCGGGACAGTTCAAGAGTCAGCTTGACCGGTTCGCGCCGGACATCATTCACAGCCACCACCCCTTTCTGCTCGGCGATGCCGCGATCCGTACGGCTCGGATCCGCCATCTTCCGGTGGTCTTCACCCATCATACCCTGCACGAGCGCTACACCCATTACGTCCCCTTTGATTCGCCACTCATGCAGCGCTTTGTCATCGACCTGGCGACCCGCTTCGCCAATCTTTGCCAACTGGTCATCGCGCCTAGCGAGAGCATCGCCGCGCTCCTGAAAACACGTGGGGTCAGTACGCCCTGCCGGGTTATTCCAACCGGGGTCGATACAGATTATTTCTCTCGGGGCGATGGTCAACGCTTCAGGCATAAACAGAACATCGCCGCAGACGCCTTCGTCCTCGGTCACCTTGGACGACTGGCCCCGGAAAAAAACCTGAACTATCTGACGGCAGCCGCCATCAAGGCTTGTCGCAGCGTAAATAACCGGGTTTTTCTGATCGCCGGCAACGGTCCATCAAAGAAGCAGATCTGCCATGATTTTGCGGTCGCAGGGCTGGCCGAACGTCTGGTCATGGCAGGAGACTTACAGGGGACCGATCTTCCCGACTGCTATGCCGCCATGGACCTGTTCCTGTTCGCGTCAACTTCGGAGACCCAGGGCATGGTCCTGACCGAAGCGATGGCCGCCGGGCGGCCGGTCATCGCACTTGATGCGCCCGGCGTTCGTGACGTCGTTAGCGACCGGATCAACGGCCGGCTGTTACCACAGAGCGCGACGGTTTCCGACTTTGTCAGCGCCATCAGCACCGCGGCCGCCACAGCGCAGGGGTTAAGCGCTTGGCAAAAACAGGCCTTGCGAACTGCGGTCAAATTTTCCCGGCAGTCCAGCACCGAACGCCTTGAAGCGGTTTATCGGGAAGCCCTTGAGCTGAAGCGCAACCATCATGCGAAGACCCTCGCCGGCTGGGATACGCTGCGAGAATCTTTGCATGCCGAATGGAATCTGATCAGTTCAAAATGCGGCGCGGCATTTGACGCGGTCAGGGACCGGCCCGATCATGAAGAACAGACTTGAACCGCACCTCCGGACACAAGGACGATCCGCGCGGACCGGAGATCTAGATGCATAAAGCCTCTCTGCAACGTTGGCTGTGGCTGGCGCTGGCGATCCTGGCGGGCTTGTGGATCCTGGTGCCTCTGTTTTCCGAAGCGTCCTGGGATTGGCTGGGTTTTCTGCACAATCCTGACACTCACCCCGGGATATTTATTCTTATGATGATTCTGCTGCCGATCCTCGGCTTCCCCATCATTCCGTTTCTGTTGCTGGCCGGAATCAAGTTCGGTCCCTGTTTGGCTGTTGGAATAAGCGTCCTGATAATCAGTTTTCACCTGGTCGTATCCTATCTGCTCACTCATTCCTTTTTCCACCAGCAGATCAGTCGGCTGCTGGCCCGCATGAACTACCAAATCCCGGAGGTTAGCGTCCGTCGGCAATTGCTGTTTTCGATCATCTTCATGGCCCTGCCCGGACTCCCCTATACCGTCAAGAACTTTACTCTGGCGATTCTTAATATTCCATTCCTGATTTTCTTCCCGGTCGGTCTGCTCTGCAATGTTACCCTGGCCCTGCCTTTTATATTTTTCGGGCCGTCACTGTTCGACGATCCTAAGCTCAGCCTTCTGCTTTTGGCAGTTATCGCTGGAGGCTACGCACTCAGCCTCCGGCTAAAACGTAAATTTAACGAAAAAGACTGAGCGTGCGAGACTATTTCTGGAAATTTTGGCCAGCTTAAGGCAGTCAAAGGCTACCAACACCTCCGAGCCGAACCCCGCCGCCCGTCATATATGGCATTTATGTCATCAGTGACGATTTCTGATGACGGGTTTTTCTTAGCTATCGGCGATGCTCTCTTTATTATCCTGTATTATCAGTACGTTACGCCCTATTTATCTTTTTTTATCCCCCGGCACGCTATTTGTAATTATCCAGGCAGAGGGACAGCGTTGTCATCTTCCGCTTAATCAATGGGCCATGATCCCAGGGCGAAAAGAGAACAATGACAATTTTCAAAATATCAAAACCAGGTGCAACTATCCTGTAACAATCAGAGAGGATTACAGATGAAAAGATTTAATTTGTTTAAGTTGTTCGTTTTGCTCCTGACAATCGCGACGCTGTCAGGCTGTATGGTGAGGCCGATAGGATTTGGACATTATCATGGTGGGGGGCATGACAATGGTCATCATAGAGGTCATCACGACCATGACGATCATGATCGTGATTAAGCACATAGCGTTTGCGCGAAGAGTGTCGTAAGTAATGAGATAAAAGTGCAATTTGCTGCCATTTAACTGAAGGAAACTAAGGCCCGCTTTCTTAAGTTTCCCCGAAAGTGAAAAGTCCGCATTCGACGAATAAAGCGGACCATCCTGATTTAGGATAGACGCGAGTGACCAGGGCTTGATGCCTGAATTAAGATCGGTACGATTTTGAAATAAATTTACGTCTTGCCGTTCTTCGAGGCAGACTATTTACGGGGAAAAAGGAAAGATCATGAAATCGTTCATTTCGCTGGTAATCGTTGTCCTTGCGGTCAGTGTGACTTTGACGATCAGCGCCTGCGAGAAAAAAGGCACCGCACAGAAGGCAGGAGAAAAGATCGATCAAGCCGTCGCGAAAACAGCGGAAACGCTGAAAGATACGACTAAAAAAGTCGAAGACGGCCTGAAACAGTAACCTCTAAAGGAGTCCTCATCATGTATGTGCAACTGCAACCTGTCTTATCAATTTTGGCCGGAATCTTGATCTTGGCGATCCCCAAGGCGCTGAATTATATCGTCGCCGGCTACCTTATTTTGATTGGCGTCTACGGCTTTATCCACTAAAACCCATCTCTCTGCCCAGCCAGAAGATCGGCTGGGCAATCAGGGGATGCCCGGATTCCGGATCCGACAACCCTGGGGCTGCAAGCCCAGGACCAGTTGACGGGCCCCCTGAGATTCACTTCCCTTTCTTGCCCTTATGCTTGCCCTTTCCCTTGGATTTGCCTTTGTCATCATACAGATCATTACCGCGCTTCAAGGCATGAAACTCATTTGAGCCAGGCTTGATCCCCAGGCTTTTTGCCAAAACGCCCCAGCCGCGGTTTTTTTCGCTACGATATTTATCAATGACAATGTTCAATGGCTGACGCGACATTTCCCCCAACCGCAAGACCATATAGGCGTCCCCGGGCCGGTCAACCTGTCTCAGCACGGCATCGATCTGCACATCACCGATTTTAAATCGTGTCGCCAGGCTGGCCCTGAACCCTGAAGAATCCGCTGCTGCGCGGATATTTAAATTATTAATCCAATCAAAATCTGCAGCCTTGACCATTGTTACTGAAGAAATCAGCAAAAGGACGACCAGGGGGATGAACAGCATCTTTCCAAACGTCATAGGATTCTCCTGACTGATGTTTCCTGCCTCTAACACGAACGAACAAAGGAATTTGATAACCGCAAACCTCGCCTTACCTGAGGTCCTGATATCTGGGAGTCAGAATAGAGGATATTGTAACTTTTCAATACCCCATTGCTCCTGAACACCCGCCGGAGCGGTCAGCCTCTTGCGCTAAGGCTCCGGTTCTGCAACGGTCGTCAGAGGAACGGATGTCTTCCGCCCGAGAAAATTCTGGATCAAGACCGCCACTTCTTTTGGTTTTTGAAGTTCGAGATCGTGAACCCCGTCAGGAAAAGAGACCACCTCGACGTTGGGCAGATAATGTTTAAAGAAGGCGATGTTCATATCGGTCATCGCGCGAAACTCGGAGTGATCTCCGGAGAGGTAAAGGACCGGTGCTGTGATCGATTTTGCTTCCTCGGAGAAATCTTCGGCATCGTTCAAAGCCCGCGCCAGGCTGAGCCAGGTGCGGCGCGAGGCGACAGCGGCATTTTTAGCGATGATGCCGGTGATTTCCTGCTGCTCTTCGCTTGTTAAATCAGCCCAGGAGGGCCCCATGATATCCTTGGCCATGGTTTCGTCAAAGAGCCCCGAGCGGACAAAACCGATAATTATATCGCCGAATATCGGGTATTTGAGCCCCTGAATCAATCTGTGATACGGGGTATTTTTCGGCATGATGACGGCCCCCTCGATGCTGACGATAGAGATCACCCGCCCTGGGTAGCGGGCGGCAATATTGAGGGCGATCATCCCGCCGTAAGAGACGCCGACAATGTCGCATCTGGTGATTCCGAGATCGTCCATCAAGGCGACAACCTTCTCCGCCTGTTCAGCCACCGAATAGTCAAAATCGCTCTCTGGCCGACCCGATTGGCCCGTGCCGAAATTATCAATGGCAATCAGGCGATTATGGTCCTTGAGTAAAGGGATCACACGGTTAAAGCCGCTGTGAATACCAAACAGTCCGGGAATCAAAATGACCGGCGGACCCTGACCGACCTCGACGTAATGAATCTGACTCTTCGTGACATGGGGGAAGCTGTGCGTGCCGGCTTTGACTTGTGTTTCTGGCTTGTGAGCGCAGGAGACACCGAGAAGAACGATGCAGGACAATAGCAAGAAACGGGCGATTCGTTTAATCATTACAGTTGTATTTCCCAAGGGGGCTAAGGCGTTTTAGTTAACTATCTACAAAACTTCAGATGCCCGGCTCTCCGTGCCATGAAGGCCCGTTATTATTTTTTTGATATCTTGTTGATCAGCACCGCCAGCAGAACCACCAGCAGGACGCTGATCACCGACCAGAGAAACATTCCACCACCCATCCATCCGTGATTCATCCAACCACCGTTATGGTTCATCATGTCCGAAGAATTCATGCCCTGCTCCTTGACGAAAGAATCCGCTCAGCTTGTGAAATTTACGTGTTTTTTATCGCAGCGCTCAAGAGATTACCCATCTCGCTCCGGATTCGTTCCGTCCCGGATTTGAATTCTTCCCATTCATGATCGCTGGCCAACGAGATCCCCTGGAGCTTTTTCGCTGCTTCGTCCCGCTTGAATTGCAAGGCCGAAATAGTTTTATAGTGTTCGAATTTCTTCTCAGGCGAAGCCGTTTCTGCTTTCTCCTTGAGCCGCTCGATATGAACCTCCCATGCGACCATCTCGGCCGAAAGCTTTTCCACGTACGTAGTTTTCTGGTTCATGACTGCAGCTCCTTTTAGTCTTAGATGTTTGCTCATGCCCCCTGTTCCGGTCTCCTGGCTTTAGCTTCGGGGGAAAAGCGTCTTGCCCTCACGGCCGGATCCTGACGGTAGTAGGCGCCAAGAACCTGGTAAAGGTCAGGTGCGTGTTCTATGAGAGCCAGAGGGCGGTCGAAGAACTCCTCGGTTGCCACGGCAAAGAACTCGGCTTCGTTGCTGGCGCCATAGGCGTCGAGAAAGGATCTTTGGCCTTTTTCTGTCAGTATCTTCAGCCGCTGAAATTCCCTGGAGCAGACGGCTACCCACTCGTCGAGCTGCTTGCGGTCAGCAAGAGGCGGGGTGCCATCGGCGGCGCCGTCGAGCATGTCGAGCTTGTGGGCAAATTCATGATAGACGACATTGTGACCCTGCTCGGGATGGCGGGCGCCTCGTTTGACGGCGTCCCAGACAAGGATCACCGCGCCTCCGGCGATGGCCTGGCCGAGGATCGGGACAGCTGTCGCCACCGGAGCGCTGACCCGTTCGAAAACGCCGGGTGTGTGTTCGGGGATAACAACGGTGGAGGGGTAGACAAGAATCGACTCCACATTGCGGTAGTAATCGTGAGGGAGGCCCAGAAGGAGGAGGCAGGCCTGGGCGGCGATGGTAATGCGGATCTCGTCAGTCAGGTCGAGGCCACCGCACCCCTCCCAGTTCTTCTCCTCTAATAGGACCAGGATCAAGGCGCGCAACTCGGCACGCCCGGCATCATCAAGCATGCCATAATGGACCACGTTCTTGCGCAGGATGGACTCCCAATTCGAGGGGAAAGCGCGCATGCGCACTTCTTCGCGGTGATGGTCTCGAAGCCAGTGGAGCATATTTTAAAACCTCCTTCGAGGAACTTGGTTTGATTGACTTTCCAGTCGGAGCGCCGCAGGCACCCCTACAACAGGGGCACTCGCTCCCTTCAGAAAGCAAGAGCCTGAACATAAAGATTTAAGACGGATCTCCTGGCAAGGTTCCCTGACAACCGCCAACGGGTGGCGCAGATTCGTTGCCAGGGTCTGGGCAAACCGCCTGCAGTTCAGCGTTGGCGACGGCCAGTACAAAATGCTGCTTTTCAATTTGTTCTTTCATCAGCAGACGCTGGGAAATATCAAAGAGTGCGACCCGGCAATAAAGCCCTGAGGCAGAGGGCAAGGCCTCGACTTGCACAAAGATCGATTGTGCAGAACAGATCAGCAGCGCCACCTCACAGATTTGCTTGCTTTGACCGGAAAAAACAGTCGAGAGAAAAGTGGAAAATTCTGCACGGGACCCTGGGGCAACGATCGACTCAAAACGCTGGCCAAGCAATCGTGCGCGTCCGACTCCAAACTGTGAGGCGGCGGTGAAGTTCGCGTCACCAATGATCCCATCCTGGTCAAGGGTCAGATAACCGACCGGTGCGAAATCGTAGAGGTCGGTGTATTTGTCCAAAGCGATTTCCAGCTCGTCTCGCGTCTGCTGAAGCACGGCGTTCTGCGTCACCAACTCGATCTGGTGAACTTCTAGCTCATGGACGTGCTGTTGCGTCTCATTACCGTTACCAAAAATCCGGGACACGACCGTCCTTGCCTGTAATTGATCTTCGGCGCTGCGGGACGCGGGGGTCTTCACTTGACAACCAGGTTGTTTTTCACTCCGACAACCCCCTGGACGCCACGTGCAATCTCTCCGGCCTTCTCAACGCTCATCGCCGAATCGACAAACCCACTCAGTTGAACCTCACCTTTGAAGGATTCCACCTCGATCTGCAGGCTTTTCAAGGTCGGTTCGTTAAAAATCGCGGTTTTGACCTTGGAGGTGATGACGGAATTGTCAATGTACTGACCGGTGCTTTCATGCGTAGAGGTTGCAGCACATCCCATGAATGAAGCAACCAGGGCGAAACCGGCCAGAAACAGAATAATACGTTTGGTTTTGAACATGGTAGTCTCCTTTTGGTCTGTGACCAATGTTGTGTTCTCTTGGTTATTGAGCAGTAAAACGAGTCCGGTTTTCTTTTTTGCCCCACCCCTCTTTGACAAGGAGGAAACACCACGAAACCAACATACCCAGGGTGAGGTGGGGAAAATGCAAAATCTTAAAAAAATCACGGTGGCCCCTGCCACCTAAATCCTGCCGACCAGCATCAAGACAAGTAAAATCACCAGGATTAAGCCGAGCCCGCTGCTGGGATAATAACCCCACTGGCGGCTGTGGGGCCAAGCAGGCAGAGCGCCCAGCAGCATCAAGATGAGGATGACGACCAAAATTGTTCCAAGCATGATTTTTCTCCTTGATTGAATTTCTCTACGATTCTATTTAGCAACCAGCGTGCCAGCACAACCAGATCGACATTATTTCTATAACCACCTGGAATCATAGGTTAAAAAATAGATAACTTGATTTATGGGCGAGAAAACCAGACCAATCTATCCACCATATTTAGCAGAAACTTCACATTTGACAGACTGGTGGAGGGAGGGCAGGTCATGTTTTTCAACCATTCTTCGCCAAGGAGAATGCCCTTCTGCCTGGTCATGACATGAAGAGAACAAAAAAAGCCCCTGTTTGACACAGGGGCCTCTCATTTTTTTATGATATGACGAAGGTTAAATGGTGAGATCCTCTACCGTCGCACCGGGTCCATTCTGTTTAACCGATGCAATCCCCGCCTCCATAGCCGCTGTGGATGAGTACATCTGGCTCTGCCCGATGATCTGTTTATTCAGTGCCTTCAGCACAAAATACGGTTTGTTGTTCTTGGATTCTTTTCGCTCATAGTTGTCATCAGCGGCCGAATTGTTCTGGATCGACTCGATACCGTTTTGGGCGCTCGCCTTGGCCTTGTACATTTCACTGGTCAAGATCACCTGCCCGTTGACTGCTTTGAGGTTAAAGTAAAATTGCTCGTCCTTGGCTCTTTCAATAACAAATTTTCCAATCATATTTCCTCCTGCCCATAGGTTGAGTCTTTCCAAGTGCCGCGTGGCAATATCCATGCTTTAAGGATGTGATTTTCGCCAGCGGTCGTCGATTTACAGACTTGGGTAAGCGCAATGACCGTGCCAGAGAAAGGTCCATACAAAAGTCAGGAGTGCAACACACTGATTAGACAGGGTAAAATTAGATGACAGCGGGTAAACAGGTCTTGAGGCGGAGCCCGCATATAGCCGTTATATTTGACAGAACCGCGCTATGGTGAGGCAAATGGGGTTTCCACATCATCAAGCAGGTTTGTTGATTTTTGATTTTATTTTCAAGACGGCGCTGTCGATATTATAAGTATCGACCCACCTTTTAGAGGATTTATTGCGCCGTTAAATGCTGCGACAGACGCCCAAAACCTTTGGCCATAAAACTGTCGTCTCCGAGCATTCGCTAATCTGCCCCCCCCCCCACTGTGAAACTCGATCAGAGGTTCTTCCCCCATGCCATCAAGCACGAATACCAAATATTCGGCTCGTGCCTTGGATGAAACATACTCATTGCGTACGGATACTTATTAAATATTAAAATCCCCTGGATCTTGCGCACCAGGATGCGCAAATTCTGCATCCGCCGGCTAAACAGATTCCCTGCTCGGCCATTCAAAACAGCCACCATCGTCCCGGCATATTTGACAGTAATGCTATATGAGATGGATGGCACTGACGGCTTTTCTTACCCTCTCGCCCGTTATCTTTCCGTTTTAACCTGTATAATCAGCCACTTGCGCACACATAATGTCAAGAATTTCCTCCGGCATGTTTATTGCGGGACACCCTTATTAATCTCAGGGTATCGAAAGCTAGGTGGGTACCTATGTGACGCCTTCTTCATTAACTGTCCAGAAACGCCTTTCGCGAGAGAGATTGGTCTCAAGAATATCCGGCCTGGGATTGTGTTGAAAAGTGGCAAGCTGAAATTCGTGATCGCTGAGGGTCGTCGCCGGGAATTTAAATTCCGGCAATCACTCTCATAACGGGGTGGTGGGAGTTGCGGGAAAGCCTTTTGCGCCACCTCAACTGCGATGACACAGAGGCCAGGCAGAATTATACCGCCATCGGTCTGCGCCGCATATTGCTGACTGCCAGGCTGAGTAAAATCCGGGAATAAATCAGATCATCTTATTGGCTATCGAGGATATACCACCAGGCATAAACAGCTGGAAGCTCTGCCGCCCAGGTCCGAGGAGCACTCCAAGTTACCGAAAAGGAATCACGATGGCCCCAATGCAGGTTAAACTCATGAGTCTCCGGACTTTTATTAACGCTCTTCTGGTCCTGGCCCTGCTGATTCCGGCCTCTGCTTTTGCCGAGGATCCGAAGCTTGACACCAAGTCGCAGAAGGTCGCTCCAACGGCATTTGCCGATGAAAAACCCAGGCCGGTATTACATTGGGGTGAAGGAGACGGCAAGAGCTACTTTGTCCCGGCCCTGGACATTTCCGGCTTCTTATTAATTCTGAATCAATACGATCGGCATTTTATTGATGACGACGTCTACCATTCAGATTTTTCTTCCTTCAAAAAGAACCTGACCGGGGCATGGGTCTCTGACAGTGACCCGTTTGCCATTAACCAGTTCATGCATCCCTATGCGGGCTCCATGTATTACGGATTTGCACGTTCCGCAGGCCTCGACTACTGGAGCTCGCTCGGCTATACCGCCAGCGGAAGTCTGCTCTGGGAACTGGCGGGCGAGACCAGTCCCCCCTCGATAAACGATGAATTCACCACCGGTTTCGGCGGAACCATCCTGGGCGAGCCGTTGTATCGAATGGCGAGCCTTTTGCTTGAAAGCGGCAATGGTAAGCCTGGATTCTGGCGCGAACTCGGTGCGGCCGCACTCTCGCCACCGACCGGCTTTAACCGTCTCGCCTACGGTCAACGTTTCAAAGGCGTCTTCCGCAGTCACAACCCGGCCGTCTTCACGCGCTTGCAGCTCGGCGTGAATTTGAACGCTTCGGTAACCTCGAATGTCATCCGCAATCCCAACTCGGGAGCAGCACCGATCCCACAGAGCTACCAGGTCGGGGAACCAATCGCGGATTTTACCATCGGCTACGGCCTTCCGGGCAAGCCCGGTTACACCTACACCCGCCCTTTCGACTATTTTGACTTTCAGTTCACCGCCGCCGGCAGCAACGTATTTGAGAATATCATCAGTCGCGGCCTGCTCTACGGGACAGCCTATTCCGCCGGCGACAACTATCGCGGAGTCTGGGGCCTTTATGGCATGTACGATTACATCGCGCCGCAGATTTTTCGCGTCTCCACCACGGCAGTAGGCCTCGGTAGCACGGCGCAATGGTGGCTCTCAAAAAGAATTGCACTGCAGGGTACGGCTCTCGCCGGAGTCGGCTATGGCTCGGCCGGCACAATTCACGGCGCCGGCGAACGAGACTATCACAGTGGCGTCAGCCCGCAGGGTTTGCTGGCATCGCGTCTCATCTTCGGTGATCGTGCTGCGTTAGACCTGGAACTGCGCGATTACTACGTCAGCAGTTTGGCAGCCTCAGAAAACAACGGGTCGGAGAATATTATCCGCGGGGTCGCGACGCTCACCGTGCGCGTGTACAACCTCCACGGCATAACCCTCAGATACACTGTTTCGCAACGGGATGCGCACTATAGCACCCTGAATGACTCCCACCAGACCGTGGGGGCTGTAAGTATTGGCTACACCTACCTTGGGCAGACCCGCTTCGGTGCGGTCGACTGGCGGTCCAAAAGCGCCGGGGGCCCTTAACCTTGAAGAGGAGCTTACATATGAGGATTTTTATCAACAGATATCTGGTTGTGTGCCTGATGCTCGCGGCGCTCGGGTTGAACGCCACCACTGCAATCGCCGGAGGCGATTACCCGACCGACGAATTAGTGTCCGACGTCCTCACCGGCGTTGTTCCCCTCACCGGCCTGGCTGTTGCCCTGTTCACGGGCGATACCGAGGGCCAGAAGGAGTGGCTGCGCAACACCGGGGTGAATCAGGTCCTCACCTCTGCCCTGCGGCTAGGATTCAACGAGACCTACCTGGGTAAACGTCCAAACGGCAATAGATATGGGTTCCCTTCCGGTCACGAGGCTTTCGTGATGTCCGGTGCAACGTTCCTGGGCCAACGCTACGGCTGGAAGTGGGGCGTCCCCGCTTATCTGGCAGCCGCTTACGTCGCTCGCGTTCGAGTGGTCAACAACCATCATCACGTGCGCGATGTCGTTGCCAGCGCTGCACTGGCCTATAGCGTCGCCTTGCTCACAGTCACGTCAGAAAAGGCGTCCTATCTGGCGCCGGTGATCGGACCCGATTTCCTGGGGCTCCGTTGGCAGCGCTCTTTTTGATGCCTCCACTCTTCCATGTTGCGGGCCCATTCAACGCAGCAGGCAGGGCATAAAACTGGTTCAAAAAGTCTGAAAATATTGCTTTCTTAACAAATCAACCAGGTCCCTTATGGAGCCTTATTTTTTTTTCAGTGCAGTACCCCGTCGGGTGCTGTCGCGCGTAAACAGCGAGCTGTTTTTGCACCTGTATGTTTTCCAGGTCCGAAAGCGGCTGATAGCCGCGGCCATAGGGCCAGCCGTAGCCCCACCGATACCAGGTGGGAAAGTCCGGAAGCCCGCCCAACCGGGCACCAAGATACATGGTTTCTGCCAGGTGTGGATCATTAGTCCGCGTCAGCACGCAGTCGCGCAGGGTCACATCAGCCCGGTCGCGGGCCTCCGCGCTCCCACCCTGCCAATAGGCGAGATCATGATTCAGGCAACAGTCACACCACTTGTCCCGGTCTCTGAAAGTTCCATCAGGAAAGAGGCTGCAGCCGTCACTGGTAAAGGGGACAAGTTCCGCGGTATCAGGACGGGTACCGAGACACGACGACAAGGACAGAGCTGTCAGCAGTGCAATTAATGCCAGGGAAAGAGACCGGCAAGCACGAGGTGAAAACATGGCATGTTCCTTCCGCAGGGACGACCCTATCTCCCCCCTCTTTTCGTCAGGGGAGTCCTAAAGACTTTCCCCCGGATTCCGAGAGATACCAATCGTACATTTTCTATCCTTGCAGGTAATTTGTACGGGGTCTTCCAGTCGGGAAATCATTTCACTGATTTTTCGGAGGATATCACTTCGCCGCAGTGCTAAAGCCCTCAGGTACTTAGCGTCGACGTCAGACCAGAACCCCTGATAGGTCATCATTTCCTCAATCACCGCGTCAATATCCGGATTGCCTTCAATAATTATTTGATACGCCGCAACCATGACGCCCGTCCGGTTTTGGCCGGAACGGCAATGGACATAAACGGGCTGGTACGCCTTCTGACTCGCAATTGCGAGAAAATGGACAACGTGTTCATCTTCAACTGAAGAGGCCAAAACCGGGAGAAGTTCCCAGTCTTTAACGCGGAAGTAGTCAATATTAAAGATCTTTTGAGTTGTAAGCTCGACCTGCTCAACCCGGGAAAGATCATCATGCATCAACTCAAGATTGACGATTGTTCTGACCCCATGTTCGATGAGCCAGATGACCCCTTCTGTATCAGGTTTAGCCCCGCGCCACAGAACATTCTGCTTCACCTGGCAGAATCTTGAAATTGGAGAGTTGAGATTGCTCCTGCATGAGTCGGGCGCTTTTACAAAGGTGGTACTGCAACCGGTCAAGAGAAGTGAAGCTGCTATTAAGCAAAGCAGACGGCCTCTGCATAGACAAACACTCAAATCCATACCTCTCACGATGGTGAAGGGGAAGCCGTTCTTGTATCCGACGGATTCATCCAGAAAATGTCACGGGTGAATTGTCTAGAGAGTACCTCGTTCGGGGTTCGATAACCAAGGATCTTTCCAGGTCGGTTGTCCAGCCCCGCCAGGGTTGCTGATCTGACCTCCAAAATGAAGCGTTACTGTTAAATATGGCGGGCCGCGTTGGCGGCATATATTTCGTCAAGCTTAACCTTCCAAGTTTTACCTTGTATTCCCGGTGACTTGCAGATTTACAGACTACATTTCATTTCCGGCACGTTCGTTGCGATTAAGGACATTTAAGTCATCTGGACAGAAAAAGATGACCGGTGAAGATTCTTCGCAATCCAGGCAAAATTCGAAAATGGAGGAGACATGAAAAACAGTCGTAAAGATCAGGCCAAGGGTCTGTTTCACCAGACGAAGGGTTCGGCCGAGGAGATTGCCGGGAAAATAAGCGACAATCCACAACTGGAAGCTGAAGGCGCAGGAGAAAAGGTCGCTGGAAAAATTATGGAAAAGATCGGTCAGGTCGAAAAGGTTTTGGATTCTTAAGCTGAAGAGGATCCTGTGCCGTCGACGAATACAGCCACGCTTCTGCAGGGCATGAGGCCTATGTGGAAAAGCGTGGATACTGAGTTACTAAAAGGAATTGAAGTTATGAAAGCAAAAGGAAAACTGGCAAAGAAAGTTATCTATGCCCTACCCGTCGTTATGGCGGCGCTGATGCTGCTCACCTTCAGCCTGCCCGTGCAGGCGGCGAGCACCGACACCAACATCGAATCAGCGGCCAGGAATTCCCATGTGTTCACCAGCTACCTCAAGGACGATGATATCAAGGTCCAGTCCAAGGACGGCGCTGTCACCCTGACGGGGAGCGTCGCCACGAAACTGCATAAGTCCATGGCCGGAGAGACCGTTGCGAATCTGCCAGAGGTCAAAAGTGTCGACAACCAACTGGACGTCGAGGGGGAAGTTCCGGCTGAATTGTCCGACGCCTGGTTGCTGACCAAGGTGAAAACTGCCTTATTATTTCACCGCAGCGTGAGTGCCGTCACCGAGGTCGATGTTAAGGACGGTATCGTGACTCTGAGCGGTGTTGCCGACAACCAGGCCCAAAAAGAATTGACCACGGAATACGCCAAGGATATTGACGGCGTCAAAGACGTCAAGAATGAAATGACTGTGGCAAAATCCTCGCAAGAAAAGCAATCGCTCGGCGACAAGATCGGCGAAAAGATCGATGACGCTTCTATCACCACCATGGTCAAAATGACATTGCTCAGCCATCGCTCAACCAGTGCCTTCAAAACTTCGGTCACAACCAAGGATGGTGTGGTCACCTTATCTGGCAAGGCTGGCAACCAGGCCGAAATAGATTTGACCGAAAAACTGTCCAACGATGTCGATGGCGTGCAGTCGGTGCAGAACAACATGACGGTGAAGTAGGTAAAGCGTTAACCAGGAACCTCAGCAAGTCCATCGATTAGGAGGGTCTGCTGAGGTTCCAGCGCAGCCGACAAGGCTGGGGCTCCAAAGCTCATGAGGAGGCGCAAAATGAAACCATACACGATAACAGGCATCATTCTTATTGTGGTCGCCGTCGCGGCTTTTGCCTATCAGGGCATCAGCTTTACGACCAGGGAAAAGGTTGTCGATCTCGGTCCATTGCACATGACCGCTGAGAAAACCAGAACCCTGCCCCTTTCGCCACTCGTCGGCGGGATCGCGCTCGTCGGCGGGATTGCACTGCTGGTTATGGGAAAGAAAAAGAGCTGAACTAAATCGACGCTCAAAGAAGGAAATATGCCATGGGCAATTGCTATCAGCCTTATTGTTCTTTGGCTGCTGGAGTTGGGGAGTAGTCCCACTCTGGGGAGGGGGCTGCTGTCTGGTTGGCTGAAGTTTGATGAAAATACGGCATAAGTAAAGAGAGGTCGGAATTGAAGAACAAATCTCCGTTCGAGGGACAAGGCAACGAGCAGGAATCTTCGGAATCGGTTCCTGCTACTCTGCACCTGCCGGTTGATGTGCGGAATTTCTCCCTCGCGCTGCTCACGCTGCTCGCGGTGATCTTCGTGCTGAACTGGGCCAAGGCAATTTTTATTCCGCTGATGCTGGGATTGATGATCAGCTATGCGCTCGCTCCGTTTGTCACCTGGATGCATAAATGCCGAATTCCTCGGGCCATCGGTGCCGCGGTCCTGCTCCTTGGCCTTTTAGGCGGAACAGGCTCGCTGGTCTATTCACTCAGAGACGATGCCTGCAAGCTGATCGAAACCCTCCCCGACGCCGCACATAAGCTTTATCTGTCCCGACTCAAGGATCGGGGAACCTCCGTCGGTACCATGGAGAATATGCAAAAAACTGCCACCCAACTCGAACAGGTAGCAAACGTCGCAGGCGCTCCGGCACCCGATACCCCGCGAGGGGTGACGCGGGTGCAGATTGAAAGACCTCAACTGAATATTAAAGATTATCTGTGGATGGGGACCAAGGGAGCTGTCGCCTTTGCCGGCCAGCTCATAATGGTCTTTTTCCTGGCGTATTTTCTGCTGGCTTCCGGCGATACCTTCCGACGCAAACTGGTCAAGATCGCCGGCCCCACCCTCAGCAGGAAAAAAATCACCCTGCGGGTGCTGGATAATATCGCCGAGCAGATTCAACGCTATCTGCTGGTACAGATCTTCACCAGCATCATGGTGGCTGTTGCGACCTGGCTCGCGTTTCTCTGGCTCGGTCTGGAACATGCGGCCGTCTGGGGGATTATCGCCGGGGTCCTCAAAATCATGCCGTATCTCGGCCCCCTCGTCGTTTGCGCCGGCACCGCCCTCATCGCGTTTCTCCAGTTCGGAACCGTCGACATGGTGCTGCTGGTTTCCGGCACCTCGCTGATCATTACCAGTCTCGAAGGGTACCTGATAACCCCCTGGCTGACCGGCCGTGCAAGTCGGATGAGCCCGGTCGTGGTGTTCGTCAGCGTGCTGTTCTGGGGCTGGTTGTGGGGGGTATGGGGTTTATTGCTGGGCGTGCTCATCATGATGATCATCAAGGCGGTCTGCGATCATGTAGAAGATTTGAAGCCCATCGGCGAACTTCTCGGTGATTAACACAGCGCTAATCGGCGCGGATGAGACCATCACTGGGGTCAGAAAAACATCCGGCACTCGGTTTTCTTTAAAAAGAACATAATAAAGTTCACCAGAAAGTTGGATGCCTGGTGTTCGCGCCAGATGCGGAACATACTGTTTGGAAAAGCAAACTTGTCAACCTGGACCCCGTAACCTGACCCGTGGCTCAACCCGCAAAAACGAAGAAATGAACAGGAGGAATGAATGAAGACAACTATGACAAGAGTTGACAGCGTACTGATTTGTCCCGTTTGTTCTCAACAGCACCAGGCCGTTCCTTTCGCATCGTCCACCACCGTAAGTTGTGCCCGATGCGGGTCGGTCATCATTCGCGGCGGATCAAAAAGTGTCAGTCAAACCCTGGCGTTCTCCATTGCGGCCCTGATTCTTTATATCCCGGCCAACATTTATCCAATCCTGTCCATGGAAAAGCTTGGTGTCTATTCTGAAAATACCATCTGGCAAGGGGTAAGGGAGTTATTTCACCATGGCTATTGGGGAATTTCAGTTCTGGTGTTTTTGGCCAGCATATTCATTCCCTTACTGAAAGTTCTGGTTATGATTTACCTCTCCCTGGCGCGACACCACGGCGGCAGGCAAAAGCTAAAGCTGGGTCTTTTCAGGTTGGTGGAGCGCATCGGTCCCTGGTCAATGCTCGACGTTTTTCTGGTAGCGATCCTTGTGTCTCTGGTTAAACTGGGCGATTTGGCAACCGTCCATCCTGAATCAGGATTGACTGCTTTTGCCGCTGTGGTGGTTTTAACTCTGTTTGCCTCGGCGAGTTTTGAGGTTTCCGTGCTCTGGGAAAAGGAGGATGAAATATGAGTGAAGAGAATCAGAAGAACAAAGAGACCATCGCAACGGCAACGACTCAATCACCAGTGAAGGGACCGGACAAAACACAAGGGCAACCCTTGCCGAAGCCGAAGCTGGGCAAAAAGCCCAGCCTGATATTAGCCTGGCTGGTGCCACTGCTTGCCATCGGCCTGACAGGGTTTTTCGTCTATCACAGCCTGCCCGAGAAAGGTCTGGATATACGTATTCTGGCAAAAAATGGTGCTGCCATCGATCCTCAACGTACCTTGCTTAAATATCGCGGCGTGCGGGTCGGCATCGTCAGCCAGGTGGGCCTGAATGACAGCGCTGAACAGGTCGTGATTGAGGCTACGCTGGACAATGATTACCGCGACTTTGCTAAAGAAAAATCTCAGTTCTGGGTCGTTCGTCCCGAGATTTCCTTAGCCGGGGTTCAAGGTCTGGATACCATCGTTTCGGGCCCCTATATCAACCTGCGGCCCGGAAACGGAAAACAGAAATTAGAATTTGAAGCGCTCTCTTCGCCAGCTGTATCCGATAATTTAGGTGAAGGGTTGCGGCTGCAGATTAAATCTCCGCGCTTGGGGGCGATGAAGATCGGCACCCAAATAATGTATCGCGAGGTGACCATTGGCGAGGTTTATAATTTTAAGCTTTCGGAAACCGCGCAGTTTGTGCGTCTTCTGGTTTTCATCGAGGAGCCATACAAAAATCTGATTCGGAAAAACAGCGTTTTCTGGAATGCCGGCGGATTTGACCTGAATGTTTCACTGTTCGGAGCGAAGATCACCACCGAATCTATCAAAGGTATTTTAACCGGAGGAATTGGGGTCGCAACACCAGAAGATCCCGCGGAAGTCGTCCAAGATGGTGCAGTGTTCGAGCTCCGTGAAAAGCAGCAAGGGGAATGGTTGGAATGGGCGCCCAGTATTGATGTTATGGGAGGCAAAAACGAAGGCCGCAGTCACGAGGCACCGAAAAAGAAGAAAACGCTGGAGGAACATAAGGGAGCGTTTTTTTCAAATCCACATGCCTAGGAGAAGGCCAATCGGGGTCGGGCCTCAACAACCGGCAGGACAAATATACTGCACCTACTGGTCAGTGGCGGGATCCACTACGGTCAGGGCGCCTTCCCTGCTACACAGCCCTCGCCTTCCTTCAGCGCCCACGCCTCTCCGAACATCGCATCAGTTGAAACAGTAGTTTTCGATATTTCAATTTAGCCCCATTACCGCGCCAGAACGACGAATATACAGCAGGTCCAGCCCTTGATTTGTGGAGGCTGATCCCTTTGACCGAGGTAGATCTTATCTTGTACATAATCAGTCGACATGGCATCCTTCAGCTTCTCAAGTGTTGGCTTCGCCTTACTTGAAAAACTGGAGTTTGCTCTCTGCTTTAGAAATTCATCAACCACTTTGACACCACAGATGTCTCGGCCGCCTCCCCCAGTGGAATTTATTTTATGGGAATAAAAACCTTGTATCAGCAGCATGAAGCACGCCTTACCGCCATCAGGCGCTTTCTGCCAGGCCTCGCGTTTATTAGCGGTTTTACCTGGGATTCGGTGTCCATGGGGCGGGTGGTTTCATTTTATGACCTCCTTATTCTTACCACTTACTATTTCGGCGCGGGTCTGATCCTCGTCCTTCTGGTGCGAGAGATACAACCCCGCTGGCAAAACTGGTTCACCTTTCTTATCCAGTTTTTTTTCGGCAGCCTGTTCAGCGCCCTGGTGGTCTTTTATTTCAAGAGTTCCGGTTCCCTGTACACTTTTCTGGTCGTGATATTCCTGGCTTTGATGCTGGTTTCCAACGAATTTATTGCCGAAAGATATCGGAGCCGGACCCTGACCTGGACCATGTTTGCCGCTTGCGGCACCATGTATCTTAATTTTCTTATCCCTCACGTCGTCCACTCTATCAAGCCGGTCTGGTTTTATCTGAGCTGCATTTTCAGTCTGACGGTGGTTTTCGCGATCCACGGCTTCGCTTACGCCAAGCAACGCGAATCCATGACAATTGAAACCAAAAGATTGCAGTATCTCAGGGAGTTACTACAAATGGCCCCGTCCCTGGCAGTGGTTGCCCTGCTGGTGGTTCTCTATCAGTTTCAACTCATTCCACCCGTGCCGCTGGTCTTGAAGGAAAGCTATATCTGCAAGGACTTCAGCAGCGAGAACGGAGTCTATCAGTGTCAGGCCGAAAGACAATCCCTGGCACGGGCCCTGGGCTTTGGTGGTGACGTCATTCATATTACCAAAGGGGAGAAGATCTATAACCTGAGCGCAGTCTTTGCGCCGACCCGCATAACTGTCGACCTGGAGCAACGTTGGTGGTTATGGAATGAGCAGCTCGGCAGCTGGCTGGCCAGTGGTGTGGTGCCCCTCCCGATGGTCGGGGGGCGTAAGAATGGGTGGCGCACTTACAGTTACATCCAGGCCAGCACTCAAGCGGGAGACTGGAAAGTAGAAACCGCCCTTAAGGATGGTGCGGTGCTTGCCGTTGCCTACTTCACGGCCAAAGATCAAGTAGAGCCAGCGCCCCGAACCCATGCGGTCAGGGTACTCTAGACAGGTCAGCTTCTTTTATCCAGAGGCAAAATCTTTTAAAGAGCGCGACATACCGCCGCGAGTCCTCTAGCCCCAAATCATGCATTCCGTAACGAAGTCTCTGGGACCTGCCCCTGTTACATATGGTGGCAATATCAAATACGACGGCTTTCGTTGAGAAAACTTACACCCACCAATTTTCAATCACCATATTTTACCCATTAGAATCAGACACTTACCAACACTTGAAGGATTATCCCTCTTGGCCTGATTGTTGCGATTATATCGGGCTGACAGCGCATGATGCCCTGCTCAAATTCAGAGCCACAAATAATCTTTTCAACTGCTGGTTTAAATTCAGCACACCAAAAAGAGGCTATCATGAATCACATGATAAACTATTCAGGATGGATAACCGGAGAGCTGTGGATCGAACAACTGGTGGGTGTGATGACTTTAGGGTTGCTGATTGTCATGCTCACACGAGTTTATCGCACCTTCGTTACTATTGAGTTCGAACCGGTGCGGCGGCAAAGGTTGGTTCCGTGCCGGTTGACCAATCTTCAGGCCAAACGGCGAGTCGTCTATGTCGAGCCAATTAGCCAAGGTATGAATAACGCGATTTTCCATAACAGGAGGACACATGACCGTCCAAGTCGACATTGTCACACTGAGCGTTTTGGTGATTGTCATTATTTTTGCGGCGACACTGCTGCCGATGATCTGGCAGTGGAAAAAGACCGGCAAGGAGGCTGATGCGCTGTTGAGCGAATTGCGCCGCGAATTGGTCCCAACTCTGAAAGACGTCAGGGAGATAACGGAGCGCATCAACCGGGCCTCGGTGAAGATTGAAAAAGGGAGCGGCCACGCCGAAAACCTCTTCGAATCCCTCGACGAGATTGTCGGTTCGGTGCGCCAGATCAGCCATAGTTTTCGTTATGATGCCTGTCATCTTGCCGAGAACGCCGCCTTCCTCATAACGGGTCTCAGAGCAGCCATCAAGGTTTTCTCCAAAGAGACTCAAGACAAAGGAGTTTAGCGTATGTCAGAAAAAAATTCGAACGGATTGGGCCTGACTTTTTTAGCGTTTACCCTGGGTGCAGCCATCGGAGGGGGGCTGGCATTGTTAACTGCTCCCCGTTCCGGGGCGGAATCGCGGGAAAAGATGCGAGGAATGGTGGACGACAAACGGGTGAAATTGGATGAACTGACAGAGGACGCGGAAACCCGAATAAAAAAAGTGATTCAGGAGAGTCATGAGGTTCTTGAGAAGAAGGTTGATCTTATCAAGGCCGCACTTAAAGCGGGCAAGGACGCGATAGACGCAGAAAAAGCTAAACAGAAAAAATCAACCAAAGCAGACACACCTGCCGATGCTTAGGGAACAGATGGTCCTGAAGCTATAGCAGCTTTTAGACCGAATTGGAGAACCTTCTCCAATTCGGTCCCACCCAAATTGCGACAACTACCCAAAGGAACAACCATGGCCAAAGGAACCTCACAGCTGATGGCAATTATTCTACTGATCGCTGGAATCGCACTTCTGATCTGGGGAAGCGATCTTTACGGTGCGTTCGGCAACAAGCTTACACGAGCTCTCGACGGCTCCGTTGACACCAAAACAATTGTAGTCCTGGTCGCAGGAGGCGTCTGCACCCTCCTCGGCCTGGCTAAACTCAGAGGATAGATAAGCGCCGCTCAAACATTGGTAAAGGGAGTCTGTCCGTCTGTTGCAAACACAGGCAACACGCAATCTGCACAGAGAGTGGAATAGCGGTATACAGACAATCAGCCACCAGCAACCAAAAATGGGGAGTTTTTTATGCTTTGGACATTTTGCGTCATACTGATCGTACTGTGGGTTTTAGGGATAGTGACCTCCACGACCATGGGCGGGCTGATCCATATTCTGCTGGTCATAGCGGTTATCATGGTCCTGGTGCGTATCATCCAGGGAAGAAGGATTTAGTAAGGAGTTAAAGCCTTCGGTAAAACAATTTTTTCAAAAGAAAGGGCGCACTGCGGTGCGCCCTTTCTTTTGAGGTTTGCTTAAAAAGAGATGTTGATGCCCCCGCCAAAGTACTCGGCGCGCAAGGCGTAGAATTGGCCGAAGGGCAAATTGCCGTGATAGTACTCACCAAATATCTGAATCGAGCGTTTCTCGGCATAGGGGCTGCGAATGTTGACACCGGCCTTGACGGTTAGGTCCGTATCCCAGTCGGTTTCTGCCCAGGAATGCCAGAGAACGCTGGCAAAGGGGTAAGCTGTTGAGGTGATGACGGGCTTGGTGAGGAGATAATCTATCCCCGCCTGAGCGCTGAAGCGCTTGAGGGGGGTCGAGGTATGGACAATATAGGAGGGTCCGGCGGTGAGGCGCAGACCTTTCCAATCCCAACCGGCGAGCAGTTCGATGGTCTCGAAGCTTAAGTTGATGCGAGGTTTCTTCAGTTCAGCGTTCTGAGGCAGCAGCAGAAACTCGTCCCCCAGGTGAGAAGACTGGTGGAAGAGACGCGCCCGGGCAGACCAGACCCCATTTCGATAACCCAGCGGGAAGCCGATAATATAATCCGCGTTGACCAGATCGAGGGATTCGGCGTCCATATTGAACTGGGCAAGGACTGCCCCGCTGATACCCAGCTGCCAGGCATCGGTCTCACCCCACCCAGGCACGCGCACCAGCCCGAAGCTATCGCCAAACCCGACCGAACCAACGTTTAAGCTGCTGCCGGGGAGGTTAAGGCGCAGCCAGGTGACATAGGTGCGAGGTTCCTTGGCGCTCGACAATGAATTCACGAAGAGAGAATCCACCGGAAAGAGGATCGCAGAGCGGTTGGCGACCGGCTCCGCCTTCTCCGTTTGCACAGCGCTGAATCCGGTAATGAGAGGAAAAAACAGGACCAGAATCAGGAATAAAATTAACTTTTGCATCGCGAAACTCCATTGAGGGGTGAATTTCTTTGTTGCGTTGTTGGATACGCATTTAAAAACTTTCCTTTTCAAGGGTTTTCACCACCACATCGGCAGTCACCATACCCTCAACATCTTGAGGACCCACCAAATATTGAGGCCACAAAAAACAGTCACGGAAACTTTGCCTCTTGTTAATGCAGAGCTAACAGACCGTAATAAATCACTTTTTATTTTTAAAAATACAAATTACGAAATTGGCAAACTCCTTGCGGAGACTGTAAGCATATCCTCTCTGTCTCATCTTTGGTAGAAGCTGCCAGTTTCCAGAAAAGGAGAAATATTTTAACGGCAGCATTATCGGCATAAGGCGAGAAGAGCAGTCAATTGAAAGATTGTCCCAGACAAATCAAGACTAGCTTAAATGAACTCTAAAAGGAGTACTTATGAAAATGTTCAAATCGAGTAGAGCCTACCTGATACTTACAGTCATTCTGTGTGTCATTGCCAGCGGCTCGCTGGCTCTCGCTGGATCCCATCATGAGAAAAAAAGCCACCATGTCAAGCCGGCCAAAGACCTGCCAACTGCTTCTACAACCGATATCCTTGGCTCCGCCGCACAGTTCGGCGTTTTCGGCGGCGGCGCCGGCATGACAAACCAGGGAATTCTTACCATTGTGAACGGGGATATCGGCACAACCGGTGTATCGACCCTGGTGACCGGATTCCACGATAGCAATGCCGTATTTACCGAAACCACCATGAACATCGGGCAAGTCAACGGTACCGTACACACGGCCACCGCGCCGGCCGGTTCGGTCCCGAACGTTATTGCCGCAGCGGCCGCACTTGATGCTCAAACCGCCTTCGACAATCTCTCTCCCGCAGCGCTTCCCGGTGGCATAGATGTTTCCGCCTTTGGTGGCGGAGCCGGCGAACTCGGAAATCGCACCCTCGCACCCGGTGTGTATCAGTCGGCGCCAGGTTCCTTTGCGATCCAGGGCGGAGATCTCACCCTTGATGCCCGTGGTGATAAAAAAGCGGTCTGGGTTTTCCAGATGGCAACCACACTGACGGTCGGCGGCCCGGGTGCAGCTTTCCCCCAGAGCGTCATTCTGGTGAACGGCGCGCAGGCCAAAAACGTCTTCTGGCAGGTCGGCAGTGCTGCAACAATTAACGCAGCAGGCGGCGGCACCATGGCAGGAACCATCATTGCCTCTTCCGGTGCGGCATTCTCTACAGCTGGTAACGTCGTCCCCGTGATTCTCGAAGGCCGTGTACTTGCCCTGCATGCTTCTGTCACTCTGGTAAATACCCAGATTAACGTACCCGCAGTTAAATAGAGGCTGGTGCCTGAATGAATAATCGCAGTTGAAACTGCTTTCAATAAGGAAACAACATGAAGAAGTTAAAGGTCGGCAAAGTTTATCTGGTTTTGATGGTCATGCTGAGTGTTATCTTCAGCAGTTCGCTGGTTTTCGCCGGCTCCCAACAAGACTGCAATGAGCATAGGGATGATTCCAACAGGCATGAGCATAGTTCACTTGTCTATGCTGATTCCCATCTGCATCGTAAGCACAACAATAAAGAGCACAACAACAACGGTAACACCAAAGAGCCCAACAACGACAACCACAGTAACAATGGCAATAACAATCCACCCAGCGTTCCGCCCGTCGTTTTAACGCCTAACGTCCTTGGCTCCGCTTCATTGTTTGGAGTTTTCGGTGGCGGCGCCGGCATGACCAACCAGGGAATTCTGACTGTCGTTAATGGCGATATCGGCACCACCGCGGCCTCGACTTTGATCACCGGTTTCCACGACAGCAATGCCGTTTTTACCGAAACTCCCCTGAATATCGGGGCAGTCAACGGTACCGTACATACGGCCACTGCTCCATTTGGTTCGGTCCCGAACGCCATTGCCACCGCGGCGGCACTTGATGCCCAAATCGCCTTTGATAATCTCTCCCCCGCCACACTCCCCGGTGGCATGGATGTCTCCGCCTTTGGTGGTGGAGCCGGTGAACTCGGTAATCGCACCCTCAGCCCCGGAGTCTATCTCTCCGCTCCGGGTTCCTTTGCGATCCAGGGTGGTGATCTCACCCTGGATGCCGCTGGTAACGCCAATGCAATCTGGGTTTTCCAGATGGCCACCACTCTGACGGTTGGTAGTCCGGGTTTCCCCCAGAGCGTTGTTTTAGTCAATGGTGCTCAGGCCAAGAACGTCTTCTGGCAAGTCGGCAGTGCGGCAACGATTAACGCAGCTGGCGGCGGCACCATGGCCGGAACCATCATTGCTTATTCGGGAGCTAGCTTCTCGACTGCCGGCAATGTCGTCCCCGTGACTCTGAATGGCCGCGTACTGGCCCTGCACGCTTCAGTCACGCTGGTAAACACCCTGATTAACGTGCCTGCTCCCTAAGAAACAGGTTTCAAGACAGGCAATAAGAAGGGAGCCAGGCTGCTGATTAAAAGCAGACTGGCTCCCTTCTTTGTGTCTATTAGACTTTTGGTGCTACGGTTATTCTTATGACCGGACGATCCCCAGTTTCCGCATCCGGGCGCGGAGGGTGCTGGGATTGAGGCCCAACAGAAGTGCCGCTCCGTTTTTGCCATCGATGCGCCAGCCAGCATCCTGCAACACCTGAAAAACATAATCACGTTCCAGGTCGATCAAAGCCACAACACCCTGCCCCACCACTCCTTCTGTCTGTCGATCCTCGTCAAAGCAGTTCAAAACCTGGAGAGTTGAACCCTGACTGATGATAACAGCCCGCTCGATGACGCTCTCTAATTCCCACAGGTTTCCGGGCCAGGGATATTCCTGAAGTTTCTTCAGGGTCGCTTCAGGAACGGTCGTTACCTCCCTGCCAAGCTTCTGATTAAATTGGCCTAGAAAGTGATCGACGAGCAGCGGGATATCTTCCTTGCGTTCCCGGAGCGGCGGCAGGGTGATGGAAAAAAGATTGAGTTGGGCATAGAGGTCTTGCCGGGACTTGCTGTTGGGGATTTCTTTTTTTAAATTGCGGTTGGTGGCCAGAATGATCCGCACATCGGTCTTGATGGTGCGGAGACTCCCCAGGAGTTCTAACTCACCATCCTGAATCACCCGCAGGAGCTTGCGTTGCAGCTCCAGCGACAGGTTACCGATTTCGTCAAGAAAAAGGGTACCGCCAACGGCCATTTCGAAGCGTCCGATCTGTCGGTTATCGACTCCAGCTCCTTCCTCTTTTTCTTCCCCTAAAAGTTCGCGGGCGATACGGTTCTCCGGCAAAGCTGCACAGTTGACCGTGATCATCGGCTTGTTTTTGCGCGCACTGCAATGGTAAATCATGCGAGCGATCATGCCCTTCCCAGTGCCGGACTCACCCAGAAGAAGAACAGGAGCATTCAGGGGCGCAACCTGCTTTACACTCTGAAACACCTTCGCAAGAGCGGCGCTTCGACCTATTATTTCGTCGAATTTTAACTGCGGCGCGACCTTTGTCTCGAAGGAATGCTTTTCTGGTGGTATGAGGGTTCTCAAAAGTTATGTCTCCGTCTATCCATCCGGAATTAACACTATTGTTTTCCTGGGCCTATTGGTGATGGCCAGGGTGTGATTAATTGAATTTGCAACTCGCGTACCAGAGGTGGTACGCAAAGAAGGTCAGCCAAGCATTTGATTTTACTGGGGGATATGCACTAAAGATGGGCTGGGTCGCGCCGGACCCGTAAAGATGATCCGTCACATATAACCATGCTGTTATATATGACGGACCACTCTATGAAAGATATTCTGGGTGTGCAGAGTTTTCTCTATTGCCTGGCAATGCCCATTTTTCGCATGCGGGCACGCAGGGTGCTGGGGTTGAGACCCAAAAGGAGCGCCGCGCCGCTTTTTCCTTCGATGCGCCACCCGGTTTGCTGCAGCACCTGGCAGATATGATCGTGTTCCAGATCAGCGAGGGCCTTGATTTCCTGGTTTTCAACCTCACTGGCTCCCACATCCGCCACAGCCTGGATCATTTCAAAGCGGTCCAGAACCTGAAGTGAATTTCCCTGGCTGGTAATGACCGCCCGCTCGATGATGCTTTCCAGCTCCCGCACGTTGCCGGGCCAGTGATACTCATGGAGATGGTTCAGAGTGTTGGTCGAGACCGTCTCTATTTTCTTCCCGATTTTTTTGTTGAAGATGGCAACGAAATGGTTGACCAGCAGCGGGATATCTTCCTTGCGCTCCCTTAAGGGCGGCAGGGTGATAGGGAACACGTTGAGCCGGTAATAGAGATCCTGCCTGAACTTGCCGGTGCGAATCTCTTCTTTCAAATCACGGTTGGTGGCCGCGATGATCCGCACATCGGTCTTGATGGTGCGGGGGCTGCCCAGCCGCTCAAACTCGCCGTCCTGAATCACTCGCAGGAGTTTGCTTTGCAGTTCCAAAGGCATTTCACCAATTTCGTCGAGAAAAATAGTGCCTCCGTTGGCCAGCTCAAAGCGGCCGATCTGCCGGGTATCAGAACCGGTAAACGCTCCCTTTTCCCGGCCGAAGAGCTCGCTTTCCACCAGAGTAGCAGGAAGCGTCGTGCAGTTGACCGTAATAATGGGATGGTCCTTGCGCGTGCTGCTGCGATGGATTGCTCGCGCCACCACCCCTTTACCGGTGCCGGTCTCCCCCAGCAACAGCACGGTTGCATTCATGGGTGCGACCTGTTGGACCTGTGAATATACGACCGCAAGGGCATCACTTTGACCGACGATTTCGCCGAAATTGTATTTTTTGTCCACCTCATTCCGCAGGTAAACATTCTCCTCTTTGAGCCGGTCTTTCAGCTGTCTTATCTCCGCATAGGATTTATGCAGGGATTTTTCTGCCTTTTTACGTTCCTCTACTTCCTGGATGAGTTGCATATTCGCACTGGTCAGGTCACTCGTCCGCTCTTGCACCGTCTCTTCCAGCCGCATGTTGTGATGCTGGAGTTTTTTGTACAGCATCCGCACTTCCAGCATATTGCGGATCCGCGTCTTGACTTCGACCAGTTCAAATGGCTTGCTGATGAAATCCTTTGCGCCGACTTCGAGGGCCCGCATCTTGTGTCCCGGTTGGGCGGTAATCACCAGAACCGGAATATAGCCCTCCGGGTTTTGGGCCTGAAGGGCTTCCATCACCTGAAATCCATCCATTCCCGGCATCTGCAGGTCGAGCAGGATCAAATCGTAATTATTTTCGTGGTGCAGCGCACAGACTTCTACAGGGTTCGTCGTTGAAGTCACGCAGGTATAGCCAGCGTCACTCAGCAACTGTTCCAGCAGCTCCACATTGGTCTTCTGATCATCGACAACCAGGATTTTGGCGTTTAAAATTTCGGCGGTCATGTTTTTGATTTTCCCTTTTCGACGGCCATGGCCGCCTCCATTTTTGCATGTTTCAGCGTCAGGTCCAGGGTATCCATGAACTCGGCTACCTTGATCGGTTTGGTGAGATAGCGGAAAAATCCGGCTTCAAGCCCCTTTTCAATATCGCGGGGGATAGCATTGGCACTCAAGGCAATGACCGGAATGTGCGCTGTTTCCGGAATGTCAGCCAGAATTTTCAGAGCATCAATGCCACTGATACCGGGCAGATTGATATCCATCAAAATCACATCCGGCTGAGAGGTGCGGGCAATCTCGACCCCTTTAATTGCGTCTTGCGCACTCAGAAAGCGAATGTCGGGCCGACGCGCCAGAAGATCTTCGACCAGCATCAGGTTCGCCGGGTTGTCCTCAACATAGAGCAGGGTCCTCTTCTGCTCGTCCGCTTGATCATCCGTTGCGACGATTGTTGTGAATTGGTGGATGTGGGTGGACGCCTGGTGTTCAGTCGTCTGAATCAGTTCGAACCAGAACACGCTCCCCTCCCCAACCGTACTCTCAAATCCGATACCACCACCCATCGATTCGACCAGACGCTTACAGACCACCAGGCCGATACCGGTCCCTTCTTCAACGTCACCCTTTTGGCCGAGGCGATTAAACGGCTGGAAGAGTTGCGTAAGCTGTTCCGGAGTCAGCCCCGCGCCGGTATCACGGACACTGATTCGAATAAAATCCGGGGGGGTCAAGGTACAGCTCACCGTAATCGTTCCGTATTCCTTATTGTACTTGATCGCGTTGGAAAGCAGATTGAGGAGTATCTGCTTCACCCGTGTCCGGTCGGCGTTGACAAAACAAGGGGATTTAATCTCGGAGAAGATCACCTGAATATTGCGTTCCTTGGCCTGAGGTTCAACCATGGCCTCGCACTCGTTCAAGACGTCCTCAAGGGAGACCGGTTCCAGTGATAGCGAGAGTTTACCGGACTCGATCAACGCCAGATCGAGGATTTCATTGATCAGTTCCAGCAGATACCAGCCGGCTTTTAGAATTTGATCAATGCTCCTCTTCTGGACAGGGGTCGGCTCCGGCTTTCCCGATTCCATCAGCTGTGCAAACCCGAGAATCGCTCCGAGCGGGGTACGCAGCTCATGACTCATGCTGGAAAGAAAATCTGATTTAGCGAGGTTAGCTTTTTCTGCCACCGACCTGGCACTCTCCAGTTCGACGTTCTTTTCCCTTAATGCCTCATCCAGGCGTTTGCGCTCGGTCACGTCGCGGGCCCCGAAGAAGATGCCCTGTAGCTTGCTGTCCCGATCGTAGAAGACGTTGGCATTGAAAGAGACCACCGTCTCCTTGCCGTCACGGGCCCGTGCGGTGAGTTCATAGTTAGAGGTGTTTATTTCTTTCAGCACCCGTTTAATCCCGTCCTCGACCAGAGAAGGATCAGTGAAGTAGTTCTTGAATGGTGCGCCGATCAATTCCTCGCGCGTGCACCCGGTGAGCGCTTCCATCTGCTTGTTAACATCGGTGATGATGCCGGACGGATTGGTGGTCGTGATCGCGTCAATGTTAGCTTCAATCAGGTTGCGGGTATAAAACTGCTGGTCCTGCAAACGCTGACTGAGTTCCTTCTGCTCTTTCTCAATCTGTTTGCGCGCGGTGTTATCTGTACCGATAAGCAGATAGCCAATAATAGTCTCTTGATCATCACGCAGGGCGGTGACCGAGACGACCGCCGGGAAGCGACTGCCATCCTTGCGGATATAGGTCAGCTCGTAGATATCCTCAATGCCGCGCCGCGCCTTGAAGACCAATGCGTCGAAGCCCGGGGTGATCTCGGTCTCGAGCTCGGTACTGAGCGCCTGGGCGCGGGTGATAATCTCCTGGGGATCAGAAATATCAGCCGGGGTGTTCTTGTTCACCACCTCGGCGGCGGTGTAGCCGAGCATCTTCTCGGCGCCGACGTTGAAGATCTGAATAACCCCCTCGGCATCGGTGGCGATGCTTGAGAAGTTGGCGCTATTGAAAATCGCCCTCTGCAGCGCTCCCGCCTGGAGGAGGGCCTCTTCGGCCTGTTTGCGCGCAGTGTTATCGGTACCGATGAGCAGATAACCGATGATGGTCCCCTGATCATCACGCAGGGCGGTGACCGAGACGACCGCCGGGAAGCGACTGCCATCCTTGCGGATGTAGGTCAGTTCGTAGATATCCTCGATGCCGCGCCGCGCCTTGAAGACCAATGCATCGAAGCCCGGAGTGATCTCGGTCTCGAGCTCGAGGGTCAACGCCTGGGCGCGGGTGATAATCTCCTGCGGATCGGAGATGTCAGCCGGGGTGTTCTTGTTCACCACCTCGGCGGCGGTGTAGCCGAGCATCTTCTCGGCGCCGACGTTAAAGATCTGGATGACCCCCTTCTCATCCGTTGCAATACTCGAGAAGTTGGCGCTGTTGAAAATCGCGCTCTGCAGAGCTCCCGCCTGGAGGAGGGCCTCTTCGGCCTGCTTGCGAGCAGTGTTGTCGGTACCGATAAGCAGATAGCCGATAATAGTCTCTTGATCATCACGCAGGGCGGTGACCGAGACGACCGCCGGGAAGCGGCTGCCATCCTTGCGGATGTAGGTCAGCTCGTAAATATCCTCAATGCCGCGCCGCGCCTTGAAGACCAGGGCGTCAAAGCCCGGGGTGATCTCGGTCTCGAGCTCAATGGTCAGCGCCTGGGCGCGGGTGATAATCTCCTGCGGATCGGAAATGTCAGCCGGGGTGTTCTTGTTCACCACCTCGGCGGCGGTGTAGCCGAGCATCTTCTCGGCGCCGACGTTAAAGATCTGGATGACCCCCTTCTCATCCGTGGCGATACTCGAGAAGTTGGCGCTGTGGAAAATTGCGTTTTGCAAGGCGCCCGCCTGGATCAGTGCCGCTTCGGCCTGCTTGCGGTCGGTAATGTCCTCCATGGCCAGCAGGATAATGTCCGAACCGATTTTCTCGCGGAAGATCTGCCGCGCATTGAGCAGGATAAACTTGTGGCCGATGCCGGGAAAATCATGTTCAACTTCGTAGCCATTGATCACGGTATCCAGGGGGAGGATTTCCTCGACCAGCAGTCGCAGTTGGGGAATATCCCACTGTCGGTTGCCGATATCATAGATGAAATTCCCGATTGTTTCCTCGGGGGTGACTTTGAACATCTCGTAGAAGCTGTGATTGGCGGTAAGAATTTTTAAATCGAAATTAAGCACCACCAACGGCTCGCGCAGCGTATCGACAATATTTTCAGCGTATTCCCTGGCGTCCTGGATTTCCATTTCCAACTGCCTGCGCTCGGTAATGTCCTCCATGGCCAGCAGGATAATGTCCGAGCCGATTTTTTCGCGAAAGATCTGGCGGGCGCTGAGCAGAATGATCTTGTGCCCGATGCCGGGAAAATCATGCTCGACCTCATAGTCCTTGATCACGGTATTCCGGGGGAGAATTTCCTCGACCATGAGTCGCAGCTGGGGAATGTCCCATTGCCGGTTACCGACTTCGTAGATGAAATGACCGATGGTTTCCTTGGGGGTGACCTTGAAGGTCTCGTAGAAGCAGTGGTTGGCGGTGAGAATCTCCAGATCAGAGTCCAGCACCAACAGGGGCGCACGCAGGGTTTCGACAATATTCTCGGAATATTCCCGCGCATCCTGGATTTCGGATTCCAACTCCCTGGCCACCGTGACATCGACGATAGAGGAAAGGATGTCCCTCCCATCGCTCTCATTCGTACCCAGGACGGTACTTTGAATCTGGGTATGGATCACCTGACCGTTTTTTTGAGTCAGCTTGATTTCACAGCCCTGCATATCATTTTTTTGTAAAACATTTTTTAGGTGACAGCTAAAAACTTTTCGCCCCTCGGCATCGGCGATGAAACGGCTGATGGGAATATCTGCGAGCAGTTCCCGCTCAATACCGAGCAGACTGGCGCCGGCCAGGTTGATTTCCTGTATCAGCCCCTGCGCATCAAAGGTGAAATAGCCGACAGGAGCAAAATCATAGAGTTCAGAATATTTATCCCGCGATAACTCAAGCTTTTGTTGGGCTTGTCGGAGTTCGTCACTCTGCATCTCCAGCTCGATCTGGTGAACCTCTAGTTCATGGACGAGCCGCTGCGTCTCTTCCTCATTGTGGGGGAAATTCACCGAGGATGATCTCTCCCCCAGCTGATCTTCGGCAAGCAGGCGTAATTCGGCGTCTGCTATCGGCTGCCCCTTGCGTTTGTTGCTTTTCATGACGGATTCCTCTGGACTTGGGGTGGGGAAAATGGTTTTTATTTTCTAATATTGAAACTAAAGTTCAGCCCCAAGTTGATTCCTGATTCCTGCTATTTAATTTTTTTTTTTTAGAAGTACGCATGATATCAGCCTTACTTTGAAATAGCCCCATAAATCGGGGAATCAATTCCGATTTTCCATAATAATCCTCCATATTAAACAGTTCCGCCAAATACCAAGGCCAGGCCACCGTTACATCCACCTGCCTTCTCGCCTGTCTCTCTTTGTAAATAACCGATATTAAACCCTTATTCTGCAATAAAATTTTTACCTCGGGTTTGGCAGGCTCCTTGCGATAGTAGGCCATTATCCTTATTTCGCCCACAAATCAACCCTTACCGGAAGGACTGTTTCTCTAAACGCAGGTCATGATCGTTGAATCTAAAAACGATATGACCAAGGAGAGTGATCGCAAAGAAGGGTTGGATGAAATTAAACGTATTTTCACTGAGTTTTACAGGAGGCATTAATGAAAAGATTGAGAATGTTGAAGACGTGTCTGGGATTTGGGTTGTTGTTGAGTATTTTTCTACTCTCCGGCTGTGGGGGCGATGCTGGCGTGGGTGTCTGGGACGCACCCACTAATAATACAAATAAACTATTAACTTCCATCTCGGTGACGCCAGCAGCGTCATTCGTCCCCATCAATGGTATTCGACAATTCACGGCCACTGCTTCATATGACGATGGATCGACCGGCGACGTCACCGCTTCTTCCAGTTGGACTTCGTCTACCCCCGCTATTGCCACCGTTGGTACTATTGCACCGACGACTGGCCTGGCCACTGGCCTGACCAGCGGCGTCTCGGATATCACAGCCTCTTTCGGCGGCCAGACTGCGACAGCTACATTAACGGTAGCAACCTTGACCTCGCTCCAGGTGACCCCTGTTTCGGCTTCCGTCACGCTGGGTGGCACCCGGCAATATACGGCTCGGGCGACTTACAGCGATGCGTCAATCCACATCGTGACCTCCGATCCCGCCACGGTCTGGAACTCGTCGATCCCCGGCGTTGCCACCATCTCGGCCAATGGCCTTGCGACAGGCGTGGCCGACGGCACCTCAAATATCACGGCCACGTTCGGTGGACTGACTTCGGCCGCGGTAACTTTGAATGTTGATGCGACACTCCCCTTGATAATTATCCCCGGCGCGGTTTGTACAGTAGACAGTGGGCCCACCATCCCGACAGTCACAATGTCCGATCCGACCAGTGATAACCTGCTTGTGAAGACCAGCACTGCGGGTGTCGCCAATAACGGCAAATTAATTACCGCCACCTTCAGCCTGGCCATGGATCCGACAACAATCACTGCGCCGCCCACATTCACAATCATGGAGACTGTAAGCTTAAACAGTGTGGCCGGTTCCGTCACCATGGATGCCACAAACAAGATTGCGACCTTTACCACCGACGCAGCGCTATTGCCTGATACGGATTATACAGCGTCTATTTCGACCGCCGCCATGAGCGCTGACGCCATCGCTATCTCCTGTCCTTATGAATGGGACTTCACCACCGCCACCAACGTAGCCACAGGTGTCGGGTCGGTCAACTTTGGTGCAGCCGCAACCTTCGGAAGTGCCTCGACCGCCGGGATTGTCAACGTCGGCGCGACCACAGTCAACGGTGATGTTGTTCTGGATCCCGATTTTACCTGTAATGGTGTAACCGTCGGCAGTGCCGGACTTATCGGCCAATGCAATGGTATCGCGCCCACAATCAACGGGGATGTCATCAGCCCTTTGTATCCCGATGCAGGCGTAACTTCCGGTAAGATTGTTGCCGATTTACGGGCCGCATATATCGCCCTATCGCCCGCTCAAATGAGCACCGGAGTCACCACCATTGCCGATGGCACGACTTTAGGGGCCGGAGCTGGAACAGCCGCCGTACTCAACGACAACTTGTTCTTCCCTGGTATCTACAAAACCACCTCAGGGGGGATGCTGATTACGGGTGATCTCACCCTCGACGGCCAGGGCGATTCGGATGCGGTCTTTGTTTTCCAGTCCGACAGCTCAATCGGAACGGCAGCCACCGGCGCCGCCGATCCTCATACCCGGATCCTCCTGACCAATGGCGCCAAAGCGTCCAACGTTTATTGGTGGGTTGGCAGCAATCAGGCGACCCTCGGAAGTCACACGATCTTTCAAGGCAACATCCTGTCCTATAGCAGCATCACCATGGAAACCGGCGCATCCTCCTGCGGCAGATTATTTGCCGGGGCGTCTACCGATGGTGCCTTTACCTTCGGTGATAATATCGTTTCGGTACCGGGGAACGTGAACGCTCCTGCCGGCTGCAAGTAAGGACCAGAGGTATTCAGCGCAAAAAACAAAACAAGGGAGACAGGCAAAAATAGGCTTCAGCCTGTCTCCCCTTGAATCTTCTAAAATGTTGAAGTTGGAAAGTACAACGGTAATCACGGATAAGATTCATCCACATAATTTTGGGAGCTTCATATGAAAAGAGAATATTCAATAGGTTTGCTTCAAAAGAAGATGTTGCCATTGTTGTTAGCGGTTATCCTTCTCTGTCCCTTGGCGGCTCAGGCCGAGATCAAGGCCAAGAGCTTTGAGTTGAGTCCTTTTATTGGCTACCATTTCTTTGAGGGTCAACAGAACCTGGAAAATGATTTTGTCTTCGGCGGCCGCGTTGGTTATAACTTCACCAACCGTTTTGGTATTGAAGGCGCCCTGGAATTCATCAACACTGGCGTTGATGATAAAAATCAAGCATTTACCTCTAAAGGCCAGTTTGCAACTCCAATTAATGACGTAGATATGACGTCCTTTCATCTGGACGCTCTCTATCATTTCATGCCGGAGAGTAAACTTAATCCCTACATCGTGGCCGGGTTCGGCGCTGCTCATTATAACCCGAGCATCAGCGATAACCTCATGGCGATTGTTAGTTACGGGGTCGGCGCGAAATACTGGTTGGTCGAAAACATCGGGCTGAGAGCCGATCTCAGAGATAATATGGTTGTGGATGAAACATTCCACAATGTCGAAGCAACTCTGGGCGTTATCTTCAGATTCGGCGGCGATTCAAAACCCGAAGCCACCCCGGTCGCGAAGTATGAGCCGGCCCCCAAGCCAGTGGTAGTAGCTGAAAAGCAGGTTGTCGTCGCTCCGGTTAAACCAGAGATCACTGTTCTGGAATTCGACGACGTCCATTTCGATTTTGATAAGGCGACCCTCAAACCCGCCGCGAAGAAAAGTCTGGATGAATATATCCAGGTCCTGAAGAAAAACCCCAGGGCTAAAATCCGTATCGAAGGATATACCTCCGAAAAGGGCACGGATGAATATAACCGGGATTTAAGTAAAAAAAGAGCCGATGCCGTCAAGTCGTACCTGATGCGCGAAGGGGGCATAAAGTCGAGTCGCCTTAAATCCTTCGGCTATGGCGAGACCGACCCGGAAGCCTATGAGGCAAATCCTGAAATAATCAACTCGCGTGCCGCAAAGAAAAACATGCGCGTTCTTTTTGAAATAGCCGTGCAATAAGGGGATCAGGTTCGGGCAGGGGATATTTTTCAGACCCGACCTATAATTTGTTCAAGACGGGCAAATCAGCCCTCTCTGTAACCCCAAAGAAGCCCGTAACCGATAATCGGTCGCGGGCTTCTTTATTTTATTTTGACCCGATTTAATCCCGGACGGCAGAGTCTACATTCGACTCCGGAGTGTGATTCTGAAAGGTCATTCTCCCTTCCATCTCCCACCATATTTAACGGTTTCGTTAAATATGCGGGGCTAGAGTGACGCCCAGACAAACTTCTTCAACCATCAAAAATACGAAATTATTCTATATAATCAATAACTTACGCACGAAATGCCTATTTGGCACAGAAGGTGTAACTATAGATTATTGACAGGTCATCCGATTTGTCACCATTCAAACGAGGAGTAAGTAAAATGTATAAAAAATTAAGAAGCAATTTGGGGTTTTTGGGACTGTTCCTGATCATCGCTCTGGCAGGCTGCGGCGGTAGTGGTGATGGGGGAGCTGGGGGCCAGGCGAATCTGGGTCCCATTGGGAATGTCAGTGTTGAAGCGGCCGGCGTCAACCTGGGAACAGCCGGCAACTATGCGATCCTGGCAAAAACCGGTGTCGCAACCGTTCCCCCTTCGGTCGTAACCGGCAATGTTGCCGTGAGTCCAGAGGCCCGCGTGGCGTTAACTGGCTGGGACCTGGTGTCTGAACCAACGGATACCTATTTTACCTCGGCGCAAGTGGTTGCCCCGGGAAAACTCTATGCGGCCGACAATGTGGGGGGCACAACTTCTGTTGACCTGACCACCGCCGTAGCCAACATGGAAACTGCTTACACTGATGCCGCCGGCCGGACCGCATCCTCGGCCGCAACTACCAACGTCGGTGCTGGCACCCTCACCTCCTTGGTTCTTCTCCCAGGCGTCTATGAGTGGGGTAGTGCTGTTACCATTCCCACCGACCTTACTCTCGCTGGCAGTGCAACCGACGTGTGGATCTTCAAGATCGCCGGGACCCTCAACATGGCCGCTGCCAAAAACGTTATCCTCACGGGTGGCGCTCTTCCCCAGAACGTCTTCTGGCAGGTGAGTGAAGCAGTGACCGTTGGTGCCAGCACCCATTTCGCAGGAGTCATCCTCGGTCAGACAACCATCACCTTCGGCGATCTTGCCTCGCTCAACGGGCGGATGCTGGCGCAGACGGCGGTCACTCTTGGTGCAACGACAGTAACCGTTCCCTAAGGACGAAAATCAACTGAGCTAAATCAAGTGGAGTGGTGAACAATCAGGTTCACCACTCCACTGAATCTGAAAAAGGTCCCCAGGGAGGGGGCAAAAATGAATAAGTTTTTAAAAGGCACCAACAAATGGGTTATGGCCCTGCTCCTCGTCGCCTTTGTCGCCGGCTGCGGCAACAGTAACGATACGACCGGTTCCAATGAAATTACGGCATACTCTCTGAGTGGAACTGCTGGAGTTGTCACTGAAGGGACAACTCCCAAGACCATTGACGTGGTGATGCCCTTCGGGACAGATCTCTCGCAGGCGCTGATTGCGACCTACACATCCACCGGCATTAGTGTTGGAATCAACAAGGTTCTGCAGGAGAGTGGAGTCACGGAGAATGTTTTTCTCTCGGTTCCCCAGGCTCCGGTCATTTACACCGTGACCGCGATAGACGGCTCAACGGCGACCTATGATGTCAACGTTACTGTGGCGGCAAACGATGCCGCTGTCATGACCACCTTTTCTCTTGGCAATACTGCAGGCATTGTCCATGAGAACACAGTTCCCAAGACCATTGACGTCGTGATGCCCTTCGGGACGGACCTGTCGCTCCCGCTGGCAGCGACTTTCGTGGCGACAGGGGACGTTAAGATCGGCACCATCCTTCAGGAGACTGGCATGACGAATGTGTTCCCCCTGAGCCCCCCGGCTTCGGCGATCTACACCGTCATTGCTGCAGATGGCATCGCAAAGGCGACCTATGAAGTCAACGTCACTGTGGCGGCAAACGATGCTGCTGTCATGGCCTCTTATTCAATTAACGGCTTTAATGGAATTATCAGCGAAAATACCAATCCCAAAACCATCGCAGTGTTGATGCCTTTCGGGACAGACCTGAGCACTGATCTGGCCGCAACATTCACAGCGTCCCCCGGAGCAAATGTCACGATTGAGACGACACCTCCGACACCGCAGGTAAGTGCTGTAACGCTGAATAATTTCAACAATCAGGTCATTGTAAGCTATACGGTTACCGCTGCTGACACCGTTACAACCGCGACTTATGATGTCTCCGTTACTTTGGCCCCCGATACCGTACCGTTTGTCGACCTTGGAACAGCTGCCAACTACGCGATTTTGGCAAAAGCTGGTGTTTCAACGGTTCCCTACTCGGTCGTGACCGGGAATGTCGGTTTAAGTCCCACCGACAGAGGCGCTTTAACCGGTTGGTCGGAGACCTCTGACACCACGGATACGTACTCGATTTCTGCGCAAGTGGTTGCACCTTTCGAACTCCACGCCGCCGACTATCTGGGAGGATCGACTTCAGTTGACCTGACCACCGCCGTCGCCAACATGGAAACCGCGTACACCGACGCCACCGGACGGACCGCAACCTCGGCCGCGACAACTAACGTCGGTGCCGGCACCCTGACGTCCTTAACCCTCACCCCCGGTGTCTATGAGTGGGGGACCGGAGTTATCATCCCGACCGATCTCACTCTCAATGGTAGTGCAACTGATGTCTGGATCTTCAAAATTGCCGGGACCCTCGACATGGCCGCTGCCAAGAATGTCGTCCTCGTGGGTGGCGCACTGCCTGAGAACATCTTCTGGCAAGTTACCGATGCGGTGAACATTGGGGCGAATACCCACTTTGAGGGAAATATCCTCGGTAAGACTGCAATCACATTTGGGAATCTCTCATCGATCAACGGACGACTGTTGGCTCAGACTGCTGTCGCACTTGACGCGACCACAGTTACCGCTCCTTAATGCCAATACTCGCCAGGGACTCTTGAAAACCAGGCGAATATTACTGCCCAGTAGGGCAACTGTTTGAAATATAACCAAGAAGCCCGCAACAAGTCATTTGTTGTGGGCTTCTTTATTGAGCAGCCTGAGATGACTCATCGCGACCACCGGGGATTATTGTGCAAATTAAGGAAAAAGGACGGTTACACTCATCTTCCCGCTCAGGGGATCCCTTTCGCCTAGGAGGCTGTCGGACTATGAGGGTCGAAGCGAAAATTCGGAAGTTTGAGAACAGATTTTGGTTCGTTTGCAGGCTCATAGCCGTAGCTATGAGACAAAAAGGAACTAAAATATGGGCCAAACAGCCGGATTTGCAGCTGGCTCATGGATAGTCCGACAGGCTCCTAGCTGTGGCATTTGGCGGTCTTACTAAATGTGACAGTTTTCCTTAACGGTATTTCCCTCCACTCCGCAATATTTTTCTTAATTTATTCAATAAAAACAAAGCCTTAACCTTGCTAAATTAGAAAATATTTTCTCGGCAAGGTACTTGCTCAGTACTATGAGTAAGTTCTCGAGTTCTCTGCGTACATTCGTCAGAGCATTCGTCATTCGGGTTTTAACCTGAAAGGTAGTAGCAGGCGCCTGGTTAACCACTAAGAATTCCGTTTTAGCGGCTTAACAAGTCCCCAACGAGGAGACAAATATGAACAGCATTAAAGGGTATTTAAATAGTTGGTTTCTGGGGTTACTCCTTATCACTTTTTTGGCCGGGTGCGGCGGCAGTAGTAACAGCGCTACCGATGCCACAACCGCCAAAGACACGAAGGCTATCACCACGTTTTCGCTTGATGGCGCCACCGGGATCGTCGCAGAGTCAGCCAGGGAGATTCTGGTGACTCTGCCGAACGGCACACCACTAGAAGCTTTGGTTGCGAAATTCACCCTCACCGGCGAATCCGTCGCTGTCGGTTCGACGCCGCAGACGAGTGCTGTCACACGGAATGACTTTAGTAAACCGGTTGACTACAGGGTTACCGCTGAGGACAAGACCCAGACGGTATATACCGTGACCGCGACCGTTGCTCCGGCTGAAGCCAAGGCCATTACCAGCTATTCGATTCGAAATGGGGCTGTTTTCATTGATGAAGCGACCAAGACTATTTCCGTGATCATGCCGGCCGGGACCGACAAAACGGCTCTGGTTGCGACTTTCATCACCACGGGGCAGTTCGTCGACGTGGTGAATACCGGACTCCAGCAGGAGAGTGGTTTTACGGTGAATGATTTTACCGATCCAGTAGACTATCTGGTGACCGCTGGCAATTCAACAGAGGCAACTTATAGCGTAACAGTGACTGTGCGCTCTGCCCTTGGGCCCGACCCGGTCAATCTCGGCACCGCCGGCAATTTTGCAATTCTGGCCAAATCTGGGGTCTCAACCACCGGAGCCACTGCCATTGTCGGCAATATCGGCGTGAGTCCTTCCGCCGCAAGTTACATCACGGGATTTGCCCTCACCGCTGATTCCACCAACACCTTTTCAATCTCGTCGCTCGTGACCGGGAATCTCTACGCCGCCGATTATGCCACACCAACCCCGGCGAATATGACCACGGCGATCAGCGATATGGAAATCGCCTTCACCGACGCCGCCGGACGCTCAAACACCGATTACACCGAACTCTATGCCGGAGACATCAGCGGGCGCACCCTGGTTCCAGGCCTCTACAAATGGGGCACCGGAGTTCTTATCACCAGTGCCGGTGTGACTCTTAGCGGGGGAGCCGACGACGTCTGGATCTTCCAGATCGCTCAGGACCTCACCGTCAACAACAGCGCCATTGTGCACCTGAGCGGCGGAGCCCAGGCCAAAAATATCTTCTGGCAGGTTTCCGGACAGGCGACCTTGGGTACGGCGGCAGACTTCAAGGGGATTTTGTTGAGTCAAACCCTGATCTCGTTCAATACCGGCGCCAAATTAACCGGCCGAGCCCTGGCACAGACCGCAGTAACATTAAATGCCACGACCGTCACAGCGCCTTAGCAGCAGAATATATCCCCTCTGGCACACAACCAGAGGGGACTTTCATTTGTCATAAGGTATGGCTGTTGCCGCTGCTCGGCAACTGGAATAAACCAAGGCAGGTTGAAGCAAAATGAACTTACTCGCATTTGATTCATTACTTGAGTTACTTTCAAAAGTTTATTAGGTGAGTCTGGAGGGACCAAACATGAAAATATTTAAAAGCTATCGCAATAAATGGATCATGACCCTGTTTATGTTAATATTCGCAGCCGGGTGCAGCAACAGTAACCACATCTCCATCAGTTCCGCGAGGGTAACAAATGCAAAGGCGATCACGACTTATTCGCTGAACGGGGCTGACGGGATAATTGATGAGTCGGCCAAGACCATATCAGTCACCATGCCAACCGGGACGAACCTGACCGCCCTAACTGCGACATATACCACCACGGGGAAGTCCCTCGCTGTAGGTCCTACGCAGCAAATAAGTGGCGGCACCCCGAATGACTTCACTGCTCCGCTGAGCTATACGGTCACCGCTACTGACAGTTCAACTGCGATCTATACCATAAGCGCATCCGTTGCTCCGTCCGAGGCCAAAGCGCGCACCAGTTTTTCGCCGAGTGGTGTGACAGGAGCCATCAATGAAACGACCAAAACCATAGTGGTGGCCATGCCAACCGGGGCAGACCAGACTTGACCTTCAATACTGGCGCCAAAATGTACGGACGAGCGGTGGCACAAACCGCAGTAACATTGAATACGTCGGCCATGACTTAACCTAACCTGTAAGACAAGACCCTCCTCCTTGGATGACAGGTGAGGTTGATCCTTTCCGGAGCTCAGGCTCCGGGAGGAATTTTTACCTTTCAGCACCCGCTAGCCAAATCAACCCCTTCAGTCCATCAACAACCAAATGAGCCAAAATCATCTCGTTCTCTTCACACGAGAATCCATCTTTTAGGCGTCAGCGCACACTGCGATTCGATAGGCGTTCTTCCCTGCCGCTTTGGCCAGGTACAGCGCCTGGTCAGTGCTCTTCATCAAGGATTCCGCGTCCTCGCCATTCACTGGATAGATACTGACCCCGGCGCTGGTAGTTATGTCCACAATATGATCCTCTATGTCATAAGGTTGCGACACGGCAGCGATTACTCTGGCCGCCACCAAGGCCGCATATTCAGCTCCGCTGACGTGCCACAGGGCGATGGCGAATTCGTCACCCCCAAGGCGCGCCACGGTGTCCTCCTGGCGCACAGCAATCAACAGGCGTTTTGCGACCATTTTCAGCAAGATATCCCCGACGCCGTGGCCGAGGGTATCATTGATCGCCTTGAAGCCATCCAAGTCCAGATAAATCATGGTCATGGCACCCCTGTTCCTCTGCGCATGAACCAGGGCCATCGTTATCCTGTCGTCGAAAAGTCGACGGTTGGCAAGGCCTGTCAGAGGGTCATTCAGCGCCAATTCTTCCAGCAACGCTACGTAACTGCGAGCCTTCTTATGCAACAGGCGAACTTCCACCATGTTACGTACTCGCATCAACACTTCGGCCAAATCGAAGGGTTTGCTGACGAAATCTTTTGCGCCGCTCCGCAGCGCACGTAACTTGTGAGTTGGTTCGGCGGTCACGGCGAGGACTGGCAGGTAGCCATCCGTTTCAAGCTCCTTCAGGCCTTCCATCACCTGGAAACCATCCATATCGGGCATGCGCAGATCGAGAAGGATTAAATCGTAATGATTTTCACGGTGCAGCGCGCAGACAGAACAGGGGTCCTGGGTTGTGGTAATTTGCGTATAGCCGGCACCCCGCAGCATTGCTTCAAGCAGTTCCACATTGGTTTCCAGATCATCCACGATCAGAATGTCGGCATTCAGGATATCGGTGTTACTTACCATGACCAGGCTCCCGGGCATCTTCGGCGTTTGATTCATCATTTGCATATTCCAGGCATTTTCAGGAACGGGATTAGCTGTCTCATCCGGTCCCGACCAACAGAATGAATGCATAACCGAAAGTATTTCCGGCTAAAAACAGAATCATAATTTTTTGCTTTAACCAGTTAATACATCGCAACGACCGTGCCAGAGAAGACCTGCTGGTATTTCCGCTACAAAGGTATGATTTTACATGGGAAAACAGGGAGGGGCCCTGAGAGGAGCAGACGGTGGCCACCAAAAGGTGCGGCCCTGAACGACATAACTTTTAAATATGATGGGCGGTGTTCTGAGCAACAGGTCTCAATGTCTTCACAATTTCTCCCTCTCCTTCCCCAGACAAATTCCATGAGGAAAGAAAGTCTCTTCGCCAAAGAGTCCGGTTCTTAATAATATTTTCCGTCATTTAAAACAGATCTGTTGAATTCGATAGATTTTAATGTAGGCGTTAATATACACATTTTTATCATCATCATCTTTAACCATGTTAAATTAGTAAGTTAGCAACATCTTTCCACATACGTAAATTTTGGCGCGTTACTTGAAATGACTATATCTTCAAGAGCATGAATTTAAACCGGGCTTGCGGTGACAATTCAAGGATGGCCGCAAAACCAGCCCGTAACTCCCGGAGACCGGAGATATCAAGTCAAGAGTTGTAGGAGGAGGAGCATTACAGCCTCAAGGTAGCGTTTGCAAAGACGAACATTCATATCGGTCAGCTTCTGAGCTGGAATGCGATATGAATCGATTGATAAACGATAAAACTTAACCATCCGCAAGGATGGGGCGGAAAGCCTACAGGGTCTCCATGAGACAGCCAGGATGCCGAAATATCATAGAATTTCGGTATTCTGGCTTTTTTACATATTTCCCTGAGAACACTGAAATCTACTAACAGTCGCTTCATGGTCGAAGGTTGGGCATGAGCACAATCGAAGGATAACAACAACCCGAAGTGGTTTCTTCCACTCAAAAGGAATTTTATGAACAGCCTCAATGCACAGTATGAGATGTTGGCGCGAGCCGCCCAGAGAGACCCCAATTTTAACACCCTGGCACTTGCCGCGGGGGGCTATGGCAGCCCCATTCACGAAGGAGAGATGACTGGATTAACCGAAAAGAACAACCCCTCTGTAACGACCTGGCTGTGGGTTTTAGGCCTTGCTCTCAGCGCAACCTTGCTTTCGACTGCAGCCTTAATAATCCGCTGGCTGATACTGCGTTAAAGCAAGCTGTGCCCTCTCCCCCAGGGGGCCTCAAACTGACAAACAAAGACCTCGCCAATTTGGTGAGGTCTCTGCGGCTCTCTAAAGTTCCCCTGGAGGAAAATTCAAATACCCACCAATAATTTCTGTCAGTCACGACAGTTTTGTCAAACTCGACAGATTCTGATGGCGGTTTTTGCCTCATAACCGGTGGGTGCTCCTTAAATTTTACCGTTCAATAACAAGCACTTGGTTATTCATTACCACCTATTTATTTTTTTTTGGCGCGCTACGTGAAGACTCCATACCGAGAAGAACATGCACGTTAGTTATTTAATAACTGTCAAAGGAGATTTCATGAAAAGATTTATCGAACGGAAAGCTTATCTTTTATCGATGCTCGTACTGAGTGTTTTTGTCTGCACCCTGCCCGCCTACGCCGGTTCACATCACCGGAGCAGTGACGACAATGACCAAAATTCAACCAGTAGTACCTCCGCTGCAGGGCCCAAGGCCGTAAACCTCGGGACAGCCGGGGATTTTGTTATTCTGACAAAAACCGGAATCACCACCACTGGAACCACGGCAATTGTAGGAAACATGGGTGTTAGTCCTATCGTCGCAACGGCCATGACAGGATTTGGCCTGATTGCCGATTCGACGAATACATTTTCTACCTCGGCCTTGGTCACCGGGAAAATCTACGCAGCCGACTATGCTCCACCGACCCCGACCATAATGACCACCGCAATCGGCGATATGCAAACCGCGTACACCGACGCCGCCGGAAGAATAAATCCTGATTTTGCTGAACTCGGGGGCGGAGATATCAGCGGCAAGACTCTTCTTCCCGGCCTCTACAACTGGAGCACAGACGTTTTAATCACGAACGCCGGCATTACTCTCGCCGGTGGCCCGAATGATATATGGATCCTGCAGATGGCTGGCAATCTAACCGTGAACAACAGCGCCATGGTGACCCTCCTCGGCGGCGCCCAGGCCAAGAACATCTTCTGGCAGGTTTCCGGCCAGGCGACCCTCGGAACAGCGGCTGACATGAAGGGGATCATCCTGAGCAAAACGTTGATTTCCATGAATACCGGCGCAAAACTGAGTGGCAGAGCTTTGGCACAGACCGCAGTTACCTTAATCGCAAATACGGTTACGGCCCCTTAAGGCGTTCTGTTCAGGTATGGCAATAAGAAAAAAGACGGGCTGTCTGTGCGTAATTCAGCCTGTCTTTTTTTTGTCTCACCGCAAGATCCGTATTGTTCACAGGTATTGGCCGCTGAACTGACAATCTTGCCAAAAGCGGCGCCGATAATAATACCGACCGCCATATCCACAAGATTACCGCGCATCGCAAATTTCTTGACCTCATTGAGCATGAAGGCCTCCTTAAAGAAATGTTTGTTTAATCGAGAAAATATTTGCTCATCCAAAACAAACAACCCTGCTCATAAAAAAAATCACCAACAACTCACTTCAATCTCTATATAATTGCTCACTTGATCCAACCGACCGGGCCTAAAAGGGAGAGAGGCCCACGAAAAGCCATTTTTTTATATTTCATTTAAAGGACCATGCATGCCCTCCACCAATTCTCTCAGGCAAATTAGCAACACAACCGTGGGTCAACCGCATGTTAAATTTGCTCGATCGGCAATCATTGGAATATCAGAGGCATAAAAATAATGAACTGGCAGGTCTACATTCTTCTCTGCTCGGACGAATCACTCTATACCGGCATCACGACGGACATTGAGCGGCGGATGGCTCAACACCTGGATGGAACCGGAGCCAAGTATTTTCGCGGGCGTAAGCCGCAGCGCCTCGTCTATCTGGAGAGGGGACATGACCGCAGCAGCGTCAGTCGGCGGGAGGCTGAAATCAAGCGGATGCAGGTCAACGCCAAGCGACGGCTGATCGCCTCGCCACTGTTACAAACAAAAACAGCGACCAGGCCGAAAAGCGGCGCTGACAAAGAGTCGGCGATTGAGGTTTGAAAGTTGGCGTCCTTGGACCTCTGCATAATTTACACTTGATCGGTAGTAGAGATTCAAATATTCTATTTCTACGATGAATGGAGGTTGAACGATGCCGATATATGAATACCAGTGCAGCGGATGTGATACCCGAACTGAAAAAATCAGCCGGACCGACGTGCACGAAATTGACTGCCCGCAATGCAACGGGAAAGCACGACGAATCGTTTCAGTGGTTGCCGCCAAGGCCAATGATTCTGTGCCGGGGGCAGGTTGTCGCCCTTCGTCAGGATTCACCTGAGGCTAAACCCAATGAGCAGCGTGACTGCTTAAAACGAGAACCGAAACAAAAAAAGCCCGTTCAATTTGAGCGGGTTTTTTTCTGGCCAAAGAAAAACCCTCGAAAAAAGGAGGGCAAGCTTTTTCACTATTCAATAAACAAGTCCATTAGCGCGCTTCGAGGTACAGCACACTTCACTTGCAACGCAATTAAATAAGGGAGGCCCGAAGCTCGAGGAAGGGACTGTGTCTCAAAAGCCAACCAAGCAACTGCCCCCTGGCAAACTCAAAATCACCAGGAAGGTTGAAGATCCCGGGTTTTGATATATTCCCGGATGGCATCACGATCGTCCTCATTCAAATCCAGAAACTGCAGACCCAGCCCAACCGGCAGTGCCTTATTAAGCATCTTCTCTGGATGATTGACCCAGGCCACTCGTCCTGTGCAGACGATCTCCCTTCCCACCCCGGGGATGACAAATTTAATCCTCAGGGCAGAATCGACAAGCAGGATATCTTCGGTTTCGATGAAGACTCCTCCGGTGCTGAGATTAACCGAATAGTTGGATAACAGGTTCTGCTCCTCACCATAACGGATACTGATGCGTGCCTCGGCGCGGGGGGCGACCCGGGTGCGGACATGCAGGAAACGGTGGGCAGCCTCGGCGAAATGATGTTGTTTGATCGGTTTGAGAAGGAAATCATCACAGCCTGACTGGCGACAACGCTCCAGATCAGTGGGTCGGGAACCCTGAGTAACCATGACCACTGGGGTGTGACTTATCTCGGGGTCCGCCTTGATCCTCCGGCAGGCCTCATCACCGTCCATCTCTGGCATATGGAGATCCATGAATACCAGATCGGGCCGATGCTCCTTGGCCAGAGCGATGGCCTCAATGCCGTTGCGGGCCAGCAAAATTCGAAACCCCTCCCGCTGAAGAAAGGTCTTTTCCAACTCCAGAAAAAGTTCCACATCATCAACAAGCAATACAATGATCTCAGGCACTGGCTGTCCCCCTGCTTCTGCAATTATATCCATCGCCATCTGTATGTCCCGCCAGCCCTGACTACCATAAGGCAGTGAGTTAAAGAAAGAAGAGAAAAATTCACTTGCGAGGGGTACCGCAACGGCACGCTGTCCGTCCATTCACTGTCATCGGCAGCATGTGACAATATTAACCAACGCCGACAGCTTGTCAATCTTAAGCGACTCAAATCTTTTTTAGATAGTAGCCAGAGATTCGGTTCCCGTGGTTACAAAGGGGGTTAGAGCTAACGTTCAATTCGCAACCAATTCAAGAAAGCCTACGAGCCGGACCAACTCAACCCACTCCTTCCGCTGAACTTTCCCCGCAAACTGCCTCCGAAACCCGCTTTCCATTGGGGTCCTCCCGTGCATCATGGGAGGATAAATATCACCAATCCACTGGTCCTGGCTCTTTTTTAACCAGCAGAATGGAACAGGGCATGCGGCGGATCAGCTCTTCGTTGCTGCGACCGAACAGGAAGTGCTCAAGCCGCCCTTCTTCGTGGGCAAGCATGATCATCAGATCGATCTTGTAATCATTTACTACAGTAATGATCTCCCTGTCCGGCTCACCCTCTCTAACCAGTTCGGACACCCTGAGCCCCTTCTCCCGCTCGCTGGCCACCAACTTTTCCAGATCCGCTTTGGCTTCCTCGCGCAGCTTCTCGTAGTCCTTTTTTAGAGACACCATCGGCAGATTCCAGCCTTCCAGGCCGAAAGGGTTGTGCATTACGTGGATGAGAAATAGCTCCGCATCATATTTTCTGGCCAGCGAGACCCCCTGCTGGACCGCCTCAACGCAGTTTTTTGTCATCCGGCTGACGACAAGGATTTTGTTGATATTTTTCATAATTGACTCCTTCCTGAGGTGATTCGAAACGAAAAACCACCATGATTTAAAGCGCTTGTTCAATTATCCTCTCGTCGAGAAGACCTGTCAAACCGGGAGAAGTAAAGGCAGATTTTAATTACCTTAGGGGACATCACTCATCAAAAAAATGCCGCACCTTCTCTCCTTCCCCACCCGTGGCAAAGAACCCAGCTAACTCCCGTCCGACCGTTTCCGCGCCTGAGTATTCGTTACAACAGGCACCTCATTGAACCTCGTCGGCGATCAGACAGGTATCCACTTTGCCCAGCCTGACGTGGCTCATGGAAAGGAAAGGATTTTTATTGCAATTCCAGACCAAAGAGGTAAACTTTATGCCATAATTTTCCGATCCACTATCAGGTCCCCACGTCGTGTAGACTTTATGGATTGCTGGATATCATCTCGTGTCACTGTGTGGAGGTCCAAAATGGCTAAATTCATTAAATCAGGGATCAGTGTAGGGCTTGCCCTCGTTCTGATGACAGGAGTTGTCTTTGCCGGGGAGAATGGGCATGAAGACCATTCCAGAGCATCGATGACCATGCACCACATGCACATCATGATTAATAATGCTGTAGCTATGGCAGCTGAGGGTTCAAATATGGTTATGACGGGACAGATGGATATGGCAAAAGGTATCGATAATATCAGCATTAAGCAGGGTCGAAAAATGATCGAAGACGCCGAAAAGCTAGCCACAGAGGTTCTAAATGGAAAAGCAATGAAAGCCCTGCATACTGGTGGTTATGGTCAGAATGTGTCCCCCGAAATGGCTTATACACATGAACTCGCGAGTGTTGCGTTAGCCTATATCCAGGCAATGAAAAAAATGTCTGCTTCTCCTGCATCCCATGAATAACAAGATCCAACGGATAAGGAGACGAGACACATCTTATCGAACGGCAGACAACAGCATGACAGCTCACCTTGATTCCAGGTACTTGCGCCGTCTTGCATTTTGTACTGCAAGGATGTCTTGTTTTACCCTGGCCTCAAAAATACAAAACGATTTGCTCAAATCAGGTCTTCATTTCTGAGAATGACAAATTGGCAGAGTTCTTGTTTATTCAGTGAGCGAATTCCTATAAAATATCGACAAACTTAGAGAACGCGACAATCAGCAAATCGACATGTAATTCGTCTACCGCGACGGATTGGTGCCGAAGGCTCATCTGCTACGTAAAATCGACAGAGTAATTGACTTCGCATTTATTCGCGAGACGGTCAAACATCTCGCTTGTCGCACCATCTGACTCAAACTCAAACCGCGAGATAAAAGCCTGCCCCAGACTTATAGTCGTATGCTCCTCCGGAATGGTTTTCTCTCTCGCCATCGTATTAATGGCTGGGTTGATCCCTCAATCTGTATCCGTTGTCACGCTTAAGTAAATGACTGAAAGAAGAAATCGTATGCAAAAGCCCATATTGATCTCTATCTGTCTGTTTTTTTTAACCCTCGCCGGTTGCTCAGGTGGTAGCAATAATTCGGCAGGCGCTGGGCAGAAGATTCACCCGGCGTCATGGAACAATGATCCACTGATCGGTCATCAACAGAACTTTCAGGGAACCTTGAGTGACAAGACTCCGTGGACGACCTGTGCCAATGGCGCTTGTCATGGGACCACTTTACAGGGAAGTTCAGGCCCGAGCTGTCAGAATGCAGCTTGTCACAACACTGGTACGAATGGCTGGCCACCGGCCCCTGCAAACCATATCGGCTACAGCCCCGCATCCAACGGGACACACGGTCTGGGGGCCAAGGGTGTGACTAACCCGGCACTAAGCATGGGCAATTACTGCCTCATGTGTCATGGGACACCTACAAATGCACTGCAGACCCGGTTTAATGGCGGGTTCGTGAGTAATCCGGCGATTCTCAATAATGCCAACGGCAACTGCTCCGCCTGTCACACCGCCGCCACGGCTCATCCGACAAACTGGGTGAGCACACGGCCCGGGAATGTTGTGAATCACAATGATGGCAACATCACTGCCCATCCCAACATCAAGAGCGATTCCTGCGCCCTGTGCCACAATACGACCAGTGGCAGCCCAAATAGCAGCCCATTCCCTGGCGCACCGACTTGCTTTGATAGTGGTTTTAATGGAACAAATAACTGTCATCCGGGCGGACCGGGTGGCGCCGGACACGTTACACTTGCCAAGGACGGAATCGACTATACGCAGCCGGATCTCCATGGTCCGGACGCCAAGGCTAACCTGATCTACTGCCAGACCTGTCATGCAACGGCCGGTGGGGCCGGCAGCAATCCGCGCTTCAATATCCCCACGGGCCGTTTGTCAGCAGGGTCAGGGCTCGGCAACAACATTCAAAATGGGTGCGAACTTTGCCACCCGATTGGTGCTGCACACCCGACCGGCCAGGATCGCTGGACCTTTAACACGGATACGGCCTATCCGACCCGGCGCACGCACTTCGCTGCCGGGCTTGACGGAACCAACCCGCGTAACCTCAGTGGCTGTTCGCTCTGCCACAATGTAACGGCTGCGGATAGCAACACGTCGCCGGCCAAGGCCTGTACGACCTGCCATCTCAGCCTGACTGCTACCGGGCCGTCCAAAGGACTCCTCTGCACCTATTGTCATGCCGCGCCGCCTGCCGGTTCAGCTGATCTAACCGGTGGAACAGGGGTTAATCATATCGGAATTCTAACCGGTGGACTTGATGTCAGCGCTATCCCCCTGCACCAGAAGTGCTCGCTCTGTCATGGCGCCAGTGAGAATGGCACAACGGGCCAACTGGCGACGGCGTATCCGGCTGATTATCTTCTGACCAACTACACACAGGCCACGGCGAAGACAGATGCGACTTATGAGGGTGGGGATCACCTCGATGGCAACCTCGAAATGAATGTCGGTGGAGCAGGCTACAGTCGAAGCAACACTCCAGCGTACAGTTGTACCAAATCCTGTCATGCTACCGAAGTGGGCCATGTTTTCACCAACTCGGGCTTGACGCTTGAATCGGGAAATTTCGGCTCCGGGGCCTGCAACAGTTGTCATGATTATCCACCGAACGGGGGTGCCTGGCCTGATGGTCGTGCCTTAAGCAGCACCAATCACCTTTCCCTTGGGCCATTAGGTAGAACAGGCGCCGGACTGACAGATGCCCAGTTCTATGCGAACCATGATGTCTGTGCAGTCTGTCATGGGGTGAAGGGGAACAAGACCCCGCCCACCCTGGCGACGGCCCGAACCGGAGCGGTGGACTTAAGCCTCAGCGGTGGTGATAAATATCTCGAGCCGGATTATCACAACGACGGCAAGGTGCAGATGAATGGTTATGATGCCACCGTACCGGGAGCTGATGCTACGAGTGACAACAATGCCCGCTATGATGGAGCCGGTGGCTGTACGAATGCCTGTCACCCTACAGGGACCAGCTATAAATTGACGCCTTCAGGGGCGAATACTGTCCAGAAGCGAGAATTCGGCGGCGGGTGTAATGCTTGCCACGGATATCCACCAACCTCTGGAGCTCATACAAAACATGCTGGCGGAGGCTCAAACTACTCGTATGATTGTCAAGTTTGTCATACCAGCCCATTCGATGGAACGACGCATAACCAGAGCGGGATGACCCCAGGCTCTGGCACCTTGAACCCTGCGCTCGTGAATATTAAAGCGCAGTTGGGAGGATTCGGGAATATTCCCGCGGCAGGCACTTTTGATTCGGTAACAAAAAATTGTTCCAATACCTATTGTCACGGTACCGGTACGCCCACATGGAGCCCTGCAAGTGCCGTCAGTTGCGGCGACTGCCATGGTGATGCCAATGGCCGCCCGGGGACCCCTGGATCCGGAGGAAACCATTTTACCCCGGGGCACTCGACCACGGCGACCAACTGTGATTTCTGCCATCCGCATAACGGCAATGATGTCCTCCAGCACGTAAACGGGCCTGCAGATAAGACCAATACGCCTTATCGGTATGTGGCCACGGTTGGAACAACAGGGACGGCCAACAACAAACTTGGAACCCATACTTACGGAAACGTCACCCTTGGGACTGAAGCGTCCACTCTGTTCAGCTATACCCAGAGTACCTGCAGTTCCAATGCTGCTGGATGCCACGTCTCTCCTGGCAAATGGGGGGGGACAGGCGCCTGCGATGCCTGCCACTTTGTCGGTAACACCGTCGGTGCGCCAGAGGTAACCTCATCCAGTACGCACGTCAAAACGACAACGACTGGGGCTTTTGGGGCCTGCACTGATTGTCACTCCGGGCATGTTGGCAGCGGCGGGGTCACCATCGAACTTCCGCCGAAAAATTGGCAAAACCCGGTTGATAACAGCGAAACCCACGTGACTGGTGACATGCAGACCGCGCTGGGGATCGACTACACCACGCACGGCGGCATCAACCTCGGTGGACCGGGGACTGTAAACAGCATCAGCACCAAGGGCACTGAAGCCGAAATCTGCTGGAGTTGCCATGATGCCAACGGCATCGGCGAACTGGCAAGCGGCGGTGGAGCGACCTACAAGTTCGGTGTGCTGTCGACCTCGCAAACCCTTACCGCCAACCATGTCTCTGACTGGACCACGCCGAATGCCTGGCGGATTGATGCCTATGCCAGTATCCTGACGCGACCGATTGCTTCGGTCCACTCGGTCAACATGAGCGGCACCGTCGGCCATTCATCGTCAGTGACCAATAACGTCGATGCCAGTGGTCGAGTCAATCGCGGTGCACTCAATGGTTTTCTCCCGGGCAACGCATCAGGGCAAGGAAATTCCAGTGCAGTTGTCCTTGAAGACAAGAAGTACATCCGCTGCAGTTACTGTCATGATGTTCATTCACTCGGACGAAACGGATATAAGCCTGCGGGAACCCCTTATCTGCGCGGTTCCTGGCTGAGCGACCCCTACCAGGCCGATGTGCCGCCGAACGGAGACTATAACGTCTCCACCAATTATTTCATCGCCGCCCAGACCAACGGCATGCCGCGGGTCAAGGCCGAGAGCATCGGTGACGGCTATTATATCGATCAAAACAGTGGTAATCCGACCAGTGGAAAAACCCTGGCAAATTCAGCCGGACTCTGCACCCTGTGTCATGGCAGCGATGTTGACAACATGGATTACTACACCAGCAGCAGCCTGTGGCGCACCACCAACGGTCACAGTAACGCGGCTATCGGTGGCATGGGCAGCAACGCGCGTAATCTATTCGATGCCCGCCGTGGCCTTTCCACCTATTTCATGGCAATGCAGGACAGGATCAGCGCAGCCACCAACAGCGGAACGCTGCCCTGGGGGCCGATCCTGAACCGTACCAAACCGGATGCCGTACGTAATTCGGGTTGGTACGGAGGCACGGTCGGGTCGATCACCCCTGGAGGTGGTTATAGTGCCTGGTACAGTTTGAATGGTATCGGGAGTCACACCGGAGTTTCCGGCGACCTGGCGCATGAGTTCAGCTGTTCGAAGTGCCATAGTCCGCATGCGACCGGTCTGCCTGCACTACTGAAAACCAACTGCCTTGATGTCCAGTTGAACGCCTGGACCAACTCAAGCAACTCGGCGGTCAATTACAATGCTGCCCAGGCTAACAACTGCCACCGCAAGACCAGCACCACCGAAGGTTGGAACAATTTGGCCCCGAAGCAGTAAACCAGCCGGAATATGCGGGCGTTTCGACGCCCGCATATTCCGGCTGGCCCGTGACCTGAGCCTTGGCATTGCAATAACCCTGAACGCTCAACAATCAAATCAACCTAAAAGATCTGGAACCTTAAATTGGATAGCGAGGACCGCCCCTTTTTTTCTAATTAAGAAACGGTCCCGTCTGCCAGGGGCCTCAACGGCCTGCGCCGGAATCAGGGATACAGGTCCGGCAACCGCGCAGTAATTACGGCATTCGAAGTCGCTTGCCAGTTGGCGATAAGATCAGCCAACGCCTGACCATCCCATTCACTACCTGAAACCCCATACAGACACTGATCGAGGGCATCCAACTCCTGACGCAGGATCGGATCGGCGGCCTGTGCCAACTGTTCATAAGCACTCCCCTGCGCTGCGGGCCAGAGAATATGTGTCCAAACCCGCAATGCCTGCCGCGTCGTCTGGGGATCGTTGCGCCGGGCAGCTTGCACCACCGCCTTGCGGGCCGACTTTTCGGTGGGCTGAAGATCGACAACGGACGGCTTTGGACTGGGCTGAGCGCGCCGCCACAGACGCCAGAGCAGGACCAGAGTCAATAACCAGCCGAGCCCCAGAGCGAGACTGAGCCAGGGCCAGAAACCGGACAGTGGGTGGACTGCAGCAGGGCTCGCAGGTGCTGGTGCGGCGGGCAAGGAATTCTCTGCGACCGACGGCTCGCCAGACGGGCGTACTACTGGCGGAGGTGCGGGCGATGCCGGGCTGGTGAGTGCTGCATCGGTTGACGGCGCGACCTCAAGGTCAACGGCATCGAGATGAGCCTTCTGCCAGCGGCCGCTGGTGACATCCCACCAGTCGAGGTCAATGGCCGGCAGGGTAAACTTGCCGGCCCGGGTCGGGACTATGGCTATCTTCTGTTCCAGCACCCCGGTAATCCCGCTGCTGCTCTGCAGATCTTTACGCTTGGGTTGATCAGGATAGGTTTTAAATTCGGCCGGCATCTCCGGTTTCAACTCCGGCAGCTGGGCCGCCATTACGCCGCTGGCGCCCAGGTGCAGGGTGCGCGTCGCCGGCTCACCGACGGTCAGTTTGGGCGGATGTTTCTGCCAGTCATCTTGCAGATCAAGACTGTTGGCCGGAATCCACGAGCGACGGCCGATGTCTGCTGGCAGCGACAAAACCTCGACCTGCAGCGGCTGAGAGGTGCGCCGCACCCGCTTCCCCTGCTGGCCAAAAGGATCGAAACGCGTGCGGCCGGCGGCGATGCTGCCATCAAACTGCAACGCGGGAATCTGCATCGTCCCCACCCCCTGCGGGAAAATCGCGTAGTCGCGTTCGATCACCTGATAGAGCTGGCCATTACGACGGGTTTCATAACTGCGATCGTCTCCCAGTTTCTTGACCACCGCAGACATGCCGGTCGGCTGTGGTTCGTTCAACTGGCCGTCAAGCAGGTCGACGCGCCTGAGCAGGCTCACCTTGAATAACAGTTGCCCCTGGGTCACAATTTTATGCGGACTGACCTCGGTCTCCAGCAGCAGCGCATCATTTGAGCCGCTCCCCTTGGCCGGAGTCTTCGAAATCTCAATCGGCAGCGGGAGTGAACAATCCTTGCCGAAGCAGACCGCCGGAACCATCACGGTCCCATGGCCGCGGGGCATCAGGGTCAGGCTGTAAACCACTGAGCGGCTAAAGCTGCCATTGACAATCTGCACCTGGCTGCTCTGGGACCGGTTGAGGATCTCCCAGTTCTTCTCCAGTGCGCTCAGGTCAGGTTCACCATCGGGGCTGCCGTCGACCCGAAGTTGCAATTGCAGGCTTTCGCCGGCGGCAATCCGGTCGCGGTCGGCCACGGCCTGAACCGTCGCCGCCCGAGCACCGCTCCCCCAGAGAATAAAGACCAGCAGAGGGATAAGAACAATACGCCATCTGTTTACCATGATCGATCCGTTTCGGTTTGATGACCGCGCTGGCGGTATTGATAAAGAAATTTGCGCCGCATCAAACCACCCGGGTCATCGGGGATCTGCTGCAGCAGCATACGCGATTCGCGCTGCTCGGCCGTCTCGGGCGGCGGCTCTTCAGACCCGGCGACAGAGCTGAGCTTGTCGTCGGGATTTTTCTCGGCAGGCTTCGGTTTCTGCGCCTCAGCTGTTTTGTCCTGCGCAGAGGAGGCGGGCGGCTTGTTCTGCGCTTTTTTATCTGCCGCGGCTTGCGCCGACGACTGATCCTTCTGCTGCTTCTCATCACTGCCAGATTTACTCTGGTCGTCCTTTTGTTTGCCCTGCTTATTCTGATCAGCCGCCGAGGGCTGCTTTTGTTTCTGCGCTTTATCCTGGTTCTGGTCGGAGGCTTTCTGTTGATCATCAGATTTTTGCTGTTGATCGCCTTTGGAGTTCTTATCACCTGGTTTTTTCTGCTGGTCCTTTTTCTTCTGCTTTTGTTTCTGCAGCTCCTTTTCGACCAGCTCCTTGTTATATAAGGCGTCGGCGTGGTCCGGTGCTTTTTTCAAGGCCTGTTGATAAGCCTTGAGAGCGCCCTGCAGATTTCCCTGTTTCGCCAGCGCGTTCCCCTGGTTGTAAAAATCATCGGCCGTCTGCGGCTGTGCGAGCAACTTGGCGGCGGCACTATATTTTCCGGCTCGATATAGCGCACTTGCCTTCCAGCGTGCATCCTCAAAGCGCGCGGCCGCGCCGGTGTAATCCTTATGGTTGAAGGATTGCTGCGCCTGCTGATTGGGGGTTCGCCACAGCTCCTGCCAGCTGAGCGCCTGGGCGGGAGCAGGAAAAAGAAACATCAGGGGCAAGACCAGCAGCCAGCCGCGGCGAAAGGCGAACGCGGCCAACAGCGCCAGCGGCCAGAGCAACCAGACCCCCTCTTCACGCCAGATATCCCCGGAGACCGAGGAGCTCTGCCCAGACTGGTCGAGGCGATGTTTGTCCAGCCCGGAAAGCAGACTATGCAGGTCAGCATCATCGACACTGATACTGTGGTAGGGGCCTCCTCCAGCCTTGGCCAGCCGCTGCAGGCCGGCAACGTTCAGCTGCGGCAGCACCAGATTACCGGTCGCATCCTTGAAAAAACCACCGCCCGGCATAGGAATGGGTGCACCCTCTTTGGTTCCGACGCCGAGCACCGCCAGGTCATATCCCTGACTTGCCAACTGACGAGCGGCGTCCATGCTGGAGTCAGGCCGGTCTTCATCGGTCACCAGCAACAAGCGTCCCTTCTTCAGTCCCGCCTGTTTCAGGAGTTCCTCCCCCAGCCGCATGGCACGCGCCGGATCACTCCCCTGGGCGGGCATCATCGCGGGGTCCAGACTTTTCAACAAGGCTTCGATGGTGTGCCGGTCTTCGGTCAGCGGCGTCACGGTAAACGCATCAGCAGCGAAAACGATCAGGGCGGTCTGTCCCTCTTTACGCTGACGCAGCAGATCTTCAATTTTGAGCCGTGCGCGTAAAAAACGGCTCGGCTTTAGATCGGCTGCCTGCATCGAACGGGAGAGATCGAACAGCACCACCAGCGCCGATTGCGGCCTGAAGAGCGGCTGCGGCTGACGTTTCCAGACCGGCCCGGCGAGAGCCAGAAGCGCCAGCAGCAGCCCGAGCAGCAACAGCCAGAGCGGCCAGTTGGCACGCCGCACCGAACGCCCGAGCAGAAGATGCGGCAGCAGTTCGGGATCACAAACCGCCTGCCAGCTGCGGCTGCGCAACTGGCGACGCGCCAGCCAGACAAGCAGCAGCAAGGCCGGGGGGAGTCCCCACAACCAGTCGGGACGTAAAAAGTGAAACTCGCTCATCCGCGCCTCCTGCTGGACAATGACGGCAGCTGTGGCACCAGGATCAACAACAGCGCCCCGACCAGCGCCGCTGCCAACGGCCAGAAGTAGAGCTCGGAGATCGGCCGATAGACGTCGCGGTCACGCACGACTGGCTCAAGTCGATCAAGCTCGGCGTAGATTTTGGCCAGCTGTTCGGTGTCGCGGGCGCGGAAATAACGACCGCCGGTCTTCTCGGCGATGGCGGTCAGGGTCTTCTCATCCAGATCGGCCGAAGGGTTGATGGTCTGTCTGTAGAAGAAACTGCGCACCTCCATGCTGTCGGCACCGATCCCGATGGTGTAGATTTTCAGGCCTTCACGGGCCGCGAGTTCGGCGGCCTTGAGCGGCGCGAGCTGACCTGCGGTATTCGCCCCGTCGGTCAGCAGGATCAGAACCTGCTTCTTCCCCTCCCCCGCCTTCAGACGTTTAACCGCCAACCCGATGGCATCGCCGATCGACGTTCTTTCCCCCGCCAGCCCCAGGGCGGATTCATTCAGCAGCTGCTGAACCGTGTGCCGATCGAAGGTCAGCGGTACCTGCACGTAGGGTTTTTCACCGAAGAGGATCAACCCGAGACGGTCACCGACGCGGCGCTGAATAAATTCTCCGGCCACGGCCTTGAGGGCGGTGAGCCGATCGACGGTTTCGTTGCCGAGTTTAAAATCCTTGGTCTGCATGCTGCCGGAGAGATCGACCGCCAGAAGCAGATCGCGCCCACTGACCGGCAGTTCAATCGGATCCCCGAGCCATTGCGGTCTGGCCGCAGCACCGACCAGCAATAACCAACACAACAGCGCCAGAGGGATCTGCCAGCGGCCCTTGCGCTGAACTTGCTGATGCCGGGTCTCGCCGAAGGGGGAGAGATTCGGCACCCAGAGCGCGGCTTCTTCAGCCGCCAGGGCCGGGGGACAGAATTTGTAAATCAACCAGGGGACAATCAGCAGAAGAAAGGCCCAGGGCCAGGCAAATTGAATCATCGGCCCCTCCAGAAAGATAAGGATCGCGGGGGAAGTTTTTTCAGCCAGCTGCGGCAGAGCGGGATCAATTGCGAGCCTTCGATCTCGGCGGCAGGTCGATAGGGAGCCACACCCAAAACCTTTCCAGGGCCCGAAGAAAAGGGGCGGTCAGGAAAAGGACGATCCAGAAATTCAAGCCAGGCGTCACCGCTCAACCCCGCAACCTGATGGCGGGGAAAATGACTGATCGCTGCCTGACGCAGCAGCCGCGACAGCGCCGTCGCCAGTTCATTGCCCCTCAGGGTTTGCAGACTGTCGAGTTGGCGAAGTGCCAGCCGCCGCAAGCGACGGCGCTGACGAAAGCGGATAAACAGCAGCAGACCCAAACCCAGAAGAATAATGATTCCGAGCAACAGCCACCAGCCCGGCGCCAGCGGCCAGTAGCCGATTTTCGCCGGCAGGTGGATATCACGCAGCGGGAGATCGGGCGGAGTTATGGCCGGATTTATGGCTGATGACGGGGTCATTGGCCTGCCCCTTTCACCCCGGTCAAACATTCAAGCGGATCGAGATCGGTCGGCAGGGAGTAGAGGCGCGAACGCTGGCGGCGGCAAAAGTCGTGCAGCAGTGCGCGGCGCTCAACAAATTTACGTTGATAATCCTGACGAGCCCTGAAATCTGAGGTGGCGATGGTCAGATCACGCGCGCCATCGCTCAGACGATAGGTCCCCGCAGGCGGAAGTTCGGCCTCGAGGGGGTCGAAACAATGCACCAGGCCCAGTTCGCAATGCCGGCTCAAAAGCGCCAGCTGTTTCTCGACCGATTCGTCCCACTGGCTGAAATCGCTCAAAAGCAGAATCAGGCTCCCGGGCCGGGCGACCCGCTGCAGACGCTGCAGGGTTTCGGCCAACCGTTGTTGCGGGGCGAAGGGCTGGTGGGGCGCGCGTTGCCAGGCCGGATCGGCGACCATCTGGCGCAACAGCTGCAGCACCCCCTTCTTCCCGAGCTGCGGGCGCAGTTCGAGGTTGCGTTCTTCGGAGAAGATGAAACCACCGACCCGGTCGCCGCGCGCCTGCGCCTGCCAGGCGAAGAGTGCCGCCAGCTGGGAAGCCTGCACCGCCTTAAACCGGCCACGGGTGGCGAAGAACATCGGGCGCCGGTAGTCGAGCGCGATCAGCACCGGGCGCTCGCGCTCTTCATGAAACAGCTTGGTGTGGACCTTGCCGCGCCGTGCCGTGACCCGCCAGTCGATGCTGCGCACATCATCACCTGGCAGATAGGCGCGGACCTCGGCGAACTCCATGCCGCGCCCGCGAAAGCGGCTGTGGTAACCGCCGTTTAGCGCGGCAAGCTGCCGTCCGGGTTGCAGGTTCGACGGCAGCAGCCGGTCGCCCAGCGCAATCAATTCGGCCAGATCGATGGCCACCGGCGAATGTTTTAAGGATGAGACATTGAGCGACATCAGGGCACCGGCACCCGCGCAATCAGTTCAGCAATCAGGCGGTCGGCATTCATCCCGTTGGCCTCGGCCTCATAACTGAGAATCAGACGATGGCGCAGCACATCGAAGGCCAGGTGCTGGATATCTTCGGGCAGCACATGATCACGTCCGGCCAGCCAGGCGCGGGCGCGAGCGCAACGATCGAGGGCGATACTCGCCCTGGGGCTGGCACCATACTGAATGGCATGCTGCAGATCTTCACCGTAAGGCTGTGGGTTACGGGTCGCCAGCACCAGCTGCAGCAGATACTCTTCGAGATTTTCGGCCAGATAAAGATCGAGCACCTGTTGCCGCGCCTGGCGCAGTTCGTTGGTCGACAGAGGAGCAAATTCCCGCGGCCTGATGGTGGCGTCAATCTCCTCTGCGGCTTCCCGCCGGGCCAGCCTCAAAATCAGACGTTCACTCTCGACGTCAGGGTAGTCAACCCGCACATGCAGCAGAAAGCGATCGAGTTGGGCCTCGGGGAGCGGATAGGTTCCCTCCTGTTCGATCGGATTCTGGGTCGCCATGACCAGAAAAGGGTCAGCCAGCGGGTAGGTGGTCTGGCCGATACTGATCTGGCGCTCGGCCATCGCTTCGAGCAACGCCGACTGCACCTTGGCCGGGGCGCGGTTGATCTCGTCGGCCAGGATCAGGTTGTGAAACAGCGGACCTGGCATAAAAGCGAAGGAGCCCTCCTGGGCACGATAAACATCGCTACCGGTCAGGTCGGCCGGGAGCAGGTCGGGGGTAAACTGCACCCGGTGAAAGCTCCCCTCCAGCAGTTCACCCAACTCCCTGATGGCACGGGTTTTGGCCAGGCCGGGCGCGCCTTCGACGAGTAAGTGGCCGTCGGCCAACAGCGCAATCAACAAGCTCTCGACCAGCTGTGGCTGACCGATAACCTGGAGGGTAAGAGCGTCTTTCAACTGACCAAAACGTTGCTGCAATAATTCCATGAGAAGCATCCTTGTGTCGTAAAAAGCCTGTCAAAATCCCCTCGAAACTTTAATCAGCTTGAGCGGTTAAAGCAAGGAGCAATCCCCCGCTCCCGCCCATCGCCAAAACGATGGGAGGGAAGCGGAGAACCTACATCACTCCTTGGCGGGTGGAGTGTCTTTGGCCTGCGGTTTTGCGACCGGGCGCGGTTGAACCAGGGTTGCCCGGGTGTAGGCGGCGAGGTCATCCTTCAGCCCTGGAGACACCTTGAACAACCAGGGTTGGTCTGAGACCTGCAACTGCAGATCCTTGCCATCAGCCCCTTTGATGAACTGATAGCTGCGCTGGCGGCCATCTGCCAGGCTCAAGGCGACATTCAAAACAACCGGACCGGCCAGCGACTGCTCGGGTTTGCCTGCCACATCGAGGATAGTCAGATTGGCCAGTTTATTGAGCAGTTCGGTAACCTTCGCCGCATTGGTCTGCTCGCCGTCTTTCAGGTCGGCGACCTCCAGCTGTTTCCCCTTCTTCACCAGTTGGCAATCCGCCAGAGTGAGACCGGTGATCTGCCCGTCGCTCAGATGCAGCTGCCCTTTATCGACCCAGTCTGCGGCCTTCAGACTGACCTGATAGGTGCTGAACGGTATGTCATAGACATTTTTTTCACCAGCGACCCGGGCATGGACCTTACGAAACCCCGGCGAGCTGCCAAGCAGCAGACTCCCGAGTTCCTTATCCCCGTGCCGCAAGGTCAGGCGACGTTCGAAACTGTCATCGGCCACCTTAAAGCGCTTGTCGGCGCTGTCATTTTCGGCCACCGGCCAGGGTCGCCGCAGGTCGGTCAGGGACTTCAGCAGTCCATCAATTTTCGCGCCATCTGCCAGGGCGCCGAAGTGAGCGGGCAGGGTCCAGTGACCATCCTGCTTTTTCAGCACCAGCTGCTGTTTCTCGGGCCCTTCAATCGTTAACTGATCCGGGGTGTCATTCCCCAGGGCAAGCAGACGCTCAGTCGCGTCAAAAGCCTTGAGATGATCACTGTTGATCCCCAGCGCGAAAGCCAGACCGATCTGCGCCAGCAACAACAGGCTTAATAAGATTAATTTAGTGCGCATCTTCAGCTCCTCCCTTCCAGCAGCAGTTGATAGCGCCGCTCCACACTGCGTTTTCGCAAACGATAGAACAAAAAGACCAGCAACAGGCCGAACAGCTCCAGCCCATAGTTGAGATACTCGTACTCCATCTGCACCTCACGGCTCAATGGCAGCAGCGTACGCGAATAGTGTCCGCGACTGCGGATACTCAGGAGACCGGCATCTTCCAGGGACCAGTCGAGGGTATTTTCAACCAGCTGCAGCGCACCCAGCTCCTGTTGACCGGCGACACTTGACGCCAGCTGCAGGGTCTGGTCACTGAGAAAATCGCTGGAAGAGAAGAGGATCAAACGCGCCGATTCGGGCGAACGGTCAATCACCGTCGCCAGTTGCGGGGCCTTCTCGCTCGTGGTTTTAGCCTTAGCTGTTTTCTCCGGCGCCTCCAGCAGAGGAGAGGGTTTCCCTTTGAAGTAGGAGTCGAAACGACCTGTCACAGCGACCCCTAAGAGTTTTTCGCCCAGGTCCGTTCCGGGTGAGAAGGCGGCCTGCCCGTTTGCCGCAAGACGCGGAATCAGGTTGAGCTGACCAGAGGTCCAGGAGTCGGCAGAACTCTTAAGCAGCCAGTCGACCTTTTTCCCGGCGGTCTTCGCGGTGTCGAGCTGAATCGGTGACGCCCAGTCGATCATCACCCGGTTGAGGGATTTGGTCACCGCCAGATCAGGGTTCAGTCCCTGCCCGCGGACATCAACAAAATACGGATAGGGGACCATACGCAGTTCACGAATATTCAGCCCGTTCAGATTGCGCATGACCGGAATCGGGAAGGGTTGGTTGCGACTGTCGAGCACCATTTTCTGTTCGAGGCTCAACCCCTTCTGCTTCAGCCAGTCTTCCACAAGCTTGTTCGGCTGGAGCTTGGCGGTCAGGCTGTCACGGCTTAAGCTCACCTGATAGGGAGAAGCAGCCAGCATTACCGTGCCGCCCTTCATCAGAAATTGATCGATGGCAAACAAGCCTTTCTGATTCAGAGCATCGGGCGCAGCGACGATCAACAGATCGGCGGCCTCAGGCACCTGTCCCTGATTGATATCAAAACTGCGCACATTGTGATTCTCTTCCAGCTTCTTGCGTAAGGCGTCGAAATGCTTGCTGTTGTCCATGCCATACTGGGCCATATAGGGGTTTGCCGCCGGTTGAGGCACAGCTAGTGCCAGGGTTTTCAGATACCCGGCCGAGAACCGTTTGAGTGTCGCTAGCAGGCTCTGTTTGAGCTCCTCCTTCTTAAACGATGGCGGCAACGGAACCTGCAACTGCTGTTCACCATCACTCAGGGTCAAATAGAAATAGAAGCGCTTGGTATCAAACAGACCGGCCTGCATCGGTTGAAACCCGAATTTAGTGCCAATCTTTTTAGCCAGTTCCCCACCGTTGGCATCTGGATCAAGCTGGACGAACTTCAGTTTCCCCTGGGCTTGATGCCCCAGGTCTGTCGCGAGCGATTGCAGGTCCTGCCGAAAGTTGCGCAAAAACTCGGGGAGTTTGTCATTACTGGAAATATATCCGGTCAGGGTAACCGGCCCGGTCAATGAAGCGAAGAGATCGCCACCCCCTTTAAAGCCATACATGACCTTCTTGATGCTGCGGGTCAGCTCATATTCGGGGTTGCGCAGTTCGACCTCGATCCCGCGATCGCCCTGTTGCTTGACCTCAATCAGGTCGCGGAAGTTGAGAACCTGAAACTGATCACCATACTGCACCAGCAGTTGGAAATAGGAATTAACCAAAGACGATTGATAGCGATCGGCGACCTGAAAAGGGACAGGTTTGATCCCATATTTCTGGTTGGCCTCGGCCTCGAGGGCCGGATGTTGTTGCGGGTCGATAAATTCGACATGCACTTTGGAACCACCGGCAATCTGATATTCACTGAGCAGGTCACGCAACCGCGGGACCAGTGGAGCCAATAGCGGATGGGTCTTGGCGCTGAAATACCCGCGGATCAATAACGGCTGCTGTAGTTGACTCAGATATTGCCGCGTCGCAGGTGAGATCGAATAGATATGCCCCTGAGTTAAATCGACACGCGCCTTGCCCAACTGTTGCAGCCAGAGATTACCGCCCAGCAGGTTGGCGACCAGCAGCAGCACCAGCAGACCGTAGGCGCGGTGCGAGGGCGCAGTCCGACCCTTGGCCCAGCGCAGTTTTTGGAGGCTGAGCAGAGTGAGGCTGAAGAAAACCCCGACCAGGCTCAGGTAATAATAAAGGTCGCGCAGATCGATCACTCCGCGCGTAATTGAGGTGAAACGCGAGCCGCTGCCGAGGAGCTTAAGCAGTTCTGCGCCGCGATTACCGAAAAACCCGGTCAGAAGATCACTGCCGAGCAGATAGAAAACCCCACAAACGAAGACGGTCGAGATCAGGCTGACAATCTGGTTGTCAGTGCGGGCACTCAAATAGAGTCCGATGGAGATATAAGCGGCCGCCAAAAAGAGCGCTGCTAAATATCCACCCCAGACCGGACCCCAGTCGAGCGGTCCGATAAAGCTGACCGTAATCGGGAGCGGCAGGGTCAAGAGCAGCGCCAGCGCCACGAGCGCCAGACAGGCGAAAAATTTTCCGGTCAGAATGTGCAGCGGTTTGACCGGAAGCGTCATCAGATGTTCGATGGTCCCCATGCGCCGTTCTTCACTCCACATGCGCATGGTAAGGGCCGCAACCAGAAAGATCAGCAGCAGAGGCATCCAGTCGAATAGCGGCCGTACATCGGCAATATTGCGGGCGAAGAAGGCATCGGCCCAGAAAAACACAAACAGACTCACCAGCAAAAACGAGCCAAGAAAGATATAGGCAACCGGCGAAGCGAAAAAACTGGACAACTCTTTACGGGTAACGCGCAGACTGTTACGCAACATTTTGCTTCTCCTCCCCGGCGGCAATCTGATGAAAAAGTTTCTCCAGAGAATGTTCCTCAGGCTGCAGGGCAAAGAGCTGCCACCCGGCGGCGACAACTTCGGCTGCAACCAGGGGCGCAAGGGCCAGTTGATCCTGTTGCGGATCCAGGCGATAGATGAAACGCCCGTCCTTTTCGGATTGCAGATCAATCGTTGCCAGAGACGACAGTTTTTGCAAACGGGCCATCAGCTGTTGCGGAGCGGCATCACAACTGAGCAACAGTCCGTGACCGCGCAATTCGTTAAGCTGTGCATCCAGGGCCAACTGGCCGCGCCGCAGAATGAGAACCCGGTCGCAGACGGCTTCAACCTCCTGCAGGATATGCGTCGAGATCACCAGCGTCGATTGCTCGCCGAGGGTCTTGATCAGACCCCGCATATGCTCAATTTGACCGGGATCGAGGCCGTTGGTCGGCTCATCCAGAATCAGAATATCGGGATTGTGCAGCAACGCCTGAGCGACACCGACCCGCTGACGATAACCGCGCGATAGGGTCGCGATGGCGGCCAGTGCTTTTTCACCCAGATCTGCACGCTCAATGGCACTCCGAATCGCCTTGGCCCGCGCTCCCGGTTCAATCCGGTGGAGGCAGGCGGTAAAATCGAGAAAATCAATTACGCTCATCTCGGGATAGACCGGACAGTTCTCCGGCAGATAACCGATTCGTTTCTGCGCCCTGCTCGGATGAAGAGCGAGGTCCTCGCCGCCGATCATAACCTTGCCGCTGTTCGGCTCGAGATAGCCGGTTAACATTTTCATAATGGTCGATTTGCCGGCACCGTTGTGACCGAGCAGACCAACAATCTCACCACGACCGATATTAAATGAGACATCGTCGACGGCCAGAAAATCACCGTACATACGACTGATTCGCTCAACACTGATCATTGATAATCCTTTCCCAGACATTACAGATTGACCACGAGCACAGGTTGAGCCCATTGGTTTAAAGGGTCAATCACTGCGCGCAGGTAAAATCTTGTTTCACGCCGGCATAAACTGCCCGGCTCAGATGAGGTCGTTCAGCTTGGGAATGAAAAAGGAGGAGGGCGTGACAGATGAGCAAGGGAAATTTCGCTGACAGAGATTTGAAACGAGGTCTGTGAACACTGTAAGGGCAGACAGGACTCATTCGCCCGGGAGATTTCTGGACTGGCGGTCAGGAGCAGGTCGACGCAATCGTCCAGATCATAGGCCGTGTTCAGGTCGTTAGAAGAGAGGGAATTGTCGAGAATTCGGGAAACTTCGGGAAGATAGGAAAAGTGTCTAAAGGGAGAAGCAACGTGGACATGCACACTCATCAAACTGAGCAGAATGAACAGCCAGAAGCTTTGTTTCCGGAGATATTGGAGGTACGCTTTTGCCATCGTCATCCGACCTAAATGCCCGAGCTGCAGGCCTGAACTGCAATCTTTACACCCTGCCTCATGCCGAGTCAAGCCTCTATCCTCAGGGTGCCAGCGGTCGGCCTCCCCGACGTTGTAGCCCTTCGATGCGCTGAATTCCGGCACGAGCTTCACTGGCGATATCTGGCGTTGACGCCAGCTCTATGGCCGAGAGCAGATAGTGGTAAGCACTGGTTACATAGCGCGTCTGTTGCAAGAGAATTTTGCCGGCCCCGAGATAAGCCCGATCGAGCCCAGGACTATTCTGTCTTTCGGCAATAAATCGCCGAAAGATCTTCAGCGCAGCTCTATCCTCCCCCCTGGACAGCAGATAGTCCCCCAAAGCCAAAGCTGTTTCAGGAGGAACCACCTTGCGTTCCTCTGGTTGCATCAGTCCCAGGTAGCAACGACTCGCGGCTTCCAACTCGCCAGCGGCCACCGCCCATGGAATGGTCTGAGGAGAGCAGGAATTCTGGTCCCAGACAGGTGTCTTTTGAAAACGGAAGCGTAAATGAAGACGCTCGACAACAAAAACCAGGCCCAGACCGGCCAGAAATCCGCCAATATGGGCTCCATGCGCAACCCCACCGCCAGAACTGGAGACGAGAAAGGGGACCAGGTTCTCAACCAGCAGATAAAATCCGAGCACCCAGCGCGCCGGGATCATCAACGAGGTCATGATCAGCGGGAAAAGAAAAACAAAGACCTTCACCCGGTTACGTGGAAACCACAGAAAATAACAGCCCATCACCCCTGAGATGGCTCCGGAGGCTCCGATGAGCGGCACGTTGGAATGGGGGACAAAGAGACCGAAGAACAACGTGGCGGCAACCCCGAAAAAGAGATAAGCACAGAGATATTTTAGCGGTCCGAGGCGATGTTCAACGTTATCGCCGAAGATGTAGAGAAAGAGCATATTACCGGCCAGATGAAACAGACCTGCGTGCAGAAATAATGAACAGAAGAGGCTGATCAGATTGAAGGACGCCGGTCTAAACCCGTAACGAAAGACCAGCAGATCATAGACGGTTATCTGATTTTGAATGGCGCTGATCGGGACCGGGCCATGAACCCCGAGCATGCGCAGATATTCGGCCAGCAATGGGTCATCCAGCGCGGGCGGCCGCCAACCTGCAGGGAGAGTTACGCCAAGATAAACCGTCACATTCAGCCCGATGAGTAACCAGGTCATCCAGGGGGTGGAACTGGCACGAGGTGAATCCCCTATGGGTAGAAACATGACATCTTCATTCTGGGGTTAGGGATGCACCAGGCTTAACCTATGCAGGATCAAGGCACAACCCGGGCACCGAATATGGAAACACTTTCAGATTATAACATTGGTTGCCGATACGCCAAATTTAGGCTATCTTCCGCGCAAAAGGAGTGACCATGACCCTGCTTTATCTGCTCGACATGATAGGCACCGCAGCCTTCGCCGCATCCGGCGCCTGGGCCGGTGTGCGCCGCGAAATGGATCTGCTCGGCGTACTGATTCTGGGCATGGTTACCGCCATCGGCGGGGGGACCCTGCGTGACATGCTGCTGGGCGACACCCCACCCTTCTGCCTCAAGGACGAAAACTACCTCTGGCTTTCGCTGATTGTCTCGCTGCTGGTTTTTTTCGGGCATCGCCACCTTGAACGACTCAAGCACCCCCTGCTCTACTTCGACGCCGTCGGCCTCGGCACCTTCGTCGTCATCGGGACGGGAAAGGCGCTGCAGTTCAACCTTGGCCCTTTCGGCGCCGTGCTGATGGGGATCATGACCGCGACCGCCGGCGGCGTGATCCGCGATGTGCTCTCCAATCGAGTCCCGCTGATCCTGCAGCGCGAGATTTACGCCTCGGCCTGCCTGATCGGCGCCGGCCTGATGGTCTCGCTCTCATATACGGCCTTACCGCAGAGTCTGATTTTTATTTTGGCCGCCTCCTCCGTCATCCTCCTGCGCCTGCTGGCGATCAATAACAACTGGGCCTTACCCAAAGCTCAATTACCCTGACCCCGAAGGAGACCACCATGCACAACATCAAACTGAAAGGCTCGGACAAGGCCTACATCGTCGGCAAGATTGTCTGTCTCGGGCGCAACTACCTTGAGCATATTCGCGAGTTGAACAACGAAGTCCCGGATCAACCGGTGATCTTCTGCAAACCGGGAAGCAGCATACTTAAGAACCATGGTCAGGTGGTCATTCCCGCCTATTCAAACGACTGCCACCACGAACTGGAGTTGGCCGTTCTGATCGGAAAAAACGGCAAGCATATCCCTGAGACCGAAGCCATGTCCTACGTTTGTGGTTATGGGGTTGCTCTGGACCTGACCCTGCGAGATGTGCAGGCCAGACAAAAAGAAAAAGGGCTCCCCTGGGAAATTGCTAAAGGCTTTGATACCTCCTGCCCGCTTTCTGACTTTGTCCCGGCCGCCCAGGTCGGAAATCCGGATAACCTTGAGATCTGTCTCAAGGTTAATGGCGTCATCCGCCAACAGGGGAACAGCAATATGATGATGCGTTCGGTCGCCCAGATTATCAGTGAAATTTCCACGTTCTTCACCCTCGAAGAGGGGGATATCATTCTGACGGGGACACCATCCGGGGTTGGACCGATCCAGAGTGGCGACATCCTCGACGGTGAAATTGAGCAGGTCGGCAGTCTGCGTGTGTCGGTCGCATGAAACCAGCGCTCGTTCTGATCGGCCCCGGTCGCGTCGGCTGCGCGCTGGCCCATCTGCTGTATAGGGCAGGTTACCCCCTGGCGGCAGTTATCGGCCGCGATCAGGAGGAGGTCGAAGAGGCGGTCCGTTTTATCGGCTGCGACACACAGCTCGCCACCACCGACTTGCAAGCGGCGGCTAAGGGGACAATTCTGCTGCTGACCCTACCCGATGATCAGCTGGCCGAATTTTCAGCCCATCTGAGCGACGAGGTCGAATTGTACGCAGGCACCACGCTGGTTCATTGCAGTGGTCTTCATCCCGCCACGATCCTGTTTCGCCAGCGGGACGGAATCGGGCTCCTCTCCATTCATCCCCTGCTACCGTTTGCCGACCGCGAGATGGCGGTTGCCAACCTCAAAGATTGTCCCTGCGCACTCGAAGGGGACCAGGATCGTCAAGCCCTGGGTCTCGAGCTGATTACGGCCTTTGGCGGACAGGCATTTCTGGTGCCGACCGAAGCCAAAGCGCTCTATCATGCCGCGGCCAGTATCGCCTCAAATTTCATGGTCGGACTGACGGCCTGTGCCCGCGATCTGCTGATCTCCTGCGGTTTGGATTCACAACAGGCGTTACAGCTGATCACTCCCCTCCACCGCGCCACCAGCTCTAATATTCTCGCGCTTGGCCCGGAAAAGGCTTTAACTGGACCAATTGTACGCGGTGATGTCAGTACGGTGGAGAGCCACCTCGAAGCACTACGGAACGACTTTCCCGAAACAGCTGAACTTTACCGCTGTCTGGCCAGGACCACGCTTCAGCTGGCACAAAATTCCGGCCGTCTGCCGGCAGCTCGGGCAGCAGAGATGACGCGGATGCTGAAACCCTGACGAATCCGCAGCAGAATAAACTTTGAACAGAGCAGTTGGAGATCAGGGTTAAAGCACTCAGCCCGCTTATAAGAAAAGGCCCGACCCGATCTCGGGTGGGCCTTCACAAATCATCTATTTCCGGGCGGTTCTAGTTCACGGCACCTTTGAGCTGTAACCCGGGTTTGAATTTTGGCGAGTTAGATGCGGGGATAACAAGGGCTGCTCCCGTTTGAGGGTTTTTCCCGGTCCGCGCAGTCCGCGCTGACACACTGAAAGTACCAAACCCGATTAAAGCGACTTTATCTCCAGCCTTAAGAGCGTCAGTAATCGATTCAAGGGTTGCGGCCAGGGCTTTAGTCGCCTCCGCTTTGCTCAGTCCAGACTTTTCTACGATTGCGTTGATAAGTTCTGCTTTTGTCATTTTTCCCTCCGTTAGAGTTTGAATTTACGATTATGGTGAGATTACTTTGGAACCTGAGATGAATCAAGTCTTTCTGATGCCGAGCATTGCATTATTATTCAATAATGGAACTAATCCACCGAATTATAACCACCTCGCCATAAGTGCAGCTTGAACCTGTTGCTCCTCCAACAGATTCCAGATATGGCGCATCGGGTGAATCCTCTGATCAGAGATAGTAGAACAGGACGCACCCACAGGAATAGTCAACGCACCTCTTGAGAGCGCCTCCAATCCCGTATGCAGCTGCTATACTGCATTACATTCACCCTTCACTAACCGCAGGAGGAGTCAATGACCACCAGAAAAATCAAGCGTGTGATGACCAGTATTCCCACCCTGGAAGGAGCCGGAGTACATCTGAACCGGGCCTTTGGCAATAAGGATGTGAACTTGTTCGACCCTTTTCTGCTGCTCGATGATTTCCGATCCGACACTCCTGCATACTACGAGAAAGGCTTCCCCTGGCACCCCCATCGCGGCATGGAGACCATCACCTATGTTCTCAAGGGGGTAGTGGCGCATGGTGACAGCCTCAACAATCGGGGGGAGATCGGCTGCGGCGATGTGCAATGGATGACGGCCGGCAGCGGTATCATTCATCAGGAGATGCCGCAGGGAGACAAAGATGGCAAAATGGAGGGGTTCCAGCTGTGGGCCAACCTGCCGGCAGCCAGCAAAATGATTCATCCGCGCTACCGTGACATCAAAGCTGCACAGATCCCGATCCTTACACTGGACAATGGCACTGAAATAAAGGTCATCTGTGGACAGATCGGAGAGGTATCCGGACCGGTGAGCGATGTGATGATTGAACCCGAATACCTTGATGTGTGGGTCCCGGCGAACACGACCTTTATCTACCAGACTCCGAAAAATCACACCGTATTCGCTTACGTTCACGCCGGGGAGGGACGCTTCGACGAAGACTCCGGTGCCTTGCTCGGTAATAAATCACTCATCTTGTTTGATCAGGGCGACCAGGTGTGTATCCAGGCAGGGGATGTTTATTTGCGGTTTCTGTTGATCTCAGGGCGACCACTGGGTGAACCTGTCGCCTGGGGCGGACCGATCGTGATGAACACTCAGGAAGAGTTGCAACATGCCTTTAACGAATTTCACAACGGCACCTTTATAAAACATGGCTAAAGCTGTGAGATCCCGAATAAGCGGTCGGATGAACAAAAAAGGCAACATTGTCTATGCTGTGTGTGGAGCTTTCAATCAGGTTCCGGCATTGTGGCTCGCTAATTCATCCATGGCCGATGACCCTCAGGCGCGCTATTAACAGCCCCTTCCGGTCCAGGGGTGGGAAAACATGCCAGATAAAAGGGATTTTGACTCTTTATTCGCGTCGAAAACCATATTCCAGGACAAAGAACTGTGGCTTCATTTCGGCCAGTGGCTTACGGAGTTTGGCAAGTTCTTCTTCCGGGCCATGAACTTCGAGGCGGATCAGATCAGCTATCGTTAGAGATTCCTTAAGCAAAACATCTACGCTTTTGAGATGCGTCAGCACAGCTTCGGCATCTTTGTATCCTTCTCGACAATGCGCCTGGTCACCGTCAAAACTGAAACCATAATAGAGGCACTTCGGCTCGGTGCTGGTCTTTTCTACGAATTTTTCGCACAGCGATTTAAATTCCGCACGCTTCCCGCTCATGATTTTGAAATAGGGGACGACCGAACAGCATCTGTCTTGGGTTGCCATAGCTTCCTCCTTGTCGCACATCGTTTCGACTCATTTGATCCATGCACCACCTGATTCAGTTTCATCAGGCGTTTTGAGACTGTCAATACACGCAGCGGTTCAATAATCCTTCAGCCCCTGGAATCGGGAAAATGGCTTTAAATGGAAAAGACCCTGGCAAGCTGTAACCTGCCAGGGTCGATATCAAGATAATTCGTTCTGTTGAGGTTTAATCTTCCAGCAGTACCGCATGGGCCGCTGCCAGACGCGCAATCGGTACCCGGAAGGGGGAACAGGAGACATAATCGAGCCCAACCTTATGGCAGAAGATGACGCTCGAAGGTTCGCCGCCATGCTCACCACAGATTCCCAGCTTGATAGCAGGACGGGTTTTACGCCCTTTTTCACAGCCGATTTGAATCAACTGTCCCACCCCGTTCTGGTCGATGGCGACGAAGGGGTCTTCGGGCAGAATCTCCTGATCAACATAGCTGGGCAAAAACTTGCCTGCATCATCACGTGACAAACCGAAACAGGTCTGGGTCAGGTCGTTGGTGCCGAAGCTGAAGAATTCGGCTTCGGTCGCGATTTCATCGGCGGTGAGGGCAGCGCGCGGCAATTCGATCATGGTCCCGATGAGATACTCAACCTTAACCGCATAACGCGCGATGACCTCATCTGCGACCCGGATCGCATTCTTACGCAGGACCGCAAGTTCATTGACGTGACTGACCAGCGGAATCATTATTTCCGGGATGATACTGAATCCTTCATTTTTAACCAGTTCACAAGCAGCTTCGATAATTGCCTGAACCTGCATGTCGTAAATTTCAGGGTAGCTGATCCCGAGTCGGCAGCCGCGATGACCGAGCATCGGATTGGTTTCGTGCAACGAGTCGACCTTGGCATGTAGAGTCTGTGGTGGCACTTTCATCACCTTTGCCAGATCAACAATCTCCGCTTCGGTCTGCGGCAAGAATTCATGCAAAGGTGGATCGAGCAGACGGATAGTGACCGGCAGATCCTTCATCTCACGGAAGAGTCCAAGAAAATCACTTTTTTGCATCGGCAAAATCTTGGCCAGTGCGTTGGTCCGTCCTTCAAGGTCCTCGGCCAGAATCATTTCACGCACAGCCATGATTCGCTCGGCATCGAAGAACATATGCTCGGTCCGGCAAAGGCCAATCCCTTCGGCCCCAAAGTTACGTGCCACCTTTGCATCATGTGGTGTATCGGCGTTGGTGCGCACCTTGAGGCGACGGACACTGTCAACCCAGCCCATCAGGGTACCAAAGTCACCCGTCAGTTCGGGTTGAACGGTTGGCACCTTACCCAGCATAACCTGCCCGGTTGAACCGTCGAGGGTCAGCATGTCCCCTTTTTTAACAGTCACCCCACCGGTTGCAACAAAGAGCTCTTTTTCATAGTTGACGCGGATATCCCCGCAACCGGAGACGCAGCATTTTCCCATCCCGCGCGCCACCACGGCCGCATGTGATGTCATCCCGCCCCGTGTAGTCAGAATTCCCTGCGCCGCGTGCATGCCATGGATATCTTCGGGGCTGGTTTCGATCCGGACCAGAATAACCTTGCGCCCCTCACGGGCGGCTGATTCAGCCTCATCCGCATAAAAGACCACCTCACCGCTCGCCGCTCCGGGTGAGGCCGGAAGCCCCTTGGCGATCACTTGTTTTTCGGCTTTAGGGTCAAGCGAGGGGTGGAGCAGTTGGTCAAGTTGCTCGGGAGAGACGCGCAGAATAGCTTCCTTCTGACTGATCAACCCTTCCCGGACCATATCAACGGCTACACGGATCGCAGCAGTTGCAGTGCGCTTACCGGTGCGCGTCTGCAACATAAATAGCCGACCCTTTTCGATGGTAAACTCAATATCCTGCATATCATGATAATGTTTTTCGAGGGTCTGCTGAATCGTCATCAACTGTGCATAACTCTCCGGCATCACCTCTTCCATCGACGGCAAAGAGCCGTCGCCACCAGCCATATTAATCGGCTGAGGCGTGCGGATACCCGCGACCACATCTTCCCCCTGGGCGTTCACCAGAAACTCTCCAAAAAAGAGGTTTTCACCGGTCGAGGGGTTCCGAGTAAAGGCGACACCCGTGGCGCAATCATTCCCCATATTGCCGAAGACCATCGACTGAACGCTGACAGCAGTGCCCCAGGTTGCCGGGATATTATTCAAGCGGCGATAGGTAATAGCGCGTGGGTTCATCCAGGATCCGAACACCGCGCCGATGGCGCCCCATAGCTGATCCTGCGGGTTTTCGGGGAAGGAGGTGCCTAGCGTCTCCTTCACTTTATTTTTAAACAACCCAACCAGTTGCTTAAGATCATCGGCAGTCAGTTCGGTATCGAGGTCAACGCCACGATCCTCTTTTAATTCTTCGAAAATATCTTCAAGGATGTCACCCTTCAGTCCCATCACAACGTTGGCGTACATCTGGATAAAACGACGGTATGAATCGTAGGCGAAGCGCGGGTCTTTACTCTGGTCGATGATCCCCCGGATGGTTTCATCATTAAGTCCCAGATTAAGTACCGTATCCATCATACCCGGCATCGAAGCACGCGAACCGGAACGCACAGAAACCAGGAGAGGATTGGTGCGGTCACCAAACTTTTTTCCCATCAACTGCTCAACCCGCGCCATATGCTCAGACACCTCCTGAATCAGCCCTGCAGGATACTGACGGTCGTTGGCATAAAAGGCAGTACAGACCTCGGTAGTTATAGTGAAACCGGCAGGGACCGGCAGACCGATGGAGGTCATTTCAGCGAGATTGGCACCTTTGCCCCCGAGCAGATTGCGCATGCCGCTTGCTCCGTCGGCCTGGCCTCCCCCAAAAAAATACACATACTTTGTCATATCAACCACTCCTCTACGTTAGGTCTCTAACCTCAAATAAAAAGACCGAAAAGCCTACATCACCCGAAGATCAAATGATAAAAGCCCAAGCACAATCATGCCTCAACATTGGCACTCTCATACCGATTGCGAAGACGATTGAACCGGAGCTTCATCATTGTGAGCCTCCCGGGAGATGACCGGTATCGGCCATCAATAATAAGTATAGTCTGAAATCGACGTCGTGCTGCGGGAATTCAGGTTTCGTGCGACAGTGCCCGCCGCCGCCCGAAACTCAGGCTGATATCTTCGAAAAATCCGCTATATCAGTAAAGAGCCGCGAGACTGAGGTTAACAGAGCCAACCGATTGATGCGCACCTTTTCATCTTCGGCCATAACCATAACCCCGTCAAAGAAGGCATCGACCGCAGGTCGAAGCCCGGCGATAGTTATCAGAGCTTTGGAGTAATCTGCAGCATCCACAAGTTGTTTCAACCCGTTCTGAACTGCTATCAGCTGCTGATGCAGGACTTTTTCACTTTCTGTTTCAAACAGGGAAGGATCGACAACCTCAACGACGCCCCCCTTGATAATATTGACCACGCGTTTGAAAGCAGCGGCGAGGGGTTCAAAATCATCGCGACCTTTCAACTCGGTCAGGGCCTTCACCCGGGCCAGGGCATCCCCTGGCTGGTCAAAACTGGCACTCAGAACTGCATCAACCACCTCAGCTGGATATCCCTGACTGGTCAACATATTAACCAGCCGCAGACGGATAAATTCGACCACTTCGGCCGCGATGACCGCCAGCGGGCGCTCAGCTTTTTTCTCAAGCAGATGCAGGCTACGCGCGACCAGAGTCGGAATTGAAACAACGTAGTTCCGTTCCAGAATAATCGCGAGAATGCCAATGGTTGCGCGTCGCAGCGCATAAGGGTCGGCAGTGCCGGTTGGGATGAGACCAACCGAGAAGCAACCACAGAGGGTATCGATCTTGTCGGCCAGGGAGACGAAAGCACCAACATCATCCGACGGCAGTTCTCCGCCCGCCTGAGTCGGCAGGTAATGTTCGAAGATGGCCAGCGAGACGCGCGGGTCTTCTTTCTCCAGCAGAGAATATTCACGGCCCATGACGCCTTGTAACTCTGGGAATTCATAAACCATTCCGGTTTCAAGGTCACACTTGGCCAAAAGGGCGGCACGTTCCACCAGACCCTTGATCGCTGGATTCAAATTAGTGGCCATTTCGCTGGACAGGGTACGGAAGCGTTCGATCTTCTCGAAGCTGGTGCCGAGTTTCGCCTGATAAACGACCTTCTTGAGTGCTTCAAGCCGTGATTCTAACGGCTTTTTTTGATCTTCTTGCCAGAAGAACATTGCATCGGACAGCCGCGCGCGCAGAACGCGCTCATTCCCGGCGATGACGACCAGAGGATTGCGTGGGATGGTGTTGGCGATGGTGATGAAATGGGGCATCAACCTGCCCTCGGCATCGACCAGGGTAAAGTAACGCTGATGCTCACGCATACTGGTAATCAGGAGTTCGGGTGGCAGAGCCAAAAAGCGCGCTTCGATCGTACCAACCAGAGCTTTCGGAGTCTCAACCAGATAGCTGACCTCTTCGAGCAGGGCGGGATCAGGGTTGATCCGCCCACCAAGTTTTTGGGCGATCTCTTCCATCTGTGCCTCAATCAGGCCGCGCCGTTTTTCAATCTGCGGAATGACATGATGCGCCTCAGCCTTGGCCAGGTAGTCTGCCAGATCAGCAACGGGAAACGCGTTAGGTGCCATGAAACGGTGGCCGCGGGAGAGATTTCCACTGTGGACATCTCCAAACACAACCGGCAAAACCTCTCCACCGTAGAGCGCAACCAACCAGTGTATCGGTCGTGCAAAACGGACATCGAGATCCTTCCAGCGCATTGATTTACGAAACGGAATATTGCTGATGACCGATTCGAGTATGGTCGGCAACTGTGCCAAAGACTCACCGCCCTCAATCACCTTGGAAATAAACAGATAGGCCCCTTTCGGGGTTTCGATGGTCGTTAGCTCTGACACCTCTACCCCGTTGGTACGGGCAAAACCTTCGGCAGCCTTGGTCGGCTTCCCCTCTGCGTCAAAAGCGATGCGGGCTGGCGGACCGGTCACTTCAAGTTCCAGGCGTTTTTGCTGACGTGCCACACCGGCAACGGAGATGCACAGGCGCCGGGGCGTAGCAAAGGTCTGGATCTGCCCGTATGAAATCCGGGCCTGATCAAACTCTTTGATCAGGAGTCGCTGCATGTCTGCCAATGCTTTGGGGATCAGGCCTGCGGGGATCTCTTCGGTGCCAATTTCAAGAAAAAGTTCTGCGGACATTCTATTCTCCAGTCGAAAAAGGGCGCACCCTCTTAGTCACAAAAGCTCACCCCTTCAACAATGGAAACCCGAGTTTCTCTCGTTGTTTAACGTAGCCCTCAGCACAGATTTTAGCCAGGTTCCGGACACGTCCGATATAACCGGCGCGTTCAGTCACCGATATCGCACTGCGCGCATCGAGCAGGTTAAAGGCATGTGACCCTTTGAGGACAAAATCGTAAGCCGGGAAAACCAACTCTTTTTCAGCCAGACGAACACACTCTTTTTCATACATATCAAAGAGTTGAAAAAGCATGGAGGTATCCGCTTCTTCAAAGTTGTACTTAGAGAACTCAACCTCGGTCTGATGATGAATATCTCCATACTTAATGCCGTCAGTCCATTCAAGGTCATAAACATTGTCAACCCCTTGAATATACATGGCGATTCGTTCGATACCGTAGGTAATTTCACCGGAGACAGGTTTCAGGTCAATGCCTCCCGCCTGTTGAAAGTAGGTGAATTGAGTAATTTCCATCCCATCAAGCCAAACTTCCCAACCCAGGCCCCAGGCTCCAAGAGTCGGAGATTCCCAGTCATCCTCCACAAAACGGATATCATGGTCTCTGGGATCGATGCCGAAACTCTTCAATGAATTCAGGTAAAGATCCTGAATATTCTGCGGTGAGGGTTTGAGAATGACCTGAAATTGATAATAGTGTTGAAGGCGATTCGGATTCTCTCCATAGCGACCGTCAGTCGGCCGGCGTGAGGGTTCGACGTAAGCGACTTTCCACGGCTCCGGTCCCAGCACACGCAGAAAGGTTGCGGGGTTGAATGTGCCAGCGCCTTTTTCCATATCATAGGGCTGTTGAATCAAGCATCCCTGCTGCGCCCAGTAGTTCTGCAGAGAAAGTATCAGGTTCTGAAAAGTCACGGGTCCTCCATTATTGATCATGCTGACGCTAGCAGCGACGTGAAAAATCCTGTTCTGGTAATTTTTGGTGCGCGCAGTTTAGCCCCCGATATAGGGGATGTCAAGGATCGGCAGGACTCAATGTTTGCTGCAGAAAACGTTGTGATTTGGGAACTCGCGGAAGGATCAATTGAAGCACCAGGTTCATCATTGCCGCCCCATCTCTCAACGTTCTGCCCCCAAATTGAAACCCCGCAAAGAGATCAATGGGCGTTTGCAATGCACGCGAAAGACTCCCGAGGGTTCCGACCCCAACTTCAAGCTGTGAAGCGCCTGCAGCACAAGAGCGACAGAGGCTTCCTCCTCGAAGAGGATCGAACGCGATCAAAGCCTCCTCGAATCGAACAAAACATTCACTGCAATGAAGGAGGTGGGGAATATAGCCAAGATGCTTGACGAGTCGGATTTCAAATAGAAGTCTGGCCAGTTGAGTGCCACCACCGTCTGCAAGAAAATCGAGACAGCCCGCCATCAAACTAAAGATATCCGGCTGCGGATCTCCTTCCTGAAGCAGCATCTCGATTAACTCAACACAATAACTCGCCAGGGCCAGTTGCGGCAAAGATTGACGTAACCCGCGGCGTGCGTCAATCAAGTCGGCGTCCAGCAACGTCAACAGGTCACCAAGACCTGCCTGCCAGCGAATTTCGATTTGAGTGAACGGTTCTAGAGCTGGGCCAAAGCGCTTCACACTTTTGCGCCCACCACGTGCGTACCCTCGCAACAGCCCGTGTGTCGGGGACAGAAAAGAAACTACCAAGTCCGCTTCCCCATAATTGATCTGCCGCAACATAATCGCAGGGCTATTGTGTGGCACACGCCGCACCATCCAACCTCCCGGGTTAGGTTAGATGTACGAGGAAAAAAGTAGCCGTTGAAAAATAGATTAAGATCCCGGTTATATCATTGACTGTTTGAACAAAGGGACTGGCTGCGATCGCGGGGTCAATACCGACTTTTTTGAAAAAAGAGGCAGCTAAAACACCCATGCAAGCAGCAACAGAGATAGCAACGGCCATAGCAACGCCAACAACAAGGCCCAGGTACAGATTATGGTGCCAAACATAAGCAACCGCGGCAATGGTCATGCCACAGATGGAGCCCATAATTAAGCCGACTCTTAGCTCCCTGAAAAAAATCTTGCGCAACATGGAAAAATCGATCCGCCCGGTGGCGAAGCCGCGCACCACGATCGTCGAAGTCTGACCGCCGACGTTCCCTCCCATCCCGGTAATAACAGGGATGAATGATATGAGCGAGATCGCCTGCTCAAGCGTGGCCCTAAAAACCCACATCAGAAACCCGGTCAGAACCCCGCCACAGAGGGTCGTCAGTAACCAGGGCAATCGCAATCTGGCAACCTGAAAAGCCTTATTGCCATACATGAGTTCTTCCTGGCTGGTACCGGCCATCCTGAAAATATCTTCGTTGGCCTCTTCACGCATAACATCGATGACGTCATCGACAGTGACTATTCCCATCAGTTTGCCGATTTCATCGACGACCGGAATGCCGAGAATATTGTATTTAGCGACCAGCCCGGCAACCTCTTCCTGATCCATATCGGTCCGAACCCTGATAACATCGGTCGTCATGATATCTTTCAAACAGGTCGAAGGGGGAACTGTCAGTAACTGGCGTAAAGAGAGGACTCCAACCAGATGATTATGCTCATCGGTGACGTAAACATAGAAGACCATCTCAAACTCTTCAGCACCCTGCAGGGCGTCTATCGCCTGACTTACGCTAAGATTTTGATCGAGAGAGAAAACATCGGTCGACATGATACCACCGGCCGTATCTTCATCATAACCAAGCAATTGTTCTATATCATCTGAATGCTCGCTTTGCAGGGCTGACAGAATTTCCTCGGCCAACTCATCAGGCATATTCCGTAATAATTCTACGATATCGTCATCCGCCATCTCTTGCAAAATGGCAATAATGGTCTCACGATCTATTTTTTCAAGTAGATGCGCACCCTCTGACCAGTCGAGTTCAGAAAGAACATCGGCGGCACGCGACTTATCAGAAATCAGGCTAAGAAGTAAAGTTTGATCTTTGAGGTCAAGATAGAGAAAGAGATGAGCGATATCTGCAGGATGAATCTTAGCCAAGGCCTTGCGCAGATTAGGGGTGGCACCACGACGCAAAAGCTTTCGTACCGACCCGAGAAGAACCTGCATTCTCTGTTCCTGCATGAAAACCTCCATAGTCAATTAAAGACGATCTAACCGGTATTTTTATGAGGTTGGGATGTCCCCCGCACAAAACCTTACACCGCGTACGCGAAATTTAAAAACAAAACAAAACGGGACAGAGAACTTTCGCTCCCTGTCCCGCCTGGAATATTTCTATGCGAGGAGCTATCAGCCTTCTGCTTTTTCCTCTTCGGATGAGACCTCGGCCGTCAGTTCAACATCTTTTTCAACGACAGGAGCGACATCAGCAGCTAATTTGGGTTGGTCTATTTTTGTCACAGCCTTTTTAGGCTTTAACGTCAACTCCGCCTCAACCAATTCAATAATCGACATGGGCGCATTATCACCCACGCGAGGATTGAGACGCATAATACGCGTATAGCCACCTTCTCGTTCCTGATAGCGAGGTGCAATCGTATCGAACAACTTAGCAACAATCTTTCGGTCATGAATGACCTTAAGAACCTGACGACGAGAATTTAAATCACCGCGCTTGGCCAGGGTAATCATCCGCTCAGCGATACGACGAAGCTCTTTCGCGCGAGTAACTGTCGTCGACAGTTTCTCAAACTCAAACAGGGAAGTCATCATATTGGCCATCATGTGCGCGCGATGCGACGGGCCACGCCCAAGACGTCTACCAATTTTATTGTGACGCATTACGTTTATCCTTTCGTAACTTCACAGAGGGACGATTATTCTTCGTCCTGACCCTGTTGGATCAATTTTAAATATTCAGGATCTGGAAAACCATCGGTCTTCATTCCAAGAGTCAGTCCCATCTCGGAAAGAATATCTTTGATCTCATTAAGGGACTTGCGACCGAAGTTCTGAGTCTTGAGCATCTCAGCTTCGGACCGCTGAACCAACTCGCCAATCATATTGATTTGGGCATTTTTCAGACAGTTGGCGCTACGGACTGAAAGCTCGAGTTCTTCAACTGAGCGATAAAGATTCTCGTTGATACGGCTACTGACTTCATCAGTTTCAACGATCTGTGGCTCATCTGATTCGTCAAAATTAATAAAAACCTGTAATTGCTCTTTAAGAATTTTGGAGGCATACGCTACAGCGTCATCTGGACGTACGCTCGCATCAGTATAAACCTCAAGCGTCAGTTTGTCATAGTCTGTCATCTGACCAACACGAGCGTTCGAAACGGTATAGTTGACCTTATTAATCGGGGTAAAGATTGCGTCAATAGCAATCGTACCTACCGGTGAGTCTTCAACACGGTTCCGTTCAGAAGGAACGTAGCCCTTACCCATTGCGGCGGTCATATCTATTTCAAGATCCGCTTCTTTGTCACAGGTTGCAATGTGATGGTCGGGATTCAAGATTTCGACATTACCATCAGTGATGATGTCGCCTGCCTTAACGGTACCCGCACCCTTTTTTACAATACGAATATTGCGAGGGTCATGGCCATGTAAACGAACCTTTACCCCTTTGAGGTTCAAAAGGATATCTGTGACATCTTCAGTCACACCAGCAACACTTGAAAATTCATGTTGTACGTCTTTGATACGCATCGAGGTTATGGCTGCTCCCTGTAGGGATGAGAGCAGAACCCTGCGAAGAGAATTCCCAAGGGTGGTTCCAAAACCACGCTCAAGAGGCTCAGCAACAAACTTACCGTACGAATCAGTCAGCGTATCTGCATCGATCTGCAACCGCGAGGGTTTGATCAGATCTCTCCAGTTTTTATACATAATGGTGCACTCCCTCGCAAAACAACAGGATAAGACAGACTGTTATTTCGAATACAGTTCGACTATCAGTTGTTCCTGGAATTCAGGCGTGGTCAACTCGTCACGAACCGGCAGAGCCTTAATGGTACCCTTGAATTTTTCACGATCAAGTTCAACCCAAGAAGGAACACCACGGCGCATGACACTGTCGAGCGCTTCGTTGAAAGTAACAATTTCGCGACTCTTCTCACGCAGTTCGACAACATCCCCGGGACGCACAAGGTAGGAAGGGATATTAACTTTACTGCCGTTAACATGGAAATGACCATGACGAACGAGCGTACGTGCCTGTGAGCGCGAAACAGAAAAACCGAGACGATAAGCTATGCTGTCAAGTCGACGTTCCAGGAGAACCAGCAGGTTTTCCCCGGTAACACCTTTCATACGATCGGCCTTAGCGAAGTAAAGACGGAATTGTTTCTCCTGCAGACCATAAGTCCGCTTAACCTTTTGCTTCTCGCGTAACTGCAGACCGTACTCAGTAACCTTGGTACGACGTTGTCCATGTTGCCCTGGGGCATAATTACGACGCTCAATAGCACATTTATCTGTATAGCACCGGTCCCCCTTAAGGAACAGCTTAGCGCTTTCTCTTCTGCACTGACGACAGACAGCTCCGGAATACCTAGCCAACTTCTTCCTCCTTACCGCTTAAACGCGACGACGTTTCGGCGGACGACAACCGTTATGGGGAATGGGTGTTACATCTTTAATCATTGTCACAGTCAGACCCGCCAGCGAAAGAGCACGTAGGGCAGACTCACGTCCGCTCCCGGGTCCCTTCACATAGGCCTCGACCGTTCTCATCCCATGCTCCTTTGCTTTAATGGCGGCATCTTCAGCAGCCATCTGCGCAGCAAAAGGGGTACTCTTACGCGACCCCTTGAAGCCCTTAGCACCCGATGTAGACCAGGCAATTACATTCCCGGCAGGATCACAGATTGTAACAATAGTATTGTTGAAGGTAGACTGAATATGTACGACACCGCGTGCAATATTCTTTTTCTCAACCTTCTTCCTGACAACTTTTTTACCTGACTTAGCCATGGTAGCTCCCGCTTACTTTTTCTTGCCGGCAACGGTCTTTTTAGGACCTTTACAAGTCCGGGCATTTGTCTTGGTCTTCTGACCGCGACAAGGTAGCCCTTTACGATGGCGTAGGCCGCGATAGCAACCGAGATCCATCAACCGTTTGATATTCATGGTGACCTCACGACGAAGGTCGCCCTCAACTTGGTAATCCACATTCATGATCTCACGAATTTTCGCTAATTCAGCTTCCGTCAAATCATCAGTGCGGGTATTCAGATCTACGCCAGCAGACGCAAGAATCTTTTGCGAAGAAGTGCGTCCAATCCCATACACATAGGTCATAGCCACTTCAATACGCTTGTTACGCGGTAAATCGACTCCAGCAATACGTGCCAATGTCCTGTCCTCCTAGGGTCTAACCCTGTCTTTGCTTATGCTTAGGATTTTCGCAGATAATGCGCACAATCCCTTTACGCTTAACAACTTTACATTTATCACATATTTCTTTAACCGAAGATCTAACCTTCATCCTGTGATCCTTTTCTCTGTTACAATCATTTCAATCTTTAATTGGCAGATAAAAATGTGAAGTAGCCAAAATTAAAGTTTAGTCAATATTTCCGGCCCGTTATCAGTTATAGCAACCGTGTGCTCGAAATGTGCCGATATCCCACCATCAATCGTGACAGCCGTCCACCCGTCTTCTAGAACCTTAACAGATGGAGATCCAAAGTTGACCATCGGCTCAATCGCCAGAGTCATTCCTGGCTTCAGTTGCGGACCTCGTCCCGCAGGCCCATAGTTCGGGACCTGTGGATCTTCATGCAGTGCGCGACCAATACCGTGCCCTACAAATTCCCTGACGATGCCATAACCCTTAGCCTCTGCACAAGACTGCACCGCATGGGAGATATCCGAAAGCCGTCCACCGGGAAGAGCGGCAGCAATCCCGTCTTTGAGGGATTGCTTTGTTACATCTAGAAGATTCTGCCTCTCCCCATTGATCTTGCCTACCGCGAAAGTATAAGCAGAGTCTCCATAAAATCCTTCGTAAATTAAACCAAAATCTATACTAATAATATCACCCGTTACCAAGGGGATAGAGTTGGGAAAACCGTGAACCACCTGATCATTAGGTGAAGCACAAATGGTAAACGGAAAGCCACCATACCCCTTGAAAGCAGGGATAGCCCTTCTCTTCAGACATTGTTCCTCGGCAATACGATCAAGTTCCAGGGTCGTCACGCCTGGCGCAATTCTTTCCCCTAACAGTTCCAAAACTTCAGCGACCATTCGACCAGAGTTTCTCATCCGCTCCAATTCAGCCGAAGTCTTTACGACTATCATGCTAAATTGCCTGCAAGATGTCGAGAATCTGACCTTGAACGCTATCGATTGAAGCCATCCCGTCTACCGTCTTCAACAGCCCGTTCTTGCGGTAATAGTCTTCAAGAGGCGCAGTCTGCATATGGTAGACTTCCATCCGATTCCTGATGGTATCTTCCTTGTCATCTTCTCGTTGAACTAATTCACCGCCACAACTGTTGCACACATTGGCAACAGCAGGCGGATCGAACCGAATATGGAAGCCCAGTGAACAATCGCGGCAAGTGCGGCGACCTGTTAAACGCTCAACCAAAGAGTCAGTATCAACCTGCAAAGAAACCACCACGTCAAGTTTTCTACCTAATCCCACCAATACTCCGGTTAAAGAGTCGGCCTGGGGAAGAGTTCGCGGGAATCCGTCAAGAATAAAGCCATTAGAACAATCTTCAAGTTGAAGACGTTCGCGCACTATCCCAACAACCACTTCGTCGGTCACCAGAGCTCCCGAATCCATGAATGCTTTAGCCCTAAGACCCATAGGGGTCGATTCTCGCACAGCAGCACGCAACATCTCGCCAGTAGAGATTTGTGGGATTCCAAAATTCTCGACAAGCCGAGCAGCCTGCGTACCCTTCCCTGCTCCCGGAGGTCCTAGCAAAACCATATTCATCGTAAAAAGATCCTCAATCAGCCGTGCCGACCCTTGAGAGACACGCCTTTCATAAAACCTTCATATGAACGTGAAATCAAATGAGCCTCAATCTGCGAAGCCGTATCTAATCCGACACCTACAACAATCAACAGAGAAGTCCCCCCAAAAAAGAATGGGACATTAAACTTACTAATCAAGAGTGTGGGCAACACGCAAACGACAGAAACATAGACAGCCCCAGCAAAAGTCAGCCGCCCAAGGACCATATCAAGGTAATCTGACGTTTCCTTCCCAGGCCTTACCCCGGGGATAAAGCCACCCTGGCTCTTAACATTTTCGGCTACACTGACCGGGTTAAAGGTCACAGCCGTGTAGAAGTAGCAAAAGAAGACAATAAACGCAACATAAAAAAGCGTATAGATCCAGTGCCCGGGTGTCATAACCGCGGCCACAGATTGCACCCAAGGAACATTAATCAGATTCGCCACTGTAGCAGGAAACATAATAATTGAACTTGCGAAAATCGGGGGGATAACACCGCTCATATTAATCTTCAGCGGTAGATGGCTGGCCTGCCCTCCCATATTACGCATACCGACAACGCGTTTAGCATAGTGAATCGGAACTCGACGCTGGGCACGTTCCATAAACACGATGGCTGCAACAACAGCAAGCATGAGAATCAGAATGAATAGCATTACTGCCGGCGTCATTGCGCCCGTATCCATTAGACGAAGAGAGTTTACGATTGCAGCAGGAGTTCCAGCTATAATCCCAGCAAAGATGATCAATGAGATCCCGTTACCAATGCCCCGCTCGGTTACCTGCTCTCCCAACCACATAATAAAAGCAGTACCTGCGGTCAAAGTCAGAATGGTCATGAGAACAAAACCTGTACCGGGGTTCGGCACAACCAATTCTCCTGCCGGACCTGTCATAGTCTGCAGACCAACAGCAATACCCGCACCCTGGATAACTGCCAATGCAATCGTTCCATAGCGAGTGTACTGGGTTATCTTGCGCTTGCCAGCCTCTCCCTCCTTCGAAAGCTTCTCAATCGGTTCAAACACGACAGTCAGAAGTTGAAGGATAATCGAGGAACTAATGTAAGGCATTATGCCAAGGGCAAAAACAGTCATGCGCTGTAAAGCGCCACCGGTAAAGGCACTCACCATCCCAAGTAAAGTACCCTCAGTCCCCTCAAAAAACTTAGCAAGAACCTGAGCGTCAATGCCAGGAGTCGGCACATGACACCCGACACGATAGACGGCAAGCATACCCAAGGTAAAGAGGATGCGGCGCCGCAGTTCAGGAATGGCGACGATATTCTGCAGCGTTGTCCACACGTTAAATCACCTCAACCTTGCCGCCAATTGCTTCAATCTTGGCAACGGCCGCTTTGCTGAATTTATGAGCTTGAACTGTCAAAGCTTTGGTTAAGTCTCCAGAAGCCAGAATCTTGACACCATCATTAAGCTTTCCAACTAACCCCACACTCGAGAAAGCTTCAAGACCAACCGTACTCCCTGCATCAAATACTTCAAGGTCTTCAAGATTGACCAAAGTATATTCCTTGCGAGTCAGTGGAGTAAATCCACGCTTTGGCAACCGGCGCTGTAATGGCATCTGGCCACCCTCGAAGCCGGGCTTAATACTGCCACCGCTGCGCGCCTTTTGACCTTTGTGACCTTTACCTGACGTTTTACCGGTTCCAGAGCCTGGACCGCGTCCGATACGTTTTCTATTTTTTGTTGAACCGGGAGCCGGTTGCAGATTACTCAGATCCATCGTGTAGTCCTCTACGAAAATCAGTCTTCAACGACAACCATATGCTCAACCTTACGAATCATTCCACGAATCTCAGGAGTGTCCTTAAGGCAAACAGTCTGTTGCAGTTTATTAAGGCCAAGCCCTTTGAGCACCTTGCCGAAATAGGCAGCGCGTCCAATTGGACTTTTCTTCAGGGTCACTTTTACTTCAGCCGACATGGCCAGTCTCCTTGTAATTCACCTAAAAGGCTGGCTCAGGACAGGCCACGGCGAGTTTTTATCTCTGCCGGGCTTCTGAGCATTTTCAGCGCATCAAAGGTCGCCTTGACAACGTTGTGTGGGTTATTTGAGCCCAGGCACTTGGTCAAGATGTTGTGAATACCGACAGCTTCAAGAACGGGGCGCACTGCTCCCCCGGCGATGACACCGGTACCGTCAGATGCAGGCTTAAGCAGTACTTTGCCAGCACCAAACTTGCCAAGCACATCATATGGAATAGTTGTACCTTCAAGCGGGACCTTGATCAAACTCTTGCGAGCCTGCTCTACTCCCTTACGAATAGCCTCGGGAACCTCTTTTGCTTTTCCGAGACCATAGCCGACACGCCCAGCTCCGTCACCGACAACCACCAGTGCGGAAAAGCTGAAGCGACGACCACCCTTAACGACCTTTGAATTTCGGTTGATATGAATCACCCGATCGGTCAATTCCATCTCATTCGGATCGATACGTTGCACCATCTTCTCCTCTTAGAGCTTCAAGCCGGCTTCGCGAGCAGCGTCAGCAAGAGCTTGCACGCGGCCCTGATACAAAAAGCCGTTACGGTCAAAAACAACAGTGTCGATATTCCGCGCCAAGGCTTGTTTCGCAATCGCGGTGCCAACCGCCTTAGCAGCTTCGACATTCCCTTTAAATTTTACAGAACTAGCTACATCTTTACTCAGAGTTGAAGCAGCCACTAACGTGTGCCCGCTGGTATCTTCAATAATTTGAGCATAAATGTGCCCTGCACTACGGAAAACCGAAAGACGCGGACGCCCTGGAGTTCCTATTACTTTTTTTCGAACGCGCGCCTGGCGCTTAAGGCGTGCAAGTCTTCTGCTCTGCGCAATATCCACGGCCGAACTCCTTATCTGTTACTTACCGGTCTTGCCGGCTTTGCGCAGGATGCGCTCCTCAGCGTATTTAACACCTTTACCCTTGTATGGCTCAGGCTTACGGAAGGAACGGATCTTGGCGGCCGCTGAACCGACCAATTGTTTATCAATACCTCTGATAATAACTTTTGTCTGCTTCTCGACTTCAATTTCAATCCCGGCAGGCACTTCGTATACCACAGGATGCGAATAGCCAAGGCTTAAAGTTAATTTTGTACCGGTGATTTCAGCACGATAACCTACGCCGTTGATTTCAAGCACGCGAGTGAAACCCTCGCTGACGCCAACGACCATATTACTGATCAACGAACGGCTGAGCCCGTGAAGTGCACTATCAGTTTTACTATCCGAAGGACGAGTGACAATAACCTGATCCGCTTCGACAGCGACACAAACTCGTTCATGAAGCAGCTGCTTCAGGCTGCCCTTGACGCCCTGGACACTAATCTCGTTCCCGTTCATTGAAACCTTGACCCCAGCTGGGATAGTAACGGGAAGTTTTCCGATTCTTGACATGGTGAAGCTCCTTAACTTCTTTACTAGAATCTGCTTACCAGATTGTGCAGATTACTTCCCCACCAACCTGCTCACGGCGGGCGGCAACATCATCCAGTACCCCTTTCGAAGTCGAAAGGATAGAACAACCATGGCCATTTTTGACCCTAGGGATCTCTCCCTGACCAACATAAACACGGCAACCGGGAGTGGAGATCCTTTTGACCTCATGGATGACATGAGTTTGATTTTCATCGTATTTGAGATAAATTCGCAGAACACCCTGCTTAGCATCAGAGATTGTTTTGTAGTTCTTAATAAATCCCTGCACCTTAAGAACTTCGCTGATAGCAACTTTCAAGTTGCTGGAGGGAAGATCAAGCTTAGCGTGCCTCGCCATCCCAGCGTTACGAATACGTGTAAGCAAATCCGCGATCGGATCGGTCATTGACATGGATGGAGCTCCTTCTTAGCGCTGTTACCAGCTGGACTTGACCACACCTGGGAGTTTCCCCTCGTTGGCCAGTTTCCGCAGACAAATTCTGCACATGTTAAACTTACGATAGTAAGCACGCGGACGGCCGCAGAGTGGACAGCGGTTGTACTCACGAACTTTAAATTTCGCCGGCCGGTTGGCCTTTGCAATTATTGACTTCTTAGCCACAACTTTCCTCCGCTAGCCTACGCTTATTTCCGGAACGGCATACCCATACCAGTAAGCAGGGCGCGCCCTTCCTCATCGGTCTTGGCTGTCGTTACAATTGTGATATTCAATCCAGAGACTTTTGCAATTTTTTCTAGATCAATCTCAGGAAAAATCAGCTGTTCACGAACACCAAGGGTATAATTGCCACGGCCGTCAAAAGCCTTACTAGAGACTCCCTTAAAATCACGTACTCGAGGCAAGGCAACATTGATCAAACGATCAAGAAACTCCCATGCACGGTTGTGCCGCAGGGTAACACAGGCACCAATCGGCATATCCTCCCGAAGTTTAAACCCTGCAATAGAACGCTTAGCGCGGGTAATAATGGCCTTTTGACCAGTAATAGCGCTTAGCTCCTCAACCGCGGACTCGAGCAACTTAGGGTTTTGAATCGCCTCACCCAATCCCATATTAAGGACAACTTTCTCAATCCTGGGAACTTCCATGACGTTCCGATACTGGAACTCTTTCATCAATGCAGGAATTTGTTCCTGCTGATACGCCTGTTTTAACCTGGCCATCAAACTCTCCGTTTATTTATCGACGATTTCGTTACATTTTTTGCAATAACGAACTCTGCTACCATCTTCAATGGCACGCATTCCAGTACGAGAAGCCTCGCTGCAAGAAGGACAGATCAACATAACATTCGATATATTGATTGCTGCTTCTTTCTCGACAATACCACCCTCAGGACGAAGTTGAGTCGGGCGGGTATGACGCTTGATCACATTCAAGCCTTCAACGACTAGGCGACCCTTGGTGGGAAACAAAAGTAAAACTTTACCAGTCTTACTTTTTTCCTTACCAGAAATTACCTTCACCATGTCGCCTTTTTTGACATGAAATTTGAAAGTTGCCATCTATTTGTATCTCCAACGCTTTTGATTAAAGTACTTCAGGGGCCAGCGAAACGATCTTCATGAATGATTTGGCACGCAATTCACGGGCCACCGGTCCAAAGATACGAGTACCAACCGGATCATTACCAGCGTTAACTACTACCGCTGAATTATTATCAAACCGGATATAGGAACCATCGTTGCGACGAACTTCCTTGGCCGTGCGAACGATAACCGCACGCACCACATCACCTTTTTTTACCCTGGAATTCGGCAGAGCCTCTTTGACGCTGCAGATAATAACATCGCCGATGCCAGCATATTTACGCTTCGACCCACCTGGAACCTTAATACAACAGAGCTTTTTAGCCCCGGAATTGTCGGCCACACTGAGCATGGACTGCATCTGAATCATGGTTCATTCTCCTAAGCAATTACGGCTTTTTCAAGGACTTCCCGGACACGCCAATGCTTGTCTTTCGACAGTGGGCGAGTCTCAACGATCAGAACCTTATCCCCGATGCAGCAACTATTGGCCTCATCATGAGCCTTACAGTTAACCCTGCGCTTGATGTATTTTTTATAAATTCTGTGTTTTACGACCTGGTCAACACGCACAACAACGGTTTTATCCATTTTGTCACTGACCACAATACCAATCCGGGTGCTCCGGGTTCCACGCTGTGTGTCCATTGTTTCCCTCACCTCAGGCATCAAGTTTCTGATTCAGGACAGTCTTGACGCGGGCGACATCCTTTCGAATCTGGGACAACTTGGCCGAATTCTCAAGGTGCCCGGTATGAAGTTGAAATCGCAGATTGAACATTTCTCGTTCAAGCTCTACGGCTTTAGCATGCAGCGCCTCAACACTGAGGTCTTTGATTTCATTAGCTTTCATCAGTGCCAGCCTCTCTTTTCACAAACTTAGTTTTCATCGGCAGCTTGTGAGCGGCCAAGCGGAAAGCTTCGCGTGCGATATCCTCATCAACGCCTTGCATTTCATAAATGATATGCCCAGGTTTAACCACTGCAACCCATTTTTCGGGAGAGCCCTTACCTTTACCCATCCGAGTTTCAGCGGGCTTGCTGGTCAATGGTTTATGCGGAAAGGTACGAATCCAAATTTTACCGCCACGCTTGATGTAACGCGTCATGGCACGACGGGCCGCTTCAAGTTGTCGGGCTGTAAGCCAACCACAATCAAGGGCCTGCAAACCGTAATCGCCGAAGTTAACTTCGTTCCCTCGGCTGGCAGCACCCGTCATGCGACCGGTAAATTGCTTTCTGTGTTTTACTTTCTTTGGCATTAACATCGTGTAAAACTCCTGCTATCAGCCAGCGGGCTGATCTTTGCCAAAGACTTCACCTTTAAAGATGAGGACCTTGACACCGATAATTCCATAGGTCGTCTTGGCTTCGGCAAAACCGTAGTCGATATCGGCACGCAGGGTGTGCAGAGGCACCCGCCCTTCACGGTACCACTCGCGACGGCTCATCTCGGCACCACCGAGACGGCCAGAACATTCAATCTTGATCCCCTGAGCACCGAACTTAAGTGCCATGCTGACACTCCGCTTCATAGCACGTCGAAATGCGACTCGACGCTCCATCTGCAGTGCAACGCTTTCAGCAACCAGTTGAGCATCAATTTCAGGCTTACGAACCTCCTGAATATTAATAAAACACTCATCGTCAGTCAGCTTAGCAAGGTCACGTTTGAGTTCTTCAACCTCAGCACCCTTCTTACCAATGATAATTCCGGGGCGTGCAGCAAAGATGTTAACCTTAACCTTATTTGCAGCACGCTCCAGTTCAATCTTGGAGATACCCGCATGGTAAAGGCGCTTTTTAAGGAAGTTGCGTAACTTCAAATCAGCGTGTAGCTTTTCGCTGTAATCGGAATCAGCATACCACCTGGACTCCCAGGTCCGGTTAATCCCGAGACGAAATCCTATCGGATGAACTTTCTGGCCCAACGGGTCACCTCCTTGGCGTCTTACTTAACGGCCAGAACCACAGTAATGTGGCTGGTCGGCTTGCGAATTTTGCTGGCGCGCCCCTGAGCACGAGGAATGAAACGCTTCAAGACAGGGCCCTGATCGACACTTGCAGTCTTAATGAACAACTGGTCGACATCTGATACACCCTTCTGCTCAGCGTTTGCAACAGCAGACTTCAGTAATTTAGAAAGTATTGGCGCAGTCTTCTGTGGAGAGAACTGGAGAGTATTGAACGCCTCCTGAATCCCCTTACCTCGGACCAAATCGACAACAAGTCTCGCCTTTCTTGGAGAAAGGCGAACATTTCTCAGCTTAGCTACAGATTCCATGTGGAACTCCTGTTACGCGGCCGGTCCTTACTTACGGACCTTGCCTTTCTTATCGGCACCGTGGCCGTAGTAGGTCCGTGTTGGGGAAAACTCGCCCAATTTGTGCCCGACCATATTTTCGGAAACAAACACAGGAATGAATTTCTTGCCGTTATGCACGGCAAATGTTGACCCAACAAATTCTGGGATAATAGTCGAACGGCGTGACCAGGTCTTAACAACCTTACTGCGATTCGGCTCACCCTCGAGATCGACCTTGCGCAGCAGACATTCGTCCACAAAAGGTCCCTTCTTAATTGATCTAGCCACGATCCTCTCCTACTGCATCTATCTTAATTAATTACTTCTTATTACGGCGACGAACGATAAATTTATCTGTGCGTTTGTTGGACCGAGTCTTGTAACCCTTGGTCGGGACACCCCAGGGAGTCACAGGATGTCGTCCGCCTGAGCTCTTACCCTCGCCACCACCATGCGGGTGATCAACCGGGTTCATGGCAACGCCACGAGACTGAGGGCGCCTACCGAGCCACCGCGCACGCCCGGCCTTACCCAGTTTGATATTCTCAAAATCAAGGTTGCCGACCTGGCCTATAGATGCAAGACACTCCTGAAGTATCAACCGAACCTCGCCAGAGGGAAGACGCAGTTGAGCGTAGCGGCCTTCCTTGGCCGCAATAGCAGCATACGTGCCCGCACTACGAGCAAGCTGGCCTCCGCCACCAATCTTCATCTCGACATTATGAACCCAGGTGCCGAGAGGAATTGAACGAATACTCATTGCGTTCCCAGGTTTGATGTCGGCTGATTCACTTGCAACAACCTGGTCACCGACATTCAGACCATTCGGCGCAAGAATATAACGCTTCTCACCATCCACATAGTGCAGCAACGCTATACGTGCCGATCGGTTCGGATCATATTCGATTGTCGCCACTCGCGCAGGGACGTCTTTCTTGTCTCGACGGAAATCAACGACCCGATACTTGCGCTTATGGCCACCGCCAGTATGTCGCTTGGTAATCCGACCATTATTATTACGTCCACCCGATTTTGTCAATGGTGCCAGAAGTGATTTTTCTGGTGTCGAGGTCGTTACTTCCGCGAAGGTCGAAGAAGCCATATGCCGCCGACCCGCTGAGGTCGGATTAAATTTCTTTATACCCATCGTCTTTACTCCGTTACGGCTATGCGCGTGGCATTATACGCCATAAAAATCGATATTGCTTCCCTCAGCGAGGGTCACATAGGCTTTTTTCCAATTATTGCGCTGGCCGTAATTGACACCTACTCGCTTAACTTTGCCACGGCACAAAATAGTTTTAACAGATTTGACCTTGACATCGAATGCCTGTTCTACAGCGGCCTTTATCTCGATTTTATTCGCTTCACGCCCAACCTCAAATGCGACAACATTTGCCTCTTCCTTAAGAAGATTAGCCTTCTCAGAGATCAGCGGCTTACGGATAATCTGGTGCAAGGGTTTCATTTTTCCAACGCTCCTTCGATCTGGCTCACGGCGGCACTTGTGAGTACTAGATTAGGGTACCTAAGGACGTCGTACACATTAACTCCGTCAGCACGCAAAACCTTTACATTCTTGAGATTGCGCGCTGAGAGCTCGACCTTCGGGTCTGCCTGATCAATGACAATCAGAGTTCCGACAAGTTCAAAACGTTTGAGCATATCAGCAACTGCCTTGGTATTAATTACCGAAAGTTCGATAGCATCGAGCACGGTCAACTTTTCAGCCTGATATCGGGCAGAGAGCGCGCTGCACAAAGCAGACTTCTTAACCTTACGGTTCAGTTTGAATTCATATGACCGCGGCTGAGGGCCAAAAGCAACGCCACCACCGACAAAATGAGGTGCGCGGATAGTGCCCTGACGAGCATTGCCGGTCCCTTTTTGCTTAAACGGTTTCTTGCCGCCTCCGGCAACCTTACCGCGAGACTTCACCGCCGCGGTACCTTGACGACGAGCAGCTAGCTGATAACGCACCATGTCGTGCAGCAAATATTTTTTGACTTCGGTATTAAATACCTCGTCCGCCAACTCACGCTCGCCAACCTGCTTCCTATCAAGATCGTATACTGTTACTGTTGCCATTTACCTATCTCCTGTCGCCCGGGAGCCTTTTAGGCTTTAATTCCCTTGCGAATCGACACAATTCCATTTTTGGGGCCAGGTACCGCACCCTGAACCAGAATCAAATTTTGCTCAGGACGCACATCCACAACAACCAGATTATGGGTTGTAACTTGTTCGTTACCCATTTGCCCAGGCATTTTCTTGCCTTTAAAAACATGAGAAGGCCACGCAGACATACCAATCGATCCTGGTGCACGATGGAAGGTAGAGCCGTGAGTACTTCTTCCCCCGGAAAATTTCCAACGTTTGATTACACCCTGGAACCCCTTACCCTTACTGGTTCCAGTCACATCAATACGGTCACCGATTGTAAAGATGGAGCAGGTTATTTGATCGCCTACGCTGCAATCACCCCCAGCTATCGGAAACTCGCGAACATGAGAGAATGCTCCCATCCCCGCCTTCTTAAAGTGCCCCATCTCCGGCTTATTCACACGCTCTGCGCGTTTCGAAAGAAAACCAACCTGAGCAGCAGTGTATCCATCAGTCTCAGCGGTCTTCTTCTGCAATACAACACAGGGTCCCGCTTCAATCGCGGTTACAGCGATGCGTTGGCCATCTGCGGCATAGACCTGTGTCATGCCAATCTTTTTCCCTAAAATTCCGTTGATCATCTGTAATGCCCTTAACTGAAACTAAAATGACTCAAATTTAGAGCTTGATCTCGACATCAACCCCGGCAGAAAGGTCGAGCTTCATCAGGGCATCGACAGTCTGCTGAGTCGGCTCCATGATATCAAGCAGACGTTTGTGGGTCCGGATCTCAAACTGCTCACGACTCTTCTTGTCAACATGAGGTCCCCGAAGAACACAATACTTATTGATTACTGTTGGCAAAGGGATGGGACCAACAAGGCGTGATCCTGTACGCTTGGTTGTATCAACGATTTCAGCCACAGCTTGATCAAGAAGGTTGTGATCGTATGCTTTTAAGCGAATTCTGATTTTTTGGGTAGACATAATCTCTTCCTACTCGATGACTTCGCTGACAACACCAGCACCAACGGTACGGCCACCTTCGCGGATTGCGAAACGCAGCTCTTTATCCATGGCGATCGGGGTGATCAGGTCTACAACAACGGCGATATTGTCGCCTGGCATTACCATCTCGGTGCCTTCGGGAAGGGTCACAACCCCGGTCACGTCGGTGGTACGGAAATAAAACTGAGGACGGTATCCCTTGAAGAACGGGGTATGACGACCACCCTCTTCCTTGGTCAGGATGTAGCACTCCGCCTTGAATTTGGTGTGCGGGGTAATGCTGCCGGGCTTGGCCAGAACCTGGCCGCGCTCGATATCTTCACGCTTGACGCCGCGCAGAAGAATACCGCAGTTGTCTCCAGCCTGACCCTGATCAAGCAGCTTACGGAACATCTCGATTCCGGTAACGACTGTCTTCTGGGTGTCCTTCATGCCGACGATCGAAATCTCATCCTGCACTTTGACAATACCGCGCTCGACACGACCGGTTGCAACTGTACCACGACCGGAGATCGAGAAGACGTCTTCGACCGGCATCAGGAAGGGCTTGTCGATGGCGCGCTCAGGTTCAGCGATATACGCATCGACGGCTGCCATCAGTTCAAGAACCTTGTCTCTGCCGATTTCATCATCGCGACCTTCAAGGGCAGCCAAAGCCGAACCTGCAATGATCGGGATATCGTCGCCCGGGAAATCGTAACTGGAGAGCAGCTCGCGAATCTCCATGTCGACCAGCTCAAGCAGCTCCTCATCGTCAACCATGTCGGCCTTGTTGAGGAATACCACCATAGCAGGGACACCAACCTGACGGGCAAGCAGAATATGCTCACGTGTCTGGGGCATCGGACCGTCGGCGGCCGAAACAACGAGAATGGCGCCGTCCATCTGTGCCGCACCAGTGATCATATTCTTGACATAATCGGCGTGGCCGGGGCAGTCAACATGAGCATAGTGGCGATTTTCGGTTTCATACTCGACGTGAGCGGTGGCGATAGTAATGCCGCGCTCGCGCTCTTCAGGCGCATTATCAATCTGGTCAAAGGCCTTGAATGTGCCTTCACCCGACTTCTCGCACAGAACTTTAGTAATAGCGGCGGTCAGAGTTGTCTTACCGTGGTCAACGTGACCGATGGTCCCGATATTGACGTGCGGTTTGACCCTCTCGTATTTTGCTTTAGCCATGATAAATCTCCCTTGTCGTCAGTACCTTATTGGCCTTTGACCTTGGCTATAATTTCTTCACTGATTGCCTTTGGAACTTGGTCGTAATGATCAAAGGTCATCGTATAGGTCGCACGCCCCTGAGTGGCGCTGCGCAAGTCTGTTGAATACCCAAACATGCTCGAAAGCGGAACCTCAGAATCGACAATCTGGGCACCCCCACGGGACTGCATACCCATAATACGACCACGACGGCTATTCAAGTCGCCGATAACATCGCCCATATATTCCTCGGGGACGACAACCTCAACTGACATAATCGGCTCAAGCAGTATCGGAGATGCCTTGGCCGCACCGGCCTTGAAACCCATGGAGCCGGCGATCTTAAATGCCATCTCATTTGAGTCAACATCATGATAGGAACCGTCAAAAACGGTTACCTTGATATCGACAATCGGGAATCCCGCAAGGACTCCATTCTCAGAAGCTTCCTGAGCACCCTTCCCGACGGCAGGAATATATTCACGTGGGATAACACCACCCTTAACCGCATCGACAAAAGTAAACCCTTCACCTGGCTCACCTGGCTCAAGACGCAACCAACAGTCGCCATACTGGCCGCGACCACCGGACTGACGAACAAACTTGCCCTGAACTTCTACCGTCTTTGTGATTGATTCACGATAGGCAACCTGCGGAGCGCCAATATTGCACTCAACCTTAAATTCGCGCTTCATTCGATCAACAATAACTTCAAGATGGAGCTCGCCCATCCCTGAGAGGATTGTCTGCCCGGTCTCTTCGTCAGTCCGAACACGCAACGAGGGATCCTCAGACAGAAGCTTACCGAGAGCAACTCCCATTCTTTCCTGATCAGTCTTGGTTTTGGGCTCAACGGAGAGGTGAATAACCGGCTCCGGAAAATCCATCGACTCAAGCAGCGAAGGCTTACTCGGGTCGCAGAGGGTATCACCTGTCGTTGTATATTTCAAGCCTACAGCTGCAGCAATATCACCAGCATAGACCTGCTTAATCTCTTCACGTTTATTTGCATGCATTTTCAGCAACCGACCGAAACGCTCTTTCTTGCCCTTTGTCGAATTGAGAACAGTAGAGCCTGATTCAGCAACACCAGAATAAACCCTAAAGAAAGTTAACTGGCCAACAAAGGGGTCGGTCATGACCTTAAATGCAAGCGAAGAAAATGGAGAATCATCACTGGCGGGACGCTCTAGAGGCTCACCATTATCAGGATTCAAGCCCTGAATTGGCGGGACATCAAGAGGAGAAGGCATATAATCAACAACTGCATCTAACAGTGTCTGAACGCCCTTATTTTTAAAGGCACTTCCACAAAGTACAGGATTGATATGCAGCCCCATGGTTGCTTTACGGATTCCGAATTTTATCTCCGCGACTGTGAGCTCTTCACCACCCAGGTATTTCTCCATTAAATCATCATCATGCGAGCAGACTTCTTCAAGCATGGCCTCGCGAGCCATGTCAGCTTCGTCCAACAGGTCCGCCGGGATATCTGCCACATCGTACTCAGCGCCCATAGCTTCATCGTGCCATAAGAGAGCCTTCATCTGAACCAGGTCAATACAACCCTTAAAGTTTTCCTCAGAGCCTATTGGAAGCTGAATCGGAACGGGATTGGCGCCAAGACGATCGCGCATCATCTCAACACCATTTTGAAAGTTAGCGCCGATACGGTCCATCTTATTAACAAAGGCTATCCGCGGGACATGATATTTATCAGCCTGACGCCAAACCGTTTCAGACTGAGGCTCAACACCTCCCACCGAGCAGAAAACCGCCACAGCACCGTCGAGTACCTTTAGAGAACGCTCTACCTCAATAGTAAAGTCAACATGACCAGGCGTATCAATAATATTGATCCGATGGTCCGACCACATACAAGTTGTAGCAGCAGAGGTAATCGTGATACCTCGCTCCTGCTCTTGCTCCATCCAGTCCATCGTTGCCGCACCGTCGTGGACTTCACCGATCTTGTGAGAGACTCCAGTGTAAAAGAGAATCCGTTCAGTTGTGGTGGTCTTGCCAGCGTCGATATGCGCCATAATCCCGATATTACGGGTTTTTTTCAAACTTACTTGACGTGCCACTTCGTTTCTCCCGATACGCAGTCGATCAGATTACCAGCGATAATGAGCGAACGCCTTGTTGGCCTCAGCCATACGGTGCGTATCTTCTCTTTTTCTCATGGCTGAGCCACGACCAGCAGCAGCGTCCATGAACTCACCCGCCAGCCGTTCGCGCATAGTCTTTTCATTGCGCTGACGAGCATAGGTAATCAACCAACGTATTGCCATAGCAGTCCGTCGTGAGGGAGCAACTTCAACCGGAACCTGGTAAGTTGAGCCACCGACACGTCGAGACTTAACTTCAACCAGAGGACGCAGATTGTCCATGGCCGTTTTAAACGTCTCAAGGGGGTTCGCCCCCGACCGTTCAGCGACCAGATCAAATGCACCATAAACAATCTGCTCAGCAGTACTTTTTTTACCACCGGACATGACGCCATTAATAAACTTGGCGACCAACAGATCCTCAAATTTTGGATCGGGCAGAATAACGCGTTTTGGAACTTCTCTTCTTCTAGGCATAACGTCCTCTTCCTATGCTTACTTCGGCCGCTTGGCGCCGTACTTCGAACGCGCTTGCATGCGATTTTTCACGCCAGCAAGGTCGAGCGTACCGCGTACAATATGATAACGAACACCCGGGAGGTCTTTGACCCGACCGCCACGAATCAGGACCACAGAGTGCTCCTGAAGATTATGGCCTACACCAGGAATATAGGAAGTCACAACATAGCCATTAGTCAAACGAACCCGGGCAACCTTGCGCAAGGCCGAGTTCGGCTTCTTTGGGGTTGTGGTGTAAACGCGGGTACAGACACCACGACGTTGCGGACAGGATTTCAATGCTGGCGCTGTCGACTTCGTGACTTTTTTCTGCCGACCCTTGCGAACCAGCTGGTTTATTGTTGGCATCTGATAACTCCCAGATATCTAAAGTTTTTAGGTCTACACAGACCAGTATTATTAAGGGGAAAAACCCGCGGATCTTATCAACCCGCCTCGGCTTTGTCAAGCTGATTTTTCCCCAGGCGTCTTTCTATTTCAATCTCACTGCAACTAAATTACTCCGGTGTTGCAGTCTGGCCAGCGGCGGCCAATTCTTTTTCATATTCAGCATCAAAATCGATCGGTTCTTCGAGTTTTGGCTCAGGTTCAGGTGTGTTGATCTGAGCGGCCCGATATTTTGCAATCCCGGTGCCGGCTGGGATGAGCCGACCCATGATGACATTCTCCTTCAATCCGCGTAAGTTGTCGACCTTGCCCTGAATTGCGGCCTGCGTCAACACTTTTGTGGTCTCCTGGAATGAAGCGGCGGAAATAAATGATTCGGTCGAGAGCGATGCCTTGGTAATCCCGAGCATAACCGGCTCCCCTATGGCAGGGCGACCGCCATCTGCCAGGACCCGTTCATTCTCATCTTCAAACACCCAGCGATCAGCCTGATCATCTATAAGGAAGTTTGTATCCCCGACATCTTTAATCTCAACCCGACGTAACATCTGACGCACGATGGTTTCAATATGCTTATCGTTGATCTTAACACCCTGCAGACGATAGACCTCTTGGACCTCGTCGACCAGATACTTCGCCAACTCCTTAATACCCAAGACCCGTAAAATATCGTGAGGGTTGGAAGAACCATCGACCAACTCCTCTCCGGCACGAAGATAGTCACCCTCATGGACAGCGATGTGTTTGCCTTTGGCGACCAGGTATTCTTTCGGTTCACCGATCTCAGGGGTAACGACTATCTTGCGCTTCCCTTTTGAGTCTTTACCATAAGAGACCACACCATCGATCTCAGTAATAATAGCGACCTCTTTCGGTTTACGGGCTTCAAAGAGTTCGGCAACACGCGGCAGACCTCCGGTGATATCTTTGGTCTTGGTCGTCTCCCGCGGAATCTTGGCGATAATTGAACCAGCGTGGATGATGGCACCTTCCTCGACCGTAATATTCGCCCCGACAGGCAACATATAACGCGCCTGGTTCCCACTCGGCAATTTTAGAGCCTTGCCATCCTCCCCCTTAAGGGTGATACGCGGACGCTTATCTGCAGACTTTGCTTCAGTGACAACTTTGCGCGACAGGCCGGTGACTTCATCGACCTGTTCTTCCATGGTGAGGCCTTCTGCAATATCACCAAAGTGGACCACACCACCAATCTCAGTGATAATTGGAACCGTATAGGGGTCCCACTCAGCAATAACATCAGCAGCCTTGATCGCTGCGCCCTCTTGGCGTGTCAAACGGGCTCCATAAACCACAGAGTAACGTTCCCTCTCACGACCAGTCTCATCGACCACCAGAATTTCACCCTTGCGGTTCATAACAATGGGGAATCCCGCTGCATCATCGACAGTAGTCAGGTTATTGAATTGCAGAGTCCCGTCAAAACGAGCCTCAAGCGATGTCTGCTCTGCACGCCGTGATGCGGTACCTCCGATATGGAAGGTACGCATGGTCAACTGGGTTCCAGGCTCACCGATCGATTGAGCCGCAATGACCCCGACCGCCTCTCCAAGATTAACCAGATGGCCTCGAGCAAGATCTCGTCCGTAACAAAGCGCGCAGATTCCGTGCTTGCTTTTACAGGTCAGAACGGAACGGATCGTGATATTTTCAATCCCGGCATCCTCAACCCTCTTAACCAGGTCCTCATCAATCTGCTCATTAGCCGAGACCAGCAACTCATCAGTAATTGGATCAAAAACATCATCCAACGCCACGCGTCCAAGGATACGATCCCCCAGACGCTCGATGATTTCACCGCCCTCGGTGAGGGTCGACACTTCAATGCCATCAATTGTGTCGCAGTCATGTTCGACAATAATCGCATCCTGCGCAACATCGACCAGGCGCCGCGTCAGATACCCAGAGTTTGCCGTTTTAAGCGCCGTATCAGCAAGGCCCTTCCGCGCACCATGGGTTGAGATAAAGTACTGCAGAACCGTCAAACCTTCACGGAAGTTAGCAGTAATTGGCGTTTCAATGATCGAACCATCAGGCTTTGCCATCAAGCCCCGCATACCAGCTAACTGACGAATCTGTTGTGCAGAGCCTCGTGCCCCTGAGTCGGCCATCATGTGAATAGCATTAAAGGACGAAACCTCAACGACCTCACCATCCTCTGATTTGATCTTGTCAACCGCAATATTCCCGAGCATGATGCCAGCGATATCTTCAGTACACTTCGCCCAGATATCGATAACCTTATTGTAACGCTCACCATCGGTGATCAGACCCTCAGTGTACTGCTGCTGAATGTCCTTGACCTCGTCAGAAGCGGTTTTAATCCTTGCTTCTTTGCTTTCGGGAATTTCCATGTCATCAAGACAGATCGAGACCCCGGCCAGAGTAGAGTATCGAAAACCTGTTTCCTTAAGCTTATCGGCAAGGATGACCGTATCCTTATTACCGGCAAGTCGGAAGCTGACATCGATCAAATCGGCAACCTGCTTTTTACCGACAACCTTATTGACATGCTCGAAGGGTATCGATGGAGGAACAACCTCACGCAAAAGTACACGTCCAACAGTCGTTTTGACCAACTGGAGCGGGGCACCTTCAGCAGGACTCATTCGCACGCGAATTCCCGCCTGGAGATCAACCTCCCCGGAATCAAATGCCATCCGTACTTCATCTGGCGAAGTGAATGCCTTGCCACTGCCAACGACAAAGGGGCGCTCTCGGGTCATATAATAAAGACCCAGGACCATATCTTGCGATGGGACAATGATCGGTTTCCCATTCGCCGGGGAGAGGATGTTGTTGGTCGACATCATCAACACCCGTGCTTCGATCTGACTCTCAATCGAAAGCGGCAGGTGAACGGCCATCTGGTCACCGTCGAAGTCGGCATTGAACGCAGTACAAACCAATGGGTGCAATTGAATTGCTTTCCCTTCGATCAGGACCGGCTCAAACGCTTGAATTCCCAAGCGGTGCAGAGTCGGCGCCCGGTTCAACATGACCGGATGCTCCTTAATGACTTCTTCGAGCACGTCCCAAACTTCTGTCTTCTCTTTTTCAACCATACGCTTGGCGTTTTTGACCGTGGTACTATGGCCGTACTCCTCAAGCTTCTGATAGATAAAAGGTTTAAACAGCTCAAGTGCCATCTTCTTTGGCAAGCCACACTGATGAAGTTTAAGTTCCGGTCCGCAGACAATAACCGAACGGCCTGAATAATCGACCCGCTTACCCAGCAGGTTTTGACGGAAACGACCACCTTTCCCTTTGAGCATATCCGAGAGAGACTTAAGAGGACGCTTACTCGGTCCGGTAATCGCCCGACCGCGACGCCCATTATCAAACAGCGCATCAACGGACTCTTGCAGCATCCGTTTTTCATTGCGGATAATAACTTCCGGCGCACGCAATTCCATCAACCGTTTGAGCCGGTTATTCCGGTTAATCACACGACGATAGAGATCATTCAGATCGCTGGTCGCAAACCGGCCACCATCCAGCGGAACCAATGGACGCAGTTCAGGAGGCAAAACCGGGATGGTTTCAAGGATCATCCATTCTGGTCGATTACCACTATTTCGGAAGGCATTGATCACCTTGAGCCGCTTGGAGGTTTTCTTCCGTTTCGCTTCGCTGGTCGCCTCTTTCATTTCGATGCGCAGTTGATCACCTTCGACCTCAAGATCAATCTCGGACATCAGCTCACGAATTGATTCGGCACCCATCCCAGCTACAAACTGCCCGGCAAATTCGTCCATCGCCTCGATATATTTGTCTTCTGAGAGCAGTTGCCCCTTCTCAAGGCCGGTGTCTCCGGCATCAAGAACCACATAGGCTTCAAAGTACAGAACTTTTTCAAGGTCCTTGAGGGTCATATCCAGCAGAGCCCCGATCCGGCTCGGCAGTGACTTCAAAAACCAGATATGGGCGACCGGGCAAGCCAGGTCAATGTGACCGAGCCGTTCACGGCGAACCTTACTCGGGATAACTTCAACCCCGCATTTTTCGCAGACGATGCCGCGATGTTTCATGCGCTTGTATTTCCCGCAGTTACATTCATAGTCTTTGGTCGGACCAAAGATTTTGGCACAGAACAGGCCATCACGTTCCGGTTTAAACGTCCGGTAGTTGATGGTTTCTGGTTTTTTGACTTCACCAAAGGACCGCTCCCTAATCTTTTCTGGCGAAGAAAGAGAGAGCTGAATCGAATTAAAACTCAATGGGTCCTTGGGGCGCTCAAACAAACCTAAGATATCTTCCAAAACGCATCCTCCTTATAGGATGAGTGTTCAGCAGTTTCACTAACTCGACTGACACTGCCGTTTAACCGGTTCAACTCGCGTTATCTTCGAGCAGATCGACGTCAAGGCACAGGGCCTGCAACTCTTTGATGAGGACGTTGAACGACTCGGGGAGTCCCGCCTCAAGGGTATGCTTGCCTTTGACGATTGCTTCGTAAATCCGCGTCCGACCAGCAACATCGTCCGACTTGACGGTGAGGAACTCCTGCAACGCATGCGCTGCGCCATAGGCCTCCATCGCCCAGACTTCCATCTCGCCGAGACGCTGGCCACCGAACTGCGCCTTACCACCTAGAGGCTGTTGTGTAACAAGACTGTAAGGCCCGATCGAACGAGCATGGATCTTATCATCAACCAAATGGTGCAGTTTAAGAATGTACATGATCCCGACCGTGACTTTTTCTTTAAAAGCAATCCCGGTCTTACCGTCGTAGAGGGTCATCTGACCACTACTGTTGAACCCGGCCTTTTCCATCTGCTGCTTCATGATCTCTTCGCTGACCCCTTCAAAGACCGGTGATGCCATCGGCACCCCGTGAGAAAGACGTCGCGCCAGGACCTTAAGATCATCCTCGGCCAGGCCATCGATGAAGCCGTTCAGTTCTCTATCATCGTAGGCTGACTTGATCTGTTCACGCAGCGTTTTCAGCGCAGCCCCACTATCCAGAACCTGCTGAATTTGTCGCCCCAGCCCACGCGCAGCCAAACCCAGGTGAGTTTCAAGAATCTGTCCTACGTTCATCCGCGAAGGAACACCAAGCGGATTAAGGACAATCTCAACCGGGGTACCATCTTCCATGTAGGGCATATCTTCTTGCGGAAGAATCCGCGAGAGGACACCTTTATTACCATGACGCCCGGCCATCTTGTCACCAACCTGAAGCTTCCGCTTGATGGCGATATAAACCTTAACCATCTTGATCACGCCGGGCGGCAAATCATCACCGCGTTTACACTTATCGATCTTATCGGCAAACACCGCCTGTACCAATTGCTCGCGCTCGGCAAGGCGATTCAATAGATCGCTAACCTTCTGCTCGACATCAGCAGCATCCTCCAGAGAGACTTCACGCAGTCGCGAGAATGGAATCAGGTTAAAGATTTCTTCACTGATTTTGCGTTTTTTCGGCAACAGACTCTTGCCCGAGACATCCGAAATACCAACCGCAGAGGTCTGACCGAGCAGCAGGGCCCCGATCAGTTTACGGGTTGAGGTCCGCAAGATCCTTATTTCATCATCCTGATCCTTGAGCAATTTTTCAATCTCAAGGTTTTCGATATGCTCAGTCCGTGCATCCTTGTCGGAACCTTTGCGCGAAAAGACGCGCGCACCGATGACGACACCCTCTTCTCCCGGAGGCACACGAAGCGAGGTATCACGAACATCGCCGGCTTTTTCACCGAAGATTGCCCGCAACAGCTTCTCCTCTGGAGAGAGTTGAGTTTCACCCTTCGGGGTTATCTTGCCGACCATTATATCGCCAGGCTTGACTACTGCCCCGATTCGGATGATCCCGGACTCGTCTAGATCAGCCAGGGCATCCTCGCCGAGATTGGGAATATCGTCGGTGATCTCTTCCTTGCCAAGTTTTGTATCCCGGGCAACGCACTCAAACTCTTCAATATGAATCGAAGTATAACGGTCTTCCTGAACAACTTTTTCAGAGATCAGAATCGAGTCTTCAAAGTTGTAACCATGCCAGGGCATGAAGGCAACCAGGATATTCTGTCCCAGAGCAAGCTCGCCCCATTGGGTGGAGGGCCCATCGGCAATAACATCACCCCGCTTAACTCGAACCCCCGCCTTGACGATCGGCTTCTGGTTAATGCAGGTATTCTGGTTCGAACGGGTAAACTTGAGCAGATTGTAAATATCAACGCCAGTACCACTCTCATCGACCTCTTTTTCATCTATCTGAATGACAATGCGTCCGGCATCGACACTTTCAACCACGCCGTTATGGCGTGCTACAACCGAGTTACCAGAGTCATGCGCAACAACACGCTCCATGCCGGTTCCGACCAGGGGTGCGTCGGCACGCAGCAAGGGGACAGCCTGGCGCTGCATGTTTGACCCCATCAACGCACGGTTGGCATCATCGTTCTCAAGGAAAGGGATCAAGGCAGCAGCAACCGAAACAATCTGCTTCGGCGAAACGTCCATCAAACTCACTTCTGCAGGAGGCAGAAGCATGAACTCACCATCCTTACGAACGTTGACGAGCTCATTGGTAAACTTACCCTTAGTATCAAGCGGTGCGTTGGCCTGGGCGATCGCATGCTTTTCTTCTTCAAGTGCGGAAAAATACTTGATATCAGTCGTAACCTTGCCATCCTTCACAAGACGGTAAGGTGTTTCAACAAAACCGTACTCATTGATCCGCGCATAGGTCGAAAGGGACGCAATCAGACCGATATTCGGGCCTTCAGGGGTCTCAATCGGGCAAACCCGTCCATAGTGGGTCGGATGAACGTCACGTACTTCAAATCCGGCCCTCTCTCGGGTTAAACCACCAGGTCCAAGGGCAGACATCCGCCGCTTGTGGGTCACTTCGGAAAGTGGGTTGGTCTGGTCCATAAACTGAGAAAGCTGGCTGGAACCGAAGAACTCTTTGACCACGGCCGAAACCGGTTTGGAATTGATCAAATCGTGAGGCATCAGCGCGTCAACATCCTGAAGACTCATCCGCTCTTTGATAGCGCGCTCCATGCGCACCAAACCAACGCGGTACTGATTCTCGAGTAGCTCACCAACTGCACGAACCCGCCGATTGCCGAGGTGGTCTATATCATCGATATGACCATGCCCGTTGCGGAGTTCTATGAGATAACGAACAACCTCAAGAATATCTTCCTTGGTCAACGTTGCCAGCTCAATGGGGGAATCGAGACCCAGTTTGTGATTCAGTTTAAGACGACCAACCGGCGAGATATCGTAGCGCTCCGCACTAAAAAACAGGCTGTCAAAGAGATTGGTTGCCGTCTTGACCGTTGGTGGGTCACCGGGACGCAGACGCCGGAAGATCTCAATGATACCTTCCTCGCTGCTGTCAATCTTATCAACCAGCAGGGTGTCCCGCAGATAGGGCCCCGCAACGTTGTGGTCGATGAAGAGAATTTCGAATTGATTAATGCCACGCTCACGCAACTCTTCAAGCTTGCCTTCACTCAACTCCCCATTCGCCTCAAGAATAACCTCACCTGTCGCGGTATCGATAATATCGGAGCCCACGACCTTACCAAGCAACTCCTCAGTAGTCAGTGCGATCGACTTGATACCGGCCTCGTCCATCTTGCGGATGGCGGCTTTGGTAAACTTCCGGTTGGCCTTGACAACAACCTCGCCCGAGGCGGAGATAACATCAGCGTTCGCCCGCTGACCAGCCAACAGATCGAGGTTCACGCGCTTCTGATAAGAGCTGCCATCGAAACTGATCTGTTCGAGTTGATAATAATGCTTCAATAACTCTTCGGTGCTGTAACCGAGGGCCTTAAGCAGGACGGTTGCCGGAAGCTTGCGCCGACGATCAATCCGCACCCAGAGTAGATCCTTGTGGTCAAAATCAAAATCAAGCCATGAGCCACGGTAGGGTATGATTCGAGCACTAAACAAAATTTTCCCGCTCGAATGGGTTTTGCCACGATCATGAGAGAAAAAGACGCCGGGAGAACGGTGCAACTGGCTAACGATGACACGCTCAGTCCCGTTGATAATAAAGGTGCCATTTTCGGTCATCAGGGGGATTTCCCCGAAATAAACCTCTTGCTCCTTTATATCGCGAATGGATTGCGTCCCCGATTCTTTGTCGACATCCCAGGTCACAAGACGAACCTTGACCTTGATCGGCGCCGCAAAGGTCATTCCGCGTTGATGGCACTCCTCAACATCGTACTTCGGTGTTCCCAGCCCGTAGGAGACATACTCCATAGAGCAGGTGTCACTAAAATCCTTGATCGGAAAAACCGAACGGAAAACGGATTCCAGACCGATCGGACGACGCGCTGAAGGCGGAAGGTCCGCCTGCAAAAACCGCGTGTAAGATGTTTTCTGGATATCGATAAGGTTCGGAATATCGATGATATTCCCGGATTTTGCGAAGTGCTTCCGGAGGAGCGGGTTATTCGCAAACGAATAGGCCATGATTTCTCCTTTAGATCAGGATCAATGGGCAACGTCTTACCCCAGCCAACCATTGAGATGAGAATCCTGCCGCACCTGAGGCGGCAGAATAGACAGTTCATCTCAATGCAGACGCCGACAACCGTCATATGTCAGCACCAGGACCTTTGGACAGGCCCGCCCCAGCGAAAAACCGCAGGGGCCGATAACGACAAAAGCCAAGGCCGCACAACGGCGACCTTGGCTACCTGTGAACTTTAGGCGAAAGCCCTATTTAAGCTCAACACTAGCGCCGGCTTCTTCCAGTTGCTTCTTGATGCTTTCAGCTTCGTCTTTGGTTGCGCCTTCTTTGACGGTGTTCGGAGCGCCGTCAACCATGTCCTTAGCTTCCTTAAGCCCGAGACCGGTAATTGCACGAACAACCTTGATGACGTTGATCTTCTTCTCGCCACAGTTGGTCAACACAACATCAAACTCGTCTTTTTCTTCAACTGCTGCGCCAGCTTCACCGCCAGCAGCGGCAGCGGCAACCGGAGCTGCCGCAGATACGCCAAATTTAGCTTCGAGCTCTTTAACGAACTCAGACATTTCGAGAACCGTCATGTTCTCCAGAAATTCAACGACTTGTTCTTTAGTAATTGCAGCCATTTTTTCCTCCACTTATGGATAGATGAATTATGTATTTTCGTATTCAGTTAATTAATAGTGCTAAACGCTAAGCCGCCTTGCTTTGGCCAATGGCGTTGAGAACTTGAACCAGTGAACGTGGGATAGCTGCCAGGGTACCAACGAAATTGGATACCGGAGCGTTCATTGAACGCAACGCCTGCCCCAAGAGTTCTTCGCGACTCGGCAGTTTAGACAGAGCCGTGATCTCATCAACACTAATCAATTTACCATCAAGAACGCCAGCCTTGAGATCGAACGCAGCAATCTCTGCGGCGTACTTGGCTAGAATTTTAGCCGGGGCCACAACATCATCACCAGCCAGGGCGATTGAAGTCGGACCGGCACAAAACTTTTGCAGAGCTTCTGCAGGAGTGCCTTTTGAGGCCAGGCGCAACAGGCTGTTTTTGACAACACGGTAGTCAACACCAGCCGCAACAAGTTCACGCCGTAGACGGGTAACCTGGTCAACAGTGATCCCCCGATAATCGGCAATAAACGCAGCTTTGACTTTGCTCAGTTTTTCAGCAAGTTCCTGAACAACTTTCTCTTTTTCAGTTCTGTTCATGCATCTCCTCCTTTCTTAAGGAATACCGGGATTAAATCCCGTCCAAGTCAAGGCAGGGGAGACGATTAGAAACCGTCATATGACCCTTTTTTAAGCCTCGGCAGGTGGCAACCCATTAAACGCTCAAAGCGTACCTGCTGTCTTTGGATTTGGTCTATATTAAGCGGCCACAAAAGGCCGTTTAGGTTTAACGTACGGCAGCCTGAACGTCAGCAACGTCAACAAGAATACCAGGGCCCATCGTAGAACTGACCGAGATTTTCTTCAGGTAAATACCCTTGGCCGAAGAAGGCTTAGCTTTCATCAAAACGTCGACCAGGGAGAGCAGGTTTTCACGCAGTTTAACGACATCAAAAGATGCCTTGCCTACTGCCGCATGGATAATACCTGCCTTTTCAACGCGATACTCGATCTTACCCGACTTGGCCTCAGAAACAGCCCTGGCGATGTCAGGAGTAACCGTGCCGACCTTGGGGTTCGGCATCAGGCCACGGGGTCCGAGCAGACGACCAATCTTGCCGACCACACCCATCATATCAGGGGCTGCGATAGCGGTATCAAAATCAAACCAGCCACCCTGAATTTTCTCAGCAAGGTCATCACCACCGACATAGTCGGCACCTGCGGCCTCTGCTTCCTGGATTTTTTCGCCCTTGGCGAAAACCAGAACCCGGACATTTTTACCGAGACCATTCGGCAGCACAACTGCGCCGCGCACCATCTGATCTGCTTTCCGCGGGTCAACCCCAAGACGAATACTCACCTCAACGGACTCATCGAACTTGGCGAAAGTGCCTTCCTTAAGTAAGGTGAGGGCTTCGTCGAGCAGATAGGCGCGTGAGCGATCAATCTTCTCCTTGGCGTTACGAATCTGTTTACCTGTTGCCATGATATATCTCCACTATTCACCCTGAATCAGGCGATTTCAATTCCCATGCTACGTGCAGTTCCCTTAATAGTCCGGACCGCCGCTTCTTCGGAGAAAGCATTGAGGTCAGCCATCTTCAACCGCGCAATTTCCAGAATCTGCTCTTCAGTTACGCTTCCAACCTTCGTCTTATTCGGCACGCCGGAACCAGACTTGAGCTTGGCCGCACGCAGCAAGAGAACCGCTGCGGGTGGAGTTTTGGTAATAAAGGTAAAAGATCGGTCACCATAGACGGTAATGACTACCGGAATAACGAGACCTTCTTGATCCTGTGTCTTGGCATTATATGCCTTACAGAACTCCATAATATTAACCCCGTGCTGACCGAGCGCGGGACCAACTGGAGGCGAAGGGTTCGCCTTACCGGCAGTGATCTGCAATTTGATCTGTCCAATAACTTTTTTAGCCATGACTGACTCCTTAACAACTTAGCCGGCCGCAAGCGGCTCAACTGGTCTTTTCAACCTGTATGAATTCAAGTTCAACCGGGGTTCCCCGACCGAAGATACTGACCATAACCTTGAGGGTCCCGCGCTCAGGGCGAACATCCTCAACCACACCAGTGAAGTTAAGAAATGGCCCATCAACCACCCGCACGGTTTCACCCACGTCGAACAAGACCTTTGGCTTCGGCTTCTCGACACCTTCTTCCATCCGATTGGTGATTTTCTTCACTTCCTCATCAGGTATCGCTGGAGGATTCAATCCACCTCCGACAAAGCCAGTAACCTTGGAAGTACCAGTCACCACATGCCAGGTCTCGTCGTTCAGTTCCATTCTTACCAGAATATAACCCGGAAAAAATTTACGCGTAGAGGTTCGACGTTCCCCTTTGCGCATCTCGACCACAGTCTCTGCCGGGATCAGAATTTCTTCAAACTGATCCTCAACCCCCATCGAACGAATCCGCTCTTCAAGACTGAGTTTAACCTTGTTCTCATACCCGGAGTAGGTATGCACGCCGTACCATTTCATGGTCATGGTGTTCCTTCTTCCGAATTAACCAAGAATCATGCGCACCAAACGCGACAGGATCAAGTCGACCCCACCGAGAAAGACCGCAGAAACCAGGACCAGCATTAAAACGACCAGCGAAGAAGCATAAGTATCCTTGCGAGTCGGCCAGGTTACCTTTTTCAACTCCATCTTAACGTTGGCTAAAAAATCGTTGATTTTTCCAATCATTGGTCGTTCGCCCCTATACAAGCAGTCAAAATCAAGTGGCAGGCCAGGAGGGACTCGAACCCCCAACACCCGGATTTGGAGTCCGGTGCTCTACCAATTAGAGCTACTGGCCTGCAAGCTCATCTCATAAATCATCCGCAAAAAGCAGACAAAGAATTACTTGGTCTCCCGGTGCGGAGTGTGCTTCCGGCAAAAACGACAATACTTACTGAACTCAAGTTTGTCCGGAGTGTTCCGTTTGTTTTTTGTCGTCGTATAATTACGTTGCTTACACTCGGTGCAAGCCAAAGTGACGATATCACGCATGTCATATTCCTTAATATCTCTGCCCCGGAATGACCCGAAACAAAGGATAAACCACCAACTGCTTCTTACTCGATGACTTCGCTGACAACACCAGCACCAACGGTACGGCCACCTTCGCGGATTGCGAAACGCAGCTCTTTATCCATGGCGATCGGGGTGATCAGGTCTACAACAACGGCGATATTGTCGCCTGGCATTACCATCTCGGTGCCTTCGGGAAGGGTCACAACCCCGGTCACGTCGGTGGTACGGAAATAAAACTGAGGACGGTATCCCTTGAAGAACGGGGTATGACGACCACCCTCTTCCTTGGTCAGGATGTAGCACTCCGCCTTGAATTTGGTGTGCGGGGTAATGCTGCCGGGCTTGGCCAGAACCTGGCCGCGCTCGATATCTTCACGCTTGACGCCGCGCAGAAGAATACCGCAGTTGTCTCCAGCCTGACCCTGATCAAGCAGCTTACGGAACATCTCGATTCCGGTAACGACTGTCTTCTGGGTGTCCTTCATGCCGACGATCGAAATCTCATCCTGCACTTTGACAATACCGCGCTCGACACGACCGGTTGCAACTGTACCACGACCGGAGATCGAGAAGACGTCTTCGACCGGCATCAGGAAGGGCTTGTCGATGGCGCGCTCAGGTTCAGCGATATACGCATCGACGGCTGCCATCAGTTCAAGAACCTTGTCTCTGCCGATTTCATCATCGCGACCTTCAAGGGCAGCCAAAGCCGAACCTGCAATGATCGGGATATCGTCGCCCGGGAAATCGTAACTGGAGAGCAGCTCGCGAATCTCCATGTCGACCAGCTCAAGCAGCTCCTCATCGTCAACCATGTCGGCCTTGTTGAGGAATACCACCATAGCAGGGACACCAACCTGACGGGCAAGCAGAATATGCTCACGTGTCTGGGGCATCGGACCGTCGGCGGCCGAAACAACGAGAATGGCGCCGTCCATCTGTGCCGCACCAGTGATCATATTCTTGACATAATCGGCGTGGCCGGGGCAGTCAACATGAGCATAGTGGCGATTTTCGGTTTCATACTCGACGTGAGCGGTGGCGATAGTAATGCCGCGCTCGCGCTCTTCAGGCGCATTATCAATCTGGTCAAAGGCCTTGAATGTGCCTTCACCCGACTTCTCGCACAGAACTTTAGTAATAGCGGCGGTCAGAGTTGTCTTACCGTGGTCAACGTGACCGATGGTCCCGATATTGACGTGCGGTTTGACCCTCTCGTATTTTGCTTTAGCCATGATATTCCTCCCTTTGTCGTTTTTTTGATCTTCCAGCTGTTTTAGTTTGATTCGAACATGTTTTCAATTAGCGCGCCATGAGCAACAAACCACAAACTCCAATAGATTTGACATGGAGCTCACAATCGGAATCGAACCGATGACCTCATCCTTACCAAGGATGTGCTCTACCATCTGAGCTATGTGAGCCGATATCAAAGCTACCGGAGGTGAATTCTGGAGCGGGAAACGGGATTCGAACCCGCGACCCTCAGCTTGGAAGGCTGACGCTCTAGCCAGCTGAGCTATTCCCGCCCAAACCTCACGACCGCATAAAACATATTCTATTGTTTTGCAGGTATTTTCCTGCAATATAACTGGACCTCAATTTCGACCCTGCCCCAGTCCCGGCAGCCCAAAGGCCTCCTGGATGACAGCAACCGAATCTTATCCGGTGAGCAAAGCTGGTGGAGGGGGGAGGATTCGAACCTCCGAAGTCTACGACGTCAGATTTACAGTCTGATCCCTTTGGCCACTCGGGAACCCCTCCAGGGGAACCTTATCTTAAGCTATATCGATTTTACGGGCGACGCCCGTCATCAGCCTAAATGGAGCTGGCGACAGGAATTGAACCCGCAACATCCTCATTACAAGTGAGGTGCTCTACCTGTTGAGCTACGCCAGCACGGCCGCGAGTTATACCCCAGCCAAAAGCTGATTGCAAGCAAAAATTTACCGCCATTTCGGCGGTCCCCGGAGGTAGATGCGACAAGCCCCGATATGTATAGCAAACCGGCGGACCTGTCAAGAAGTTTTAGTCGGATCTTTTAACCGGGGCCCATCAGCCCGCCTGCCGAACGACCTCAAACATGGCAACAGATGCGGCCACGGACGCATTTAGTGAGTTGACCTGTCCTGCCATCGGAATTGCCAACAAACCGTCACAGTGATTCCGGACGTTGGGTCGCAGGCCCTTCCCTTCGCTGCCGACAATCAAAGCCAGGTTGCCGCTCAGATCCGCCGCAAACAGATTCTGCGAACCCGCATCTCCGGCCAGGCCATAACACCAGATACCGAGTTTTTTCAACTCTTCGAGGGTTCGCGAGAGGTTAACGACCTGGCACAGCAATAAATGGCTGAGAGCCCCGGCAGCCGTCTTTTCAACTACTGGCGTTACCGGGCAACTGCGATCCTTGGCCACGACCACCCCATGACAGCCTGCTACTTCGGCACTACGCAGGATCGCACCCAGATTATGCGGATCTGTAACACCATCCAACACCAGAAAGAAGGCACTGCGGCCGCTACTCCGCCAATGATCAAGCAACTGATCCAGCTCTGCATAGACAAAGGGGGGGAGTTTAAGCAGGACTTGCTGATGTCGATTATGCCCGGCCAGACGATCAAGCTCAGGTTTGGTCATCAGTCTAATCTTGATTGCCTGGCCCTCGGCCTGCTCGCGCAACTGCTCGAGCCGAGGAGCCAAGCGGCCCGAAGGTAGTATCAGTTCAAGGGGTTTACGTGTGCCGGAGAGCAATGCTTCCGCGACCGGATTTATCCCGTGGATCAGATCGAAATTCATCGATTTAGGGCGTCAGCAATTTCGCCCAGGATAAGGCGGGCCGCTTCGACCGGATCTACCGCCGCCGAGATCGGCCGTCCAATCACCAGATGACTGGCACCGGCGGCAATAGCCGTGGCAGGCGTGGTAACGCGCTTCTGGTCATCGAGCGACGCAAAGGCCGGTCGGACCCCCGGAGTAACAATGGCGAACCCGTCGCCACAGACCTCACGAATCAAACCCACCTCCTGAGGTGAGGCGACAACTCCGTCAAAACCGGCATCCCTGGCGAGTTTCGCAAGTTTCGGCACCATCTCCGTCACCGGACGATCGATCCCAACACCGCGCAAGGTCTCCTCTGTCGATGATGTCAGAATCGTCACCGCCAGCATCAGGGGGCGGGTCTGCCCGGCATCTCGACACCAGGCGTCAACCTCTGCCACGGTCTGCTGCATCATCTCCAGGCCACCCAGGGCGTGAACATTAAACATGCCGACCCCCAGCCGACAGGCCTCAACCCCAGCCTTGGCTACGGTGTTGGGGATGTCATGATATTTAAGATCGAGAAACACATCTGAGCCCAGTTCACGAATCATTTCGACCACCTGCGGACCACAGCGGGTAAAGAGCTGTTTGCCAACCTTGAAGAGTCCGACTTGTTCACGCAGCAGCTCTACCCAGGCTTGTGCCTTGTCAAAGCTGTCAACATCCAGAGCAAAAATCAGACGCTTGCGCGCTTCATTCAACATCAATCACTTCTCCCAACCAGAGCTTTAACCCGATTACTGATCTCCTGAACGCGGGCGATCAGGCTTTGTGCTGCGGACGATTCAAGTTCGCGCCGCACGGCCATAGATTCCATATAGACCAACTCACCCAAGGCGTCAGCAAGCAGCTTCTTCTTATCCCCCTCTTCGAGTCCGGCAAGGTTCTGCACCACCCGGTGCCCATCAAGGGTTCCGTCATCATTCAGCTGAACATCACGCAGCACAAAAGAGTAAGGCTGCGGCAATTCGCGCAGAAAATGACTGATCTCTTCGGAGAAGCCATCAAACTTCTTTATGACCCGCCCATAGATGGCCTTGAGCACACTATTATAGATCATCAACACCTGACCAAGATCTCCGCCGATTTCAGTCGCCGCCTGCTCTTCCATGGTGAGCATCCGCTTTTCGAGCAGGGCGTAGAGCACGCGCATGCCATCGAACTCGCGCATGCCACACTTACGAAAAAGGTCCTGCGCCGTCACCTGTCCTGGCCGCGCGTAGGTATAAAACTTCTTTTCGTCCTGTGAAAGATCCGCCGGCAGTCGGTCGGTCCCCTTAGGAAAGTGCGCGAGCGAGATAATCTTGCGCATGAAGAGCGCCCCCTCATCCTGGCGGCGGAGCCCTTCCATGATGATATTCTGGGTGCTCATTGACAGGCGAATGATCTGTTCGCTGTCGAGAGCCTTGGCACGATAAGAGAAGCTCCCGGTCTCTGCGGTAAACAACTGATAAACAATCCCCTCGACCTGAGTCCGTACCATCAACCACAGATCTTTGGGGGAAACGGCACCACTTTCAACCAGAACCCGGCCAAGAGTCGTGCGGCCCTGTGCAATATCGCGGGCTTGCTGCAAGGCAGCGCGTTCGACCTTTCCGGTGGCAAAGAGCAGTTCTCCCAGGTCCTCCTTGGGGAAATTGCTGGTAGCGAAAACAATCTCACCGTTCTGAAAATAGAGAGATTTTTCACCTGCAGGCAGATCGAAATGAAGGATGCCGGTCTTACGGAACATATTGAAAAAGGAGAGCAAATCCGGGATGACCATATCGCCCAGGAAGCCGGCCAACACAACCTGTTCGTCATCTTCTCGACCGAGCAGCAGGTGGCGCCGTGAGCAGGAGAGATTCACCAGCGGCTCATCTCCGAGGAGCTCGTGAATCCCAGGGTTCAGCACAAGCCGCCCTGACTTATCGATATAGAATTTATCCATGTTTTCGGGTTCCGATATCACTTCACTCGACACAACAGGCTTCAATTCAGAGGGCAGCCTCAACCCTGGCCTTCAAACTGGCAGCAGCCTCGGCGATGGACAGCATTTCAACCTCTCCGCCGGCACGGGCCTTAAGTTCAAACTGCCCCTCTTTCAACCCACGTGCGCCAACAGTCACCCTGAGCGGAATGCCGATCAAATCAGCGTCCTTAAATTTGGCGCCGGGACGCTCATCACGATCATCGAGTAACACGTCGATCCCCAGGGCGAGCAGCTCGGCATAAAGATTTTCTGAGGCCTCTCGGATCTCAACATCATCAGGATTCAGCATCGCAATCAGCACCTGGAAGGGAGCGATAGGCATGGGCCAGATGATGCCGTTTTCATCATAATTCTGTTCAATGGAGGCGGCCACCGTGCGCCCGATTCCAATCCCGTAACACCCCATGATCAGCGCCCGGCTCTGACCTTGATCATCCAGCACCGTCGCATTCATCGACTCCGAGTAGCGCGAGCCGAGCTTAAAAACATGACCGACTTCAACCCCGCGCCAGCTTTCAAGTTTACCACTGCAGCGCGGACAGTCATCACCGCCAACCGCCTGGCGCAGGTCGGCAAAGGTCTCGACCCTGAAATCGCGCTCAAGATTCGCCCCGCTAAAGTGGTAATCCTTTTCATTTGCGCCGATGACAAAATCGCTCATCTGACGCACAGCATGATCTGCGACGATGCGGATTTTCAAACCGCGCGGACCGGCAAAGCCGGTCGGAGCGCCGGTCGCCCTGAGCACATCAGCCTCTTCGGCTAACAACACCCAATCACCACCCAACAGGTTGAGCAGCTTGATTTCATTCAGTTCGTGATCGCCGCGCAGCAATACCGCGATCAGTTCTTCATTGCTGGTCTGCACGATCAAGGTCTTCAACAGCTTAGCTGTCGGAAGTTTCAAAAAAGCCGCAACCTCGTCGATACTCTTCTGACCCGGCGTTGAAACCTTCTCCAGCGCCATAGTCGGTGCCGCGGCCAGACTATCCGTAACGCGGATTTCAGCTTTTTCGATATTGGCGGCATACTCGCAACTGTCGCAAGAAACAATTCCGTCCTCTCCCGCTTCAGCCAGCACCATGAATTCATGGCTGAAAGAGCCCCCAATCGCACCTGAATCGGCCTCTACCGCACGAAAGTTCAGCCCGCAACGCTTGAAGATGCGACGATAGGCCTGATACATCTTCTCGTACGCCTTGTCTGCATCGGCCTCTTCGAGATCAAAGGAGTAAGCATCCTTCATAATGAATTCGCGGCCGCGCATCAGACCGAAGCGCGGCCGGATCTCGTCCCGAAATTTGGTTTGAATCTGATAGAGATTCAGGGGCAGCTGACGATACGACTTGACGACATTGCGCACGATATCGGTGATCACCTCTTCATGGGTTGGTCCCATGCAGAACTCGGTTTCCTTGCGATCCTTAAAGCGCAGCAACTCCTTGCCGTATTTTTCCCAACGCCCCGATTCCCGCCACAGCTCTGCCGGATTGGCCATCGGCATCAAACACTCAATGGCACCAGCGCTGTTCATCTCTTCACGCACGATCTGTTCGACCTTGCGGATCGCACGCAGACCAAAGGGCATATAGCTGTAGATCCCGGCCGCAACCTTGCGGATCATACCGGCACGGGTCATGAGCTGATGACTGATAATCTCAGCGTCAGCCGGGCTTTCTTTGAGGGTCGGGAGCAGATATTGACTGTAACGCATAAAAAATCCGGATCCTTTTATTGATTGATCAATGGTTAAAACGATAAAAATTGGCCTGAAAACTAACCCGAATAGGGCCGAAAAGCAAGAGCCGTCACGCCCCGAATCACTCCCGGGCGGACAGATGCATTCTTTTAGAGAATATCGCCCCGCAGCAGAGCCAGGCGTTTAAAATTGGTGTATCAGGGCGAGATGAAACACAACATCGGGGGCCGTATTCACCAGGACATCCTCGATCACGGCCAGCTCGAGCGCCGTTTTATCTGCAAGCGCCAAACTGCCGCCGATCGCCAACTGTCCGGCAAACTTGTTCAATTCAGGAAACTGGCTCTCCTTAAAGAGAGGGGTATGCCCGTCGAACTGAAGCTGCAGACCGAGCTGAGCCCAGGGTTGCCAGGCGACACCAAGATTGACCAGGCCCGCCAGATTGCGGCGCTGATCGGGGAGCAGATCGCCATCAGTCGTGAACAAAGCACCACCACCGCCATAAAGAGTCAAAGGTCCGGTTGCAGCTTTAAAGCGTTGTTCGCCACTCAACCAGAGAGCCAGATCAGTGCTCCCGCTCCCGGTGAGATCGCGCGCACGGCCGGTCGGCAGCTTCAAGCTGGTCCGCAGCGCGACAGAACGTAGTTTTTCCGTATCCTGCCAGCACTGCCAGGCGGCGCGCAACGAGAGATCGCCGATTCCCGACTGATCGGACTGCAGCGCGAAGCCGCTCTCCGGTCGGGTATAACTGTAGTCTAGCCGGCCAGTTGGGGCATGATTCCGACCTCCCTGGGGCAAGCCAAAGGCATTATGCCAGCCTTCGATGAAGTCATCGAGAAACCCGCCCTGATTGCTGATCAAGGGCAATTCTGCCCCAAACTCCAGGTTAGACCCGACGCCGTAATCAACAGAGAGCGCAGCCCGGTAGGTCTCACCATCGAAACGCAGACTCTCTCCAGCAGACGCTTTTTCGGTAAAGTTACTGATCAGATCAACAGTCGTCTCAACCCGACCTGCGCCAGATGCCAGCACCCGGGCCGGACCAAGGGCGGGGATACCAAAACCGAGCGCCACGGGAGAAAGATTCCGCGTGGTCAAGGGTTGCATTTCAAACCCCGCGGCCATAACCGGAGCACTGACAAGGATCAATGAGATGAGGACAAATAATCTATACCGCATGGGCTTATGCATTCTCCTGCCTCCGCTCGGCGGCCAGCGCCTGCGCCTCTTCAACCAGCGCATCCGCCAGTTGTGCTTCAGGGACCTTGCGCACGACTTCGCCATTTCGGAACAGGAGGCCCTGCCCCTTGCCCCCGGCGATCCCCAGATCAGCTTCCTTGGCCTCACCGGGCCCGTTGACCACGCAGCCCATTACGGCGATGGTCAACGGGACCGGCAGATCATGCAGACGCCGTTCAACCTCTTCAGCGACTTGAATCAGATTCACCTGACAACGGCCACAGGTCGGACAACTGATAAAAATCGGCCCCCGCTGGCGCAAGCTAAGGCTTTTAAGAATTTCAAATCCGACCCGCACCTCCTCAACCGGATCTCCGGTCAACGAGACGCGCAGCGTGTCCCCCAGCCCTCCATACAACAAGGTCCCCAGACCTACTGCGCTCTTGATCGTGCCGCTCCAGGTCGTGCCAGCTTCGGTAATCCCGATATGCAACGGATAATCAACCTGACCGGCCAGTAAGCGATAAGCTTCAACCGTGCGCTGAATATTCGAGGCCTTGAGACTGACCTTGATCTCCTGATAGTTAAGTTCTTCGAGAATTCGGATATGCCCCAGCGCACTCTCAACCATCGCTTCGGCGCTGGGATGGCCATATTTCTCAAGCAGTTCCTTTTCTAAAGAACCGCCGTTGACCCCAATGCGGATCGGCACCTGACGCTCGGCACAGGCCTTGACCACCTCGGCAATCTTCCAGCGCTCACCGATATTCCCCGGGTTCAAACGCAGGCCAGCCACCCCCTGCTCCACGGCGGTCAGAGCCAGCAGATAATCAAAGTGGATGTCCGCCACCAGCGGCATCGGGCAGTCCTTGACGAGCGAGCCCAGATTTTCGGCGGCGGCCATATCGGGCACCGCGCAGCGCACGATTTCGCAACCGACCTCAGCCAGGCGTGAGATCTGCTCCAGGGTCGCGGTCGTATCTCGCGTATCGGTGTTACACATCGACTGCACGGCGATGGGTGCCCCTCCCCCGATGGCAAGCGGTCCAAGTTTAATCTGTCTGGTTTTTACTGCCACACTCTCAACCCTTTCGTTCTGACTTTTCACCCCCCGGCGCACCGGAGCGGTGAGTCTACCCTGAAGCCATGCTATGATCAAGGACTGCGCAGGGTTTGACAGGCGAGAAGACCAAGAGTAGTCTGCGCCGAATTCATCTACCAACGTCCTGAAAAAAGAAGATTAACGTGAAAAGACCTAGAGCGCCTAAAGAGGCCCGCGAAATACTCAAAATCAGCATCGATTCACTGGATGCCGATGGTGTCGGCCAAGGCCGATATCAAGGTCAGCCGGTGAGCGTACCTGGTGCCTTCCCCGAGGAGATCGTACTGGCTGCCGTCGAGCATCGCGGACAGAATCGCATTGCCGCTCATTTGTCAAAAGTTCTGCGCCGCAATCCGCAACGCCGAGCCGCAGAGCCCTGCAGTTGCGCAGCAGACTGCTTGGGCTGCCCACTGATCAATATGAGCGATAGGGGACAGCTCGAGTTCAAACGCCAACGGATTATAACCGCTCTTGGCGAAAACGGTCTGGCAGAGGTTCCGGTCGAGCCGACTCTGGCCGCGGAACCGACCCTGCAATATCGCACCAGCTGCAAGCTGGTCGTGGCCCGCGAACGCAACGCCGTTAAAATCGGCCTCTACCGACGCGGCAGCCATCAGGTCGTCGGGATTGAGGATTGTCCGCTGCATCACCCGCTGATCAACCGGATTGTGAAGGTGGTGTCGGAGGAGATCACGCGCCAGAAGATCCCGGTCTATAACCCGAATCATCAACGCGGGCTGTTACGTTACCTGCTGATTCGAATCTCACCCCAGAGCGGCAAGGCGATGGTCACCTTTGTCAGCCGCGAACAGGATCTGCGCTTTCTCCCGAAGCTGGGGAAATGGTTACAGCACAAGGTCCCCGAGGTTATAGCGGTGCATCAAAATATCAACAGCTCAACCGGCAACGTGGTGATCGGCGGCGACACGCTCAAGCTGCACGGACAGCCCGACCTGTTTGACCGGGTGGGGAACATCCGATTGCGCATCAGCCCGACTTCGTTCTTTCAGGTCAACCATCAACAGGCGGCCCGGGTTTATCAGATGATCCGCGAATGGGCCAACCTGAACGGCAATCAGTCGGCTCTGGATCTCTACTGCGGGGTCGGCGGCATCAGTCTGCATTTGGCGCAGGACGCCGGTCAGGTGTTCGGGATTGAAGTGGCTGAAGATGCGGTCCGCAACGCCCGCGCCAACGCGGAATTGAACGAACTGAGGAATTGTGTGTTTCGCGCCGGGGATGCTACAGAACAACTCCAGATTCTCGCGGATGAGCTTCCGAAGCTCGCCCTGGCCTGCCTGAACCCTCCGCGCAAGGGCTGCGATCAGGAGGTCTTAATGGCGATGGGGGAACTCGCGCCGCAACAGATCATCTATATGTCCTGCGAACCAGAGAGCTTGGCGCGGGATCTGGCGCTGCTGACAACCCTCGGCTATAAAATCACCAGGGTGCAACCGGTCGACATGTTTCCGCAGACGGCCCACGTTGAAACCCTGGTTCACCTGCAACGGATCACAGCTTAAAATCGGACAGCACCCAATAGATTGAAATATCCACAAACCAAGAACAGGACGAACCCCCATGAAAAAAATTGACTGCCGCAACTGGCAATGTCCGCAACCGGTCATTGAAGTCCGCAAGGCGATGCTCGCGGACCCGCGGCAATCCCTCGAGGTGCTGCTGGCCGATGACGCCGCCCGGCAAAATATCACCCGCCTGGCTGCGACCAGCGGCTACAGCATCAAAGAGAAGACCAACACCGAGTTCACTATATTGACCCTCTCGCCCGGAGAAATGGTGCGGGAAACAGGCGGCAGGCCACAAGCCAGCGGCCGCACCCTGCTGGTGTGCGCCAGTAATAAAATGGGCGAGGGAGACGAGGAGCTCGGCCGCTTGCTGCTGAAAAACTTTCTCATCACCCTGCTCGAGACCAGTGAAATTCCACACAGCATTTACCTGGTTAACTCTGGCGTCAAACTCGCCTGTGCCGAAGCAGAAACGGTAGAAATCTTGAACAAACTCGCCTGTCGCGGGATTGATATCGCATCCTGTGGACTCTGCCTCGAATTCTACAAACTAAAAGAGAGCTTGCAGGTCGGGCGAATCACCAATATGCTGGAGATCGCCGAAGCGCAACTGAGCGCGGGGCTGATCATTCGTCCTTGAAAATTGTATGGAGGCAGCCAGTGCTCTGGTGACACTCACGGTCTTCAAAACCGATGTGGGGCGCATCCCGTCCCAGGTGAGTTCGATTCTCATCTGCCTCCGCCATTTTTCGATAAGCACCTGATTCCTCAGGTGCTTTTTTCATTCAAAACAGCCTCTTGTACCGATTGGTGTCCCGACGCGAGGCGCTATACGGCACCCCCATTCTCCTTCCGTAGGAGCAAAGCCTGGTTATTGATCTAAAAAATCTACCCACTCAATGTTCAACGCCGCGACGCCGAATTCTTCCTCCACTTTCCCTTTCAGGATGAAAGGCCGTTGGCGCGTCATCTTCTGGCAAAATCGTTCATAAGCTCTGGGAAAGAAAGTTGCGTCGAAAATGGCCGTCGTGTCCTCGAACGACACGAATTCCATTGGACGCCCTCCCTTGTCCTGAACCGTTTTCCCCGTCACCCACCAGCCGATCATCGTTACATAACTCCCGACCCAGTTCTGCATCTGATCACCGCGTACCGGCTTAAGGCGGGAGATCTCCCGTTGATGAAGCAGTAAGGGGTGACATGAGGTGAGCATGCCCAGGGTCTCGATCTCCTGGCGCAACATGACCTTGTCATCATAGGGGGGTGGGGAAGGTAATGAGGTCTTGTTATCCTCGAAAAGCAGTCCAGTGCCACGGCGGTCAAACTGTTTATCGAGAGCGAGAAGTTCCCAAAGCAGCGCCGGACGCTTCTGTATGCCTTCCAGCACATCAAAGCACCCAGCCTTGATCAGCAGTTTTGCGTCTGACGGGTCGATTCTGCCCCGCTGGAGAAAGTCTCGAAAACCGGTAAAAGCCCCCCCCTCTCCGCGTGTCCGCAGAAGCGCCTCAAGCGCTTTTTTACTCAGACCTTCGATCTGCATCAAGCCGACCCGCAGGGAACGATGCGCTCCGGTATAATGGTATGCGCTGGCGTTGATGTCAGGCGGAAGAACCTTCAACCCCATACGACGCGCCTCGGAGAGGTAAGCAAAGGCCGAGTAATAACCGCCCTGATTGGAAATGACCGCCGCCATGAACTCGGCCGGATACATGGCCTTCAGCCAGGCGGATTTACAACTCACCAGAGCGTAGGAAGCCGAGTGCGGTTTGCAGAAAGAGTAGCCGCCGAAGGAGAGGATCTGCTCCCAGACGGCGGCCAGAACATCGGGCGGGACCCCTTTGCGGCCGCCTCCCGCCATAAACATCTGCCGATAGTCGGCCAGCTTCTTCTCTTTATGTTTTTTGCTGATGATCTTGCGCAGCTGATCCCCTTCGAAGGCCGAAAAGTCGGCCAGAGCCATGGCTATCTGGGTGATCTGTTCCTGGTAGATTGCGATACCGTAGGTTTCGTCCAGCACCTCGCTCAGCAGCGGGTGAATGGGATTCCACTGCTTGCCGCGCATGCGTGAAACGAACTCGCGGATAAAGGCATTCGCCGCCGGACGGATGATGGAAGAGGCCATCACCAGGTGTTCAAACAGATCACACTCTTCAAGCCTGGGATTGCCGTTCCACATTTTTTTGAGCAGCTGCCGAGTGGCGGGAGATTCGATGTAAAAGCAGCCCATGGTCTCGCCGCGGCGCAGAAGCTCCCGTGCCTCGGCATCCTCCAGCGGTTGCCAGGTCGCATAATCGATGTCGCGGCCGGTGTTTTTGCAGACGGCCGCCAGCGCGTCACGGATGACGGCCAGAGAACGGTTGCCAAGGATATCGATCTTGACCAGCCCGGCGGCCTCGGTTTGCTCCTTCTCCCACTGCATGACGGGGAGACCCTTGGCGGAGATCTCTACCGGTACGTAGCGCCGGATCTCGTCCGGCACGATGACCAATCCGCCACAGTGAAGCGAGAGGTGACGCAGCTGACCATGCAAACGACCGGCGAGGCGTAAAATGTTCTGCCAGTCAGCAGAAAGTTTCTCCCCCTTGAATAAAGGGTGCTGTTCAAGCCCGGCGAGAGCCTGGTCCGCCTTTAAATACCCTGAGATGCGCGAGGTGACGGCCTTTATCTCGGCCTCGGGCATGCCGAAAACCTTGGCGACCTCCTTGACGGCCGCCCGCCCCTTGAAACCGATCTGGTTGGCGACCATCGCCGCTCGTTGCGCGCCATAACGGGCAAATGCGAAGTCGAGGACGGCGTCACGTTCATCCCAGGGAAAGTCGATATCGATGTCCGGCGGATCGACCCGGCCGGGGTTGAGAAAGCGCTCGAAGAAGAGATTGTAGCGGATGGGGTCGACGTGGGTGATGCCGAGACAGTAAGCGACCAGCGACGCGGCAGCGCTCCCCCGACCACAGGTGCGCGGCGACTGCCGGGTGATCTCCTCCACGACCAGAAAGTAGTGGGAAAAGCCTTTCTCGTTGATGATGGTCAGCTCTTTTTGCAGCCTGGCTTCGACCCTGTCATCAATCTCGCCATAGCGCCACCGGGCACCATCCCGGGCGCGACCTTCCAGCGCGATAAACGCTTCCTCGCTGGCCAGACCGCGATAGGCAGGGAAGATGGTAGTGGAAAAATCCCAATCGGTTTTGCACGCAGCGGCAATCTGGACAGTATTTTCCAGAGCCTCGGGGCAGTGAGGATAAAAATCGGCGAGTTGTTCCGGTGGGAGCAGCAGGTCGCTGGCGCTGGCGGTCTCTTCTTGTTTAAGTCGCGAGAGCTTGGTGTTGAGCGCAATCGCCCGCAACACCCGGTGCAACTCGAAATCTTCAGGCGCCAGAAAGAGCGCTCGTGACGTTGCGACCGGCGGCAGTCCTGACTCACGCGACAGGGCCAGGGCGCGGTGCATCTGATGTCCGGGAGAGAGTTCGACAAAAAGGCCCTTCGACGATTGATGGCGCAGGGGGGTCAAGATGGCAGGTACGTCGGAGATCACAATGAGTCCTCGACGGTACCTAATGAGGCTTTGACCAAGGTCGAAATCGCGGCGACTGTGAAGATCGGACAAGAGGCGGCACAGATTGCTGTAGCCTTCTTCATTACGCGCCAGAAGCAAGGCCCGGTGTGTGCCGCTGACCGCCTCGGCGCCGATGATCGGGGCAATCCCTTGTCTCCTCGCCGCTTCAAGAAAGTGGGGAATTCCGTACAGTCCATTTCTGTCGGTGAGCGCGAGTTGTGTCATCCCCATGGCTTTGGTTGCAGCACAGAGATCCCCAAGAGGGCGAACACCCCAGTGGGGAGAGAAGGAGGATTGGACATGCAGGTGGGTAAACCCGGTCATGACACCATGGCTCGGCCCCAACGGACCGAGGCCATCCCATACTTGCCACGCAGACCATCCAGAGCGGCCTGCAACGCCGACGGGCAGGAAGGCAGCGTGTTCGGGTCAGCAAACAGGTCCATCTGCCTTTGTTCAGAGCTGAACCGCGAGCAGACCAGCTTCAACCCCTTTACCCGCACCCGCCGCTGACAGGCTTTCTCGAACAGTTCTTCCGCGATCGCGAAGAGCACCAGGTCATGATTCTGAGCCAGAGGGAGGGTAGACGTGCGTTGGGCAGAGACCCCGTCAGTATAGTTTACGCTCAGGGTGATGCGACCTGTCCCTGTCCCCATGCGCCGTAATTTCAGACCACAGCCCTCGACCAGACGACACAACGCGGCAAGCAGAATCTGGTCGTTGTTCTCCTCGATCTGCAGAAACGCCTCTTCGCTCACCTCGGGCGAGCGACATGGGGGCTGGACGGGGGAAGGATCGAGGCCGCAGGCGCGCTGATGCAGCAGCGAGGCAAAGGGTCCGAAAGCCAGACGAAGCTGGGCGACAGAGAGCGCACACACCTCCTCCACCCGGCGCAGGTTGAGATCCTGCATCAAAACCAGCTCGCGCGCCTGACCAATCCCCGGCAGGACCGAAACCGGCAGCGGGCCGATGAAGCTGCGTTCAGCCCCATGTAAAACATCACATACTCCCGGTTTTTCCAGATAGCCGGAGGCGATGCGTGAAACCAGTTTATTCCCGGCAACGCCGATTGCGCCTTGTAGTCGCAAGCGCGTGGCAATCTCCCTCTCCAGCCGGGCAGCAACGTCACGCCCCGGCCCCAACAAACGGCGGCAACCGGTGAGATCCAGAAAGAGGCGACCATGAGAATTCGGTTCAAGAATTGGACTGTAGCGGCCAGAGACCTCAATCAACCGCTGGGTCCCTTTGGCAATCAGTTCGGGCTTCGGTGGCACCAGAATAAGGGCGGGACAAAGACGGCGTGCGCGAAAGGCGGGCATGCCTTCAAAAACGCCCTCGCGCCTGGCCTCGGAGGAGACGGACTGAACCAGAGCGCGGTCAGAGTTGCCGGGAATGATCGCCACGGGTCGTTCGCGCAAAGACGAGTCGACAACCCGGGCCAACGCGATAGCGAAAGCTGGAATGGAGAGATGGAGAATGTCGCGTTCCATAGGTCACAAACAATGCCGGATGACTCCCACCACGACTCCTTCTATGCGAAAGTTCTCATCATCCTCAACCCTGATCGGCAGCATCGACGGATTAGCCGGATGCAGTTCGATCTGCTCCCCCTTGCGGTAAAAACGCTTGACTGTCGCTTCATCACCAAGCAGAGCAATCACCGTCTGACCATTCTCGGCAGAAGCCTGCTTGCGCACGACCACATAGTCGCCGCTCAGGATACCGTCCCCGATCATGGAGTCCCCCTGAATACGCAGGACAAAGTTTTCACCCGGACCCACCATGGAAGCCGGGACCTCGATGCTGTCGTGGGTTTCAACCGCCTCAATCGGCTTGCCCGCCGCGACGCTTCCAGCCAACGGCAGCTCGAAGCTGTTCCCTTTGGGACGCAACAGCCTCATGCCGCGCCTGGCGTTCCAATCCTTCGCGAGAAAACCCTCGCGCTCCAGACGAATCAGATAGTTTTGCACCGTGCCGAGAGAGCTATAGCCGAAAGCCTGAGCTATTTCCTTCTGGGATGGCGAACAGCCTTCCCTGGCAATGTATGCCTCGACGAAGTCGAGCACCTTCTTTTGTTTCGGGGTAATTGGGCTCATGACATCTCCTGTTGAAGACCAAAAGCATATGCGTAAGTTTTGCGTAAGTCAAGAGCCTGTGAGCCGTTCAGGCAAGGGGTGCTTTTCGGAATGCTTCACCATGGTTTTATCTCAGCGCTGCTGAAAATCACCAGATTGACCTTCAATTCGTGTTTGCTCGACGGGGCCTATCCTGTTAATCTGCCCCCTTAATCAGTCATCGGGTTCCACGATTCCTCATCAGCACAAAGGCGCTTTCCATGCTTATCCCCAAAAAATACCATTTCCATCTAGTTGCACTCGTTGCGGTCGCAGTGATGATCTTCTATCCGATCCTGAGCAAAAAAGTTGAACCGCGGATGCTGATGGAAGGAACAATCGCGGCTGAAGATTTTCTCCACCTGATTGACAGCGGACAGTATGAGCAAAGCTGGAACAGTGCCTCTGCCCTGATGAGAGATAAAATTTTTCTCGAGGTATGGAACCGCAGAATACCGGCCATGCGCACCAAAGTCGGAACCCTGATCAGTCGTCATCAGACAGACGCTTCGATATCTGATATGGCCGAAGGCGCACCCGAGGGGAAATATCTGACCCTGGTCTATGACTCAACCTTCTCGAAGCAGTCCACGGCAACCGAAACCGTTATTCTTGCCCTGGAAAAAGACGAGAACTGGCGAGTCGCGGGCTATTTCCTGAAATAACTCTGCTTGACCTCTTCCCACGGTAAACCTCGCATCCGCGATTTCCGCTATACTGGGGCTTCTTTTAAACTGCGGAGATAAAACCCGATGCTCACCAAACGTCAGTCAGGAATTCTGCTCCACCCCACCTCCCTCGCCGGCGCCGAAGGTTCGGGCACTCTGGGCGAGGAGGCCTTTGCCTTTGTTGATTTTCTGGTATCTGCCGGACAGAGTGTCTGGCAGATACTCCCCCTCGGGCCGACCGGCTTCGGCGATTGTCCCTACAGTTCGTTTTCGGCCTTTGCCGGCAACCCGGATCTGATCAGCCTGTCCGGCCTGGTACGTCTCGGCGACCTGAAGGCATCAGACCTCCCTCCGCAAGGCCCCCAGGGCAACCGGGTCGATTTCGAGGCCTGTCGAGCGACACGCACCCCCGTATTACAGAAGGCGGCACAGCACTTCCTGACGGCAAAAACCACCAACCAGCGTCACCAGAATTTTTCTGATTTCTGTCAGCAGCAGGCAAGCTGGCTGAATGACTACGCGTTCTATCGTGCCATGCGCTGCGCCCAAAGGCAGCGCAGCTGGCAGGAGTGGCCAAAAAGCCTACGCGACCGTCACGAATCTGCGTTGCATCAGGGGGGAACCGAACTCGCCGCCGAGATCGCGTTGGAGAAATATCTTCAGTTTGTTTTTTTCGAACAATGGGCTGCGCTGAAAAGCTATGCGAACCGAAAAGGGGTTCAAATCTTCGGCGATCTCCCGATCTTTGTTGCCTATGATTCAGCTGATGTCTGGGCCAACCGTGATCTTTTTCAACTGGATATAGAGGGGCAACCGCACCTGGTCGCCGGAGTCCCTCCCGATTATTTCAGCGAGGATGGTCAATTATGGGGGAACCCTCTCTATGACTGGGACCACATGCGTGAAGATGGCTATGCCTGGTGGAAAGCGCGGTTGCAATGGAACCTGCAGCTGTTCGACCTGGTCCGGATCGACCACTTCCGCGGGTTTGAGGCCTGCTGGGCCGTTCCGGCACAGGAGAAAACAGCAATTAACGGGACCTGGCAGACAGGCCCCGGCGCCGATTTTTTTCAGCGCATAAAGCAGGCCCTCGGCGATCTGGCGCTGATCGCTGAGGATCTTGGAGTCATCACCCCGGCAGTTCGACAATTACGTGATCAGTTCAGCCTGCCGGGAATGAAAATTCTACAATTCGCCTTCGACTCAGGACCTAAAAACCCCTACCTTCCGCATCAGTACCCGAGAAACGCGGTGGTTTACACTGGCACCCACGATAACACCACCAGCCGTGCCTGGTGGGAATCTCTCCCTGCGGAAGGCAAACAACAGGTGCGAGACTACCTTGGAACCCCTTGTCGAGACATGCCCTGGCCACTGATCCGATGCGCCCTCGCCAGCACAGCGAGGCTTGCGATTTTCCCTGTCCAGGATTGTCTGAGGCTCGGGAGTGACGCACGTATGAACCAGCCAGGGACGGCCCTCGGAAACTGGAACTGGCGCCTGATTCAAGATCAGCTGGATCCGGCGATCGCGTTACGATTGGCCCATCTCTGTGAACAGTTTGACCGATGCACCATGGAGAAGATAAAGTAACAAAAGAGGTTATTGACTACTTGTTTCGGCTAATTCTCCTGTGCTATCTTCCACGGGATTATTTGGACAACCGTCATTCCGGCGGCAATATAAACAACCTACTGGAGGATGTACTGTGAAACGAATCCTTGTTCTTCTCGTCGTAAGTATTTCTGTTATGACTCTCTCTGCCTGTAGCAAAAAAGATGAAGCCCCCAAAGTGGAAGCTCCTGCTGCTGCCGCCACTACCCAGGCTCCCGTTGCCGCTAAAGCGGCCGGTGTGACAGGTAAAGTCGTCGAAACCATGAATGCGGCTGGCTACACCTACGTGCAGGTTGATGATGGTACGAAAAAAGTCTGGGCTGCGGCTCCTGAGTTCAAAGTTAGCGTCGGCGATAATGTGATCATCCCCGAGGGAATGCCGATGAAAAACTATCACAGCAAGTCACTTGGGCGCGATTTTGATGTGGTCTATTTTGTCGATTCAATCCTCAACCCCAATGCACCGGCCGCTGCAAAAACTGACGCGAAGATGCCGGAAGGTCATCCCAACACCCAGGTCGCCTCTACCCCCCCGGTCACTGTTGACCTGAAGGGGATTGCAAAAGCCAAAGGCGGTATGACTGTTGCCGAAGTTAACACCGACAAGGCTGCGCTGGCCGGTAAAGAGGTCGCTGTCCGCGGCAAGGTCGTGAAGTACAATGCCCAGATCATGGGTAAGAATTGGCTGCACATTCAGGATGGAACCGGCGACGCGGCTAAAGGCAGCAACGACATCACGGTCACCTCTACGACCGAAGCCAAGGTTGGCGACACCGTACTGGTGAGTGGGAAAGTAACTCTCGATAAAGATTTTGGCTACGGCTACAAATATGCTCTGATCATTGAAGACGCTAAAGTCACTGTTGAAAAATAACCCTGGCCCTGCTTCGGGCTGTTTCGGTTACGTATTATCTGGCCTCCGGTTTCTGACCGGGGGCCTTTTTTATAAAATCTGTAGGCAAGTTTTCCCTTGGCCCTTCTGGCAAAGCAAAAGCAGCCTCCGCGGAAGCCAGAAGATTGCACGTCACACTCCATCAGATGACCGCGACACAGTGTCTCCCGAGCGCACCTTCCGCTTCGGGCCACTTTTATACCCTAACCTTCATCACGACTTTTCTCACCCTGTCGTCAGGTTCTCCAAGTCCCGGCATGTGCAGGTCGTGCGGATAATAGATAGCGAACATCCCCTCCTCAACCCGAACCATAGATCTTGCCGCGCCCGCATAGAAGATCAAATCGCGCTGGCCATCATAGGGGGTCAGGACTGGCTGACCGTGTAGCGGGGCATAGCCGATCCTTTCCTCCCCCCGCACCAGATACTGAATATCGATATAATTCCGATGCGCTTCCAGCCGTCCTTCGGTCTCGGGCTTTAACTGGTACTCATTGACAATCGCCATGATGTCTCGCCCCTCAAGGCAATGTTCCCCGAGGGCCATTTCGGCAAAATCGGTCCGGTGCAAAAAATCAAGCGCCCGGGCAAGTCGATCGCCAAGGGTCAGATACTCGGCAAAATTTTCGATACGATCCACAATCATTCGGAGATCTCCTGCGGGCTATTATCTGGTGACTGATAGGTTTGAAAGATTTCATTGGCAAGGGCTATCGAAACACCGGGAACCTTCAACAGTTCTTCCACACGGGCAGCACGAATCTGTTTCAGACTGCCAAAATGCTTAAGAAGTGCCTTGCGCCGGGCAGGGCCGACTCCGGGGATATCTTCGAGCCCGGAGCGCAGTGTCGCCTTGCTGCGGAGCTTGCGGTGATAGGTAATTGCAAAACGGTGGGTTTCATCGCGCAACCGTTCAAGCATATACAGTACCGGTGAGCCACTTCGCAACCTCAGGGGATTTTTACGGCCTGGCAGGAAAAATCGCTCCTCAGTCTTCTCCACCAGCTTACCCCGGACATTAGCCCGCACACGGCTCTTGGCAATACCGGCGATTCCGATCAGATTCTTCAGCCCAAGCTCAGCCAAGACCTCGGAGAGCACCGTCAACTGGCCCTTGCCGCCGTCGATCAAAATCATCTGCGGCAGACAGTTTTCATCGATTCCGCGGGCCAAACGCCGGCGCAGGACCTCGGACAGGGAGGCGTAATCATCCGCACCCTCAACTGTCTTAATTTTATACCGCCGGTATTCCTTGGGCGCCGCCTCGCCGGCAATCAGCACCGCCATGCTGCCGACCGACAAAGTCCCCTGAATGTTCGAGATATCAAAACATTCTATCCGTTGCGGCAGAGCCGGGAGGTGAAACAGATCCAGAATCTCCTTCAGTACTTGCTCCCGAGCCTCTTTACGGCTGCCCCGCTGACGCTTCTCGTCGGCAGCATTGCGACAGGCCAATTCGACCATGCGCCGCTTGTCTCCCCGTTGCGGGGTGCTGATCTGCACTTTTTTGCCACGCAATTCACCCAGCCAGCCTCCGAGCAGATCCGCGTCTTCCAGAGGTTCCGGTAGCAGTATCTGATCAGGAATAATCACCCCGCTGGTGTAATACTGGCGCAAAAAATCAAAGATCAACTCATCAATATCAAGCCGCCACTCGACCAGCCAGCTGCGTTTTCCAAGCAGCTTCCCCTGCCGAATAAAAAGAAGCACCAGTTCGACTTCGCCACCATCGCGCTCCAGACCGAGGATATCTTGATCTCCGCCCCCCAAATCGGCCACCGATTGACGCTCAACGCTTCGCTGAATAGCCCTGATCTGGTCGCGTAAGCGCGCAGCTTCCTCAAATCGCAACGCAGCGGAGGCGACCACCATGCGTTGTTGCAGGAGTTGCAGCACTTCCGGGTCGCGCCCCGACAGGAGCGCCACCACACCCTGAACCAGGTGCGCATAGTCTACTGCCGAAATCTTGCCGTGACAGGGGGCACTGCACTGTCCGATCTGATGAAAGAGACAGGGCCTGTCCCGCATACGGCAACGTTCAATCCGCGAGTGCCGTAATGGAAAAAGACGATAGATCTCTTTCAGGGTCTGCCGGATCGCACCCGACGAGGCATATGGCCCAAAATAGAGGGCGCCATCATTGTGCACCTGTCGAACAATTTCGAGCGCCGGGAATTCGTCATGCGGATCAAGGCGCACCGAGACATAGGTTTTATCATCACGCAGGTCAATATTGTATCGGGGTTTATGCTGTTTGATCAGATTGTTTTCAAGCAGCAGGGCCTCTTTTTCGGTATCGGTTAAAATAACTTCGATCGCCGCGACTCTAGCCATCAATAAAGGAATCTGGGCGCGTCCGTCACCGCCGGGGGAAAAATAATTGCGGAGTCGGGCCCGCAAGTTTTTGGCCTTACCGATATAAAGAATCAGCCCTTCAGCATCTTTCATCAGATAGACACCAGGTGAGGCTGGATAGTTTGAGGGATCAAGTATTGTCATAAGGTCATAAGAATAGAGCATATCCCACGGATCGGAAAGCCATCATCACCCTTCAGGAGCACAACCTCCTGTTTTCTCTGGATATTGCTTTCTTAAATGATATACTGAGCGACGTTTTGGTTAGATAGCTAATGGCTATCGCATATATGCTACCTACGAGAGGACTCAGGGTGAATCCGTTCTGGAGTAATATTTTCCGTAAACCCGGCTACGAAGGGACCCTCGCCTACTTTCTGGGCACCGTACCGCCCTTTTCGGCCCTTGGCCGGCGCGACCTCAATTTCCTCGAAACCCTCATTCATCTGCGCAATTACCACCCGGGGGAAACAATCTTCAGCGAAGGGGATATCGGCTCGGGGATGTACATCATTCGATCCGGCGGTGTCCGCATCGACATGAAAGATGAGCAGGGGCAGAACAAGGTTCAGGCAAATCTTGAAGCAGGAGATTTCTTTGGTGAAATCGCTCTGACTACCCCCATGCCAAGGATCGGAACGGCCACGGCCACCGAACAGACCGTACTCGCAGGGCTGTTCAGGGCGGATGTTCTTGATGCCTTACGCAAACATCCGGCGATCGCGTCCAAGATTTTGCTCGGACTGAACCGCATTCTCAGTGAGCGGCTCCAGCACGCGGGCCTGCGTTTGCATGGCCTGAGTTACGCACACCTTGAACCCAGCTACGAGGAACAGTAATGACGCCCCAGGTTCGCGCCTCAAGTCGCCATAAAAATCTGGTTCTGTTCGTCGTATTGACGGCAGGGATCGCCTCGGGAATTACGATTTTCTCTTCCGCTTCAACGGTAGCCGATTGGTTGCAAACGGCTACCAATGGTCTTTTTCTGCCGATATTGTTATCCCTGATTGTTACTTTTCTGCTTGATCCTCTGGTCCTTTTTTTTGAACGGGCTCAGATCAGCCGCACCTCAAGCATCTTTTTAGTCTATTTTATTCTGCTCGCCCTTCTCGGGTTGATACTGATGCTGGTTGGCCCGCCGAATTGGCAAAGCATGTATGATGCCCTGCGCGCCGACTTTCCGCGTTATATCACGCGAGTACTCGAATATCTTAATAATCTTATGACCAGCCTGTATACACAATTTCCGTTCCTGGAAAATTATGATATCGCAGGGAAGGTCAGCCACGGTGCTCAAGAATTTCTCGGTCTGGTTCTGCTCGGAACGCCACGCTCCGCTATGCGGATCGGCAGCCTCTTCCTGCTTGTTCCGCTTTTTTCCTTCTTTTTTCTGCGAGACAGCCAGCGAATCATGCGCACCCTCATCTCCCTGACCCCAAATCGTTATTTTGAAATGGTGCTTGATATCTACGATCACGTCAGCTGGCAGTTGGCGAATTTTATCCGCGGCCGGATCATGGAGGCATTGCTGATTGGGATTGTCGTCTGGCTGGGGCTCTCCCTCACAGATATCCGCTACGCCCCGCTGTTAGGCGCCATAGCTGGGATTACCAATCTGGTTCCCTACATTGGTCCGATCGTAGGCATGGTCCCGGGGCTGGTCATCGCCCTTGTTGATCTGGGCATTGGGCCACAATTCTGGTGGATTTTCTGCGTTTATCTATTGATCGGCCAGATCATCCTCGACAACTTCATTTTGATTCCGATTCTTATTTCGCGGGTTTCCAACCTGCACCCTCTCTGGGTCATTTTGGCGATCGTCATGGGGGGCAAGCTTTATGGCATCCTGGGCATGATCATCGGAGTCCCGATTGCGAGCATTATCAAAATCACCCTGATCGAAATTCGCCACTACCGCAGCAGTTTTAACCTTTCTCAAGAAATCATGCTGAGTCGCAGGGAGTAACCCGGAGGAATACCAAAGACGAGTAATTCTCGTATTTCTGCCCGCCGCTGTTCTTCATTAAAACCATGACTCCTGGCTATTTTCTGCTTTTGGTGAAGTCCTCTCTATTTTTCACAGGATTTTTATTGCCCTCGCGCTGGTCTCCCTTGTCCCGCTGACGGCTATCAAAGCGATCAACTTCAGAACGATTGGTGCACTACAGCGCCAGGGTTTTACCGCAGCTTATCGCTTTTTATGTATCCGATTGCCTGACTCTACCGATTCAGGCGTTAACCAGAGTCGTTGATCTATTTAGACAGGGGAAACTTAACCTTAAAATCAGCGATTTTATTCGCAAAGACGCATCCACCGCCCTGTGCGAACGCCAAGGGGCAAGTATTCTCATGGCGATAGAACGCTTGCAGTCCCGAAAACCAGTTAAAAAGAACCCGACTGGATGCTGCTCAGGTTCTTTTTACGCACATGGCCGATTTTCAATGGAAAAAGTATCCCGCTTATGGTTAAATCCGGGGCCTGAATATCTGCAATAACGATTATGTAGGAGATAACAATATGTACAGCTGTTCTGACCTGAGAAAAGGCCTTAAAATTCTACTCGACGGTGAGCCTCATGTCATCGCCGGTTTCGATTTTACCAAACCGGGCAAAGGCCAGGCTCTCTATAAATGCAAGCTCCGCAACATGGTGACCGGTTCGCTTTTTGACCGCACCTACCGTTCGGGAGAGAGTTTTGAACCGGCGAGCCTTGAAGAGCGTTCCATGCAATACCTCTATAAAGATGAGTCCGGGTACGTCTTTATGGATCAAAAAAACTACGAACAGACCATTCTGGACGAAAACGTTCTAGGCGATGACAAGTATTTCCTGATCGACAACATGGATGTTGAGGTTCTGATGTTCGGTGAGCGCGGGATCGGCATCACCCTCCCCAACTTCGTTAATCTGCGCGTAACGATTTCAGATCCCTGGGTTAAAGGGGATACCGCCGCGGGGAACAGCAAACCCGCAACGGTCGAAACCGGCTATACCCTTTCGGTTCCGCCTTTCGTCGAGGAAGGCACTCTGATTCAGATCGATACCCGCACCGGAGAATACTCGACCCGGGTCAAGGAATAAGATGGATAATCTCCTGACGCACAAGCAGGAGATTCTCAAACTGAGAGCTCGGATCGTTCAGGCGATCCGGGCTTTTTTCGTTGCTGCTGACTTCCTCGAAGTCGAAACACCGCAACGCATTCCAACCAATGCCCCGGAAGTGCAGATTATTCCGCAGGAGAGCGGCGACTGGCAATTGCAGACCTCACCAGAGCTCGCCATGAAAAGGCTTTTGGCCGCCGGCTATTCGCGCATCTTCCAGATCAGCCATTGCTGGCGCAAAGAGGAACGCGGTAGCAGACATCTCCCTGAATTCACCCTGCTCGAATGGTACCGCGCTCACTGCGACTACACCCGGTTGATGATTGATTGTGAAGATCTGCTCCGTTCGGTGTTGCCGGCGCAACAGTTCACCTATCAAGAACACAGCATCGACCTGAAACAACCGTTTGAGCGCCTCAGCGTTGATCAGGCCTTTTCCCTTTATACGGATACAACCCCCCGGCAGGCGATTGCTGACGATCGTTTCGATGAACTGATCGCACTCACCATCGAGCCAAGGCTTGGTCTGCAACGTCCAACAATTCTGTATGACTACCCCCTTGAACTCGGAGCGCTGGCACGAAACAAACCGGGTCAGCCTTATCTCGCCGAACGTTTTGAGCTCTACGTTGCAGGCCTCGAATTGGCTAACGCCTTCTCTGAGCTGACCGACCCGCAGGAACAGCGGCAGCGCTTTGCCCTGGACGCGAAAATAATTTACACCCAGTCCGCACGTCCGGCCAACTTCCCGGAACCCTTCTTAAAAGACCTCGCGCAGATGCCAGCCTCAGCCGGTATCGCTCTCGGAATTGATCGTTTAATCATGCTGCTTACCAACTCCAGCAGAATCGATCAGGTTGTCGCCTTCACACCCGCGGACCTATAGGAATGCAATCTGTGCAAAGACTGTTTCAGAATTAAATACGCGAATCTTTCATCACCAAGCTTCCGGCAACAGACCTGGCAATGCTGATTCATTATCAGGCAGGGTCGAGGAGACTCAAATCACATGCAACAGATTTCTATTCACCGATGTCATTCAGCGGAATAAAAACCGCTACCGAATCACCGCAATCGCCCTGCCCCACTGGCGTTCATCGGAGAACCGTGCAGTAACAACATTCTTTATCTGTGGGGAGAAGCAGGCACGCCGACAGCAGGACCGTATTTTCTTTAGCTGTCAATCGCAGATGTATTTAAGGATGTGTTTTGAAGCTGAAGCTCAAGCAGATAAACTTTGAGAAGACAATTTCCCAGGTCACTTAAAGGAAAAGGCCGGGAATTCCCGACCTTTTCTGTTATTAACCCACGTAAAGATTTTGACTGCGGGCTCGATTGGCTAATATTGTAGGGTCAACGACCTCGCCGCAGGCGCAACACCTCCAGGCGTCAAAGGCACGAACGAAATCATAGTATCTCTCGGAATACATTCTGCTTTTACACTTGGGACATTTCATAGAGACCCTCCTGGCCGGACGCAAACTCAATAGACACCCTTTCATCAGATTCACTGAGTAGGTGGGATGTCTATACTTCATAAGCTGTGCCAAGAAAAATTTCATTCCGAAGAAATACTTAATGTGTTCTCAGTAAGGATTTTTTCCTAATACTTTCAGTATCTTAAGCTAATTGAAAAATTCAGCCCAACGTTCAAGCCGCTTTGCTCCCACACCATGAACACGGGCAAGATCTAAAAAGGACCCAAAATCGCCATTACGTTGACGGTATTCATTAATCTTCAGTGCTAATAAGGGGCCAACGCCAGGCAAGGCCACCCAGTCGGTTGCATTCATACGCTGGACTCTTAGGGGTATCCCCAGGGCCATGCGCATTTTTGCGGACATCCAGCCCAAATCTGCAGCGACGACTTTACGTCCAACCAGCTGAAAAGATATAGATTTTCCTGGCTGAAGAACATCTCCAGAAAGTAACTTTTCGCGAAAGCAAGCGGGCAAAGCTATGCCCGCCAATTTAATGACATTCAACAATTGAAAAACGTCATTAAATTGATGAATTCCATCAACATCCCCCCCTATCCCAGAAATCAAAACCGTCCCTTTATGGGTGTTCGCAACAGAAAAAACCGGCCGCTCTTCCACGTGAAGAACAGGCCGGCTTAAATCATATCCGGACAAAGCGAGCAGTATTACCAACAGTATCCATCCCCCCCGCTCAAACATCGCCTTACTCGCCGGAATCCTTGAGCAACTTATACTGCAGGGCATCTATCAGGGCATGATAGGAGGCATCAATAATATTTTCACTAACCCCGACCGTCCCCCAACGAGAGTCCTTATCTCCAGATTCAACAAGGACCCGGGTAAAAGATTCGGTCCCCTTCCCCGCAGGTAACACCCGAACCTTGTAATCAAGCAGATTCATTTCAGCGATCTGCGGATAAAAGCTCTCCAGCGCCTTGCGTAACGCACGATCCAGAGCATTAACAGGGCCATTCCCATCCGCAGCAGTATGTTCAATCTTGCCACCAACCCTGACCTTAACGGTCGCTTCGGATAGCGGCATCTGGTCTTCGCTCTGGCGAGTATCTATCACCCTGAAGGCCATAACTTCGAAATATCTTTTGACCTTACCCATCGCACGCCGCATCAACAATTCAAAAGAGGCTTCGGCGCCTTCAAATTGATATCCCCGGTTCTCCATTTCCTTGATCTCTTCCAGAATCTCCAGCGTGATGGGATCCTTACTGTCTAAGGGCAGGCCGCACTCCTCAGCCTTGACCAGAATGTTGGAACGGCCCGACAGGTCAGAGACCAGCACACGGGTACTGTTTCCGACCAACTCGGGACGCATGTGTTCATATGTCTCGGGATGGCGCTGGATGGCTGAGACATGGACCCCGCCCTTGTGGGCAAAAGCCGAGTTGCCGGTGTATGGCTGGTGCTTGGTCGGTACCAGGTTGGCCAGTTCATAAACGTAGCGTGACAATTTACGTAGCCCTTTCATCTGCTGATCGCTGATGACACTCAGACCCATTTTATATTGCAGTGCGGGGATAATCGAACAAAGATTCGCATTTCCACACCGCTCACCAAAACCGTTTATCGTCCCCTGGACATGAACAGCGCCCAACTTAATAGCCATCAACGAATTGGCGACGGCACATTCCGCATCATTGTGCGCATGGATTCCCAGAGGGACCGAAATTGCACGCTGAACCGCTTGCATAATTGCAGGAAATTCATGAGGAAGAGTCCCGCCGTTGGTGTCACACAGGACAATACAATCAACCTGAGCATCTGCCGCGGCCTGAAGTGATTTAAGAGCATACTCCGGGTTTGCTTTGTAACCGTCAAAAAAATGTTCGGCATCGTAAATCACTTCGCCAACGTGTTGTTTCAGATAAATCAGAGAATCGTTGATGAGTTCGAGGTTTGCCTCAAGGCTGATGCGTAACGCTTCGTGCACGTGAAAATCCCAGGTTTTACCAAAGATTGTTACGGCATCTGGTTCAGCAGCAATCAGGGTCTGGATGTTATTATCTTCAGCCGGGGTCACGTTGGCGCGGCGGGTCGAACCGAACGCGGTGATCTTTGCGTGAGAAAGACGTTCCTTTTTTATAGATTCGAAAAAATCGATATCTTTCGGGTTTGATCCTGGCCAGCCCCCCTCGATATAGTCAATCCCAAGATCATCGAGGCGGTGAGTAATATTAACCTTGTCCTGAACCAGAAAAGAGATATCCTCTGCCTGGGTTCCGTCCCTGAGGGTAGTATCGTAGAGTTTGATCCGACTCATCACATAACACCTTTCAAAATACAGTTTGAACTCAGCGGCCTGTCAACCTACCTGTCCTCTTTGTCCAATCCAAAAGCTTCATGCAGAACGCGCACGGCCAATTCTGTATACTTGTCGCTGATGACACAGGAAATTTTTATTTCGCTGGTCGAGATCATCTCAATATTGATCCCTTCTTTCGACAGGGTTGCAAACATCTTGCTCGCCACCCCGGCATGGGAACGCATCCCCACCCCGATAATAGAAACTTTTGAAATAGAGGTATCACTGCTGGTCCCGCGTGCGCCGATCGTGCCGGCAACCGACTCGATAATCTGCACTGCCTTTTTACAATCAGTCTTGGGGACGGTGAAGGTCATGTCGGTCTTCCCCTCACTCGAAACGTTCTGAATAATCATGTCGACCGTGATATTCGCTTCTGTCAGTGGCGAGAAGATCTGTGCTGCGATACCCGGCTGATCCGGCACGCCCAGAACACTGATCTTGGCCTCGTCCTTATTAAAGGCAATCCCTGAAACAAGTACCGTCTCCATCTCCTCATCCTCCTTCATCACCAGTGTTCCCTGGCTATCGTCAAAACTGGAACGAACGTGAATAACCACGTCGTATTTCTTGGCAAATTCAACCGATCGAATCTGCAGCACCTTGGCGCCAAGAGACGCCATCTCAAGCATCTCCTCGTAGCTGATTTTATTAAGTTTACGCGCCGCAGGGACCATGCGTGGATCCGTTGTATAAACACCATCGACATCGGTATAAATTTCACAGACATCTGCTTTAAGGGCTGCTGCTATAGCCACCGCTGAGGTGTCCGAGCCGCCACGCCCCAGTGTCGTAATATCCCCCAGATCATCCACACCCTGAAAACCGGCACAGATTACGATGGTTTTGTGCGCCAGATCCTTGCGGATATTGATGTCTGGAATACTCTTGATCCGCGCGACGGCATGCGCACTATCGGTAATCATCGGAATCTGCGAACCAAGATAGCTTTTCGCCTGATACCCCATCGACTGCAGACACATCGAGAGCAGGGCGATTGTCACCTGCTCACCGGTCGAGACCAGCACATCATATTCACGCTCATTGGGGAACTCACACACCTCATTGGCCATTGCGACCAAACGGTTGGTTTCGCCTGACATGGCCGAAACAATCACCACCACTTCGTTCCCTTCATCAAAGGTCTTCGCGACCCTTTGGGCAACGCTGCGGATGCGCTCGATTGTGCCAACCGATGTGCCCCCGTACTTTTGAACAACCAAGGCCATATTTTTCCTGCCTCCTTCAGTTTTTAGGACGACGTTTCACCATTGGGCTAACGCCAGAAATATCTCTAGGCTGTGGTTATTTCAGCATTTTCAAGAGAAAGACCTTAATAACAGGAAACCTCTAGAGGGGTCAAAACGTTTTTAATAAAAGATCCCATAAGCGTTAGCTTTTGGCAGCGATTAACTCACGTTCAAGATGACATAACAACAAATGAGGGCTCTCCCCCCGTGCCTGGAGTTCAATGCGACGCTTATCAGCCGACAATCGCACAAGTGACACAAGCAGGTGATCAAATTCACGATTATCCAGACGCTCTGGCCACTCGACCAGCGCTACACCATCACTATAGGCAAAATCGTCAAATCCGATTTCGATCAACTCATCAACATCCAAAAGACGATAGAGATCAAAGTGATAGAGATCGAAACGTGCCGAATAATGGTTCATCAGGGTAAAAGTCGGGCTGGTGATCGGGACCTCTTCCGGAATCCCAAGGCCTCGCGCCAGGGAACGGGCAAGGACTGACTTTCCGGCACCCAGATCTCCTTGCAAAAGGATGGTCATTGGGGATTGCAGCAGCTCACCGAGGAGATAGCCCAAACGGCTGGTTTGCTCTTCACTGCAGGTTTCGATTGTCACGACAGGTTCAAACCTCAAACGCCTTAATCAGATCCAGCCGCGCCACAACACCCAACAATTTACCTTTTTCAATGACTGGGATTAAATGGGCCTTATGCTGGCTCATCAGGCCGGCTATTTCACCCACCGTCGCATCAGGTGAACAGGTCACGGGATTCCGCTGGCAAAGCTCACCAACGGTTTGCGCAGTCACTCGATCGACCTCTTTGCGAAATTGTTTCTCGCTATCGAGATAAAACACCCCATCAAACAGTGCCATAACGGTCGGGATATGCAGCGGTTTCTGCTGCTCAATCAGATCGGTCTCACTAATCACACCAACAAGTTTGCCGGCATTGTCCAGAACCGGCATATTACTAACATTTGAAGCGACAAATTTAGCCGCCAGCTCTTTTAAACTGGTATCCGGGGTGACACTGACCACATTCGTGGACATGATCTCTTTTGCTGTCAGCATAAGCAGGCTCCTTCTAGTTGATAACGTGCGACAGGAACGGCCTTTAGCAGATCTCCAGCCAAAATTCCCGCACATCCAAATTCAGCCGCCAAATGATCGGCTGCGGCTCCGTGTAACCAGGCCCCGAGGCTGGCGGCATCAAAAGCCGTCAACCCCTGTGCCAGTAATCCCCCGATCAGGCCACTAAGAACGTCTCCGCTTCCAGCGCTGGCCAGTCCAGCATTTCCACTGGTGTTAATTCTCACCTGTCCAGCGGGATCAGCAATCAGGGTTCGTGCACCTTTCAGCAGCAAGACGACCTGATGATCGATGGCAAACTGACGGGCCAGACGAAAACGATCCGCCTCAATGGCCGCAATCGGCATCCCGATCAGACGCGAGAACTCACCGGGATGCGGAGTTAAAACCAGAGGGTATGATGTTCGAGTCCGCAATAGCTCAACGACCCCGGCAAAAGCGTTGAGCCCATCGGCATCCAGTACCATCGGTAACGTGCTCTCTGTAACCAGCTGTCTGATGGCAGACACTGTCTCTTGGTTATTCCCAAGACCTGGGCCAAGAACCAACGCCTGCCAACCTGCAGCAGCCAAGGCAAAAATCTCCTGGATGTTTTCCGTGTGGAGGAACTTCCGTTGCAACGCCAGTGGGCGGGTCATCACTTCGGTCAACTTGATTTCAAAGATATCATGTAAACCTCCGGGACAGGCCAGGGTGACCAAACCGGCGCCACTGCGCAACCCGGCTTCACTACTCAGAGCTGCAGATCCCGTCATCCCGGCGGAACCAGCCACCACACCTAGATGTCCAAAAGAGCCTTTATGCCCAGTCGACTGCCGTGACGGGATGAGTTTTGCCGCCGTAATCGCATCGACCAAATCACAACAGAAATCAAATTTCGGACGTTTCAAGCGTGGAATCCCGATCTCAAGAATGCGCAGATCCCCAACGAAATCAGCCCCCGGACGGCTGGCGAGACCGATTTTGCCACTATCAAAGGCCAGGGTCAGATCCGCACGCACCGCACAACCCATTATCCGGCCATCAGAGCCCTGAACGCCTGAAGGAATATCAATCGCGACCACCTTGGAGGAAGACTGATTAATCAGATCGATTGCCGTGCGATAAAGACCGGTTACCTCGGCCGAAAGTCCGGTTCCGAGCAGAGCATCAACGATTAAGATCGGTTCCGACTCGGTAAATTCGACCTGCAGGCTTACCGCCTCAGATAAAAAACGAACATCGGCTTCCAGATTCTGTAAAATTTGCAGCATCAGGGCGGCATCACCACTGATCCGATGCTGCTCGGCAAGTACCAGGGTACGCACCTGCCAACCAGCGTCAGCCAGGATCCGGGCAATAACGTAACCATCACCACCATTGTTCCCGGAGCCGGCCATGACCAATAGCGGACCAGGGAAGATATCGCTGTATTGATGCTGAATCACTGCCGCGGCGGCCCGCCCGGCATTCTCCATCAAAGCCGCACCTGGAATCCTAAGGGATTCTATCGCGTTACGATCGATCGCCTGCATCTGTTCGGCCGTGACCAGCTTCATCTACACACCTGTGTGAAAAAGGGATGACTATGCTTCGAGTATAACCGATGCGACACCATATTCGCCGTCGTGACTGTAGGAAAGATGGGTGCGACTAGCACCTTTTTCGGCCAGCATGGCCAGCGCACGTCCGCTTAAAAGTAACGAAGGGCATCCTAACTCATCACGCACGACCTCGATCTGTTGCCAGCTCAGGCCGCAACGCAAACCGGTTCCGAGCGCCTTCACATAGGCTTCCTTGGCTGCAAACCGCACCGCAAAATGGGAAGCGGGATGTTTATGCGCTTGAGCGTAATCCCGTTCACCCGGGGTAAAAATACGCTCCAGTAAGGCCGTTTTCTTCTGATCAACAAACCGTTGAAAACGGGGGATACTCGCCAGGTCAACGCCAGTACCAACAATCGACATCAGCTCCCCTTGAGAAGTTCAAGCATTTCGCGAACCGCTCGTTCCATCCCGACCAGTACCGCGCGACCAACGATGCTATGACCAATATTAAACTCATCGATACCGCGCAGCGCAGCGACCGGACCAATGTTGCGGTAATTCAGCCCGTGCCCGGCATTAACTCCCATGCCGAGTTTACGTGCGGCGCTGATAGCGAGTTCAAGGCGCCGCAACTGTTCGAGTCGATCCTTTTCGAGCTTCATCTCACAATAGGTCCCGGTATGGATCTCAATATAATCAGCGCCGACGCGATGACTGGCCTTAATTTGTTCAATATCGGGCTCAATAAAGAGACTGACGACAATACCAGCCTGCTGCATCAGCGAGATCTTCTGCTTCAGTGTCTGACGTAACATGGAAACGTCAAGCCCGCCCTCGGTGGTCAATTCGTGTCGCCCTTCAGGAACAAGTGTCACCGAATCCGGCAACAGCTTCATGGCGATGGCAACCATCTCTTCGGTCAGGGCCATCTCCAGATTCAAACGGGTCTTGACCGTTTTGCGCAGTATTTTAACGTCACGGTCTTGAATGTGCCGCCGATCTTCGCGCAGGTGAACGGTAATCCCGTGCGCGCCTGCCAGCTCGGCCAACATCGCTGCGGCAACCGGATCGGGTTCATCGATACCACGCGCTTCACGCAACGTAGCAATGTGATCAACATTAACTCCCAACTTAGCCAAGGGTTCGAACTCCTTTAAATAGAAAATTATACTGAGCCTTTTCAGGCCCCGATGGCATTTTTCACTGAGGTTGCAATTTCAGCGGCCAAAAGCTCGATCTGTTGCTGATCGGTACCCTCGAGCATGATACGAAGCAGGGGTTCTGTCCCCGAGTAGCGGATCAAAACCCGACCCTGTTCTCCCAGAGCAGCCTCTGCGGCGGCAATCACCCTGCTGACCTCCGGGAGCTGCGAAAGCTCGGTGCGTTTTTTCACGCGGACATTTACCAGCACCTGAGGGAGCGCTTCCATCACCTGGGCGAGTTGCGAGAGCCGCTTGCCGCTCCGCTGAACAATTTCCAGAACCTGCAAGGCGGAGAGGACGCCATCCCCGGTGGTATTATGATCAAGAAAAATCATGTGTCCTGACTGTTCGCCGCCCAGGTTATAACCCCCACGACGCATCTCTTCGACCACGTAGCGATCACCGACCGCCGTCCGCAGCATGGTGCCGCCAGCTTTTCTGAGCGCAATTTCAAGCCCCATATTACTCATGACCGTCGCCACCAAAGTGTTTTTCTTCAGGGTCCCGGCTGCCAGCATCCGCGTAGCGCAGATGGCCATAATATGGTCGCCATCCACCTCATTGCCATGTTCATCGACAAAGATCACGCGATCGGCGTCACCATCAAGCGCGATGCCGAGATCGGCACCATGTTCGCGCACCGCCTGCGCCATAACCTCTGGATACAAGGAGCCACAGCCGGCATTGATATTTTTACCATTCGGTTTGACCCCGAGGGTAATCACCTCGGCACCCAACTCTTCAAAAACTGCCGGGGCAACCTTGTAGGCGGCACCATGGGCACAATCAAGCACGATCCTCAGACCCTGCAGGTCAAGATCACGCGGAAAGGTATTCTTCAGGAATACGATATAACGGCCAACGGCATCATCGATCCGATATGCCTTACCCACCGCATCGGCGATGGGCCGCAAAGAGTCAATTTCTCCACTGCTGATCAGTTCTTCCATGCGCATTTCCATCTCATCGGGCAGCTTAAACCCGTCGCGGCTGAAGAACTTGATCCCATTATCCTGATAGGGGTTGTGCGAAGCGGAGATCACCACCCCAGCATCGGCACGCATTGACGAAGTTATAAAAGAGATTCCAGGCGTGGGCAGAGGCCCGACCAACAACACATCAACCCCCATGGAACAGATTCCCGCAACCAGAGCGTTCTCGATCATATATCCCGAGAGCCGGGTGTCTTTACCGATCACCACCCGATGGCGACGATCGCCATCCTTAAAGATATGACCTGCGGCGCGCCCCAACTGCATGGCGACTTCAATCGTCATCGGATAGATATTGGCTACTCCCCGCACTCCGTCTGTTCCGAACAAGCGTTTTTTCCCCACTACTTCACCCCACCTTCTGTAGAATTATTCGCCGGCAACTGGGTCTCAGGGACAGGAGCCACCGGCTCAATTGCGACATGAATCTCTGCTGTTTTTTCGTTCAAAAAGTTGGAATACGTGTGTTCATAGACCAAAGGTACAATCTGCGAAAACCCTTCGGTTACACCTTTCAGACTGATCGGCTCGGTCATCACCTCCGAAACTGATTTGATCTCACTTTCGGCCCCGGAAATAGCGATTTTATCCGGTATCGTCTTGAGACCGGAAACACGATAACCCGGGTCAGGATCATCGGCAAAAACCACCTTTATGGGGACAAGTTTTTCTTTCCGCCGATCAAGCCGAATATCAACAAACGATGGCGAAAGACGGGTCACACGCATCCCACTCGGAAGATTCAAGCGCTCATCAAGACGTTTAAAGGAGGTCAGCCCCGGTTTAAGGTCAGAGAGATCGACGGCAATACTGATATCGTTCGGACTGACCTTCATCAACAGGGTGCGCGGCCCGCTGATACGCACGTCTATCAAACTGGGAACCTGATTGGCAATCACCAGATCTTTCGGAATTTTCTGCAGCTCGAGGGGAACGGTGTATCCGACCTCAAGATGCCGCTCTCCCATAATGAACATCCACAAAATCAGGGCGAAGGTCAGGGAAAGGAGTTTCAACGTCCAGTTTTTGGTAATCAACTCAAGCATCCCTAACCCTTCCTTTTCTGCTTGGTTTTTTTGCGCCGCGGCTCAAGCAGTCGACCCAGAACCTTGCGCAGGTCTGTCGCATCCAGGTCGCGAGTGATTCCCCCGTTGACCACCACTGAAATCTTGCCTGTCTCTTCCGAGACGACAATCACCACGGCATCCAGCAGTTCAGTCAGACCGATGGCAGCACGGTGACGCGTGCCCAGATACTTGCTGATATCCAGATTTTGGCTCAGCGGCAAAAAACATCCGGCCTGAGTGAGACGACCCTGTTGCACCACAAGGGCGCCATCATGGATCGGCGAGGAGGTCAAAAAAATTGCCTGAATAATCTCACTCGTCACCCGCGCGTCGATCGCGGTGCCAGTTTCCAAAACATCCTTGAGCCCCGTTTCACGCTCAATCACGAGCAGCGCGCCGATTTTCTTCTGCCCGAGAGCAACACACGCCTGCACCAGTTCATCAAGAACGGCGCTCTCCTCGGAAAAGGACAGGCCCGCAAAAAAGGGATTACGTCCGACATGCATCAGGGCACGCCGGATATCGCTTTGAAAAATAACAACAATAACCAGGATAATTGAAGAGAGGAAATTACTGAGGATCCAGTTAAGGGTATGTAGCTCGCCAACCCGTGACGCCACATAAACCAGGAGAATAACAGCCAACCCAAGGAGCATCTGCACCGCGCGGGTGCCTTTGATTAACAGGATAATTCGATAGATAATAAAGGCAACGATGCCGATATCAAGTAAATCAAGCAGTCGGAAGTTGGCTAGTATGTCAGGCATTGAAATCCCAATTCCGGGAATCCGTCACAGTCAGAGGCATCATCATTGGCGCACTCGTCTCAGGTAACGGGCGGAGCCCCCTCGCGGATAGCCCAGGCAACCAAAGCCGCTTCGCGTGCCGGGCGCACATCATGTACTCGAAAAATCTGCGCACCCCGCTCAACCCCAAGCGCAACACTGGCCAAGGTCCCGGCAAGCCGATGGGAGGGATCAACCATTTGCAGAATCTGACCGATAAAACTCTTGCGCGAGGTGCCAAGCAACACCGGATATCCACATGCGACCAGAAAGTCCAGATGTTTTAACAGCGCGAGATTTCCGTAAATATTCTTACCAAATCCGATACCTGGATCAAGAGCTATTGAATGTCGATCCACTCCAGTGGCAATGGCGCTTGCTGCAGCCTGAAGCAGGAAAGAGGTCACTTCTCCAATCAGGTCTTCGTAGTCGGTCTGTTGTTGCATGACATCAGGCCGACCAGGAGTGTGCATCAGGAAAAGACCGGCACCGGTCTCAGCTGCAACATGAGCCATCAGTGAATCGAACTTCAAGCCACTGATATCGTTAATAAAATTGGCACCTTCCGCAATTGAGGCTGCAGCAACAGAGGCCTTATTCGTGTCGATCGAGAGTGGAATATCGGTTTCATCGCGCAGACGTTGAATCACGGGAAGAACCCGATCCAGCTCCTCCTGGAGTGAGACCGTCTTCGCTCCTGGCCGGGTACTCTCCCCCCCGATATCCAACAGATCAGCCCCTTGAGTTATCATCTGGCGGGCCTGCGTCAGCGCATTGTCAAGGCTGTAAAAATGACCACCATCCGAAAAGGAGTCGGGGGTCACGTTCAGAATACCCATAATCCGCGGTCGGGTCAGCTCGAGCGAGCACCCCTTACCGAACAATCGCGCAGGTTGCGGTATCCGTTCAGGCGTCTGGGTCACGCGCTTCTGATGAGCTGTCAACCACGGTTTCATCAACAGCTGGCTCGACAGTCTCAGCCCCCTCGCTTACTTCAGTTACGACAGGCGCTGGAACTTCGGCATTTGGAAAAACGATCTTCGTGACTTCGGGTCCGTCAAGGGTCTCGCGCTCAAGCAAAGCTTCGGCAAGGTCCTTTAATTGAGGATGATGTTCACTGAGCAGCTTCTTGGTCTTCTGATAGTTTTCCTGGACAATCCGCCTGATTTCATTATCGATGTCAACCGCTGTCGATTCGCTATAGTTCTTCATATGGCCCATGTCACGGCCGAGGAAAACTTCGCCGCCCTCCTTTTCACCGAAGGTCAGGGGCCCCATTTTTTCACTCATGCCCCATTCGCAAACCATCTTTCGTGCAATGGCACTGACCCGTTCCAGATCATTGCTGGCACCACTGGTGACCGATTCGAAGGTCATCTCTTCAGCAATCCGTCCTCCCAACAAGGCACATATTTTTATATTCAGACCGATCTCAGTTTCATTGTACTTCTCTTCGGCAGGCAGATACATGGTGACCCCCAGAGCACGTCCCCGTGGGATAATTGACACCTTATGCACCGGGTCTGAACCTGTGGTCAAAACCGAAACCAGCGCATGACCGGCTTCATGATAGGCCGTGACTTTCTTCTCGTCCTCAGTAATCACCATTGAACGGCGTTCTGCCCCCATCAGGACCTTATCTTTGGCCGCTTCAAAATCACAATTATCCACCTGGGTTTTATTGCTGCGAGCGGCCAGCAATGCTGCCTCATTGATCAGGTTCGCCAGATCGGCACCGGAGAAACCAGGCGTCCCCTTGGCAATCGCATCGAGGTTGACATCCTCACCCATCGGCACTTTACGTGAGTGCACCTGAAGGATTCGACTTCGCCCCTTGATATCTGGCCGAGGGACCACAACCTGACGGTCAAAACGGCCCGGCCGGAGCAGAGCGGGATCAAGGACGTCTGGTCGGTTGGTCGCCGCGACAAGGATGACCCCTTCATTTGACTCAAAGCCATCCATCTCGACCAGCAGCTGATTCAGAGTCTGTTCACGCTCGTCATGTCCACCGCCCAGACCGGCGCCCCGGTGACGACCCACGGCGTCAATTTCATCGATAAAGATGATACAGGGCGCATTTTTCTTTCCTTGCAGAAAAAGATCACGCACCCGACTGGCCCCGACGCCGACAAACATTTCAACAAAATCTGAACCGGATATGGTGAAGAAAGGGACCCCGGCTTCACCCGCGACAGAACGTGCCAGCAGGGTTTTCCCGGTTCCGGGAGCGCCAACCAACAGTACCCCTTTGGGGATTCGGCCGCCAAGACGAGTAAACTTTTTCGGATCCTTGAGAAATTCAACCACCTCCTCAAGCTCTTGCTTGGCCTCGTCGACACCAGCAACGTCCTTAAACGTCACCAACCCCTGAGTATCAGTCAGCAGCTTGGCTTTACTCTTGCCGAAGCTCATGGCTTTACCGCCACCAGACTGCATCTGGCGCATAAAAAAGATCCAGACCCCGATCAGCAAGAGGATCGGCCCCCAGGAAACCAAGAGGGTAAACCAGAACCCCTGATCATCGACCGGCTTGGCTTCAATCGTGACCCCCTTATCCTTCAATTCCGGGATCAACTGCATGTCTGGCGGGGCTGTTGTTAAAAATTTGGTGCCATCTTCAAGTGTTCCGGAAATTTGGGAACCTTGGATGACGACTTTGGTAACCTGTCCTGACTCAATATTACCCAGAAGCTCGGTATAGTTAATTTTTTTCTGGTCGCCCCCCCGTTGGCTCATCATATTGAAGAGCATGATCATCAGGAGTGAGATGACCAACCAAAGGGCAAGATTTTTCTGAAATTGACTCACTGGACCCCCTATGGAGCTTTTACGCTACAGCTGGCCGTTTAACGGCCAGCCAGATGACTTGAAAGATTTGAAAAACTAACATAAACGAACTGCACTCACAAGGCAATTGTCGGTAAATCTGCGGCTTCAAGCAGCCTCAGAACAAGCATTTTCCGGCTGTTACTTTCGAGAGGGGCCAGAGCCGAACGACGCAGACCAATCAACCAAAGGATCTCTCCCCGATCAAGCAACAAGGGAAAGGATTGGCGCTGCTCTTTTTCGAGCTTCAGATCAATCATAAAATTTTTTAGCTTTCGCTGCCCCCGCATTCCTGACGGTCGAAAACGATCCCCAGCTTCCGGGGATCGAACCTGCAGCGGAAATTCAAGTGCTGACGGATCAAAGACAACCTGAACAGCTGTCTCGCTAACCGCCTGACCGCTCAGTTCCGCATAAAGAACCCTTCCATCAGGGAGAGAAAGTGGCTTGCCTAGTGATAAAAGGAGATCAAAGGACAGGCGCTCTGGTTTGGATTTGCGTAGCCATAATTGCTCATAACGGCGACCGGCCCAACTGCCGGGTAGATCGAGCTCAGCCTGAGAACGTTCGGTATGAAGTAATCGGGACAAAGCATCCAGGTGCACAGTTGCGATTCCAGACAAATCTCCCCTCACCTGGCGTAACCCCTCCCGCAGCAGGCGCACCTGAAGAGCAGGATGTGCGTCAAGAAGTGCCTGCCGATTCAGGCGCAGGCCATCCTCATTGTTAACTAGTACCTTTGCCCAGCACTGGGCCACCTGCTGCTGCCAGAAATCTTCCTCCAGCTGAAACTGACGACTCAAAGAAGCCAACCGCTGCTTTATTTCAGGGTTGTAGTCAGACAATTGCGGCAACAACTGATGACGGATTCGGTTACGCAGATAAACAGTGTCCGCGTTACTCTCATCTTCCACCCACCGGAGCTTTCTCTGTTCCGCATAGGCCATTATTTCCTGCCGCGAAAACCGGAGCAGGGGGCGCCACCACAGACCTTGTATTTCAGACATCCCGGCCAGGCCACTCTTGCCGCTTCCTCTCAACAGGCGTTGGAGAAAGGTTTCAGCCTGATCATCACGATGGTGGGCCAAAACAATATGCATACAACCGGCGGCCTCTGCCTGACCTAAGAATAATTTTCTGCGTGCTTCACGACCTGCCGTCTCCAGGCTTAAACCTTTCTCGATCGCAAGCGCCGGGACATCAACCCGTTCCACCTGACAAGGAATCCCAAGTTCCCGGCACTGATTAAGGACAAAATCAGCATCTTCATCGCTTTTTGCGCGAATCTGGTGGTCAACATGGACAATCTGCAAATAGTGACCGCCATCTCCCATAAAACGGCACAGCAGATCAAGCAACACCATCGAATCAACGCCACCAGAGACACCGAGAAGCAGAGAGGTCTCTGCCCCGACTCCTGCCTGCCGGGCAATCTTACTGAAAATTCTCTCCACAGATCCCTCATACCTGTCGCTACAGTCTAACGCGCAGTATAAACCAAAAAAGCCCTCCCCGTAACCGGGAAGGGCTTTTCGAATTGGTGGCGGTGCAGAGATTCGAACTCCGGACACTGCGGATATGAGCCGCATGCTCTAACCAACTGAGCTACACCGCCATGCAACTATTTAATGCCCGGATAAAGGGCTTATAACTTGGTTGCGGGAGAAGGATTTGAACCTCCGACCTTCGGGTTATGAGCCCGACGAGCTACCAGACTGCTCCATCCCGCGTCACGAGTGCAGGAAAGTATTACTCCGCAGATCAAATGTCAAGCAAAAAACTGTTGTTCAAACCCCGATCAGCGGTGCTTGACAAAGCCCTTAAGTTTATCCTTGCTCGTCGCAAAGGACTGCGCCTGAACAGCTGTATTTTTATCGAGGTAGGGGCCAAAAAGAACCCGATACCAGAGACCCTTTTTCCCCAGATCTGCTTCGGCAATATACGCCGGATACCCTTTGGCGCTCAACTTGTCACGCAGGATTCCGGCGTCGGCAGCGGACTGTGAAGAAAAGACCTGAACCACCCACTCTCCCCCTTTGACGACCGAAGGCATGGCCTGGGGTTTAGAAGAGGCAGAGGATTCCAATTCAGCAGGAGGGGTTGATTTCTTGGCGGTGGGAGAAGAGTCAACCTTTGCGGATGCCGTTGCCACATTGGACGCGGCAGGTTCAGACACTGCCGGGCTAACCTCTTGAAATGAGCCCGAGATTAATTTCTCCGTTTTTAATTTTTCGGCACTCGACAAGCGATTATCCGGCGGCAGGTTAATCCCACTCCCGAGCGGGGCAGGCTCTGCCTTGGACAGATTATCGTAAAAACTAAGTTTTTCCTCGGGAGCCTTTGCCTGGAGCGGTTCCTTTTCGGCCGTCGGAGTCTGCGAAATCGGCACACTGATACGAGTCGATTCATTTGCAGAGGGAAGATCTTTCACGGCCACGCGATTCCGCCCGACAATTACACCCAAAGCAAAACTGACGACCGCGATCACCAGAACCAGCGTGACCAGCAACACAACCTGTTTTTTTTCAACCCGGCGCTGCACCCGTGTTTTCATCGTTGATTTCATGTCCATCGTTGTCCCCGCATATTCAAGTGTTCGCTGCGAAGCAGTATTTCACCTGCAACAAATAACTTATTTTTCGTCACCCGAAAACTGATAAATCAACTCACCTTCCCGCACCATACCCAAGTCTTTGCGCGCAAGCTGCTCCCAATAATCACGGTCCTTCTGCAACAGCTGGATCTCCTTACGCAACTCCTCCTGCTGTTTCTGCAGATCAGCCAACCGTAACTCAAGATCCTGCTTATGCCGATAAGTTTGAAAGGCCCTCAACGCTCCGCGTTCACCCAATAAGGCAAACCCGAACATCACCAGCACAATCAGAATCAACCAGAGAGGAATAATTCTGTTTACCGGCCGACCCGGTTCTTTTGCTTCAGCCAAACACGCCTCCCCACTTGAAGGTTAAAAGCTTCGCACGCAGCAACAATAGGGTCAACATCTTTCCCGGTATTCACCTGATCTAGTTGGACAGGAAACTCCGACCAAACTGTCCGATCTGCCCGATTCCACTGAGTGTCAATTCAAACATGATTGAACGTTCAACGTTCCGGTCACGCAAGGTCGCCTTGATGCCCCAGCACTGCTGACGCAGATCCAGAGTGACCACCTGCTCCAGTTGGGATGACTGCAAAAGATCGTAGCGTTGTTCGTACCCCAGATACAACGGCTTCAGCAGCGCCAGGTTAACCCCAATATTGACATTGTCAACCTGCTCCAGACCAGTGGAGGGTCGCCGTTTATGATAGGTAACATTCAGGCTGTTACCATGCTCATCAGTCAGGTTGCCATCAAAGGAAAGGTCCGGCCAACGATTCTGCTCAATATCGTAATAAGCATCCGCTGACAATGAGCCGTTCTGCAAAGGACGCAGGGTCAATTGAGTGCGCAACTCGGAGAAAGGGTTGCCCTCGACTCCCCCTTGCTGAAGTGCGTAGTCCTGTGACAATTTGAGCCACAGCACCTCGCGCTGGATATCGCCGCCCTCATCATTGCTCCACTTTCCGATGATCCGATTAACCAGTGCATAACCTACAGAATGCTGTTGATTTACCTGATCGTAACGATCGAAATCAGGAAGTGCAACGCCAGTATTGGCTTCGTTATAAATATAATTGAATTCAGGCTCGATGCTGTGCAGCCAGCTGCGACTTCCGTTGCCGTAAACTCGTGACAGCCGGCTCGACACGCGCGCCTGCATATCCGCATAACCTGAGGAAGAGGTCAGGCCGTTATCCAGTTGAACATAATGATTCTGGCGATAGCCATATTCAAAATTAAATTCGAGTCCCTTGGTCAGATAGGTATGAACCCCAATTCCCGGACGCACTGTCAAGCGGGTTCCGGTGACCCCGTCATCTCGAGCAAAACGGGTATAGGCCGACTGTAGCCCGAAGTAGAGAGGCGTTTTCCAGAGCCGTAAAGGGGCCACAGAAAAATCGACTTGCGGAGCCGCCTGCCAGGGATCGCTGTCTGCAGCCTCGAGATCCTTGATTGACTTGAACTGCCCGGTAAGGCTCGCCTTATCCCAGACCTGATTCACAAAGAGACTGCTTATAACCTGCTGCTGATTATACACCCCTGCGACTTCACCGTAATCACTGAAATAGCTGCGATCGTTGACAAACTCTGCATCGACCACCATTCGCAGGTCATCGTTGATCTGCCCGAAATGCGTCCAGTCGAGGAGCAGGGGATTGCTGCCGTCTCGTGCCAGGACAGTATAAGCGTTAAATTTCCCCTGCTGGTTATGTGAAAAGATATAGCGATATTCAAGCCCGATCCCGGTACCGATTTTCGACATATGGTCCAGATAAAAGGTCGCATCCATATTGCGGCCCAACACCTGATACCAGGCGGTTGATAATTTGCTGCCTTTCCGGCCAGAAAAACCGAGACTGGGCATTAAAAAGCCTGATTCACGTTCGTTTTTAATCGGGATCTTCAAGTATGGGGAATAAAAAAACGGCACATCCTTGATATAAAGCAGCGCATGCTTGGCGATAAGATAACGACCAATGGTGACATCCGCCTGTCGGGACCCGACCGACCATGCCGGACGTTCTCCATCACACAGCGTGATTCGGCCATCATAGAGACGAAATCTTTGCGTCCCGAGTCGCTCGAGACGCCGACCAGAGATACGGAGAGATTTCGCCGGCCACAGAGCCTCTCCTTCTTCGATAAAGCCGGTTCCCTGTCGCAGATCGTAGGAAATTCGTTGCCCATTCAACTCTTCCTCGGGGCCGGTTAAATGAACCTGACCGCTGGCATCAATTTCACCGGTTTGTTGATTCCACCAGAGCTGATCACTCCTCACCTGGAGCGGCCCCTGTGTCAGATGCACATTCCCAAGCGCATGATAGCGGCCCGTTGCCTGATCAAAATCGAGTTGATCAGCTTCCAGATCCACCGGAGCCCCCGCTGCGGATTTGGGCAACTCAGCGGCCAGGAGTCTGGAAGACAGCAGCAGGAGAGTCACTATGAAAAACAAGCCCAGTTTCAAATGCCGACTCCAGAAAGATGTAGACACTGTTCACGCAGCTGAGCCACCAGAAAAAGGGAGCCAGCAACCAGAATTTTTTGCCCCGACTTTCTAACTCTGATGGCCTTCATCAATGCATCCTCCAGGTTGCAAAAAACTTCGCCGGAAACTCCATTCTGTCTGGCGATTTCCAGAATATTCGGTGCAGAGGCGGAAGGTTCAGCCTTCAGCGGGGCCGAAAAAACCTGTTCAACGTGGGGAAAGAGAGGTGTCAAAATCCCCGTGACGTCCTTATCCCCTTTGACTGCAACGACCCAGAGCAGACCCTGCAAATTTTCCTGGGCGAGAAATTCAGCCAGGCCCAGAGCTGCATGAGGGTTATGTGCTCCATCGAGCAGGATGTCCCCGACCCATTCAAGTCGACCCGGCCAACGCAGCTCAGCAACGGCACCCCTGATAAGTTTTAGATCAAGAAGCTCAGCGGGCAAAAGTTGCTCGACAGCGGCCAGGGCAAGGGAAATATTTTCGCGCTGATAGACACCAGGCAGACCAGACTCAAGCTCGGGAATTTCCAGTGATCTACCGTGAAAACCAAAAGGGAGCGGAGGCAAATCCCAAGAAAAATCACGCCCCGCCAATAATAAGGGGGCCTGTTTGTGCTGAGCAACCTGACGCAAGACTTCGGCCACCTCAGGCTGTTGCCGAGCACAGATCAGCTGGACGGCGTCCTTTATAATGCCTGCCTTCTCCCGGGCAATCAGGGTCAGCGTCTCGCCGAGGTGAGCCGCGTGGTCGAGCGCTACAGGCGTAATGATACACAAGGCAGGACAAACCACATTGGTCGAATCAAGCCGCCCACCCAATCCGGTCTCCAGTATCACCCAGTCGACCTTCTGCTCGGCAAAAACGCGCAAGGCCATGACCGTCGTAAACTCAAAAAAAGTCGGGATGATCTCTGCACCACAAGCTCGAATCTCTTGAGTTTGTCGCACAACCTCCGCTTCGCTGATCGAGCGGTTGTTAATGCGGATCCGCTCGGTAAAGCTGTGGAGATGAGGTGAGGTGTAAAGGCCGGTTGAAAAGCCCAGGCTACGCAAAACCTGCTCCAGCGCAGCCGCCGTCGAGCCCTTGCCATTGGTTCCGGCAATATGGACAATCCGCAGCTTACGTTGCGGATTGTCCAGCGACTCTAGCAGTCGACGGGTATTTTCAAGCCCGAGCTTTATGCCGAAATGTTGTAAGGCATAGAGGTAATCGAGGCTGGACGAATAGTCCATGTCGCCTCAACTATTAGTGAAGATCCGCAATATCTGCGAAAGACGTTCTTTCATTTCGCTCCGCGGCACAATCATATCGACCATGCCATGCTCAAGCAGATACTCAGAACGCTGAAAACCATCCGGCAGAGTCTGGCGAATCGTCTGCTCTATAACCCGCGGTCCGGCAAAGCCGATCAAGGCACGCGGCTCGGCCATATTGATATCACCGAGCATGGCAAAACTGGCAGTCACACCACCGGTCGTCGGATCGGTCAATACCGAAATAAACGGAATTCCTGCCGCTTTCAACTTGCCCAGCGCCGCACTGGTCTTGGCCATCTGCATCAACGACAGGATACTCTCCTGCATCCGCGCCCCACCCGATGAACTGAAGATCAGGACCGGAGCCTTGACCTTAAGCCCTTTCTCGATGGCGCGTGTCAGTTTTTCACCAACGACCGACCCCATACTTCCCCCCATAAAGGAGAAGTCAAAGACGCCGACGATCGTCGGTAGCCCATCGATGGTGCCGCTGCCACAAATAACGGCATCACCATCACCTGATTTTTTGACCGCATCGCGAATTCTGTCTTTGTATTTTTTGGTGTCTTTGAACTCCAGAAAGTCAACCGAACGGACCTTTGCATCCATCTCGACAAACGAACCCTCATCCAGAATCAGATCGATCCGCTCCCGGGCGCTGATACGAAAATGATAATCACACTTGGGGCACACATTGAGGTTACGCAGGATCTCCTTGGCGTAGATAATCTCCTGGCAGTTCTTGCATTTGGTCCAAACCCCTTCAGGCATCTGGATTTTCTTTCTTTCAACGGCCGTGACCGGCGCTTTCTTACTCTTAAACCAAGCCATGAATCAACCTCTCTTCCGCCATTTTATTTCCCGGTCCTGCCGGAAAAGGATAGCGGATATCTGTCAGATCTCGTAGATTTCGCCTCCGCGGAGCACCGTTAACTGCGGATGGGCCGACTGTGAAAGTTCACGTTGCAACTCATCGAGATACTGCTGCTTCATATGAAAGATGTACACCGGAACATCGTCCCGGTCCAGTTTTACCAGCTGTTTTTCCAACATCGCTGGTGTCATGTGTCCACTGCGTATCGCTAAATCGTCAAGGCGATTAGGAAAAGAGGTTTCAATAAATGCACCACGCAGCTTAGTGCATTCACGCCCTAACTGCCAGATCTCTTCTGTATCACTGGTGTCGCCCGAATAAAGAATCGCGGCATGCTCAGTTTCGAACAGATAGCCGACGGTATGCACCGGGTGGTTGGTCTGTCTCCAGCTCACCTGCAAGCCGGCAATTTCTACAGGTCCCTCCGGCGGCAGCGGACAGTACCGCAAGACCGGACGGTCAGAACTGGGAAGACGGGTAAAGTCTGGCCAGACCTTGTTGTTCAGTAGATGCTCACTTACCATGGCGAGAACAGGTTCAGGCGCCCAAACCCGAATCGACTTTGTTCGCAAACCCATCATATTGTCGGCCAGAAAGGCCAGATCAACCATGTGATCAAGATGGGCGTGAGTCAGCAACACATCATCGATCTGGGCTTGCTCTTCAAGGCTCAAGGCAAAGCTGACGGTTCCGGCATCCAGCAGCAATCGCTGGTTGATCAACAGACAGCTGGCATGAAAACCGGGAGCACGGGATCCACTGCTGCCGAGAACCTTCAGTTGCATTCCAACCCTCCAATAAATCGATCAGCGACAGTTTTCAAGCCCCTGCCGTAGGTCAGTAATAAAACGATGCACCTGCTGTTGCAGATCAGGTTGATGTGCGTGATCGGCTATTACTTTAACCAGAGCACTCCCTACCACCACGGCATCTGCATAACTGCCGACTATCGCAGCATCTTCAGCGGTAGTAATGCCAAAACCGACACCCACTGGAATCGGGCTCAATTTCCGGACCTCAGTGACGGCCTGACGAATCTCTTCGGGATCGAGCTTTTTAGAGCCAGTCACCCCGGTCATGGAAACATAATAGAGGTACCCGCTACCCAGTTCGGCAAGACGCTTCATTCGCTCGGGCGGAGTGGTCGGCGCCAGCAGGGTAATTATATCGATACCGTGCAGCTTGAGTGCCGGGAGAACCTCATCGGCCTCTTCCGGCGGCAGATCAACCAGCAACAGGCCGTCGACCCCGGCAGCAGCAGCATCGACCGCAAAACGTTCAACACCGTAGCGATAGACCGGATTGAAATACCCCATGAGTACGATCGGCACCTGTGACTCCCGACGCACTTCCGCAACCAGGCTCAAAACACCTGCAAGACTGGTTCCGGCGGCAAGAGCGCGTTCCGATGCCGCTTGAATCGTGGGACCGTCGGCCATGGGATCAGAAAACGGAAAGCCGAGCTCAATCACATCCGCACCGGCAGCAACAAGGGTGCGCACCAGCACCAGACTGGTTGCAAGATCAGGATCACCAGCGGTAATAAACGGGATCAACCCGGGACGGTCGGCCTGTTTAAGTTGAGCAAAAACCTGTGTAATGCGATTCATTGAGTTTCCTGACATCAACCGCCACCCTCCAAACCGAGGGCTGACAAGGGCACCCGGCAGTCTAATCGAAGCGGACGCCGGGTTTCAATCCTTTTCTCCACCCGAGATCGGCCTTGACTGCAGATAAAGATCAAGGTTTTCAAGCAATTTCGACTGGTATTTAAGAAAGGCCTCTTCTCCAGTTATATGAGCGAGCATAGCCTGTGGGCCACGAATAAAATTTTCGATTCTAAGTCGGCATCCCCCCTCAATTGGCTCAAGATCAAAACGGGTACCCGCCCGACTCATCAAGACGCCGCTTCGCTCCCAGATCAGGATTCTGGGTCTGTCGACCCGCGTCAAGATCACCGGGGTTTCTGCCGACATGCCCTTGAGATCAAGATGCATTGCATTCCCCGTTGAAAAGCTCCCTGCAAGCTCGGCTTTCTCTGCGCCAGGCCACCAGCGAGGCCATTGCCTCACCTCAGCCAGAACCTGCCAGAGACCAGCTTGCGATACCTGATAGTCCCTGTGGCTCTCAACCGAGAAAGAGCTTTGTTGCGTGGTCAGAAGGAGCAAAACAAGGGCGATGACGAGCAGGCCCGCAAGCACGATAATTTTTTTCAGCATCGGTCATCAACCCCTGCCCCGGATGCGGCCAGCCACATGGGTGAGTTCAGCCTTTCCTGGGCCCGGGTTTGGACCCTGGACGTCGGCCGGCCGGGCGGCGTGAACGAGTCGAGCCCTCGGCCTTGCGTACCGGCATCGGGGGCCGCTTTCTGCGCGCTACCCGTTTGTATTCGAAGCAGAAGTCTTCATCAAGAGGCATGGTGCTCGGAATCTGCCTGCCGAGATAATCCTCAATTTCCGGCAACTGGTACACGGTCTCTTCATCCGCGAAGCTGATCGCCTTGCCGCTGGCACCCGCCCTGGCGGTACGCCCGATGCGGTGGACATAATCCTCACGGTCTTGGGGCAGATCATAATTGACGACGTGGGTGACGTTATCCACGTGAATCCCGCGCGACGCGACATCGGTCGCGACCAGGAAGATCACCTCGCCGGCCTTGAACTGATCGAGAATCCGCATCCGCTTCTTCTGTGGAACATCCCCCGAAAGCACGGCCGACGCAAACCCGTTGGCCTCGAGCAGATCATTAAGACGTTCCCCTTCGATTTTGGTATTGATGAAGAGCAGCATTCGTTCGATATTCTCTTCACGCTTGATCAGACCGTTAAGCAGGGCGAATTTTTCCCGGCGTGAAACGTGGTAGAGGATCTGCTCTATATTTTCGGCTCCGACCTGTTTCGGCGCGATCGAAACCTTCGCGGCGATATTCATGAACTCGTAGGCCAGCTCCATCACCTGGGGTGAAAGGGTCGCCGAAAAAAGCATGGTCTGACGCTTTTCAAAGGGAGGCAACTGACGCAGGATGTAACGCAAATCCTTGATGAAACCCATATCGAACATGCGGTCGGCTTCATCAATCACCAGCATCTCAACCCGATGCATGGAAAAGACCTTCTGCTTGAAGTAGTCAATCAAGCGCCCCGGAGTAGCAACAATAATATCGACCCCGTCGGTCAGCGCCTGGCGCTGCTTGTCGTAGTCCATTCCGCCGAAAATCGCCTGCACCCGCAGACCCGTATGGGCTCCGAGCTGTTCCGCATCGCTGCAGATCTGGACCACCAGTTCACGGGTCGGGGCCATGATCAGCGCGCGGGGATTAACAGTGGTCTCGGTTTTGCTCGCCAGCAGGCGGGTAAAAATTGAAATCAGAAAGGCCGCGGTTTTGCCGGTGCCAGTCTGGGCCTGAGCCGCGACATCCTTACCGCTGATCGCCAGCGGGATTGATTCTTCCTGAACCGGGGTCAGTTTTGTAAAGCCGGCCTCAGCGATCCCTTTGAGAACCTGGTCGGGCAAATTAAATCGGGTAAATTCCATGCAAACGTTAGCTGAGCCCGCGGGTCTCCCCGCCTGACTCATCTTCCTTTCTTAAAGAGAAACGAACTAAAAAACCAATGGATAGCCAGGCTATCAAAGTGAAGCGTTCAGCGCTTCAGCAACGGTATGAATATCTTTGTCCCCGCGACCGGAGAGGCAGACGACGATTATTTGATCGGGCGTCATGGTCGGCGCCAATTTCAGGGTGTGCGCTATCGCGTGGGCACTCTCAAGTGCCGGGATAATTCCCTCGACCCGGGTCAGCCTCTGAAAAGCATCGAGCGCCTCCTGATCGGTAATCGATACATACTCGGCACGCCCGATATCATTTAAATGAGCATGTTCGGGTCCGACCCCGGGATAATCAAGGCCGGCCGATATGGAATGGGCGTGGTCGATCTGACCATCGGCATTTTGCAACAGATAAGTCTTGTTGCCGTGCAGCACGCCTTTAGCGCCGGCAGTGATCGATGCAGCATGCTTATCGGTATCAACTCCAAGTCCAGCTGCTTCGACCCCGATCAGACGTACAGCAGTATCATTGATAAAGGGGTAAAAGAGCCCCATGGCATTGGAGCCGCCACCGATGCAAGCCAGCGCCACATCGGGCAAGCGACCAGCCGCCTCCAGAATCTGCTCACGCGCTTCAACACCGATGACCGATTGAAAATCACGCACCATCTCGGGATAAGGATGGGGGCCAGCCACAGTCCCGATAACGTAAAATGTGTCGCGCACGTTGGTGACCCAGTAGCGCAGGGCATCGTTCATCGCATCTTTCAGAGTAGCTGTGCCGCTGGTCACTTCATGCACCCGCGCTCCGAGCAGTTTCATGCGAAAAACATTCAACGACTGGCGACGGATGTCCTCGGTCCCCATGAAGACATCACACTCCATGCCGAACAGCGCCGCAACAGTGGCAGTCGCCACGCCATGCTGCCCGGCACCGGTCTCGGCGATCACCTTGTTTTTCCCCATACGCCGGGCAAGCAGGATCTGACCGACAGTATTATTGACCTTGTGTGCGCCGGTATGGTTGAGATCCTCGCGCTTCAGATAAACCTGAGCGCCACCCAGTTCACTGCTCAAACGCCGCGCATGGTAAAGCGGGCTGGGCCGCCCGACATATTGCCGCAGGTAATATTCAAACTCGGCGGTAAATTCCGGGTCCTGACGCGCCTCGCTATAGGCCTGCTCAAGTTCAAGCAGTGAAGGCATCAGGGTCTCGGCAACGTAACGCCCGCCGAAATCCCCATAATGCCCACGCGCATCGGGTTGTTGATATGTCATATATTCCTCACCTGGCGGATAAATTCCGCCATTTCTGCATGATCTTTTCTCCCCGGCGCAGACTCAACACCGCTGGAGACATCGACCGCAAAGGGACGTACCTGGCGGATCGCCTCCGCCACATTCTGCGGATTCAGCCCGCCAGCCAGGATTACCGGATGCTGGTCGGCGAAATCCTGCAGCAACTGCCAATCGAAAGATTCACCACTACCACCATAAAGCTGATCGGACCAAGCATCGAGCAATAGCCCAGAGACCTCATAGTCTGCTGCTGCCGCCAAACTCCCAGCATCCCTGACGCGCAACGCCTTGATCACCCGGCGTCCGGGGAACAGGCAGTCTTGCGGGGTTTCATCGCCATGCAGCTGGATCAGGTCGAGACCGCAGGCTGAAACGGTCTGCTCGATCACCACCCGAGTTTCATTCACAAACAGACCGACGGTTGAAATAAACGGCGGCAGTGCCCTGATAATGACTGCGGCCTGGGCCGCCGTAACCGCACGCGGGCTCTTGTCATAGAAGACAAAGCCCAAGGCATCCGCGCCGGCGGCCACTGCAGCCAGCGCGTCCTCCACAGAGGTGATGCCGCAGATTTTTACCCGCGTATACTGCATAAGCACCCTAGAAAGCAACCTTCGGCAGATGCTTGAGCGATTCGGTAATCGCCTCGCTCGGATACTCAAAATCTTCCAGCTGACCGGCAAAGAAGGCGTCGTAAGAGGCCATGTCGACATGCCCGTGGCCGGAGAGATTGAAAAGAATTGTTTTATTCTGCCCCTCTTCTTTGGCCAGTAGCGCCTCGTCGATGGCGGCGCGGATGGCGTGAGACGATTCGGGCGCCGGGATAATCCCCTCGGTGCGCGCAAACAGCACGGCCGCATCGAAGCAACCGACCTGGCCAACGGAGCGGGCCTCGATGATCCCTTCATGCAGCAGTTGCGAGACCAGAGGAGAGGCCCCGTGATAACGCAGACCACCGGCATGGATGCCAGGTGGCATAAAGTCGTGCCCCAGGGTGTACATCTTAGAGATCGGCGCCATCTTGGCGGTGTCCCCGTAATCGAAGGCATAGACCCCCTTGGTCAGGGTCGGACAGGAGATCGGCTCCGCTGCCACCAGACGCACCTGCTTACCAGCAGCCTTATCCGCCACAAAGGGGAAGGCGAGACCGGCAAAATTGGAGCCGCCACCGTGACAGCCGATGACCACGTCAGGATAATCTCCTGCCATCGCCATCTGCTCTTTGGCCTCCAGCCCGATCACGGTCTGGTGCAGGCAGACATGATTGAGCACGCTGCCCAGGGCATAATGCGTATCGGCATGGGTCGCCGCATCTTCAACGGCTTCGCTGATCGCGATGCCGAGCGAACCATTACTGTCGGGATCAGCTGCAAGGATACCACGCCCGGAGTTTGTCAGGTTGGACGGCGAAGGGATGACGTTGGCGCCCCAGAGCTGCATCATGCTTTTACGGTACGGCTTCTGCGCATAACTGATCTTGACCATATAGACGGTACATTCGAGACCAAATTTCTGGCAGGCGAGCGCTATCGAAGAGCCCCACTGTCCTGCTCCGGTCTCACTGGCGATCCGCTTGATCCCTTCCTTTTTATTATAGTAGGCCTGCGGCACAGCAGTGTTCGGCTTGTGGCTCCCCGCCGGAGAAACCCCTTCGTACTTGTAATAGATCTTGGCCGTGGTCCCCAAGGCCTTTTCCAGAGCGTGGGCACGGTACAGCGGCGAAGGACGCCAGAGGCGTAAAATCTCGAGGACTGGCGCAGGGATATCGATCCAGCGCTGGTTCGACATCTCCTGTTCGATCAGCGCCATGGGGAAGAGGGGCGCCAGGTCATCGGGCGATACTGGTTGTCCGGTCCCGGGGTGAACCACCGGCGCCATCTGCCCGGGCATATCAGGAATCACATTGTACCACTGCTTGGGAAGACGATCTTCAGGCAGAATAAATTTGGTCTGCATCGCTCATTACCTCCAGGTCAGTTCATATATGGATTGAAATCGGGTTGCCCCATTTCTCGGATTTCGATTCTTGTAGCTACCCGAGTAGTTCCTGCATCTTTGCGCCGATGTCCGCTTCGCGCATCAGGCTTTCACCGATCAGAAACGCCCTGGCGCCAGCCTGTTGCAGGGTTTCGATGTCGCGGCGAGTGTTGATGCCGCTTTCAGCGACAATCAGACGCTCCGCAGGGATCAGCTTGGCCAGACGTGCGGTGGTCCCCAGATCGGTGACGAAGGTTTTGAGGTTACGGTTATTGACGCCGATCAGTTCACAATCTGTTTGCAGCGCCGCCTCGAGTTCCTCTTCGTTATGCACTTCAAGAAGGACGTCCAGTCCCAGCTCAGCGGCCACCCCGCTGAATTCCTGCAACTGACCGACCGAGAGCATTGCCGCAATCAGCAACACCGCATCGGCGCCATGGACCCGCGCTTCGACAATCTGATAAGAATCGCAGATAAAATCCTTGCGCAGTAGCGGCAACGAGACCTGTTCGCGGATCAACCCCAGATAACGCAGGTGGCCATAAAAGAACTGCTCGTCAGTCAGGACCGACAGACAGGTCGCACCGTGAGTCTGGTAACTTTCGGCGATTTCGAGCGGATCAAAATCAGCGCGAATGATTCCTTTGGAAGGGGAACCCTTTTTTACTTCGGTAATCAGCGCGGTCCAGCCTGAGCTACTGGCCATCCGCAGAGCGCGGGCAAAACCGCGAGGCACATCTTCAACATCCCCGACCCGCATGCTGAGCTCGGCGAGGGACATCGCCACCTTGGCGGCAGCCACCTCCGCTTTTTTAACGGCGACAATCTTATCCAGAATCATTGATTCGTCATCCTGATCAGCGCCTCAAGCTTCGCCAGGGCCAGCCCGGCATCGAGGACCGACGCAATCTGATCCATCCCATCAGGGATCGATTCGGCCAACCCCGCAGCCACCAGGGCATAGCCGCCGTTCAACACGACGATATCCCGCTTCGGGCCCTTTTCGCCAGCCAGGATGGCACGTACGATCGCCGCATTAGACTCGGCATCCCCGCCCTGCAGATCGTCGAGACGACAACGTTTCAGTCCGAACTGCTCGGGCTCAATGGTCTCCAGTTCGACCATCCCGCCGGAAATCACCGCAACCTTGGAAGGCCCGGTCAGAGTGATCTCGTCCATACCGTCATCGCCGTGGACCACAAAGCCGCGTTTGCAGCCGAGTTGGGCCAGAACTTTGGCCAGGGGCTCGACGAGTTCGGCACTGAAGACCCCCAGCACCTGACGATTGGCACCGGCCGGGTTGGTCAAAGGACCGAGCACGTTAAAAATGGTGCGGATGCCGATTTCACGCCGCGGGCCGATGGCATGCTTCATCGCCGAGTGCAAGGCCGGCGCAAAGAGAAACCCGATCCCGATCTCTTCGATACATTGTGCAACCGTATCCGAAGTCACATCGAGGTTGACCCCGAGTTTTTCGAGCACATCCGCGCTGCCGCAGGTCGACGAGATACTGCGATTGCCATGCTTGGCGACCTTGGCCCCACAGGCGGCAACCGCCAGGGCGACCGTGGTTGAAACATTGAAGGTCTTGGTGCCGCTGCCGCCGGTGCCGCAGGTGTCGATAATAGTTTCCCGATCGACGTTTATCTCCTCGCGGTCGATATCGACCACATGTCCGACCCGGATCGGGGTGGCATGCTCACGCATAACCCGCGCGGCACCGGTGATTTCAGCGACGGTCTCCCCCTTCATGCGCAGCGCGGTAATAAACGCGCCGATCTGCGCCGGGGTCGCCTCGCCGCCCATGATCTGGTTCATCACCTCGATCATCTCCCCCTCGGTGAGATCCTGCCGGTCAACAACCTTGCTGATAGCCTGTTTGATCATGGTGTGGCCTCCGCACTGAGTTTCAAAAAGTTGGCCAGTAGCTGCATGCCAGATGTCGTCAAGATCGATTCGGGATGAAACTGTACCCCCCAGATCGGCAGGGCACGATGTTCCAGCGCCATAATCACCTCATCGTCGGTCCAGGCCGTCACCCTGAGACACGCGGGCAGACTGGTGCGTTCGGCGATCAGCGAATGATAGCGGGTGGCAATAAACGGGTTATCGACCCCGCTAAAAATGCCCCTGCCGTCATGTTCTATCATACTCGTTTTACCGTGCATCAGTCGATCGGCGCGCACCACCTTACCGCCGAAGGCCGCGGTGATCGACTGGTGGCCGAGACAGATGCCGAGGAGTGGTATTTTACCGGCAAAGTGCTGAATCGCCGGCACCGAGATGCCGGCTTCGTTCGGGGTGCAGGGCCCTGGAGAGATCACCAGATGCTGCGGCGCCAGCCGTTCGATATCGGCAATATCCAGCTTGTCGTTGCGCACCACCAGAACCTCTTCCCCCAACTCCATAAAATACTGAACCAGATTGTAGGTGAAGCTGTCGTAATTATCGATCATCAGCAGCATGGCGCTAGTCCAGACCTTTATTAGCCATTTCAATGGCGCGTTTCACGCCACGAGCCTTGTTGAGAGTCTCCTGATATTCCATTTCGGGATCGCTGTCAGCGACGATGCCCGCCCCGGCCTGCAGCAGGATGCGCCCCTTTTCAACCATCAGGGTGCGGATCGCGATGGCCAGATCCATATTGCCACTGAATGAAAAGTAACCGACGGCGCCGCCGTAAACTCCGCGCCTGTGCGGCTCGAACTGGTCGATAATCTCCATCGCCCGGATCTTCGGTGACCCGGAGAGGGTCCCGGCCGGGAAGGCGGCCCGAAAGACATCGAAGGCGTCAAGCCCCTCGCGCAACTGACCGCGCACGTTGGAGACAATGTGCATCACGTGGGAATAGCGCTCGATAACCATCAGCTCGCTGACCTCAACGCTGCCGCCCCGCGCAACCCGACCGACGTCATTGCGCCCCAGGTCGATGAGCATAATGTGCTCGGCACGCTCCTTGGGGTCGGCCAGCAGCTCGGCCTCGAGGCGACGGTCCTCTTCCGGGGTCTCCCCCCGCGGGCGGGTCCCGGCAATCGGCCGGACCTCGACCTGCTCCCCCTCTTTACGCACCAGCACCTCGGGCGAAGCGCCGACCACCAGATTCTCGCCGAAGCGCAGAAAGTACATATAAGGCGAGGGGTTGATCGTCCGCAGCGCGCGGTAGATATCAAAAGGGTCGGCCTGCAGTTTTCCTTCGAAACGCTGCGAGAGGACGACCTGGAAGATATCGCCGGAGCGGATATACTCCTTGCAGTCCTCGACCGCCTGGCGAAAACCGGCCGGGGTAAAATTGGGGGTCAACACCTGCTCGGGGGCCTCATGCTGTGGCGCTATCCGATGCGGCAGCGGTTGACGCAGCTGCTCGATCAAAGCTTCGATCCGCTCGACACCACGCTGATAAGCAGCCTGCGGATCTTCCTGGTCCGCGAGCAGGACGTTGCACACGACCTTGATCTTCTGGCGCATGTTGTCGAAGATCAGCAACCCTTCGGTGAGCAGAAAGCAGGCGTCCCAGTTATCGCTGTCGCGCGAATTCTTGTCGGGCAGTTCCTCAACAAAACGCACCATGTCGTAACCGAGATAACCAACTGCGCCGCCGAAGAAGCGAGGCAGCCCCGCGATCTCCACCGGACGATAGGCCTCGAGTAATTGCTGGAGCTCGGCAAGAGGATCATCCGACTCACCGCTCTGTTCAAGCTGGTCGCCATTGACAACTTCAAAATAGCGATCGCGGCAGCGAAAGATCCGCGCCGGGCCACTCCCCAAAAAGGAGTAGCGCGCCCACTTCTCACCCCCCTCGATTGATTCGAGCAGAAACGAGGTCTGACCATCATCAATTTTACGGAAGGCGGAAACCGGAGTCTCCATATCGGCGAGAATTTCGCGATAGACCGGAATCAGGTTGCCCTGTTGCGCCAGAGCCAGGAATTCTTGTCGGGAAGGGTAATACATGTTGGACCTGTCACGGGCAAAAATAGAAATTTCTACCACTTAAGACCGCGAAAAGTCAAGAATTTGCGGGACTTTCCCAGACAGGAAACTCTAAGATAAACAATCAACGAACAAGCCTCGGCACCTTGCGTCCCCACCTGAAATCTTCGAGAAAGACCGGTCAACCCGCCATCAGGCATTTTAAATTCAGAGATATCAATTTCAATGACCTAGATAAATATTAAACGCAGAGGACCTCACGCAGCGGCAGTCTTAATAACCTTCGATACCCAGAAATTTAATCTCCCGCTGTTATCTGCTTCGACTTCTTCGGTTTTTTCGGGCGCGCAGCCAGCTGGCGCGTCAAGGGGACCTTATGGGTGGGGATGAAGCCCGACTCCTGTTTGCGCTCCAGCGTCTGCCCCAGCAGTGTTTCAATGCGCGAGAGAATTTTGACTTCATCGGCGCTGACCAGCGAGACTCCCTCGCCCTCTAACCCGGCACGCCCGGTCCGCCCGATGCGATGGATATAGTCTTCCGCCACCTTCGGCAGGTCGAAATTAACCACCAGAGGCAGCTCCAAAACGTCAATCCCGCGCGCTGCGACATCGGTCGCGACCAGGACGGCAACCCTGTTGGCCTTAAACTCGGCGAGATTGCGACTGCGAACGGCCTGGCTCTTGTCCCCATGAATAGGAGCCGCAGAGATGCCGGCCCGAACCAACTGGGTGACCAGACTGTCTGCCCGTTCCCGGCTGCGGACAAAAACCAGCACCTGCGTCCAGCCCCTGCTCCGGATCAGATGAACAAGCAGAGCCGGCTTCTGCTCTTTGTCGACCTGGTAGAGGTACTGTCGCACGCTGGTCGCGGCCATATTGGGCGGGTTGATTTCGATCTGAACTGGACATTTAAGTAGGCCATCAACCAGCGACTGAACCTCGAGTGAGCTGGTCGCTGAAAAGAGCAGGGTTTGACGCCGGTTCGGCAGCAGAGCGATAAGTTTAAGGATATCGTCCCTGAACCCCAGGTCCAGCATCCGGTCTGCTTCATCGAGCACCAGGATTTCCAACTGAGTGAACCTGACGGCGTTCTGCCGGTACAGATCGAGCAGCCGCCCCGGTGTCGCGATCAACACATCAGTCCCGCCACGCAGCCGCATCATCTGCGGATTGATCTTGACCCCGCCAAAGACCACGCCTGATTTCAGCGGCAGGTAGCGCCGAAAGAGCCTAACCGCTTCCGCCAGCTGCTGCGCCAGTTCGCGCGTCGGGGTAAGAATCAGGGCGCGGATATGGTTAGCTTTGACTCTTTGTCCCGGGCCAAGACGCTGTAACAGCGGCAGCACAAAACTTGCAGTCTTGCCGGTACCAGTTTGAGCCGTTGCCATGAGATCTTGACCTTCAAGGATCGCGGGAATCGACTGCTGTTGGATGGCTGTCGGCGTAACATATCCGACCTCCTCAATCACACGAAGGATCGGCGACAGGAGTCCAAGCGCAGAGAATGTCATTGGAGGATTGGTATTCAATCTATTATGTCCTGGGGAGAGTTTCGAATCAGCTGTAGCCTTCCGCTATACGTCCCATGCCTGACCAAATTCCTGTCGAACCGCTGTGGCTATCGCTGTGTCAGTATCTGATGACGCGAACATCTGACCGTTTGCCAGCAACGGGACAGAACTCTGCAAAAGAGGGATTAATTAAAGTGTCCAGCAAGATTGGTGGAGCCTAAAGACGTTGATGGTGGGATAACCAAAATCGGTCAGGCATGTTCCATCATAGATCTGTGCCTGTATCGTCAACAGCGCCGAAATCTGCTACAGCGTGCGAGGCCAGCTGTATGACCTCTTCAAGGGGCAGCCTGAATTCGGTTTTGGCCAAAAATCCGTTGGCATGAACAAAGCTGACCTCGGGATAATCCTTGATCTTCAGAAAGTCGACCACCCGGTTGTCCCCCAGCCGCAGCAACTCCCAGCCAGCTCCGCGCACCGAAGGGGTTATGCTCATAACGATAGCGTCATCATTGAGATGACGCAGATAGAGTTCCATCGCCAGTTTGGGGGATTTGTCGATACTGCTGGTAATCGCCTTGAGATGTCCGATCTGAACAACCTGCGCCTCGAGCTTTAGTCGCGCAAGGCGCTTCATCTTGCGTTCGATCAGGGCCAACATATCCTGGCCCAGCGCCTTCATGAACTCATAGAGCAGATCATTTTTCTCCAAGCTATCGTGCCTGGAAAAACGCGACAGAATATAGCCATCGATGGGCGAGGACGAGGCAAAGAGCACGCTGGAGTCGATGCCCAGATGCTCGGCCGTCTGGTAAGGTCCGCGGACATCCATCATGCTCATGTGCGGGTACCAGACAAACATCGACATGGCGGCATCATGATGACCGAGATGCTGCATGACCAGATGAAAAGCGCAGGGGAGCGAGGGGTCCTGATGATGGTCGAAGTTGTTCCGGTCCGGGGTATATTCCATCCCGACATCCACCACGTAGGTGTCAGGATCGGCCAACTCTTCACTGGTCGGCTCACGCCGAAAAACCTTGGCGTCACCAAGGATCGCCAACAGCACGCTGACCGACATGAAGTCATCTTTATGCGCGCTTCCCGGGTGTGCAATGATTTTATACATGAAATAAAACTTTCAAGTTCTCTTGCGAGTTAAGGAGTCCCTCTTCAATAGTAAATTTGAAGAATACCACTTTCCTTGCGTATCGGGGAGATAGAAATGAAAGGGCGACCGCACTCGCGGCCGGGATTCGCCGCTTCCGGGTTACTTTCCAAAAGGAGATTGGAGAGAGAAACATCAGGGACCTGATGTGTGTTTTCGCAACATTGAACCCTGCCAACTATGTGCTGCTATTGTTTAAAATCAGCGGGAGGATCCATCTACAGAAAAAGGCAGAGTGAATGTTATTCCCCTGCCGGTTGCCTTAATGGAAAAAATGGATCAAAAGTTTTCCAGGTTTATTCACAATGCCGCGCCCATGCCATAAAGCATGTCGTCTATCTTGTTCAAAAGTGTTTCCGGAGAAAACGGTTTTTGAAGAAAATTTAAATCATTCATTCTGTGGCTTTCTGCGCTAGCGTGAAGCTCGCCATAACCAGAGATAAAAAGAATATTTGTATCCTTTTTTATGGCTAATATTTTATTTGCCATCTCAGTACCGGTCATCCCGGGCAGACCGACGTCGGTTATTACAAGGTCCAGATCCGCCTTTTTATCCATCCACAAATCTAACGCCTCAAGGGGATTTTTACCCAGAAAAACAGTGTGGCCGGCCCCTGCCAGTATTTGTTCAAGGAGAGAAAGAACCGCATCCTCATCATCGACAACCAGAATACTTTTGGGCGATCTCTTCAGCAGTTCCCCGGCGGGTTCTGTTTTTTCGGTAACAACTTCCTCCTGGGCCACGGGCAGATAAATTGAAAATTTTGTTCCCTCGCCAGGGAGACTGTTCACAAGAACATAGCCGCCCGATTGCTTCACAATGCCATAAACAGTCGAGAGTCCGAGCCCTGTCCCCTGCCCCTGTTCTTTGGTCGTAAAAAATGGATCAAAAATTTTCTCTTTAATCTTCAGAGGAATACCACAGCCGTCGTCCTCGACCGTAATCAGGCCAAAGGATTCATAAGGCTCCGGCAAAAAAGAATAGCGTTTTTTATCCGGCAGCTCAGACTGACCCACTTGCACCCGAATAACCCCTTCATTCTCTCCGATGGCATCCCTGGCGTTCACCACCAGATTGACCAGAATCTGTTCAGCCTGCGTCGGGTCGACCTGAACAAATACAGGATGGTCAGACAGGCACAATTTCAGCTGAATATTTTCACGCAGCAGTTTCTTTAGTAAGTCCTTGAAATCCGTCACCAGCAGATTCAGGTCAAGGGTCTGTATCTGAAAAACCTGTCGACGGCTGAAAGCCAAAAGTTGTCGGGTCAGGTTTTCGGCTTTTTTAGCCGCCATCATCATTTTTTCAATATCCTTGAAGGTTTTATTCTCCGGACTTAACCTGTTACTGACCATATGTCCGTAACCCAGGATGATGGTCAAAATATTATTAAAATCGTGAGCTATGCCCCCGGCCAATTGGCCAACTGCCTGGATTTTTTGAGATTGCCGAAGCTCATCTTCAAGTTCGAGGGCCTGGGTGATATCATTTTTAACGGAGACATAATTTGTCGTCACCCCCAACTCATTACGTACCGGCGAAATTGTTGTTTCTTCGGTATACAGGGTACCGTCTTTTTTCTTACTCACGAAGCGTCCACGCCAGGTTTCACCACGCGCAAGTGTATCCCGCACCTCCGCATAAAACTTCGCACTCTTCCCTTTAGGGTTCAACATGCGCAAAGTCTCACCAAGAGCGTCCTGCCGGCTGTGGCCCGTCATCTTTTCAAAGGCCGGATTTAAATACTGGATAGAACCAGCCTGATCCGTTATCACAATCGCTTCCGCCGCCTGCTCAACGGCAGACTGCAGTAGCTTCAGTCCCGCTTCAGCTTGTTTGCGGGCGGTTATATTCTGAAAAACGCAGTAGGTCTGCCGCACACTGCCGTCTTCGCGGTAACCAATACAACCTTCAAGCGCTACATCTAAATAATGCCCAGCGCTGTGCTTCATTCTGAAGCGAACATCATGGATATGACCGCGCTGCTTAAATAGGGAGAAATTCTTTTCAAGGACGGGAATCCAATCAGGGTGCAAAAAATCCGCGAAAGGTTCACCTAGCACTTCCTCGCGGGTGTAGCCTAGAGCTTTCAACCAGGCGGGATTTACATCAAGAACAAGACCATTCACGTCGAGAGACTGATAGGCGAGAGGGGCGTTGTCATACAGAGCCCTGTATTTCTCCTCGCTCGCACGTAATGCTCTGGTCTTCTCGGCCACCAGAGCTTCCAGGCGCCCATTTAAATCGCGTAAATCGTTCTCCGCGCGCTTGACCCTCAGCATGACTTTGACCCTGGAGACGAACTCGACATTGTCAAAAGGCCGCAGAATAAAATCATCGGCCCCAGCCTCAAGCCCTCTGGCCTTAAATTGAGCCGGGGCGTTATGGGCGGTCAGCAGGATCAAGGACATTTGTGCGGTGCGACTGTCAGCCTTCAGCTGGCGGCACATTTCAATCCCGTCCATTTCCGGCATTTGCACATCAATCAGGGCGCAGTGGATCTGATTTTCACGGGCAAGCCGAATGCCTTCGGCGGCATTGGAAGCTGTAAATATCTTGATGAGGGGAAAATATTCTTTAACGAGACTACGAAGAACGATCAGGTTATCCTGGCGATCATCGACAATCAACAGGGCAATTTTGTCAACCATGGTACGGGCCCCCTCCCTTTTTTAGGTTAGCCATTTGCGCACCTTCGCTTGCAGATCCGCCGGATCGAAAGGCTTGGACAAATAATCATTACAACCGATCGCCAGCATCTTCTCGCGATCACCTTTCATGGCGTTAGCCGTCAGGGCAATAATCGGAATTCCGGCCAACGCCGGGTTACTCTTGATCTTTTGCGTCGCGTCCATGCCGCTCATCACTGGCAGATGCATATCCATCAGGATCAGTCCGGGGCGCAACTTTTCCGCCATCTCAACCCCCTGTTCGCCATCGATTGCGGCGATGATCACACAGTCCTCATTTGCCAGGGTTGAGGAGATGGTAAACAGATTATCCGGGTTATCCTCAACGACCAGCACGGTTCTGTTCGCGTTCAGACTCAGAGTTAACTGCGGTTGCGCCTCGACAACTTCCGGCCTGGCTGGCACTGGTTCAAGCAGTGAGTGGACCGCAGCGATGAGTTGCGCCTTATTGACTGAACCCTTCTGGATCAATTGATGAACATGATTGTATTTGAGCCGTGCCCGATCCTGGGCAGTCAGCTCTTTAGCGGTCAAAACCAAAACGGGTAGTTTCTCGGTCCAGGGTGTAGAGCGGATGGTCGCCAACACCTCAAAACCATCGACCCCGGGCATCATCAAATCAAGCACCATACCGTCTGGCACTGATCTTTTGACACTGGCCAACCCCTCGGTGCCGTCACTGGCCAAGGTCACGCTGTAACCACTCTCCTCCAAGGCCATCCGCACCTGGAGTGCGGCAGTTTCGTTATCCTCCACGACCAGTATTTTGCGCCTTACCGGTGTAGTCAAACCTATTGTGCCAAGCTCCAGCTGCTGCAAGGTGGCAAGCAGGCCACTCAAAAACTTTTTATTGGTGAGCACCCCCTTGGCAATAACCCTTTTTGCCGACGCCTTCAGACGACTACGCTCTGCGGCGGTCAGATCTTTCGCCGTCAGAATGATCACCGCCAGCCCAGACAAAACCGGATCCTTTTGCAGTTCATCCAGCACCATATAGCCATCGACATCGGGCATCATCAGGTCAAGAAGTAACACATCAGGCGGATATTCCTTAACAATCCGCAGTGCCGCTTCTCCACCATCGGCCTGTGTGACCAGATAACCCTCATCAGTCAGCGCTGCTTCGATATAATTACGCGCGACGGCATCATCATCGGCAATCAGGATGCGCTTGACCTGTTTATGAGAGCCAATCCTTTCTAACTCGGTGCAGAGCAGGTTTCTGTCGATCGGCTTTGTCAAATATCCGGCAGCGCCCAAGGCCACGCCCGTCGCCCTGTCTTCGCTGACCGAGAGCATGGTCACTGGAATATCTGCAGTATCTGGATTATTTTTAATCCCGCGGAGGACTTCCCAGCCATCCATATCGGGCATTAGAATATCAAGTGTAATAGCGAAAGGGTGGTGTTCTTTTGCCAGTTGCAATCCCTGCCTGCCGCTCGACGCGACAATCACTTCATACCCTGCCGCCTTCAGATGTCTGGCCACCAGTTCACGCACCTCGCGTTCGTCATCAATCACCAGAATGGTACGCTGCATAGAACGGCCAGGGAGAGTCTCTGCTTTAAGCGCAGTCATGCTCGAATTTTCACCCGCAGTTCGAACCTTTGCCACCGACATTTTTAACGGCAGTTCGAGAGTAAAGGTGCTCCCCTGACCAAAGGTACTTTCAACCAGAATCTGACCACCCAATAATGTCGCCAGCTTTTGGCAGATGGAAAGCCCCAGCCCCGTCCCTTCATGTTTTCGTGTGGTCGTACCGTCTGCCTGGCGGAATTCATCAAAGATGTGCGTCAGGTCTCCCGGCAAAATACCGATGCCGGTATCGCTAACCTCACAGCGCAGGGTCTGCGCTGTTGCGGTCACGTTCAGGGTTATCTCCCCTTGTTCGGTGAACTTGATCGCGTTGGAAAGCAGGTTCAAAAGGATCTGATGCAGTTTCTCCTCGTCGGATTCAATCGCGGGAAGCGTATCAAGGTTCAGTGAAATTGCCAGATTTTTGTTTTCGGCGAGGGGACGGACGGTGTCAAGCGCACGCTGAACAACCTGATTGACGTCGAAAACTGCGGGGAAAATATCCATGCGGCCCGATTCGATCTTGGCCAAATCGAGGATATCGTTAATCAGGTTCAGCAGCTGACGACCGTTTCTTTCGATTACTTCCAGAAAGTTTTTCTCTTCGTCTGGGTCCTTGCCGGTGCCACGCGAGATCATCAACTGCGAAAGGGCCAGCACACTGTTCAATGGCGTGCGCAGCTCATGGCTCATATTGGATAAAAATTCGGACTTGAGACGATCCGCTTCTTCGACCTGGGTGCGTCGCGATTCCAGTTCAGCCGCCGTCCCGCGCAGTTCATCCGCCTGCTCGCGTAATTCCTCGGATTGGGAAACTAATTCCTCGGTATTGATTTGCAGCTCCTCGTTCTTTTCCGCGAGCTCAAGCGCCTGCCTCTGGGTTTTCAGATTGGCCAGCACGTTAACCAGAGCACTGCTCACGGGCATCCAACACACCTGCAAAATTTCCAGGCATTCAGCCGAGTAACTATGCAGACTGGCGAGTGAGACCACCGCCTTCACTTCGCCGCGTTCTAGAAGGGGGATGGTAATGATCTCACGCGGTAGCACCTGACCGGCAACTGCATTGAAGGTAAAGCGGGTATCGGCAGGGATATCACGGATGAGTTCGATCTGTTTTGAGGCCAGCGCGACCCCGATCTCCCCTTCCAGACTGGTGGCATTAAAAGGCGGCAAAGAGTCCGGTCCGGTACCGATCGAGGTCACAATTTCAAAGCTGTCGCCATCGCTACTGCGCAGGTAAAATGCGGCCAGACGCGATCCCGTAATCTCGATCAACTTCTTCAGGAGTATCCGGGAGAACTCTTGCACCGATTCGACCGCAATAATCGATTGAAAAATTGCACTGTTGCCACGTTGCACATTCATTTTCGCTTCAATTGAGCCAGCCAACTCATTGAAGGCTCTGGCCAGAAAACCGAGCTCGTCGGCGCGATGAATATCATTGCGTACTGCCAGTTCGCCATTTTGTTGTCGGCTTGCAACATTTTTCATGCTCACAAGTGGGCCCACAATCCTTTTAGAAATAGCGAAAGAGTAAAAAATAATGATTGCGGAGGAGAGAACGAAAATGATCAGCAAATTCATCAAGAGTTCTCTGGCCGGAGCATAGACTTCAGCGGCATCCTGCTTTGAGACAAATCCCCAATTTACCCGTGGTATGTGCTTATAAGCCGCCAGAACTTTTACACCGCGATAATCATTGACCTCAATGACACCTTCGCGCCCCTGCGCGGCAAGAACTGCGGGAAGGGCTTTGATCGTCAGGTTCAATGGAGCGTTTTCATGCCATCTTAATTCGTTTAACGCCAATCCATCCTTACTGACAATGAGAGTCTCCCCTGTTTTTCCCATTCCGGTGCGATCCATCAGGAGTCTATAGATAGAATCTTTCAGATCGATGCGGGCGACCAGAATGGCGTTAATTTGTGCATGATTGACAAGATCAAATATCGGCGTCGAAAACGCCATCGCAGGCGCGTGAAGGTCCGCTGAATAATAAATGTCCTCGATAAAGGTGGCTCCAGATTTTAGCGGGCCGTTGAAAGACGGGTCACTCAGCCTGGAGAGTCCCTCACGCGACGCGTCCGTAGAGAGCAGAATCTTTCCACTGATGGCATCGACAATATAGAGCTCGTCATAGTATCGATGTCCCAGGACGTAGCGCTGCAAAAGATTCCTGGCCGCAGCCAGATCGAGCTTATCTTCGCGGTTACCTTGTGATGAACTGAGGTCCGTGGCCATTCTTGCGAGCCCCGGATCACCCGAGATAACGTTGAGATCAGTGCTTCTATCCTCAATCCAGTTATTCACTTGCTGAACCTTTAGGTCGCGAATAACTGAAAGTTTGGAATAGACCTGCTCCTGAAGGGTATGAACCCGTTGGAAATAGGTCACCCCTCCGAAAATAGCTGCGGGCAACATACCCAAAATCAGAAACCAGAGTGTCAGCCAGCTGCGCATTGATTTAAAGTGAAACCTTGCAAACATCTGTAAGCACTCCTTTTGGTCCTAAGCCAATTTACCCGTAAGTTTTTGGTAAATTTTATTGTGCGAATCTACAACTTTAAACCAGGGCGCGATCTCTTCGGTAAGGGTCTCAGAACTCCCCAGTACCAGATACCCGCCAGGGACCAATGACCGTAAAAACTTGGACAGGACACGAAGCTGCAGGTCCCGATTGAAATAAATCAGGACATTGCGACAAAAAATCAGATCGAATTCGCCAAACACACTCTCTGCCGGAGAGTCGGTCTTTTCGGAGGTAAGATCATCCTGAGAAAAATGCACCATGCTGCGAATGGCGAGCTTCAGCATGAAATTCTCGGCCAGGGGTTCAAAATATTTATCCACCACCCCCAGCTTGGTCTCCAACAGGCTTTCGCGCGGATATACGGCTTTGGCTGCTCGCTGTAAAGCGCTATTGTCGATATCCGTCCCAAAAAGACAATTCGTCCAATTCGCCCATGTTTTATCGCTTTTTTTCAGCGCCTCCTTAATACAGATAGCGAGAGAATAGATCTCTTCACCAGCGGCACAGCCAGCACTCCAAACTCTGAGTTCGCGCACCCCGAGGTGACTTTTTTTCTCGATCATCTCAGGCAATATTTTCTGACTCATGATTTCAATAACAATCGGGTCACGAAAAAATGAACTGACGTTTATGGCTATAACATCGATTAATTCATCACATTCTGCAGGGTCGTTTTCGAGCCGTTGCAGATAAAGTGCGTAATCATCCATTCCCAATTTTGCAAGCCGTGCAGCTACGCGTCTACCGAGCATGCGCGGACGATAGTGACTGAAGTCGATTCCCCGAGTCTGTTTCAAGCAGGCCAGGATATTAATAAGATCTGGGTTTAGCTGACGGATAATCTGCCCTTTCAGGTTCATCATACGGCGTCGGAAAAGGAGAGGACAAAGGTCGCACTCGGCCACTTACAAGGCAGGGACCGGAAGTAAACATTGCAGACAGACGCGCAAAAACCCCCTTATTTCATGTCGCTCACGAGACATGTCGACCAATAACAGCCTGGTCAGGGTTACCATGCGCTCTCCAGGATGACGCTGATATTGCACCAGATCAAAAACCAGAGAGATCCAATTCCCAAATAACAAAAAAAAGCATGCGCAATTACGCGGATTTGAAAATCGGTCATCTGTAGGGGCGCTGATGACCGGCTAAAACACCGGTCACTAAGAACAGGATATACCTTGAAGGATTAGATTATTCTACTTGAAACCAAAAACAAGTCAAGAAATCATATCCATTTGAAATAAAACTACTTTTTGTCATTTTAAGGGGATTAGAGATCGGACCCCCTTGATTTAATATTTGTTTTTTTGGGGGAAGAAACTAAAAAATAGTTAGTGAGGAGTTAAGTTGCACAAATGGCCCGAAAATATCAAAGAGCGGCAGAGTTCGCGCCCTGTTGAATAGTTCTACTGAATGAAGCTTTTCGACCAACCAGACCAAAAACGAGCCGATCAATACGTATATTGACCGGCTCGTTTTTAATATTAAAGTGGACTGTTTAGAGGCTCAACCGCATGCAGCTATTAACACAGTGATAATTATCCAAGCCAGGCGCACATCCGTTCCATCGCGGTCAGCACCCGGCCGCAGTTGGCTCGCAGGAAGTCACGATCCAACCCTCGATCATCCGGCACCAGTTCAGCTGCAGCCAACGTCCTTGTGCCATCAAAATCGACATAAGCCAGCCGGATACTCAACTCGGTTGCGGGACGACCGAAGCAGGTACCTGGCAGCACAGCAACGCCGGTTTCCTCGAGCAGTCTTGTGCAAAGTTGCGCGCTGGTGGTAATGCCACGTTTTTCGAGGCGCTCGCCTAACGGGCTGAAATCAGGGAAGGCATAGAAGCCGCCATCAAGTTGCGGCAGCATCAAACCGAGCTCAGTAAGAGACGCATGCACGCTCGCGCCGAGGGCCTTAAGGATGCGCCGCGACTGCCAGAGGTAACGTTCGATCGCTTCCCCGCCTTCGAAGGCGCGCACCGCCGCATACTGGATCGGCGCGCTGACCGAGGTAAAGCTTTCGGAAGCAACCGTCGCCATCGCCTTAACCAGCCATTCGAGCTCCGGCGGGGCAACGAAGGTCCCGAGCCGCCAGCCGCCAGCGCCGCACCATTTGCTGAGCCCGCCGCTGATGATGGTCCCTTCGGGGTAGTAGCGGGCGATGGAACGATGACCGCCATCAAACTGCAGCTCACCATAGATCTCGTCGGAGAGCATGATAATTTTATACTTGCGCGCGACCAGAGCCAGCGCCTGCAGCTCGGCATCGCTGTAGCTGTAGCCGGTCGGGTTGTTCGGATAGTTAAGGATCACTATCCGCGGTTTGGACGGATCTGCGGCGCAGACCTTCTCCAGCTCCTCGGGAGTCAGCAGCCATTTATTTTCGGCCCGCGTCGGTACCCAACGCACCGGACGACCGGTAATGTTCGCCTGAGGCGCGTAAGAAACCCAGCTCGGGGAGGGGATCACCAGCTCACCATAGTAGACCAGCTGCAGGATGAACATCAGCTCCTTCGACCCCGGTCCGATCAAAACCTGCTGCGGTTCATAAACCAGGCCCTGAGTTCGTTCAAGATAATTAACCACCGCCTGTTGCAAGGCCGGGAGACCACGCACCGGCAGGTAATCTTTCTGGTGCGCGTTGGCCTGCAGCGCACCGACGACCTCCTGCGGCACCGGAAAGGGCGATTGACCGAGACCGAGCTTGTAGATCTGCTTTCCGGTCGCGAGCAGGCGATTAGACAGTTCGTTGATCTCGAGGGTTGCCGAAAGGGGCAAACCCCTGACATTGAGATTAAGATGCATTTCGTGGCTTGCGTTAGAGCTCATAATTGTCCTGTCATGCAAAAAAAAAGACTCTGACCCGATTGTGACAACCGGGCCAGAGTCTTTACCGAGGTTCTTTATTTAACGTGGTTAAAGTGTCGCTCCAGATGCCCACTGAGCATCTGTTCGTATTCGGCTTCGCGATCTTCCTGATAAACCAGCGATGAAGCAATCTCACTCGCCAGAATCGCCGCATGATACTTGGGCGGCAACTTGTTGATCCGCTTGCGGTAAGCGGGACTTTCCCGCAGGATACGCGGCAGGTGCGCCAGTAACGCCCTGCGGTAGAGGGGTTTATTCCCCAGCTCGTGATGCTCCTGGAAGTAGTTGAAGAGCCGCGCATAATGCGCATTGATCTCTTTGGAGAGATCCGCCGAGATATCGGTATAGCTGCGGGTACCGCCAAACTCTTCATAACGACGGAAGATCAGGCGCGCTTCGTCGGCGGCCCGCTTTTCAAGAATTTCAAGCACATCACCGACATATTGTTCTTTATTGGCGAAGAACTCTTTTTCGGTCAGCAACAGATTGGCGATAATCTCGTAAGAGGAGGAGATGACCCCGCACTTGTTGGCCGAAGCATCGCGCATGATGATGACCCCCTTGGCCTGTAATTTGTCGCGCGCCTCCGGGGTGATAAATGAGTTGGCCCCTTCGATAATGGCCCGCGCGCTCGGCTTGCCGTTGATCAGAAACTGCTGCCAGTTGCCGGCATGAATCGTTTCAGGACGGCCACCCGCCGGGATAAACAGATCGGCTTTAACCTCGAAAATCAGCTGATTGAAGAGTCGATAAAATTCATCGACCGTGATCCATTCTTCGATCAGCTCCTCCCCTTTGCGCGTGACTTTGCGATAGAGCTCGCGCAGCCCCTCGTGTTTGGTATGGCTGCGGAAGATCATCATCCCGCCATCATGCAGGGCGTTGGGATCGTACTGGTCGATATCCGACTTCAGCACCACCTTCTGCAGTGCCTGATGGTCGGCTCCGGCAGGATCAACCAGAGCACCGGTGCCATCGAGGATCAGGCGAATCTGCACCTTCGGGCAACGATCGAGCAGGATCCGCAGGCCGTTGCCGGCCACATCACCGCCCGGACCGCCAGTAATCTTGACGCTGAAGGGATCTTTGCGCACATCGATACCCAGATGTCTCATGGTGATCTCGGCAAAGGCGATAACGCCGGTCGAGGTCACGCCGTACTCTTTGTGATTGATACCGAACTCCTTGCTCGACATCACACCGGGTCCAAGGATATAGCCGCGTTTTTCTGAAATCCGCGCGATCAGCTCGATCATTTCATCATGCATGTTCTCATCGGGGCCGAGTTCGATCGGCTCATCTTCGCCGTAGTAATCGACCACCCGTGGGTCACGCGCGATCCCTTTATCGGTCACAAAAATATCGAGAAATGCCTGAATAAAACCGTACTGCATCTTGTACAGACGTCGGGTCAAGGTTTCGGGATTGTCAAGATCTGCGGCATCCAGCGCCACCACCATCTTCGAGCCGCCTTCGTAGATATCCTTGTTTTTCAGGTGTTGGGTATGGGCCAGAACATAGTTTTCGCGGAACAGGGTATTGCAGCTGGTGGTAAAATCATCACGGTTTTTTGCCAGCACCGTGCGCCAGCCGCCACGCGCGATATCAGAGAAGCCGATATGATAACCACAACCGTGCCGCCCGAAAAAGAAGGTCACCCGAAAGGGGCGTTCCGGAGGCAAATCGTCGGTAAATTCTACCCCCAGCTCAGTGAGGTACTCCGGATTGAGACGGAAGGCGAGGGCATGCTTTCCAGCGACGAAGAAATTAGTCTTCAGGGTGTTAGTGATAAAGGTCAGGGCACAGCGATAGACCGTGCGGCGGATACTGTCGAGATAGGCATGTCCCGTATTGTAATCATCAATCGACTGAGCAAGAGCCAGCTGCTCGCGCGTGTAGTTTTCGTCGCGGCCGGGGAGATGAGGCTCAAACCGCAGCCGGAAGAGCGCTACCAGCCGCAGCGTCATCTCAAGGTCCGAGATAAAAGCGTTTTCAACCTCCTGGTAGCCGAAGCGGTCCGGCTGATTGTGGGCCAGTGAAGTATGACAGAAGCTGGCGAAGGCATTGGTCAGTGCGGCATCGACACCCGTCATCTTGTCGGTCATCAAAAACCGTTGATAGGTTTCCGACATAGTTGACAGGATCTGGGTATTGAACAGCTCTTCTTCGAGCTGGTTGTAGAGAAAGCCATCCTTAGCCAGTAGCATTTTCCCCTCGCCACGCAGGTAGAAGGTACCGAGAAAGTAGGTATGCAGACCGTTATGAATGGTCAGCAGGTAGGCCCGCTCGATCCCCAGACCGAGACGTTTATAGACCTCCATGATCTGCTCGAGAAAATCGAGCTGCGGCGGGTTTCCGGCAGCGAACAGAATGCGGTACTCAGGTTCATCCTGCGGCTCTCCAGCCGGCTCGGCGTCAAAATAGATCCCGCCGCCCTGCACCGCCTGCTGATACAGCCAGAGGATCTGGGCAACCCGACGCGGGGGGGACACTCGCACATAGCTCTCATTATTGATCCAGAGCAGGCGAATCTCCTTATCAAGACGTGAAAAATCATATTTCGGATAGTGTTCTTTCAGCGCATTTTTGACCTCGCGCTGCAAGCGCTGGGGAATGCGCTGCTCACCGGCGCCCGTAATCTCTTCGGCGGTCCGGCGATCAAACTCAAAGCGCTGCAATTCCAGTTCTTCACTCATCCCCGGAACAGGAGAATAAGAATGAGTGAACTGCGCATAGGAGATTTCGCGCTCCCGCAGCAGACGCAGGGTCTGATAAAGAGAACCCGGCTTATTCAACCGGGCGAGGATCAGGGTTTTGTCGGTGTCACGCAACACCAGGCGCTTATTGCGTTTCAGGTAAGGCAACTGGATCGCGAGTGATCCGATCGCCTCTGCTTCATCATGCATGGTCACCGACAGATAGGCGTGCATCTGCTCCTGTATCCATTGCAGATTGGCGCCCGCGTCCAGACAACGCGCGGTGATCGATTTAGAAACCTGACGGAACCAGCGGCTTTTTTCTGTCTCGGTCATGTAGATATCCTCTTTGATATCGGTGAGTCGGCCATTTCAATGGGGTAAAGGGACAAGCATAACCGGAATTTCGGCGCGACGCATTATCTTTTGTGCCACGCTTCCTAAAAAAGCGTATTCCAATCGACCCTTGCCGTGGGTCCCGATGATCAGCAGATCAGCCTGGCTCTTGCGCGCTTCGCTCAGAATCGTCGACGCCGGTTGCCCTGATAAAACATCTATGGAATCAATCCGTTCCAGATCCTCGGGATGATCGGCCAACTCTTCAGCGGCAAACTCTTTGAGTCGTTTCAGCAGATTGGCTGCAACTTCATCCTTATGGCTGATCTCGGCGGCCGCCAGCTTGTCGGCCCCCATGATAGTCGCGACATAGTTGATCATAGCGGCATCAACTTCAGGCAGCACATGCAGGATGTTGATCCGTGCATCGTTAGCGCGCGCGGCGGCAATAACATGCTTGAACACCGAAGGTGCGCTGACCGACAGATCGGTCGCGTAAAGGATTCTTCTGTAGACTGGAATCATAATGCTTGAACCTCCATGGTTATGCGCCTGCAGTGCCGGTTAATAATTTAGCCGTCTCACGATCGGCACGCGGCTTCTGCAGCAGATAGAGCAATATCCACAACCCGATGCCGATCAGGTAGAGCCAGTGTTTATTCGGTCCCAGGCCCATCGCCTCGGCGAAGAATCCGGGGCGGAACATGATGGCGCTGATGGCGATCAGGATCGGCATCTCGTACCAGCGGTTGCGGGCGATAAAATAACCCTGGGTCAGGGAGGCGAAGGCGAAAGTCCCCAGGCATGTCATGGCAAAGATGACCAGCGCCGTGGTCCAGCTGTTTATATGCCAGAGCAGGATATCGGTGTTGAAGATGAACATAAACGGCAGAATCGCGGCGCGGATATCGTAGTAGAAAGACTGGAAGCCGGTCTTGATCGGATCGGACTTGGCGATGGCCGCTGCGGCATAGGCCGCGAGCCCGACCGGCGGCGTGTCATCCGCAAGGATTCCGAAATAGAAGCAGAACAGGTGCGCCGAGATCAGCGGCACGAAGAAGCCCTGAGCCCCGGCGATATGAACGATGACCGGGGCGGTCAGCGAAGCCATGACAATGTAGGTTGCGGTGGTCGGCAGCCCCATCCCGAGCAGCAGGCTGGCGATGGCGGTGATCACCAGCATGATAAAGATGTTGCCACCGCTCAAACTGGCAATAATCTCGGTGATCATGCCGCCGATCCCCATAGTAACCCCACCGACGATAATCCCGGCGGCGGCACAGGCAGCCGCCACCCCCACCATATTACGTGCTCCGGCGATCATGCCATCGCGGATATCCCGCGCGCCCTGAAAGAAACCCGCGACCACATCCCCGCCTTTGAATTTGGCGCGCACCGCATGCTGGACGAGCATCACCAGAAACAGGGCGAGGGTCGCATGAAAGGCTGAAAGGTCAGGTGAGTGACGCGGAATGATCAGTTCATAAAGGAGAACCCCGACTGGCAGAATAAAGTGCAGCCCGCTGAGCAGGGTTTTGAAGAAGCGCGGCAGATCGGCCTTGGGCAGTCCCATCAGACCGAGCTTACCAGCCTCGATGTGGGTCAGATAGAAGAGCGTGGCGTAAGAAGCAAAGGCCGGAATGGCTGCCGCCTTGCAGACTTCCAGGTAAGGGACGTTGACGTACTCGGCGATGATGAAGGCCGCGGCCCCCATGATCGGCGGCATAATCTGACCGTCGACGGCGGCGGCCACCTCGATCGCGGCGGCCTTCTCGGCCGGGTAACCGACCTTCTTCATCAACGGAATGGTAAAGGTGCCACAGGTCACCACGTTGGCAATTGACGAGCCCGAGATCATACCGGTCAGGCCACTCGACAGCACCGCCGCCTTGGCCGGTCCACCTTTGTAGCGTCCAAGCAGGCTCATGGCCAGATCGATGAAGAAACGCCCGGCGCCGGCACGCTCAAGCAGGGTTCCAAACAGCACAAACAGAAAGACGATGCGCGCCGAGACATCGAGCGGAATACCGTAGATCCCTTCGGTGGTCAGCGCGATCTGTCCGATGAACCGCGTGACGCTAGCCCCCTTGAAGGCCATGAAATCGGGCATATGCGGGGCAAAGAAGAGGTAGCAACTGAAGGCGATGGCGATAGCCGGCAGGGCCACCCCCATGACCCGGCGGGTCGCCTCAAGCAGGATGAGGATCAGCAAACCGCCAATCAGTAGATCGCGGGAGATCGGCAGACCAACCCGGGACGCCAGCCCCTCATAGTCGAAAACAATGTACAGCGCGGCGAGCACCGAGACGACGGCCAGAACCATATCGACGAGCGGAATCTTGTGCTTCTCTCCCATCCAGCGCAGCCCCGGTGTCGCCACGTCACGACGCAGGGCCGGGTAGGAAAGAAAGATCAGCGACAGGGCGAAGGCGAGGTGAATGGCGCGGATATAGGTCGAATCGAGCATCAGCCAACTGGACAGCGAGAGCTGAAACAGGGACCAGCACATAGCGATGGTCGGCACCACCAGGCGCTGCCAGCCACCGGCACGACGCAGGCCAAGCTCTTCTTCCTCAGCGATCTTACGCGCCGCCTCAATCCCATCATCCAATGGTAGATCGGTCACTCCGGACATCTGATATCTCCTTAAATGCGTACAAAAACTCCTCCGTCATTTTGGCAAAAGGCGTCCTTATGGAAGCCTTTTGCCAAAAAAACGGAAAGGTCTCGGAGGCAGGCAGCTGCCTGCCTCCGAGACCGGCAAGTCCCTACATCAGACCAGCTTCCTTATAGTACTTCATGGCACCGGGGTGAATCGGAGCGCTCATCCCTTCAAGCATCTGCTTCTTGGTCAGGTGCGCGTATGCCGGGTGCAGTTTTTTGAAATCTTCGAAGTTCTCAAACACCTCTTTGGTGATCGCATAGACAATATCGTCTGGCACATCGGCGTTGGTAACCAGAGTCGCCTTAACCCCGAAGGTCGGGACGTCGGTCGTATTGGCCACGCCAGGATACATTTCGACAGGGATATCGCCCTTGGCATAATAAGGGAATTTTTTGACCAGCTTGTCAGTGATATCGGCGGGGACTGCAACAAAATTGACCTTGCGCGCGCCGGCGACAGCTTCCTTAACCGAACCGTTGGGATGACCGACAGTATAGAAGAACGCATCAATGCGGCCGTCCTGCAGCATGCCAGCCGACTCAGCGGCCTTCAGGCCCTCGGCCTGGAGATCCTTGTTGTAATCAATGCCGGCAGCTTCGAACAGATCGATAGCGTTTCCACGCTGACCGGAACCGGGGTTGCCGATATTTACGACCTTACCTTTGAGATCGGCGACGGTCTTGATGTTTTTGTCAGCAGCAGCCACGATGGTGACCAGTTCGGGGTGGATCGAGAAAACGGCGCGCAGCTTGGTCTGCGGCTTGCCCTCCCAATCAGCCGTGCCATGATAGGCCTGATACTGACGATCGGACTGAACGATCCCGAACTCCAGGTCTCCGGTCATGACCGCATTGACATTAAAAACCGAACCGCCGGTCGATTCGACTGTGGCGCGCAAATTGTATTCTTTGCGCTTCTGATTCACCATTTTAGCGATAGCGCCGCCGGTCGGATAATAGACGCCGGTTACGCCGCCGGTGCCGATTGTCACATAACGTTGGGCAGCAAAGCCGTTTACCGGGACCATAGTGACGGCAATCGTCAACGCCAGGGCGATGTAAAGCAGGTTTTTCATTTTATCCTCCAAAACTTCCGTTGTTGTGACGGCTCACGAAATGTGCCCGCCGGGGATGTCTCAATTCAGAACATTGGTTTAGCAATTCGGGTGCCAGATCAAGAAAACTCCTTAACCTATTGTTTTTAAAGCGATATTACGAAGAGTATTGAAAATCTAAAGAACAAGGGGGGTATAGCCAGGGTTATAGGAGCAAGAGCAAACGGAGGCGCCTCGAGCCTGGGGAGTCAGAATTGCCGAGAGATGGGAAGAAACAGGGTTATGATTTTGACGGTATAACCAGGGTTATTGCTATAGCCCTGGTTATACCCCTTTGTCGTCGGGTTGACGTCGGAGTTTGAGACGTTTGCTGAGGGCTGGCTGGGAGATCCCCAGAAGTCGGGCCGCGAGAGACTGATTATCTCTGGCCCGCAGCAAAGCGGCATCCACCAACAGTTCGGTCGCGACCGAAAGCGTTGGCAGTTCGTGCAGATCCGTAAACGGGTTGTCCGTCGCCAGGATCAACTGTTCCCGTGTGGTACCGGTCCGTTCAACAAAAGTCTGCATCGACAACACGCCACCGCGATGCCGACTGACCGCATCCTGCACCATGGTCTGCAGTTCACGAATATTCCCCGGGAAGCTGTAGCTGCCGAGCAGGGCGCTCAGTTCACGGGGTGGGGTCGGTACCGATTTATCGAGCTCCGCAGCAGCAAGTTCCAAAAAATGCTCAAGCAGCAGTGCGATGTCCTCGCGCCGTTCGCGCAGCGGTGGAATCCGCACCTGGTGGGCGTGCAGACGATAATAGAGGTCATTGCGGAAATTTCCTGCGGCAACCGCCGCCGCCAGATCCTGATGAGTCGCGCAGATGACCCGCGCCTGAATATGCTGTGGGGTATCGCTGCCGAGGGGATAATATTCCCCCTCTTGCAGCAGACGCAATAATTTGACCTGACTCGCGGCCGACAGATCACCGATCTCGTCCAGAAACAGGGTCCCACCAGTCGCCTGTTCGATCATGCCACGTCGGTCGCGCTCGGCGCCGGTAAAGGCCCCCTTACGATGCCCAAACAGGGTGTCGGCGAAGACGTTGTCATCGAGTCCGGCCACATTGACACTGACCAGTAGCCCCCCGGGTTGCGCCAGCCTGTGGGCAACGCGGGCGATCAGTTCTTTACCGACGCCACTCTCCCCAAGAATCAAGAGCGGGTGACGCGAGGCGGCGATCGACTCAAGATAAGTAAAGACCGAAATCATCCGCGGATCACGCGTGATGATTTCGCTGAAAATTTCAGGATGCTCCAGCTTGGGTGCCAGCAAACGCCGACGAATTTCATGGTTTTCACGCTGCAGTTCGACCATCCGCACGGCACGTCTAACCCCGTCAAGTAGACGGTCCTCTTCAACAGTCTTGACGAAATAATCAAACGCCCCCTGCCGCATGCAGCCGACTGCAGTTTCCAGCTGGTTCATCCCCGAAAGGATTATGACCTGGGTCGCCGGGAAATCGCGCTTGATCAACTGCAGCAGTTCCTCCCCTCCCAGGTGTGGCATGGTCAGATCAAGCAGCACCACCCCGACATCATGCTGAGCCAGCAGTTTCATCACCTGACGACTGTCATCACACTGCATCAGATTTTCGAATCCACCGGGGCCTTCGAGGGTCATCCCCAGGCTGCGCAGCCAGGGGAGCTCATCATCGACCATTAAAATCTTAAAGGCGGGATATTTGTCAGTGGTCAAGAGGATTCTCCTTGTGCGGGCAGCAGCAGCAGGACAGAGGTGCCATGGCCCACAATCGAGGTAAATTCAAGCCGGCCGCCATGGTCCTGAACGATTCCGGCAGAAACAGAAAGTCCCAATCCGGTCCCGCCCTCTTCACGTCTGGTGGTAAAGAACGGATCGGTTAATTTCGGCAGGTGTGCCGCAGCAATCCCGCAACCCTGATCACGCACCTCGAGGAACAACCAGCCATCAGCCTGCACCCCCGTACGCAGCTCAATCGCCTCATCCCGGCTTTTCAGGGCATGACAGGCATTGAGCAGCAGATTGACCAGAACCTGTTCAATCCGTTGGGCATTGCCGCGAAAACGCGGCATATCCGGGGTCAACTCCGCCCGGAAATGATCGGTCGCCTGCTTCAATGAGTTATCGACCAGGCGGAGCGCCGTCTCTGCCACCTGGCTCAAGTCGACCGCCTCATCCAGTTCGGCGCTGTCCTGGCGGGTAAAGTCCTTGAGATCTTCAACAATCCGTTTGATGCGGCTGGCCCCCTGCTGCATCTCTTCGAGCATCTGCGGGATCTCATGGCGCATGCGTGAAAAGTTAAGCCAGCCGAGCTTGAAGTCACCCTGGAGTCGATAATGCTCCTGCAGCAGACGCAGGGCATCATCCCAGGATTTTTTAAGCAGGGGCAGATTGAGCAGAATCAGGCCGTTCGGGTTATTGATTTCATGTGCCACCCCCGAGGTCAGAATCCCCAGCGAAGAGAGTTTGTCCGCCTGGATCAGCTGTTGCTGCCGGACCTCAAGCTCACGAAATGCCTGACGATTTTTAGCGACTTCCTGTTCAAGATCCAAGGTACGCAGAGCAACCTGCCTTTTCAGGGTCCGCGACCAGAAGACAGTCAACCCCAAAATCAGCAATAAAGGCAGCAAGACAATGGCCCCGATTTGAACAATCTGGCTGAGAGCGATTCCTGGGCGGGGTAAAACTCCGAGCCATTTTTCATAGATCGGACGGTAACGACCAGATTTGTTGAGCAGCACCAGCCCCTCATTGAAGCGTGCCAGCAGGTCGACATTCCCTTTTTTGACCGCGTAACCGTAATCCTGCGCCACCAACGGCTTGGCGATCGGGGTGATATTATCTAACCCGTCCTTTTGAATCAGGTATTCACCCGGCAGCTTGGCAACCAGGGCGGCATCAGCGACTCCTGCAGAGAGGCTGCGCAGGGCGTCTTCCAGGGTTGCAACCAGGCGCAGACGCACCTTCAGTTTCGGGCGCTGCAGAATGTAGTCGTGCATCACGGAGCCACGCATGACGATCACCTCATGCCCGGCCAGATCCTGTAAACTTCTGACGGTCGAACCTTTGCGGATCCAGATCGACTGATGGACCTTGGCGTGGGGTGTCGAAAAATCGACCTCCCGGGTCCGCTCACGTGTCCAGGCCATGCCCTGCAGAATATCAATTTTGCCTGAGGCCAGCCCCTGACGCATCTCCCCCCAGGGGCCGAGACGAATTTCGAGATCCATCCCCATCACCTCGGCGATGGCGCGCGTTAATTCAACATTGAAACCGGCCGGCTGGCCATCGGCATCGAGGAATTCGTAGGGCGGGTAGTTCCGGTCGCCGCCGACCACAATCGTCCGGTCGGCGGCACCATTATCTTCAGCCAGGACGGCTGTCGCTGCCAGAAGGCAGAACAGCAGCGCCGCGAGCCATCTAGAAATCTGCATGACCCGGAGTCCGCGGGAAGGGAATGACGTCGCGGATATTCTCCATCCCGGTCAGGTACATCAGCAGCCGCTCGAAACCCAGGCCGAAGCCGGCATGGGCACAGCTTCCCCAGCGGCGGATATCGAGATACCAGTCGAGGTCTCCTGCGGCGATCCCCTGGGCGGCCATCTTCTGCTGCAGGCGGTCGAGACGCTCTTCACGCTGACTTCCGCCGATAATCTCGCCGACGCGCGGCACCAGCAGATCCATCGCCGCGACGGTCTTGCCGTCGTCGTTATCGCGCATGTAAAACGCCTTGATCCCCTTGGGGTAATCGGTGACAAACACCGGCCCGCCGTAGATCTTTTCGGTCAGATACCGCTCATGCTCCGATTGCAGATCGTTCCCCCAGACCACCGGAAATTCAAAGCTCTGCCCTGAATTCTGCAATTGACTGACCGCCGCGGTGTAGCTGACGCGATGGAATTCAGCCTTATACAGGCTCTGCAGTTTGTCGATCAGGCCCTTTTCGATGCGCTGATCGAAGAAGTCGAGATCTTCACGGCAATGCTCCAGCGCATAGCCAACCATGTAACGCAGAAAGTCCTCGGCCAGATCGCAGTTGCCAGTCAGATCACAAAAGGCCCTTTCGGGCTCGATCATCCAAAACTCGGCGGCGTGACGGCTGGTGTTGGAATTTTCGGCACGAAAGGTCGGACCGAAGGTATAGATATCGGAGAAGGCGGTGGCAAAGAGCTCCCCCTGCAGCTGGCCGCTGACGGTTAAGCCGGTGCGCGCGCCAAAGAAGTCACGCGACCAGTCAACCTGTCCCGCTTTGTGTGGCGGATTTTGCGGGTCAAGAGTCGTCACCCGGAACATCTCCCCTGCCCCCTCGCAATCGTTGGCAGTGATGATCGGGGTGTGGACATTGACAAAGTTGCGTTGCTGAAAATATTGGTGCACCGCAAAAGCGAGGGCACTGCGCATGCGAAAAACGGCGCCGAAACTGTTCGAGCGTGGGCGCAGGTGGGCGATACTGCGTAAAAACTCGAAGCTGTGACGCTTCTTCTGCAGCGGGAAACTCTCATCAACGCCGCCCAGCAGCTCGAGGGCGGTGACCGTCAACTCCCAGTCCTGTCCCTCCGCCGGAGAGGCGATCAGATCACCGATCACGCTCAAACAGGCGCCGGTGCCAAGTCCGGGCGGGAGAGTCTCCAGCAGCTGCGGGTCAACCACCAGTTGCAGGGTCGCAAAACAGCTGCCGTCATTCAGCGCGATAAAAGAAACCTCTTTCCCGCTCCGCACTGAACGGACCCAGCCACACACCTTCGTCTGGGTCTGCGGTTGATTTGCCGCCAGAATATTTTTTATGGGAATCCTTGTTTGCATCATCTTCTCCGTTGTTGGGAGTTGTAGCCCTTGTAAAAAGGCCCCAGCATCTCTGCCGGGGCCTTTTTCGTGGTCTTTTTATATTCTGTGGCTACTTGATATCACTGTCCGGGACAATCAGCATCTCAACCCGGCGATTCAACTGGCGACCCGCCTCGGTATCGTTGGTCGCACGCGGCTCAGACTCGCCGCGGCCACTGGTGATGATCCGGGAGGCGGCAACCCCACGTCCTTCCAGGACATGGCCTACAGCCATGGCACGCTTCTCGGAGAGCTGCTGGTTATAAACCTCGGAACCGACATTATCGGTATGACCGATGATTTTGATGCTGGTCCGCGGATAGCGGGTGAGAATATCGGCAACCTTGTCGAGGCTCCGCTCGAAGGCGGGTTGCAGGCGTGACGAATTAAAATCGAAAGAGACTTCAGAATTCATGGTAATTTTCAAATTTTCATTCTGTAAGCGTTCGACTTCAATCTGGTTGGCCGCACGCTCTGCGGACAGTGCCTGTTCGAACTCGGCTTGCTGTTTATCCATGTAATAGCCGGCGCCAGCCCCCAGGGCACCACCAGCAGCGCCGCCGATCAGTGCGCCCTTGAGCGCGCCGCCTGAATGATCCGCCTGATAACCGATGAACGCCCCGGCCAAAGCCCCAACGGCGGCGCCGATGCCAGCCTTCTGCTTGGTGTTTTTATTCGGGTCGTTGGGTTGGATACAACCAGCAAGGATCAGGGTCAAAAGAGAAAAGGCAATCAGGACTTGTTTCTGGATTTTCATTTTATCTCCTCGAATATTTCTGTATCTGCATGAAACCACGGTCAAGAAAGTCTAGCATAAATTGACCCTGTAAAAACACGTCCATCAGCTATGTTCACGGGCCTTCAAAAAATCTATCCCGGGCCACTCTTCCATAGTATGTCCAAGTCGCCACTCACTGGCGGCGAGGTAAGTCAGATGTCCTTCGGCGTCCTCGGAGAGATCATTTAGATGTTTCTTCTGAAAATCGGCGAGGCGCTTCTTGTCGCTCGACTGAATCCAGCGTGCGGTGGTGTAATTGACCCCTTCATAGACAGCGTTGACATTGTATTCCGACTTCAGGCGCTCCATCGTAACCTCAAACTGCAGCACTCCGACCGCCCCCAGAATAAATTCTGAACCGGACAGGGGTTTAAACACCTGCACCGCCCCCTCTTCAGCGAGCTGAAAGAGACCCTTCTGCAGCTGTTTGGACTTGAGGGGATCCTTCAGCCGCACCCGGCGGAAATGCTCCGGGGCAAAATTGGGGATGCCGGTAAATTTCAACTCTTCCTTGGGGGTGAAGGTGTCACCGATCTTGATCGTGCCGTGGTTATGCAGCCCGATGATATCCCCGGGGTAGGCCTCCTCGACGTTGGCGCGGTCCTGGGCCATGAAGATGGTGGCGTTGCCGAGCGCAACCTCCTTGCCGATCCGGTGATGCCGGACCTTCATACCGCGGGTAAACTTGCCGCTGCAAATGCGTAAAAAGGCGATCCGGTCGCGGTGCGCCGGGTCCATATTCGCCTGAATCTTAAACACGAATCCGGAAAAATCCTCTTCACTCGGCTCAACCATGCGAGTCGTGGTCATGCGCGGTCCTGGCGCCGGAGCCAGTTCACAGAAGGCGTCAAGCATCTCTTCTACCCCGAAGTTATTGATCGCACTGCCGAAAAAAACCGGGCTCTGGCTGGCTTTCAAATATTCGTCACGATTTAAGGGGGTGGCCGCACCTTTCAGCAGTTCGATATCTTCACGCAACTCATCGGCCTGCCGGCCGAGCAGTTCATCCAGGCGCGGATCGTTGAGGTCGGCAATCTTGATCCGTTCTTCGCTGCGTCCCGAACCGGGGTTAAACAGATTGAGCTCATTACGATAGAGATTGTATACCCCCTTGAAGCGTCTCCCCATGCCGATTGGCCAGGAGAGCGGCGAGCACTCAATCTGCAGCTTATCTTCAATATCAGCCAGCAGGTCGAGGGGTGCCAGACCTTCACGATCCAGCTTGTTGATGAAGGTCAGCACCGGGGTATTACGCATGCGGCAGACCTCCATCAGCTTTTCGGTCTGCGGCTCAACCCCCTTACCGCTGTCGATCACCATCAGCGCCGAGTCGACCGCCGTCAACACCCGATAGGTATCCTCGGAAAAATCCTGGTGGCCTGGCGTATCAAGCAGGTTGATCTCATAGTCGTGATGATTGAACTTCATCACACTGGTGGTGACCGAGATGCCGCGCTCTTTTTCGATACTCATCCAGTCACTGGTGGCATGCCGGCTGGTCTTGCGCGACTTGACCGCGCCGGCCATCTGGATGGCGCCGCCGAAGAGCAGCAGCTTTTCGGTCAGGGTAGTCTTTCCCGCATCGGGGTGACTGATAATGCCGAAGGTACGACGCTTGGCGATCTCTTTGAGCAGCCTGTGACTCAAGGGACTGATCCTTATCTGCAATATTAAGAAAAATAAAAAATAATCGGCCCGACAACACTGTCGAGCCGATCATTATAGCTGAAATTACGGGGAGACTGAACTCCCTATTTTAATCTGCCGCCTGAATTATCACCCGTTGCACCCTCAATCCTCCCGCTCGGACAAAAGCCTGGAAGAGCGACGGAGGCGATAAGTCCGGTGATGTCATCGATAGGCAGTGATTGTTGGGTGCAGGGTGTCAATCGCAACGCTGACCGGAATTGCCGCAGCATTTTCATTGCGTGCCGCATCGGTAAACTTGGCGGCGTTAACCGTTATAGAGCCACGTCCCACAAAATTTTTCGCCGCGGTAAAGGTCGCGTGGTAGTGGGTGGCATCATCCTTCACCAGAGAACCGATGACGCCATTTGCGACGCTGATGTCACTCTCGGAAAAATCGACCGGAGCTTCACTGAAGATGAAGTTTACGATGGAGCTGTAGGTCCCGTTTGCGACTGAGATGTCAGTCGTCGCGAAATCGACCGACGCACTCCCCAGAGCGGTGGGGTTGATATTGATCGCAACGGTGGGACGCAGACTGTCGATGCTGTAAGGGTTTGAATAGGTAATTCCGCTGCCAGGATTACTCACGGCATTAATAACGCCGGAATTGTCCAGGGCAATAACGTTATTAGCCGCTTCCACGCCAGGCGTGGGTGTCAGAATCGCCGTCCAGGTCAGGCCGCGATCGGTCGTTTTGACCTCTGACAACGTGCCGTTGGTAACGGTCAGGTCGCTCTTTTCCAGGCCGCCGACTGCCGTATTGAAGGAGATGGTCACCAGGGAGGTTTCTCCCGTCGTCAGGAAGGAATCGGCAACAATGACGCTGGTAGTCGTTTCATCGACCGTGATTGATTCGCCCCTCTCGTAACCCTTTTTCAGCATACAGAAGTTGAAAACCTTCTTGCGCTGGAAATAATCCTTCATGTCAGCCATGGGATAATTATGCACCGGGCTCATATTGATAAAGCCGAACCGGTCGGCCACAGCCGCACACTCGCCAAGATCCACCGTGAGATCGGCCTTACCAGTTTTGGGGTGGGTATAGATCTGCTCAGGAGGCCTGGCACAACCGACCAGGGCCAACATGACCAGCAGCAACAGCAGAGATTTCATCTTCAATTTTCCACTCCTCTTACGCAGGCTAAAAACGATAGCCCTTCTCCTGCATACACATGAGAAACAAATAATTTTGACGTCGCCGGTCGGGTTGATTCTGGGCTTTGTTCCCCAACAGCGGGGCGAGACTTATCACCCCGAAGCGTTCGGCATACGCAAGACAACGCGCCCGATCCGCTGCCAAATCAGGCGATCCGGGCGGCAATACCCGGGGTACGCGCAGCACAGGTGACGCACAACCGGCTCCAAACAGCAGCAAACTCATCAGAAAAAATCGCACCACCATGATTCAGCGCTCCATCGTCACGCCCTACGCAAGCAGATATCATGCCTCAAAATATTTTGACTCTTTTCTCCTGCAACCACGGCGTCAGCGGCAACATACATTCAGACGCTCCGTGATGAATCCCGTCATTTGAACGGTACTGGCGCGAAATCCCCAACCTCCTTGAGCAAAAAGTTCGATCTTGACCCTCGGCGGGTCAAACGATTAAGGTGCTGGGGAATTTAATCAAAATACTTCCGGGAGAAACGAAACATGGCCGTTTTTGAAGTGAACCATCCGCTGGTTAAACACAAACTGGGACTGATGCGACATGCCGATATCAGCACCAAGGCGTTTCGTGAACTGGCCTCTGAGGTCGCACGCCTGTTGACCTATGAGGCGACCAAGGATCTCGAAACCGAGAAGGAGATAATTGAAGCCTGGAGCGGCCCAGTCGAAGTTGATCGCATTAAGGGGAAAAAAATCACCGTAGTGCCGATTTTACGAGCCGGTCTGGGGATGATGGATGGCGTCCTCGACCTGATTCCCAGCGCCAAGGTCAGCGTCGTCGGTCTCTACCGCAACGAAGAGACCCTGGAACCGGTCACCTACTTCGAAAAAATGGCCAGTGACATGGAGAATCGGACCGCCCTCATCCTTGATCCGATGCTGGCAACCGGAGGCTCGCTGGATGCCTGCATCTGCATGCTCAAGCAGCATGGCTGCACCAGCATCCGCGGTATTTTTCTGGTTGCGGTCCCGGAGGGTATCGAACGGGTCACCAAAGCACACCCCGACGTCGACATCTATGTCGCCTCCATCGATGAGCGCCTCAATGAAAATGGTTACATCCTGCCCGGTCTGGGTGATGCCGGCGACAAGATCTTCGGCACCAAGTAGCCAGCCCGGCCAGAGAACGTCTTCACCGACAAAAGCCAATAACAGTGCATGTTATTGGCTTTTATCGTCAGACCTCAGTGCCTCGCAGTCTGTTGATGTGAACGGGCGCTGTTTCTGGCCACAACAGGCGATCCAGAGAAGCAGGTGAACTGCTTGCTCCTCCGGTTGATTTCTTCGGATACACTTCACCGCTTGCGCCAGGATGATTTCAATTTTTACTCGCACGGCATGAAGTTTGTCCGACCTGCTCTTTACAGGCTATTTTTAAGCGTTTAACCTGGTTCTCACGGTTCTCATCACTAAAAAAACATGATAGAAATATCCTTTATTTCACCCAACCCAAAGGATCACACCCAAATGAACTATCCCGGCATCGGGCTACAAGTCCCCCAGATTCTACTCCCTGAAAAGGGGAAAGACATGCACCACTGGGCGGTCATCGCCTGCGATCAGTACTCTTCGGATGAAGACTACTGGCAACGGCTGGCGGTTGAAACCGCAGGCGTCCCCTCGACCCTGAGGCTGGTGTTTCCGGAAGTCTACCTGGAAGCGCCGGACGGTGCGTCACGAATCAGGGAGATCAATCAGACCATGGAGCACTACCTGGCCTCTGGCGTACTGATTGAGCAGCCCGCCGGTTTTATTCTGGTCGACCGCAAAACCTCCGAGGTCGAATCGCGCAAGGGGTTGATGGTAGCTCTCGATCTGGAACAGTACGATTACAACAAGGGCGCCACCTCACTGATCCGCGCCACCGAAGGAACGATTCTGGATCGGCTGCCGCCGCGGATCAAGGTACGCGAAAACGCCCCGATTGAACTGCCGCATATCATGGTGCTGATCGACGATCCGAACCGGACCGTAATTGAACCGCTGTTCAACACCCATCCCGAGCCGCTTTACGATTTTGAGCTGATCGCCAATGGCGGTCATATCAAAGGGTATCGAATCGATCAGCCTGCTCAGATTGAGCAGGTGGTTGAGGCCTTGACCCACCTGGCCGATCCGCAGAGCTACCGTTCACGTTACCAGGTAGAGAGCGAGGTCATGCTCTACGCCATGGGGGACGGTAATCACAGCTTTGCAACAGCCAAGGCGATCTGGGAAAACCTGAAAGCGCAGGCGACCGACCAGCAGGAGATTATGACTCATCCGGCCCGCTACGCGCTGGTCGAACTGGTCAACCTGCACGATCCGGGGCTGGAATTTGAAGCGATCCACCGGGTACTGTTCAATATCAACCCGGCGCATCTGCTGCAGGAAATGGAGCTCTGGTTCAACGGTCACGGCGAGCAATTCACCTATACCCCCTGCCAGACCCTGGCAGCGGCTCAGGCGCTGGCCGAAGCGGCCCATGAAGGTCAGGGCTTCTGCTGCATTCTGGCCGGACGATTCGGTTATTGCCATCTCAAAGCCCCGCAACTGAGCCTGGATGTCGCAAGTCTCCAGACCTTTCTGGATGACTATCTGACAAACCAGCCTCCCACCCGGATTGACTATATTCATGGCGAAGAGGCTGTAAGCTGTCTCGGCAAACATGCCAACAACGCCGGGTTCTATCTCCCCGCGATCTCGAAAGACAATTTCTTCCGCACCATCATTATCGACGGCGCCCTGCCGCGCAAAACTTTTTCGATGGGGGAAGCTGACGAGAAGCGATTCTATCTCGAATGCCGGCGCATTCGTTAAGTTGAGCCGCTTGGCCCTGAAAATGAAGGGCATTCCCAGTTTTCAGCAAAGGACTGTCTTTTCATGCAGCAGATCAATCATGTGGTCTTTGATCTTGGCAAGGTGCTGGTCGATTTTTCGTACCGTCAATTTCTACCTTTGCTGCGCAGTCGCGGAGCACAGATTCGCGACGCTGAAGACTTTGCCGAGCGGGTCAATCTGATCGACTACGAACACGGCCGGCTCTCGACCGGCGCTTTTCTGCGGGGGATCAATGCGCTGCTCCGCGCACCGCTTACGGAGCCTGAACTGCAGCTGGTCTGGTGCGGCATCTTTACTCCGATGCCACAGATGTTGCATCTGGCCCGGCAGCTGAAATCACGGCTGCAGGTCTATATCCTGTCAAACACCGGTGCCATTCACTGGCAGTATCTTTGTGAACGCTTCGCACTGATGGATATGTGTAAGGACGCCTTTCCTTCCTGTGAAGTCGGCCACATGAAACCGGCGCGCGAAATATATACCCTCGCCGAAAAACGCTTCGGTTTTACCCCGACCGAGGTGGTCTTTATCGATGACCGGCTCGAAAACGTGATCGGGGCACAGAACTGCGGCTGGCATGGCATTCAACACCAGAGCTACGGTCAAACCTGCGAAGCTCTGCTTGAATTAGGGGTTCACCCCTCCGAAGTCTGAACAAACAGGGGTGTTACCCTGAGGTCAAAAAAAAACCGGCTGACCGCCAAATAATTTTTTTGAAAATTCAGAGAGGTTTACACTCAGCGTCGCTATCCCCCAGAACCCGTATTCACTTAAGGAATACAGATGAAAAACACCGACAACCGCCTGGTCTATTCAGACGAGATCGGGACCGACTGCCCCAGGTGCGGCAAGGCCCTGAAAAAATGCAGTTGCCAGGCCTCCCCAAAAAAGAGCGAGGGGCCGGTGCGGGTCGAACGTCAGACCAGAGGGCGTAAAGGCAAGGGGGTGAGTCTGATCAGTGGCCTGCCGCTGGCCGAGGCGCAACTCAAAGACCTGGCGAAGGAGTTGAAACAGCGCTGCGGCTGCGGCGGCACGGTCAAAAACGGCATCATTGAAATCCAGACCGACCAGCGCGATCTGCTGATCGAAGAATTGCTCAAAAAAGGCTATCACGCCAAAAAAGCCGGTGGTTGAATCACTCAGTGGAGTCCGACACATGACAGCAAAGCTACTGCCTTCCGTCTGCCCCTACGATTGTCCCGACTGCTGCGGGCTGCTGGTCGAAGTTAAAAACGACCAGGTTTTGCGCGTCACGGGAGATCCGGACCATCCCATGACGCGCGGCAGCCTATGCGCCAAGATGAATCATTATGAAAAAACCGTTCATTCAGAGCGCCGCCTGACCACCCCGCTACTGCGCTGCGGAGCCAAGGGGGCAGGCCAATTCCGCCCGATCTCCTGGGACGAAGCGATCGCCAGCATCGCGACCCGCTGGCGCGAGATCATCGCCACCGACGGCCCCGAGGCGATTCTCCCCTACTCTTATGCGGGGACGATGGGCGTGATTCAACGCAACGCCGGGCACCCCTTCTTTCATCGCATGGGTGCATCACAGCTGGTGCGCGGGATCTGCACCCCTGCCAAGGGCGCCGGCTGGGAAGCGCTGATGGGTGAGACCCCGGCGCCGGACCCGACGGACGTGCTGCACAGCGACCTGGTCATCCTCTGGAGCAGCAATGCGGCGGCCACCAATATTCACTTCTTGCAGCTGGTCAAACAGGCGAAGCTGAAGGGGGCCAGGGTCTGGATGATCGATCTCTATCGCAACCAGACCGCCGGGCTCGCCGACCGAACCCTGCTGTTAAAACCGGGAACCGACGCGGCTCTGGCTTTGGGGTTGATGCATATCTGGACACGGGACGGACTCTGCGACCAGGAGTTTATCGCGCAGCAGGTGCTGGGATTCAGCGAACTTGAGGCACAGATCCTGCCCGCCTATTCACCCGCAGCTGTCAGCCGCATCACCGGACTGTCCAGCGCGCAGATTGAAGAACTGGCTCGGGTCTTCGCCGCGGCCAGGGCCCCCTTTATCAGCTTGGGCGGCGGCGTCTCCCGCTACGCCAACGGGGCGATGTCGGTGCGCTGTATCGTCGCGCTCCCGGCGCTGATCGGGGCCTGGGGAAAACCGGGCGGCGGTTGTTTCGTCGGCACCAGCACTGGTGCGGCCTTCGATATGCAGCAGGTCGAACGGCGCGACCTGCTGCCAGAGCGGCCACCCCGCAGCATCAACATGAGTCAGCTCGGGGATGCGTTGAACAAGCTTACCGATCCGCCGCTCAAGAGCCTGTTCATCTACTGCTCCAACCCGGCGGTAGTCGCTCCCGACCAGAACCGGGTGCTCGAAGGCCTGGCGCGCGAGGATCTGTTTTGCGTCGTCCACGAGCGCTTCCTGACTGACAGCGCGCGCTATGCCGATATCGTCCTGCCGGCCTGCAGTTCGCTGGAGACCAGCGACATCTACCGCGCCTACGGCAGCTATACAGTGCAACGCACCCGCCCGCTCATCCCTCCAGTAGGTCAATCAAAATCGAATCTCGAAGTATTTGCTCTTCTGGCCAAGGCGATGGGCTATGAGGATGCCGGGTTTTATCAGAGTGCCGAGGAGAAGATCGAGCAACTCAGCACCAACGATTGGTGGCGGGGGGTCGACATGAAGTCCCTCGCCGCCGGACGCCCTGCCTTGCTCAGACCTCCTCCACAGGGTTCAGGCTATGCCACATCTTCCGGCAAAATAGAGATTCTGAACGCCAGTATCGACGAGCCCCTGCCGCGCTATCTGCCTCCGACCACCAGCGGCTTCCCGCTGCAATTGGTGACTGCGCCGGCGTTAAAAACCTTAAATTCAACCTTCTTCGAACGCGATGATCTGCGCGACACAGAGATGCAGGTCAAGATTCATCCCGGCGAAGCGGCCGAACGCGGTCTGACCTCGGGAGAACGAGTCACTGCTTTCAATGCCCTGGGCGAAGTTGATTTTTTACTGTTACTGGATGAAGGGGTACCTACCGGGTTGGCGATTGCCGAGGGGGTCTGGTGGTGTGAATTTGTCCGGGGGAGTCGCACAGTGAACGCCCTGACCGCGCAACACCTGACCGATCTGGGGGGTGGCAGCACCTTTTATGACAACCAGATTGAGCTGCGACGCGCGGCAGGCCGCCCGCCTCATAGTTAAATACCGGGTAAAAATACGCGGCGACCCCATGCACTTCTGACATGAATTAGTGAAAGACGGGGTCTATGCCGGTCTCAATTGTATGTGCTGCCAATTTATAAAGTCAGATCATGCGTTGGATTCGAGAACCACTGCCGCAAATCCGCCGCCGACGGTGTTCAGGTTGGTCACTTGCCCCTGATAGAGCCGCGCCGCTATGCCGAGGGCATGATTTCGCCAGGCGTAGAGTCGCAGGTCCAGCTTGAAGGCGTTCCCTGCGGGGTCTGATATCTGCGACGGCGGCACCAGTTGCTGCACCAGGGTGTCAAAAGGCTCAAGTTCGGCAAAGCGTTTACGAGAGATAGTCTTGCCCAGCAATACCCCCTTGCTGCCATAACGGGCGACCGGCTTAAAGACCTTCTCCTTACGGAGTTCCCATAATTCATTTGGATCAAAATCAGCCAACAGGCAACTTGCCGGGATCAATCGCTGCAGAAGGCCAATCTCAACGACGGAGAGTCCCAACCCCGCCATTTTCTCGGCTTGAGTCCAAAGTTTCAAGCGTCGCTTGTCACCAAGTTGCCCATAAATAAACGGGTTGGGGGTCAGACAGACCTTCCGCGCCAGATAGGCGCTGCGAATACCCGCCATCGAGATATCATCCAGATAAAAATCACAGTGCCGATTATAGATCAGGTCGACCACTTTTCCGGCAAGGCTCACACCTCTCGCATCCGCCTCAAGCTCGACTGGGTCGACGATATGAACCTCAATGCCGGCTGCCTCCAGCCAACCGGCAAAGCGTTTCATTTCGGGATAAAGATGCTGCTGCTGCGGATTCTCATCGAGAATCACCAGCCTCTGCAGGGGACGCCGGGCCTCACAAAAATCGGACCATTCGCGCTCAAACATCTGCCCCAGGCGGCGCTTTAAGGACGGGGTCAGCGTCGGCTCACCATGACAGGCCCGTAGCGCAAGCGCTGACCCTCCGGCGTTGGTATTGATTTCGATCAGGCGTGGGCCATCTTCGGTGAGATGAAAATCGTACCCCATCATCACCCCCGCCGTACCCGTAACCATACGCGCGGAAGCCGGGAGCTCTGCTGCGATCAGCTGCTGATAGGCAGGCATTGCCTGTAACTTCCAGCTTAAGCGCAGCAGCTCCAGCATCTGTACCAGATCGGACTTTTTCAATGGAACCCGCAAGGGGCTGACCGGAAGACTGTCCATCATTCAAAAGAGTTGATGCGGCGAATAAACGCCTGGAGAAGACCGTAGCTACGACGATTGAACTCCATCGTAAGCCGCGGCAGCTGACTTAGATCGGGCTGATCAGCCTCTTCCGGGAGAGCACTCGTCAGTTGTAAATGACCTCCCGGGGTGATGATCTCACTGAATTCATCCCGCAGCACCTTGAGATGTTCGGAATCGAGCGCTCGATTGAGACGGATGACCAGCTTCCCCTTAACAAATCGTGTGCTGTGATAGTTTCGATAAAAGTCATCGATCAGATTCACCGCCTCAAGCGGATCACGAGTGATGGTAAAGAGGCTGAAATCTTCGGCGCTGATCAGGCCACGCTTGAACAGCGGGTCACGAATAAAATCCAGAAACTTATCCCAGTAACCGCCGTTGTCATCATCAATCATCACCAACGGAATCGGCGGATTTTTCCCGGTCTGAATCAGGGTCATGATCTCCATCCCCTCGTCAAGGGTACCGAACCCTCCAGGAAAGAGCACGACAGCGTCAGCCTCTTTCAAAAAAGCGACCTTTCGGTTAAAGAAATACTTGTAGTTAATCGCCTTGTCACTACCATCCATCACCGGGTTGGTGTGTTGCTCAAAAGGCAGTTCGATATTGATCGCAAATGAATTTTCCGCTCCGGCGCCCTCGTTGCCAGCTTGCATGATCCCGGGACCGCCACCGGTAATCACCATGTAGCCACGTTTGACGAGAAGGCGTGAAAATTCGACGCACTTTCGATAAAGCGGATCCTCGGGTGAGATCCTTGCGCTACCGAAGATGCTGACTTTCCGGCGGTTGCGATATGGCGCGAAGACCTTATTAGTGAAGCGCATCTCCTTCATGGTGGTGCGCATCAATTTTTGATCGGCCAAATAATCATTTTCCTGCCCGGACTTGAGCGCGCCCAGAATCATCTGACGAATCATTTCAGGATGATAGACCCCGACCCGTGCCATCAATTCATCAATAAGACGATCGATTTCGCCATTGTGGCGATCAAAATGTAGCTCCATCTCATCAGCTCCAATAAAAAGGGTCAAACGGTATCGATCCGGCGCAGAAAAGGTTGTCCCTGTAAACGACCAGCGACCAGCAGCAGGCCGGACATGCCGCCACCGGCGTAGCGCCGGGAGAAAGCATAATAAAGCCGGCGCAGTTCAGCTTCAAGAGCGTAAAAATGAGAGATCTGGTCAGGCGACAGCTGCGGTTCAAGTCTATCACACAGAAAACTGATACAGGCGTAAGGACGTTGCTGTGGCGTTAAAAGACATCCCTGGTCCCCTAAAAGGGGGCAGGTTTTCTTATAGTCGAGTGTCGGGACCGGGATTTCCTGGGACAGCAACAGCAACAGATTGGCGAGGGTCAGATGATTATGCCCGAGCTCGCAGCAATCCCCGCGGCAATCACTGCACTGTTGTGGACCATCCCCCCTTTGGAACAATTGATCAAGCTCGAGCTGTAATGCCGAAATGTTGAGACAGGTTGAATGAATCCAGCCTTTTTCAGCCTCGGGGAGCTGGATGTATTCAGCCTGAATCTGAGAGACAAGTTGCTGCCAAAGCTGTGTGCGCTTGAGTGATTGCGACATGGCATTGAACCTTAAAAAGAAGGCAGCACCACATGACTGCGGTGCTGCCGAAAAAAAGTGGTTAAAGAAGTCCGTAAGCCGGGTTCTGTTCCCTGAAGCAGTTACCCACCTCAGGGCGACGATCATTCATCTAGGGTCGCCGTTGCCGACGACCTCAAGCAACCAACCCGGGAACCTCGGACGAACCGCCCTCAATCGTTCCTCTATTCGGTCTTGCTCCGGATGGGGTTTACCTGGCCTCCGACGTCACCGCCGGAGCCGGTGAGCTCTTACCTCACCCTTTCACCCTTACTCTGCAACGCAGAGCGGTCTTCTCTCTGTGGCACTGGCCCTAGGGTTGCCCCCGGTCCCCGTTAGGGACCATCCTGTCCTGTGGAGCCCGGACTTTCCTCCCGTCTGCCCTTACAGCAGACCGGCGATCGTCTGTCCTTCTTCAACCACTGAAGTTCTCTGAGTTAGTCCCGATCCATATAGAGCAGGCGGTTGCAGTGAGGGCAACTCTGGAGCTCTGTACCGCGCTGCAATCGATTATACTGCTGGGGAGGGAGTTGCATATTGCAGCCCAGACAGGCCCCTTCGATGACGCGGGCGACCGCCAGTCCACCGCGGCGGGTAAAAATCCGCTGATACTTACTCAGCAGTGATTTCGGCAGATCCTTCGCAAGACTGTCACGCGTTGATTGACGTGCGCTGTATTTCTTGTCGCTCTCTTGCAGAAGACTGTCCACTTCGGCCTGCCGGGCAGCACATTTCTCGGAAATAGCAGTCAGTTCTGTCTGCTTTTCGTCAAAATCGGCCTGGAGTTCGGCGATCTCTTTATCTTTTGCCGCTATCTTGGCCTGGGTTTCGAGGCTGGCCTTCTTTGCCATGTCGATCTCTTTTAAGACGGCCACATACTCTTTCTGCGTCTGAATATCCGGCAAGCGGCTCTCGACCTTTATGATCTGGTCTTTTTCAGCCACCTGCTCCCGCCGGAATTGAGCTTCTTCGCCCTGGAGTTCATCCAATTGAGACTGCAGCTCGTCCACCATCCCCTGAACCCGTATTTTCTCATCGGAAAGTCCCTGAAGTTCACCTTCAAAGCCCGCGCGAGCGGTTGCCAGTTCGGCCAGTTCCTGATCGACTTCCTGCAGTTCCCTGAGAAGGTTCATCTTTTCGTACACATTATCCTCCGTCTGTTGCCAAAGTTTATCCGTCAGTGACTAGATCCACTGAAAGGGATCTTCCTCACCGGTCATTTCTATAATTTCGAGCGCCCACTGCTGATCGGTCGCAGCGCGCCTGAGTCGTTCACTCAAATGTTTCACCATCAGAATCTCTGTACCGAAATGCCCTGCATCTATCAGGACCAGGCCCTCGGCACGAGCCCTTTGGGCATCGTGATATTTTACATCTCCCGTGAGCAGGCAATCAGCCCCCTGCCGCAAGGCTTCAGAAATCAGCGAAGCTCCGCTGCCACCACAGACGGCGACCTTTTTTATCAACTTGTCTGCAGGGCCTGCCATGCGCAGATGTTTCACATCCAGTGCTTGCTTGATCTTTATAATAAACTCGTTCAGCTGGAGCGCTTCCGGGAGCTGACCGATGCGCCCCAGACCAACATCAGAGCGCTGATTGACCAGCGGATAGAGATCGAAGGCCACCTCCTCGTAGGGATGGACCTTAAGCAGCTTCGCGACGACTTTGCTGGCCAGTGCCGCAGGGAGAACGGTTTCAACCCGGACCTCATCGACGGCCTCCTGTTCTCCCGGCGTGCCGATAAAAGGGGTGGTTTCTGTCCCGCAGCGGAAACCGCCATGACCCTTGCTTTGAAACGAAACACGGTCGTAAGCCCCGATCTCCCCTGCTCCGGCGCTAAAGAGTGCATCCTTGACCGCTTCTTCATGTCCGCAAGGAACAAACACCACCAGCTTGAGTAAATTTCCAACCCCTTGTTCCAAAGGGGTGACCTGCCTCAAGCCAACCCGCGTAGCCAGCCAATCGTTAAGCCCGCCCCTGGCCCGGTCGAGATTGGTATGGGCACTGATGACTGACACCCCCTGACGGAGTGCCCGAAAAATGGTGCGCCCTGGTTCATCAATCGGTGCGATGCGTTTTAGCGGTTTATAGATCAGCGGATGATGTGAAATCACCAACTGCGCGCCAAGCTCTTCGGCACGCAAGATCACCTTTTCTTCAACGTCAAGACATACCAGCACGCGCTCAACCGCAGTGGCGGAATCCCCTAGCTGCAAACCGACATTATCCCAATCGTCAGCCAATGCCTGAGGATATAAGCGGTTGAGCAGTCCGCCAATATCCTGAACGCGAATGATTTTTGACTTTGCCATCTCTGCCCTCTGGCACAAAAAGAAAGAGTGCACCGGTTTCTCGGTGCACTCTTCTATTTCAAATCTGGTTTTCCCCCTCGACGGCTTGAGCCGCTTTACCCTGGTGGTAAGCAATCCCGATGCGGGTTCGCTGCCACACACTTGTCAATTTTCTTTTCAAGCTGTTTTCACCTGTGTCAGTAACGACCTGATGGCCGCTGGGAAAACTGGTGGGCCCACCAGGACTCGAACCTGGGACCAGCCGGTTATGAGCCGGCGGCTCTAACCAACTGAGCTATAGGCCCGCGAAAAAACGACAAGAGCAGATACTAAGCAATATCACCTCAGGCTGTCAAGGAATTTTGCCTCTTGCTTAGCTATTAGAGTCCGTTTGCACGAACCCCTTTAACCGCTTGGCGCGACTCGGATGGCGCAGCTTACGCAGTGCCTTGGCTTCGATCTGGCGAATCCGCTCACGCGTAACATTGAAATCCTGTCCAACCTCTTCGAGGGTGTGGTCCGATTTTTCGCCGATGCCAAAGCGCATACGCAGGACCTTCTCTTCACGCGGGGTCAGTGAGGCCAGAACACGTGCCGTCTGATCGGAAAGATTGCCCTTGATGACCGCCTCGAGGGGCGAGATGACCCCCTTATCCTCGATAAAATCCCCAAGGGAAGAATCCTCTTCCTCGCCAATCGGGGTTTCAAGGCTGATCGGTTCCTTGGCGATTTTCAGGACGCGACGCACCTTTTCGAGCGGCAGATCCATCCGGTCAGCGATCTCCTCGGGGATCGGCTCCCGACCTAGCTCCTGAACCAGTTGGCGTGTGGTGCGGATCAGTTTATTAATCGTCTCGATCATGTGCACCGGAATCCGGATGGTCCGGGCCTGGTCAGCGATGGCGCGGGTAATCGCCTGACGAATCCACCAGGTTGCGTAGGTCGAAAATTTATACCCTCGCTGATACTCAAACTTATCGACCGCCTTCATCAGGCCGATATTACCTTCCTGAATCAGATCGAGAAACTGCAGCCCGCGATTGGTATATTTCTTGGCAATCGAGACAACCAGCCGCAGGTTCGCTTCTACCAGTTCGGACTTAGCTTTTTTCGCCAGCCATTCCCCCTTGTGGACTTCTTTTAAATATTCAACCAGCTCTTCAGCCTCAAAGCCTGAATCATCCTTGACCTTCTTGAACTTCCGCTTGGCGCCCTTCAACCGTTTTTCAACTGTCAGCAGGGTGTCACCCGACACCTTAAGCTCTTCGGCAACGGCGCAGGCGTCTTCTTCGCTCTTGCGCATTTTACGCAACAGGCTGCGGATATCCTTATATGGCCGTCCCAGCTCCTGCTCGCAGGCCATAATTTCAAGCTGGCCTTTTTTGACCTGATTCCCCATCTCCTTGAGGCGGTCGACAATTTTGGCGACCTGAAAGTCCTTAAGCCGGATCTTATGTAGATGATCGGTCATTTCCAGCAGTACGGCGGCCCGGTCTTTTTCAAGGTTGGCGCGCGTTTTTAGTGGCAGTTCACCAGCCAACTCCTCTTGCAGTGCCAACAAGCGCACCTCAATCGGTCGCAGTATCTCGAGTATTTCGAGCAGACGCTGCCGCTGTCGCCCTTCGACCTCGCCACCTTCTTCCTCATCATACTCACGGGTAATCTCGGAGACACCGATAGTCCCCTTTTCAAGTCGGGTGAGCAGGGTCATCACTTCGGTAAAGGCAACCGGCGTACGCATGACAACCTTGGTCACCTGCGTCTCGCCATCCTCTATCCGCTTTGCGATAACGACTTCGCCCTCACGGGTCAGGAGAGCAACCTGTCCCATTTCACGCAGATACATCCGCACCGGATCGCTGGTTCGGCCAAGGGTTCCCGCTTCAAGCTCGACATCCTCGTCATCGCTATCTTCGTCATCCGAATCACCTTTGTGCGGTGCCTTGGCCTCAGATTCCACAATTTCGATATCCATGTCGCCGAACATCCCCATAATATCATCGAGCTGATCCGATGAAACCATGTCGGACGGGAGAACGTCATTGACCTCGTCATAGGTCAAGAAGCCCTTCTCTTTGCCAAGTTCGATAAGTTGCTGAACCTCTTCAGGATTGGTTTTTTTTGCCATTTCTCTTCTCTTCTCCTCCGGTATCCGCCCGTAGCGGATATCTCGTTCAGAGCAAAATCTTACCCTAGTTTAACGTCTTCTGCCGAGGAGTAAACTCCCGCCAGAGCAAATAACCGATGAATCAACTCAACTATAGATCTTTCACCTGTTGCCGCCTGCGTTTGTCGGCCGTCTTGCGCCGATTATTTTCCAACATCTGGCGCCAGACGCCAGCATATTCAACCGAATCGTACTCCAGCGGCATCGGCAACTGAGCCAGCAATTCCGGCCGTTGTTGCAATCGGGTCAACTCCTGACCCGGGACAACTCCCGCCAATTGCTGAAGCAACTCTGACGCCAACCGGCACGCGAAAGGCTCAAAAAAGAAGGTATCAACTCCCTGTACCTCGACCTGCCCGCGTCCATCTTTTTCAAAAATGATCATTTTCAGCAACTTGCCGTCGGCCGGAGTCAACTTATCCGCTGACCTTCCCTTCACCGCCAGGTTTGCTTCTGCTGGTAGCGGTACTTGCGGCGCTATTTCAGAAGAAGATGCGGATCGTCTTGAGCGTGCCTCACGCTCATGTTGCTGATGCCTGACCTGTTCAAGCTGCTGGCGCAACAGATCGACTTCGATCTCCGTCCATTGAGCCAGCTCCTTCAGCGACAGATCAACCTCCAGCGGATTGGGCAGCAACACCAGCTTTTCCAGGACCTGTTGCGCGGCGCGCGACACCCCCGAGGGGTTCGCCGGGGCGGAGGCAAGCTGTTCCTGCATATAGAGTTCAAGCACAGGGCGGGCCGCCTGCAATCGCTCAGCGAAGGCCTCTTTCCCGCGTTTCTGCAGGAATGAATCAGGATCCTCTCCCTCATCGAGCTCAATCACCGCCGTCTCAAGACCTCCTGGCAGCAAAAGCTCCATCGCCTTGAAGGTGGCGTTGCGCCCGGCCTTGTCATTATCGAACAGCAGAAGCACCCGCTTGGCGTAGCGCTTAAGTAACTGGGCATGTTCGACTGTCAGTGCCGTGCCGCAAGTGGCGACAGCGTTGCCGACCCCGGCACGAGCCAGCGCCAGCTGATCGAAGTAACCTTCGACCAGGATGACTTCCGTCGCCTGCCGGATCGCCTGACGTGCCCCAAAAAGGCCGAACAACACCTGCCCTTTGTGGTAGATCGGTGATTCCGTCGAATTAATATACTTCGGCTGGCCATCACCCAGGATCCGCCCGCCGAAAGCGACTATCCGCCCGCTTAGATCATGAATCGGAAAGATCAGGCGACCACGGAACAGATCGTAATCTCCCTCTCCCTTGTCACGACGCCGGATCAAACCCAGCGTACGCGCATCATCCAATTCGACCCCCTGCTGGCGGAAGTGCCCAGTCAGCGCATCCCAACGATCAGGCGCGTAACCCAGCTGATATTCAGCAGCGCTGGTCTTGCCATAGCCACGGCGATTGAGATACTGCCGACAGGCTTCAGCTTCAGGGGACTCGATCAGCTGACGATGAAAAAATTCCGCCGCGACCGCATTCACCCGTTGCAGCCGGTCCCGTTCCTGACGGCGCCGGTCCTCTTCGGGTGAGAGTTGGGTCTCCTCAATATCAACCCCCACCTCCCCTGCGATCCGTCGCGCAGCCTCAGGGAAGCTTAGCCCCTCTATTTTCATCAAAAATTCAAAGGCGTCGCCACCGACACCGCAACCAAAACATTTAAAGATCTGACGGCCGGGGTTGACACTGAAAGATGGCGACTTCTCACTATGAAAAGGACAAAGCCCGACATAATTTGCGCCTGAACGCTTCAGCTGCACATAGCGCGACACCAGCTCGAACATATCGGCCCCGTCACGCATTTGCTGAATTTTGTCGTCAGGAATACTTCCCTTCATCCGCTCCCCAGCTCGGCTACCGTGATTTTTTCCCCTCCATCTTCAGCCGCCGCGGCATAAAAGGCAGTCACAAATCGCTGTCTGGCCAGATATTCACGCACAGCCTTACGCAGGGCGCCGGTGCCGCTACCATGGACGATCTCGATCTGCTCCAAACTGGCCAGCAGTGCATCATCCAGAAAACGCTCCAGGGCCTGCAGGGCCGGCTCGATCCGTTGCCCGACCAACACCAGCCGCATCGCCTGAGACTCGGATACCGCTGGCCTGCTGACCGAGGTCGCTTGCCGCTCACTACGCCGTGCAAAACGCCGTGGAGTCAGGGCCTCAACCTGCGCCAAAGGTTGGCGTATCCGCTTGCCACTAATTTGCAGCTCCACGTCCTTCCCTTGAATCTTGACCACCTCGGCGGTCAGATCAAGAGGAATCACCCGAACCAGCTCACCCACTTCAGGGGCCTGCCCGCTGGTACGCCGAGGCTTTTGCAGGGGCCGAAAAGGCGCCAATTGCTGTCTGACCTCGTCGAGCTTGCCGGCAACCGCGACCTGCGCCTTGGCACTGGTGCCGATGTCGGCATCGCGCTTCAAGCGGCGCAACTGCCGGGTTGTTTCGGCGATCAGCCCTTCCGCCTGCTGCACCGCCTGGGCATGAACCCGTGACTTGTGCTGTTGCAGTTTTTCAAGCTGATCACGACGCATCAGCCACAGTCGCCGCGCATCGACACGTTCCAGCTCAATCTGTTGATGTAACGCATCGAGCTCTTGCTGCCGCCGGTTAAGGCTGAGAATCAGTTCGTTCCCCTGCTGGGGTTGCTCGCCAAGGAGTTGCTGCGCCCTGTCCAGTAACGGCGTCGGGAGCCCCAGACGACTCGCCGTGGCCATGGCACTGCTCGCTCCGGGCACCCCGTAGTTCAGCCGATATTTGGGTGCCAAGGTGTCGGGATCTATATCGACCGCGGCATTTTCGACACCCGGCGTCTCGGCTGCCCAGTTTTTAAGCTGCCCAAGGTGGGTCGTCAATACCGTATGTGCACCAGCCTGCTGAAGCATCTCGAGCGCCGCGATGACCAGCGCGGCGCCTTCGGCCGGGTCGGTCCCGGTCCCGGCTTCATCCAGCAAGACCAGGGCATTAGGCCCGGCCTGCCGAAGGATTTCCTTCAAACGGGTCAAATGCCCGGAAAAAGTCGAAAGCTGCTCACTGATGCTCTGTTGGTCACCGATATCGACGAACAGGGCATCAAACAAAGAGAGCCGGCTCCCTTCGGCGCAAGGAATCGGCAAACCGGCCCGCACCATCAACAGCAACAGGCCAAAACTTTTAAGCGCTACCGACTTTCCGCCGGTATTGGGTCCGCTGATGACCAGGGTCTGAGCGGGCGGCAGCAGACACAAATTGATCGGGATCGCTCGCACAGGTTCAAGCTCTTCGCCAGTCCCGACCATCAGTAATGGATGCCGCGCCTCACGCAGATCAATCAGAGGTTCATCGACCAGCAGAGGGATCTGACCGTTATACTCACCAGCCAGACGGGCCGTGGCAAATCGCAGATCAAGGCGCGCCAGCAATTCTTCATTTCGTGCAAGTTCAGTCCGATACTGGCGAACCAGATCGGTCAACTGCAACAGGATCCGACGCTCTTCGCGCTGCTCTTCCTGGAGCAGCTGCTGCAGGCGACTATTGCCGGCCAGAACCAACTCTGGTTCAAAATAGAGCGTCTGACCACTGGCTGACTCATCGTGAACCAGGCCCTTGATGCGACCCCGATAATCTGCCTTAAGCGGCACGACATAGCGCCCGTTACGGACCGTAATCAATTCGTCCTGAAAACAGCCCGCGACCTCTGAACCGGCAAGCAGACGGGTCAATTGCTGTTTGATCTGACCGCGAAGCTGTCGTAATTCGCGGCGGATATCGCCAAGCTCAAAGGATGCACTGTCGAGGATCTCGCCACGCGCGCCGATCGATAACTGCAAACGCCGCAACAGGCCGGATAAAGGATCCAATTCCAGACAAAGGCACGCCAGACGGCTCTCAACCTCCAGTGGATCCGCCCAGTTGCGACAACGTCCGGCCGCTTCAATCGCGTCACGGACCTGCTGTAACTGTTCTGCTCCGAGGAGACTGCCGCTCGCCGCCGAGCGTTTCAAGGTTGAGCTCAGTACCGCATTATTCGCCAGAGGCGGCGTTCCATCCGCAAGTAAATGTTGCGCCTCACCTACTTCTTCCAGCGCGAGAAGCACGGCCTGATGTGATTCCAGCGGCACCAGCTGCTCAGCCAGAAGGCGGCCCGGCGCCGATGCCGTGCGTTTAGCCAGCAGGCCGCGCACGGCGTCAAATTCCAATCGGACTAAGGTGCTGGTTACGATTTCCATCGTCGGCTCAATTCAGCGCCAGATCCTTGCTGCTGGAAAAAATTGTTGCTCCCAAACGACTAAAAGGCGGGGCCAATTCAGAACGCTTAAGCTGCTGGTTAAAATCCCCCGGCAGGTCGGTGGAATTCAAAGCAAACAGGATCAATGCTAAGAGGACGACACCCTGAGCCATACCGAAGATCGCCCCCAATATACGGTTAACCCCGGTCATCAGGGTCAGGGTTGCAAAACGGTTCAGCAGATAACCCAGTACCCCGAAAACCAGCACAGAGAGCAAAAAGACCAACAAAAAACTGATCGTTACACAAAGTTGCGACGGCCAGTGAAGCATCTTAACGAACCATTGCGACAAGGGGATATGCAGGTAAAAGGCAAGCAACCCGCCAACAACCAGCCCGAGCAGGCTACAGACCTCGCGTAACAATCCACGCAACACACCCTTCAGCAGAAAAATCCCGAGGATCACCAGGATCAGAATATCAACCAGTCCCATCCTGCCCTCCTTCAGCCCGCGAGCAGTTCCTTTACCAGCTGATTGACCAGCTTCCCCTCGGCGCAACCCCGGGTTTTGGCCATAACCGGCCCCATCACCTTACCCATATCCTGCGGCGAGGTGGCGCCAACCCTGGCAATGATCTCCGAGATGATGGCCCGCAGTTCTGCTTCGTCAAGCTGGGTCGGCAGGTAGGCCTGCAGGATCACAAGCTCGGCGTCTTCCTTTTCCGCCAGTTCGAGGCGCGCGTTGTCGCGGAACATCTGTGAAGCTTCACGGCGCTGCTTGCACTGAGTGGTAATCACCCCGATAACCGCGTCGTCTTCCAACGGTTTTCCGGTCTCAATTTCTTTGTTTTTAATCGCACTGCGAAGTTGGCGGATAGTGCCAAGGCGGATCGTATCTTTCGCCCGCATCGCGTCTTTCATGTCGTTATTTAGTTGGTCCTGGAGACTCATGGAACCCTCTTGTGGCGGGGGGTGAGAAATGGACTCAAAGCGTTCAGTTATCTCTGTGCCCAAATTTAAACGAATTTGGCAGTATATGTATCCAATCAAAAGAATGCAAGGATAAAACATCAATTCCGCACATCAACCATCCTTGTTTGCCGGACCAATTGATTCTGATATCGCCAGGGAGAGATGTTATACTGATATCCCTCCAGAACCCGGACCCTATGTCACTCCAAGGAGTTTCCCCATGAACAGATTCCTTACTTTTATCATCCTCACCTCATGCCTGATATTGAGCTCACCGGTGCTCGCCTCAGATGTCGCACCGAATCCAGAGGACCCACTCATGGTCTACCGCAGCTCTGAGGTTGCGGGGCCCTTCTTTAACAATTCCTATGGCTATGCTTTTTTCCCCACCGTCGGCAAAGGCGGGATCGGAATAGGCGGGGCTTATGGTCAGGGGCAGGTCTACCGCAACGGCAGGATTACTGGCACTGCGTCCCTTTACAAGCTGTCGATCGGCTTCCAGCTGGGTGGCCAGGTTTTCAGCGAAATCATCTTTTTTAAAGACAAACATGCCTATGACGAGTTTGTTAATGGTGGTTTCGAACTGGATGCCTCGGCCTCGGCGGTGGCCATTACCGCAGGCGCCCAGGCGACCACCGGTACCGCAGGGAGTTCGGCCGGAGTCAGTGTCGGGACTCACTCTGACAGACAACTGGGTGGAGAATATCGCAACGGTTCAGCTATATTTATCCATACCAAGGGAGGATTAATGTACGAAGCGTCTGTCGGCGGGCAGAAGTTCACCTATCGCCCGCTTATCAATTAACCGGAGCATCCCGAGGTCATCCGTCCACCCGACCTCCGGGACAGGCTTTTTACAATCTTTTGACAAAGCCATGACGACCTTTACAGCCCGGCGGTGATCTACTGCCAGCATCGAAGATCGGCCATTCCAGCTGGTCCCCCTTTCCATAAAGGAGCCCGTCATGAAAGCGATGCTGAAAGTCCTCCTCCCCCTCCTGCTGCTGGCTTTGGCCACCCCGGTTCTGGCCCGACCGCTGGTCAACCTCAACCTTGATCTTGACCGCACTGTTCTCCCGGCGGGGCAGACAGTGAAAGCCATCATCAAGGTCTTACTCGATGTTCCGCAGCTTGAAAATAGCAGCCTGCGCCCACCGGTCAACCTGACTCTGGTTCTTGACCGTTCTGGTTCAATGGCAGGGGCTAAACTGCAAAAAGCCAAGGAAGCCGCGATAGTCGCCCTGAGTCGTCTTGGCGCACAGGATCTCTTCTCCCTGGTCACCTACGATCACAGTGTCATCACCCTGATCCCACCTCAGTCCGCGGCCAACAGCGAATGGATCACCTCAAGGATCCGCGCCATTACCCCCGGGGGCAACACAGCCCTGTTCGGTGCCGTCAGTCAAGGCGCCGCCGAGATCCGTAAACATCTCGATGACAACTACATCCACCGCATTATTCTACTTTCAGACGGGCTGGCCAACGTCGGACCGAGTTCAGCGTCCGATCTCGGTCGCCTTGGCGCAGCACTGCAGAAGGAAGGGATCTCGGTGACCACCATCGGTATCGGCGACGGCTTTAATGAAGACTTAATGACACAACTGGCCAGCCACAGTGACGGCAACCACTACTTCGTCGAATCAAGTCAGGATTTACCCCGAATTTTTGCCAGCGAACTGGGTGATGTCCTGAGCGTCGCGGCCAGTCGGATACGTATTGAAATCGACTGCCTCCCCGGCGTTCGCCCGCTACGCATTATCGGTCGCGAGGGGACCATCCGCGGCACTGGTGTCCAGTTGCGGATGAATCAGCTCTACAGCGGTCAGCAGAAATATGCTTTAATCGAAGTCCTTATCGAACCGGGGATTGCAGGACAGCAGAGGGAAATTGTGCAGGTCACCAGTCGCTATGAAAACGCCATGACCAACAAGGCCGAAAAGATTCAACGCCTGGCCAGTATCAATTTCTCCGCGAGCCATGATGAGGTCCGGCAATCGGCCAGCCGAACAGTTCAGAAAGCCGTTGTCGAAAACGAAATGGCGACTGCGCGTGATCGCGCCCTTGACCTGTATAATGCCGGACGTAAAGAGGACGCGGTACGGGAGCTACAGCAGAGCAGCGACGTCCTTGAAGCCAGCAGTGCCAACCTTGGCTTTAGTGATCTCGCCCAGAAAGCAAAATCACTCAACAAGGATGCGGTAGAATTTTCGGCCCCGAGTATTCCTAGTGCCCGAAAAAAGGAGCTCCGCTCTGAAAGTTACCAGGTGCGCAAGCAACAGAAGGCCCATTGATCAAGGATGAGGGATCAGGCGTGAGCGGAGAACACGTGGCTCAAGATAAAGGAAAGCTGACTTAAAAATGATCCGCACCAGACTGATCATCGCCTCATGGCTTCTGCTGCTGGTTCCGGCCCTGCTCCTCGGGGTCGGAGCCTGGCGGTTGCTACAGAACGAAAACACGCGCCTGAACCAGCGCGAACGTCAGTCTGCCGCGGTACGACTAAACACCGTCGCCAGCAACCTGGAGCTGGCGATTGCGGAAGTCGAAGATGGTCTCATGCAGCGCTTAAAAACCTTCGCGGGCGGAGATCTGCCACAACTGCTCAGCGACTGGCGCGAAGAGAACCCGCTGGTTCGCAACGTCTTTATCTGGCAGCCGGGAACGGGCCTGATTTTCCCCGACCGCAAACGTCCGGCCAGCGATGAAGAACGCCTCTTCATCAGACGCTACCTGCCGCTCTTCTCGGGTGAAATTGCCTGGCAACCACCACCCGCAGATCAAATGCCGGCCCGCCTAAACGCTTCGCCGTCCCCAACCGATTCGGTGATAAATGAGCGCAAGGAGCTTCGCCTGCTCGCCAGCAAGGCTCCGACTTCCAGTGAATCCGTGGCAACCGCAGACCTCGCGGCGCCTACCGGGAAAACACTCTGGCGGAGCTGGTACGCCGATGATCAGCTGCATCTTCTGGGCTGGTATCAACCCGCCGGAGGAGGACTGCGTTACGGCATAGAACTTGAGATGATGGCCCTGCTCAGCCGTCTGCTCAGCACCCTCAGTCCTCCCCCCGGCAGCCACGAGGCCCTGGCGCTCATTGATGGCAACGGTCATATTTTTCACCAGAGCGGAGCCTTTGAAATCACCGACCAGGCCCCCGAGTTCAGCCACAGTATCGCCGGTCTGCCACACTGGCAATTGGGCTTCTTTACCAACCCTGACCAGCGCCAGGCAGATTCGGGGTTTCTGCTGATTGGCTCTCTGCTTGCGGGCAGCTTTATCGCTGCAATTCTGCTCGGCGGGTCCCTGCTGTTATGGCAAAGCCTGCGCCATCAACGCGACGCCCGTCAGAAGACCTCGTTTGTCTCCAACGTCTCACATGAACTCAAAACCCCCCTGACCACGATCCGCATGTACGCCGAACTGCTCGAGGAAGGGAAAATAGAGTCAGCCCAAAAACAGCGTGGTTATCTGCAGACCATCATCCGCGAGAGCCAGCGCCTGACGCGCCTGGTGAACAATATTCTCGACTTCAGTCGGCTTGAGCAGGGGCACAAAGATTACAACCTCAGCGACTTTGACCTGATCGCGCTGCTGGATGAGATCCTGGACCGCCAGTCTCTTCGCCTTAAAGAAGCCGGGCTTGTACTGACCCGCCAGATTGACCTGGACAGTGTCCTGATCTGCAGCGACCGCGATGCCATCGAGCAGATCCTGCTCAACCTGATCGACAATGCCATCAAATACGCGGCAAGCGGCAAACAACTGACCCTCGAGGTGACCCGGACCAAAACGCAGGTCAACATTTCATTAACCGATCACGGCCCCGGTATCCCCTCGGCCCAACGACAGAAAATCTTCGCCAAGTTTCACCGCCTCGACAGCTCGCTGACCAGTTCGCAACCCGGGGCGGGCCTTGGTTTAAGCATCGCACAACAACTGGCACGCGGCATGGGAGGCGATCTGAGTTGCAACCCCGGGCCAACCGGCGGTACCTGCTTCTGCCTGACTCTGCCACTTTTAAGGGGGAGAACATGAACCGGCCACTGATCCTGGTTGCGGAAGATGACCACAGCCTGCGCCAGGGTTTAATTGACCTGCTCGAAGCCGAAAACTATCGGGTCTGCGCTGCGCCCAATGGCAGAGAGGCCCTTGAGCTATACCAACGGCTGAAGCCCGACCTGCTGCTGCTCGATGTAATGATGCCGGAGCTGAGCGGCTATGATCTGTGCCGCGAGGTTCGTCGTCATGATTCAGATACGCTGATTGTCATGCTGACAGCTAAAGGGGAAGAGATCGACAAGGTGGTCGGGCTTGAATTGGGCGCGGATGATTACGTCACCAAACCCTTCGGCCTGCACGAGTTGCGGGCACGCGTGGCCGCAGTTTTGCGCCGGCAGCGAAAAGCCCCGTCGCTGGTAGACTTGTCGTCAACATTTATTTTTGGTCTAGCAAAGATTGACCGAAAAGCCTTCACCGCAGAACGTGAAGGGCGCCGATATAAACTCAGCAGCCGGGAACTGACCCTTCTTGAAACCTTCGCCGCCGCCGCCGGAGAAGTTCTCTCCCGCAATGACCTCCTCAACGCCGCCTGGGGAGTCGACTATTTCGGCACCACCCGCACCCTCGACCAACATATTGTTCAACTGCGCAAGAAGATAGAAGTTGACCCTGCCCACCCCGCAATTATTGAAACCGTACACGGTATCGGCTACAGGTATAAAGGCCAACACCAGACGGACCAAATTTCTTTCGGATCAAAACCTGAATAAAAACCATTTTGTGCATAAACCTCCACACCAGGGTGACCGTTCCTATTGATCAGGGGTTTTAATAATTCAAAATGTTCGGATAACACCCAAATATTTCATATTAATAGTTGCATCTATTTTAAATAGACCTATCATATATCCAGTCGGAGGGATCATCTCATATCAAAAAGGATAGAAAATTGGCAACAATCACTGAATTAGCCGCAAAAATTGTATCAGCACATGCATCATCAACCGCTTTGACAAAAGATGAGCTTTTTGCTGAGCTAAAAGACCTTCATTCTGTACTATCAAAGTTGGAGAAGAGTGAGTCCTTACCTCCTGCAGAAGAAAGTACAGAGGAGATCCCGGCGATCTCTAAACGGAAAGCCTTTGGCAACAAGAAAATAACTTGTATGGTCTGTGGCAAGGAATTCACCACCCTTAAAAGGCATTTAAAAACTTCGCATGAAATGACCGCCAAAGAGTATTGCACAAAATTTGACATCCCTGCAGGCACCGTACTCGCTGCCAAGGACTATTCTGCAAGCAGACGACAAATGGCACTTGATAAGGATCTAGCCGGGGGATTAGCAAAGGCACGTGCCGAAAAGGCCAAGAAGAAATAGGCCTGAGTTTCCCCATCAAGTAGACGGTTATATTGCGGACACGAAAAAGCCGCGGCTTTAACTAAAACCACCATGATTGATCAAAGAAAAGCTCAACCTTAACTTCAAGGTTGAGCTTTTCTTTGAGTGGGATTCAAGAAGGATTTTCAGATCCGCAAAAAGAACAGAAAGATGGCTCATTTGTTAAAGAGAACTTCACCCTCTGCGCTCTTCAATCTGGTCACAGATGTAAGCCCCGATCGGCAGCGCCGAGGTTGCTGCCGGAGAGGGTGCGTTGCAGACATGCAGGCTGCGCGGGCTTTCAGCAAAGAGAAAATCGTGGACCAGACTGCCATCGGCCATGACTGCCTGAGCGCGGATGCCGGCGGGATATGGGCGCAGATCACTTAAGGCCAACTGTGGGCAATACTTGCGGACCAGTTGCAGGTAGCCCCGCTTCCAGAGTGAATTCTTCATCTCGACCGTCCCCGAACGCAGGTGGTTGCGCATCACCCTCCAGAACCCCGGGAAACTGAGATTATCGATACTGTCGCGCAGGGAAAAGTTGACCCGACCGTAGCCTTCGCGCTTCCAGCCGACGACCGCGTTCGGCCCGACGGTTACGCTGCCGTCGATCATGCGCGTCAGATGCACGCCTAAAAAGGGAAGTTCGGGATCAGGAATCGGGTAGATCAGGTGTGAGACAATATCGTTATAGTCGGTCGGCAGCTGATAGTATTCCCCACGAAACGGGACGATCCGAAAATCGGCGTCAATCCCGAGCATCGCCAGCACCCGGTCGGCCATCAAACCGGCGCAGCAAACCAGAAAGCGTCCCCGGATCCGTTCGGAACCGTAAACTACCTCGATGAAATCCTCTTCCTCATAGAGCGCAGCGACCCTGGCGGACAAACGGATCTCCCCACCCAGCCTGGCAAATTCTTCGAGCATAGCCATGGTGATCTGGCGATAATCAACAATGCCGGTGGCCGGCACCAGAAGTGCGCCCAACCCGGCAATGTTCGGCTCGGCCGCCTTGAGTTGCGTGGCACTGAGGATTTCGATCTCAATCTCGTTCTGTCGACAGCGCTCGGCCAGATCCTCCATCCGTCCAAGTTCAGCGGCGTTCGTCGCCACCAGTAATTTTCCACAGCACTGGTAGGGGATCTTATGGGCTTCGCAAAAGGCCATGGTCGCCCGCGAACCCTCGCGACAAAACTGCGCTTTGAGACTCCCCGGAGCGTAGTAGACTCCGGCGTGGATGACGCCGCTATTGTGCCCGGTCTGATGGCTGGCGGCGGTCGACTCTTTTTCGAGCAACAAAATTCGCGCGGCGGGAAAACGTTGTTGCAGCTGCAAAGCCGTCGAGGCCCCGACAATTCCGCCGCCGATCAGCAGATAATCGTAGAGAGTGGTTTCAGTCTTCAACGGGTCGCCCCTCCTTAACACTTAAGTACTCGCGCCGCAGCTGATGAATCGCTTCAGGCTCACCGATAATTGTCATGCGATCATTCTCCAGCAGCAGGGTATTGGAACGTGGCACCATCATATCATTACCACGACGCAGCAGGGCGACCAGGCTCCCCTGGGGCAGATTAATCTGATCGAGAGTCCGGCCGATCAATCTTGCCGTGAGCCCGGCGCTGTCCAGAATCATGGACAGACAATTCTCGTCGCGCAGGAGCAATTCTTTAATTTCCTGTTCATTGCTGGTGCGCTGCCAGATTTCGGCAAACCCTTCATTCTCAACCAAACCGGCGATCTGGGCCAGAAGTCGCAGATGCAAAGCGGGGTTGTCTTCAGGGCTGATCAGAAAAAACACCGCCTGCACCAGCTGGCTCGTGTGTGCCCCGGGCTGAAGAGGGTGTGGAACATCGATCTTAAGACCACGCGGGGCACGCACAATCGCCAGATGTGCGTATTCAATCCCCTCGGTCCGAAAATGAGGGAGGGCCACGCCACGGGCCACCGGAGTTGCACCGACGCGGGTTCCCTCAAGAAACTGCTCACCGATCTCGGTTGGAGAGTGTCCAATCCGGTCGGCGAACCATTCGGAAACAACCTCGACCGCGACCTCAAAGGTGGTGCGCTCGGCCAGGTTCACCACGTAACTGCTGGCGATGATCTGATCAAAGGGGTCTTTCTGACGCAACCCCTTCTCCTTCATGATCTCGCGCAGTTCATAATCGAGTCCCTGCTGACTGAGGCGACCGAGCCGCGCAAAAATATGAAAGATTGCACCGCTGCGCTGGACCTTAAGCCGGGCATAGCTGCGGTACCAGAGCGTCCCGACGAAGATAAGACCCACAGTAAACAGGGTCGGCAACCAGCCCATCTCAACGATGAACCAGAGCGGGGCGAAGATCCCGACCAGCTGCATCCAGGGGTAGAAAGGGGAACGATAGCCGGGATCGTAACTGTCGAGGCCGCTCTCGCGCATGACAATGACGGTGAAACAGATCAGCGCGAACATCAGTAATTGAAAGGCACTCGCCAGCTTGGCGATACGCAGCGGATCGAGAAACAAAAGGATCATGACGATACTGCCCACCGTCACCAGAATCGACAACACCGGCACACCGTCACGCAGATGGCTGAAGGCTGACGGCAGCAGGCTGTCACGCGACAATGCCAGGGGGTAGCGGGAAGCGCTCATGGTGCCGGCATTCGCAACGCTGGTAAACGCCAGCACCGCGGCAAACGACATGATATAGAGCCCGGGTTTACTAAAGAAAACTGCCGTGGCATCCGCCACCGGCGTCATAGTCGCGGCAAGTTGCGCCATGGGCAGTACGCCGACCATGATGGCTGTCCCCAGGCCATAAACCACGAGCGCCGTCAGCAGCGACAAGAAGACCCCGCGCGGAAGGTTTTTTTCCGGATCTCTGACCTCTTCCGAGAGTGAGGTCACCGTGGTCACACCCACATAACTGATATAGACAAGTCCGGCGGTGGAGATAATCGAATCAAAACCGGCCCCAAAAAAGCCATCAAAATGAACCGGATTGATGCTCGGCAGGCCAACCCCGATAAAACCGGCCAACAGCGCCAACAGAAAAAAGACCAGATAAATCTGCATGCGACCGCTCTTTTTAGAGCCGAACAGGTTCAGAACCCCGATCGCCAGAGCCAGGATAACGGCCAGGGTACGGATATGTCCTTCGCCGATTTCGGGAATAAAGAGCGCGAGATAATAGCCCATCCCCATCAGGGCGAATGAAACTTTCAGGATCAGCGCCAGCCAGGTCCCCATTCCGCCGATGGTACCGAACAGTGGGCCGAGGCTGCGATCGAGGAAATAGTAGACCCCGCCGGCTTTTGGCATGGCGGTACAAAGTTCAACGATACTGAACATCGCCGGAATCAGCGGGATCGCCGCCAGCATATACGCCAGAACCATGGCCGGACCAGCCTGTGAAGCGGCAATCCCCGGCAACAGGAAAAACCCCGCGCTCAGAGTGGTGCCGGTGGCGATAGCGTAGACACTGAAGAGGCCGAGCTCTTTTTTCAGTTTCTGTTGTTTGCGAACCGGGAGCATCCTCACCTCATTACATATGTCAGCTGATTCAAAGGACATAAATCATATCATAGAAATTTGGTCATCTGTCTTGAGAGCAGAGCATGCCAGACACAAAAAAACCGGACCCATTTTTCAAGGGGCCCGGTTCAGCAGTTACGTTATTGTGTTTCATCACCCATTATTCAAGGTGGTCTTTCAAGCCAGGAGGCCTTTTTGACCTATAGCTATGGTTATGAGCCTGCAAACGAGCTAAAAATTGTACTCAAATCTCCGAATCTTCACTTCAGTCCGTATAGTCCGACAGTCTCCTAGACCCTCTCGATGACCAGCGCGATCCCCTGCCCGACCCCGATACACATGGTGCAGAGCGCACGTTTTCCACCCGTTCGCTGAAGCTGATAAACGGCCGTCGTCACCAGACGTGCGCCGCTCATCCCCAGGGGATGACCCAGGGCGATCGCCCCACCCAGCGGATTGATTCGCGGGTCATCATCGGCTAACCCGAGCTGCCGGGTACAGGCCAACGCCTGCACAGCAAAAGCTTCATTGAATTCCAGAAGGTCAAAATCATTCAAACTCAGGCCGAGTCGTGCCAGCAGCTTTTGGGTTGCCGGCACCGGCCCTATCCCCATAACGCGCGGCGGCACCCCGGCGGCGGCCATACCCAGTACCCGCGCCCTGGGAGTCAAGCCATGCCGCGCAGCCGCCTGCTCTGTCGCCAGCAGCAAGGCCGCGGACCCGTCGTTGATCCCTGAAGCGTTGCCGGCAGTGATGCTCCCATCGACAAACATCGCCTTCAACTGAGTCAGCTTCTCCAGCGTGGTTGCACGCGGGTGCTCATCCTGCTCAACCCTGAGCGGCTCCCCTTTACGCTGCGGAATGCTGACCGCTACGATCTCATCATCCAGGCGGCCATCAGCCTGTGCCGCGGCCGCCTTCTTTTGGCTCCAGAGGGCGAAACGATCCTGATCCGCACGGCTGATATTGAACTCACGGGCCAGGTTCTCGGCGGTTTCCGGCATCGAATCGGTGCCGTAAACACTTTTCAGCTGCGGATTGACGAAGCGCCAGCCGATGGTGGTATCAAAGATCTCTGCAGTGCGCGAGAAAGAAGTGGTCGCCTTGCCCATCACAAAAGGCGCACGCGACATGCTTTCAACTCCACCGGCGATGACCAGCTCGGCGTCCCCCGCCTTGATCGCCTGCGTGGCGCTGCCGACCGCATTCATTCCCGAGCCGCACAACCGGTTAATGGTGCAGGCCGAGACGGTCTCCGGCAGCCCCGCGAGCAGCAAGGACATCCGTGCCACGTTGCGGTTATCTTCACCGGCCTGGTTGGCACAGCCGAGGATGACATCATCCACCGCACTCCAGTCCACCGCCGGATTGCGCGCCATCAGGGCCTTGAGCGCAATCGCGGCCAGATCATCGGTACGCACCGCAGACAGGGCACCGCCGTAACGGCCAATCGGGGTGCGGATCGCGTCACAGATAAACACTTCATTCATGGGTCGTCCCTCTTTAGTTTTCAGGCCAGATCATGCAACTTACGGAAACCACCCAGCATGACCTCGGAAAGATAATCGATCTCCCTTACAGTCATCACCGTCGAGATGGTCGCGGAGCAGGTATTAATCAGCATGGCGCCGTTATCAAACAGATAATCGAGCAACCGCTTAATGCGTCCGGCCTCATCGGCGTCAACATAGCCCGACCGGTAGTCGCCCGAGACTTCAGGCTTCAGGTGCACGCGGAACATGGAACCACCCCCGGTGACGCAGGCCGGGATATCTGCGACCCTGATCGCTTCTGTAATCTGCGCACGCGCGCGATCAGCCAGACGGTTGACTTTCTCGACCGCGGCCTGATCAAACATTTTCATCGTCGTATAACCGGCGACCATGGTCATCGGATTCGCCGAAAAGGTCCCGCCCTGAGGGAAGAGAACCTTATCTGCCAAGGGGTTCATGACGTCCATGACCACTTTGCGGCCAGCCAGGGCACCAACCGGGAAGCCGCCGCCGATCATCTTGCCCATGGCAGTCAGATCCGGGATAAGGCCATACCAGTCTTGCGCGCCAGCATAGCAGGAGCGGAAGGTGATGACCTCGTCAAACACCAGCAGGGCGCCATTTTTCTTTGTCCAGTTACGCAACGCACTGACAAATTCAGCGCTTGCCGGGGTCAGGCCGATGCGGTGCGGCATCGGATCGATGAGCACACAGGCTAACTGGTCGGCGTGCTGATCGAGAATGGCTATAGCCCGCGCGACATCGTTAAACGGCAGCACCACCACGTCGTTGAGCGCCGAGGAGGGAGTACCGTAAGCCACCGGGACGCTGTTGGGCTTTTCCGCCGGGCCCCAGTTTGCAGGGCTTGCGGTCTGGCTGACTTCGGCATAGTCATACAGGCCATGATAGGAGCCTTCCATCTTGGCGATCTTGGGCCGGCCGGTAAAGGCGCGCGCGGCTTTAATGCAGTTCATCACCGCCTCGGTGCCGGAGTTGCAGAAGCGGATCTTTTCGAAGCCGGAGTTGCGCTGACACATCAGCTCGGCGAAGAGCACTTCCGCTTCAGTGGCCATGGTAAAGGCCGTCCCCCTGTGCAGCTGTTCGGTCAGCGCTGCGACAACCTCGGGATGGGCGTGACCGTGGATCAGGGCGGCCATATTGTTGGCGAAATCGATCCGCTTCACCCCTTCGATATCAGTGACGTAACAACCCGCGCCGCGTTCAGCATAAAGCGGATGAGGGCTGCGCAGCACAGTGTTGCGGCTGACACCGCCAGGCATCACCTTGCAGGCCCGCAGATAAAGTGCGGCACTCTTTGAATTATCTGTCTGTGCCATCATTTTGTCCTTTAGTCGTTGAGCGCTTCGGCCAGTTGAGGGCCGAGGAGCAGGCTGCAGGCGGTGCGCTGTTGTACATATTTGAAATTAACCCCCGGGGCCAGTTCGACAACTTCCAGACCCCGGTCCGTAACCGCGATGACGGCCAGGTCGGTATAGATCCGGTCGACCACCGCTTTGCCGGTCAGCGGATAGCTGCAACGCTCGACCAGCTTGGCCTCACCGTCCGAGGTGCAGTGCTGGGTAATCACGTAGATTGTCTTAACCCCGGCGACCAGGTCCATCGCCCCGCCCACCGCCGGGATGGCGTCCGCTTCGCCGGTCGACCAGTTGGCCAGGTCACCCTGTGCCGAGACCTGCATCGCCCCCAGCACACAGATATCGATATGCTCACCACGAATCATCGCAAAGCTGTCGGCATGATGAAAGAAAGCTGCCCCGGGGATAGCTGTCACCGGTTTTTTACCCGCGTTGATCAGCTCGGGGTCTGCCTCGCCTTCTGCCGGAACCGGGCCCATGCCGAGCAGGCCGTTTTCAGTGTGATAGATCACCTCGCGCCCCTCGGGGACATAGCGGGCGACCAGCTCGGGGATGCCGATGCCCAGATTGACGTAGGAGCCGTCGGGGATATCGAGGGCGGCGCGGCGCGCCATCTCTTCCCGCCCCCAGCCGATCTTCTGTTTTTCGACGGCGGTCACGGGTAGCGCCTCCCTTCGGCAATCAGCTGAGCTTCCTGGGCAGGGTTGGTTACTGTAACAACCCGATCGACGAAGATTCCGGGGGTCACCACCACTTCCGGGTCGATAGCGCCAAGTTCGAGCAGGCTGCCGGTCTGGACGATGGTCGTGGCGGCTGCCATCGCCATGATTGGTGCAAAGTTGCGGGCGGTCTTGTTGTAGATCAGATTTCCATAGCGATCGGCAGCGACACATTTGATCAGGGCGAAGTCGGCCTTCAAGCCCCGTTCCATGACATAGTCGCGACCATCGAAGTTGCGCAACTCCTTGCCTGCGGCGAGGGGGGTGTTGACCGAGGTCGCGGTGTAGAAGGCGGGGATTCCGGCGCCACCAGCGCGGATCCGCTCCGCCAGAGTCCCCTGGGGGACCAGCTCCAGTTCGATTTTGCCGCTGCGGTAGAGCTCCGGAAAAACCGTGGAGCCGAGGGTGCGTGGATAGGAGCAGATCATCTTGCCGACCCGGCCGTTTTCGACCAACGCCGCCAGACCGACATGGCCGCTGCCGGTGTTGTTGTTGACCACGGTCAGATTTTTTGCCCCCTGATCGATCAGGGCGTGAATCAATTCAATCGGGCTGCCGGCTTCGCCGAAGCCACCAATCATCACCGTCGCGCCATCGAAGATGTCGGCCACAGCGGCGGCAGCTGAGGCGATCCGCTTATCAATCATGGCTATTGCCTCTCATCTGCTTGAATCCTCCGCATCAGGCCAGCCGCCGGCGCAGGGTTTCAGCCAGACGTGCTTCGATCTCCTTCAGCTCTTCGGCGAAGAAATACTTCTCGGTATCGAAGGGAAGCAGCAGGTCAATCTTGTTCTTCTGCTCGTCGTACTTGGCGTGGAAAACCTGGTTCATCCATTCCATGTTGCGCCCTTCGGTAAACTGCAGGGCGAAACACTTCTCGCCTCCGATCACCGATGTACCCAGGATCGCCAGCTTGCCGGCGGAGATGGTCATGGAGATGTGCCGTGACGGGCGATTGATGGAGGAGAGTGAATTATAGATCTTGCTGAAAATCCGCTCGATGTCGGCCAGGGGGGCGGCAAAGTAATGATGCTCGCCGGTCGGTCTGGCGGCGTACATGGAATGGAAGCCGATGCCCAGCATAGCCAGGATATTGGCCAGGTCGATCCAGTTCTGCGCCGACCTTTCGACATCCACCTTGCCCTCTGCATCAGAGAACAGGCTGATGTGGTTCATGATCGGACTCTGGCTGCGAACCATCACATGATGAGCTTTCAGGCGCCGAATCGCCGCCAGGGTGCGTGGATTGAGCAGCTCGCGCGGGGTGGAGAAATGCGCCATCCAGGCCATCTGAATACCGTTGTCGTAGAGCAGATCGAAGAGCTCCAGCATCCTGTCGTATTTACTCGAGAGGATCATCTCCGGGTGAAAGGTCAGGGCGCGGGAGCCGAGGCGAATGTTGCGGATGTGCCCCAGAGCCGGGTCTTCAATGATCGGGCGGATATACGCCTCAAAACGGTTAGCAGGCATGAAGCCGCCGTCACCGCCGGTGATCAGCAGGTCGCTGACTTCAGGATGCTGTTTGACGTAACGATGCAGTTGATCAATGTCCTGCTGCAGGAACATGTCCTCATCGCCCCGCACCTGGGCATGCCGAAAGCAGTAGGTGCAGAAGGAGAAGCAGTTCTGGGTGCTGGTGTCGAACACCAGCTGACACTGCGGGTACTTGTGCTGGCTGCCGTCGAGAAACTCGACCTCGCCAGTGTCATTTTCAAACCAGGGTTTGTTGAGCTGCTGGTTACCGTCATGGGGATTGGTCTTCGCGCTGTATGCGGCGACAATGCGGGCACGCTCCCCGGCAGACCCGGCCTTGACATAAGCCGCTGTCGGTTCCGCAGCGATCATGCCGGGCTGCGGCAGCACCAGCTGGTAAACCGCGTCGGTCTCATAGTCGTCCCAATTGATGCTGTTCAGGGAATGACTGGTCGCCAGAAAGCGGTAAACCTCGATATAGAATTCGCGCTCCCTGATCTGGCTGAGCTCAATCCCGTTCTCTTTAAGAATTTCGCAGACCCGCCGGAAACCGTCGAGCCCCGCGTAATTCGTACCAACCTTGAACAGAAACGGCTTGGTCTCCAGCAATCCAGAGTGCTGTGGATAAGCGGCCTGCAGACGGCTCAGCAGACCGACCGGCAACAGGTTCTCCTGCTCAACGAGACGTCTGGCATCAGGCGAGAACTGGTATCGTTCCAGCATCGCTTCAACATCTGCAGACTGCACCGCGCGGTGAAATTTATTCTCGACGCCTGACTGCTCGGCCGTGTTCGAACTCTTCATTATTTCTGCTCCTGTCGCGAATTAGATTGGACTCTGGGACCTCTAAAGTTTTCCCCCATGCGGGAGGCCAGAATACAAACGGCCGTTGTGCGTCAGCAGAAATTTATCCAGAGCAATCTCTTCCTGCTTGATGAACCCCTTGTCGGACAGGGTGCCGTTACTCACCAGCTCGATTACCGCGCAAGCGGAGGCAGCAGTCGTCCAGGAGATGGCCCGCCAGCGACGTCCGCCGATTTCTACTGGCCGATAGGCGTTGACGAACTCCTCACGCACCAGATTGCCGAATTTCCAGCCTTCCGCCGAGGCATGGACATAGACCACATCATCGCTCACCGGCGGCTTGGCATTCACCAGAATCTCGCCGGCCTTCAGGCGGTCTTCGCGCATCAATAGTTCGTGAAAATAGAAGTTCATCAATTGCGCATGGCCGGGATAGCGCATCGTCTTGTAGTCCAGATTTTCGACCACGCCGGCGTAGGTCTCACACATGGTGCCCAGACCACCAGAGGTGGTAAAGGCCTCCAGTTCGATGCCATCAATGACGATCTTCTCCAGCCACTCCAGGGGGGAGACCCACTTGTGTTGCCCGCCTTCGATCACCTCGCAGTCGTTGAGATACTCGTTAACGACCCCTTCGGGTGACCAGTTAAAGGCATAAGAGAGCAGACCGGTCGGATTGCTGGGCAGCGCTCCGACCCGCAGCTTGATGTTTCTAATTTTATCCAGTCTGTTCGCCAGAGAAGCGCCGACGATCGCGATGAATCCTGGGGCCAGACCGCATTGAGGGGCCATGACCGCGCTGGAGGAATGGCTCATTTCGATGATCGCTTTGGTTGTCGGCACATCTTCGGTGAGGTCAAAATAGTGGATACCCAGTTGACTGGCGATGCTGGCGACGCTGATGTTGAAACTGTACGGCAGACAGGAAATGACCGCGTCGAAGCCGTGCATGTTCTTTTTCAGCGCCTCACTGCTGCTGACATCCAGAGTCTTGACCGCAAAGGGGTAATCTTCTCGAATCTGCATATCGGCACCCGTGACCTCGAATCCGGTTTCATGGAGCATGAATGCCATCAACGAGCCAACCTTGCCCAAACCGAAAACCAGAATTGAATTTATTTTTCTCTGCATTTGCTGTTCTCCATTCAAACTTTTTTAAGAGTGAGATTTTAGGAACCTGTCCGACTATCCATGAGCTGGCTGCATATGCGACTGTTTGGCCCAGATTCCAGCTCCTTTTTGCCCAATAGCTATAGCTATGAGCCTGCAAACGAGCCAAAATCTGATCTCAAACATCCGCATTTTCGCCTCAACCCTTATAGTCCGACAGGTTCCGAGGCCGCAATCAAACTCAGATATCAAACTTGATCCCCTGAGCCAGGGGCAGAGTTCTGCCATAGTTTATGGTGTTGGTTTGACGCCGCATGTAGGCCTTCCAGGCATCGGAGCCTGATTCACGTCCACCGCCGGTCTCTTTCTCACCACCAAAGGCTCCACCGATCTCAGCGCCGGAGGTGCCGATATTAACGTTGGCAATGCCGCAGTCAGAGCCGATGACTGAGAGAAATTCTTCGGCCTCGAGCATGTTCTGGGTGAACACCGCCGAGGACAGACCCTGTACCACGTCATTGTGCAATACAAGCGCATTCGCAATCTCGCCTTCATACCTGATCAAATAAAGGATCGGAGCGAAAGTTTCTTCCTGCACGATTGCGTAGCTGTTTTCAACTTCGACGATGGCGGGGACCACGTAGCAACCAGAGGCATAGCCCTCACCTGCAAGGATATCACCTCCATAGGCCAGCGTTCCGCCTTCCTCACCAGCACGCGCCAGCGCGTTTTTGAAATCACTGACCGCGCCTTTGTCGATCAGAGGACCAACATGGTTGTTCTCATCCAGAGGATTGCCGATTTTCAGGCCACCATAGGCCTTGACCAGCGCCTCTTTGACCTTGGCGTAAATGGAATCATGAATAATCAGACGCCGGGTCGAGGTGCAGCGCTGACCTGCGGTGCCGACCGCGCCAAATACAATAGCGGGGAGCGCCATGTTAAAGTCGGCATTGGGCGTCAGAATAATCGCGTTGTTCCCCCCCAACTCAAGGATCGCCTTGCCGAAGCGGCTGGCAATGGCCTGGGCACCATGACGTCCGACTTCGGTCGAACCGGTGATCGAGACCAAGGGGAGGCGTTTGTCATTGAGCAGCTTTTCACCAATCGACGCACCCCGGCCGACGATGAGATTAAACAGTCCCTCGGGGAGGTCGTTTTCGCGGATAACGTCGGCCAGAATATGTTGTACGGCGATGGCGCTTAACGGGGTTTTTGAGGAGGGTTTCCACAGGCTGGGATCACCGCAGACCGCCGCGATCATGGCGTTCCATGACCAGACCGCAACCGGGAAATTGAAAGCAGAAATTATTCCGACAACTCCAAGGGGATGGTACTGATCATACATCCGGTGAAATTCTCGCTCCGAGACGGTTGTCGAACCGTAAAGCTGACGGGACTGACCGACGGCAAAATCACAGATATCGATCATCTCCTGAACTTCACCCTTCCCTTCCTGCAGGGATTTACCCATTTCGTAGGAGACCAGAGAACCAAGGGCATCCTTATGTTTACGTAACTGCAGCCCGATCTGGCGCACGATCTCACCACGCTTGGGGGCTGGGACCATTCTCCACTGCTTAAAGGCCTCAACACCCTTGGCGACAAGCCGCTCATAGTCTTCTTCCGAAGCAAGGTAAACGCTCGCGATCTGCTGACCATCAACCGGCGAAACGATATTCAGCTCCCCCTGGTCGGTCGTGGTATTCCATTCAATCCCGGTGGAGGCACCGTAGTTTTTAGCCTTAATTCCAAGCTCTTTCAGAAAATTCATGACCCACTCCATTGACTCTTAAATAAGGGTTATTCAGGATGAAGGCACCCTGAATCTCAGTAGCTGGATGATGAGCAGGCTACTGGTTCACTCTAGAGTGAACTTAAGGCCTTAGCTGAGGGAATGTAAAATACAGCTTTACTGTAGGGGGTAAAGGAATAAACTATGATGTGAGGCCGATAGCCTGGCCGGTTCTGTCCACAAACAACCACAGAGGACTTACACTATGGAACTACGCGCCCTGCGTTATTTTATCGCGGTCTATGAGGAGTTGAGCCTGACCGGAGCGGCCAAGCGCTGTTTCGTTGCTCAGCCTTCGATCTCGGCCGCCATACAGCAACTGGAAGCTGAACTGGAACGTCCGCTGTTCATTCGCCATCCCAAAGGGGTCACCCCGACCCGGGCCGGGAATAACCTGTATCCCTATGCCCATAAAATGCTCACCGACGTCCAGACAATCAAAGATCTCTTTCACGAGCAGGCGCCGAAAATCTCCTTGCGGCTGGCAATTATGCCGTTCTTGTCAGGCCAGAACATCAGCCTGATCATCAAAGACCTGCTGTCCACGATTCCAGGACTGAATTTGACTGTCGTCGATTTGAGCGAAGAAGCAGACATGCGCATCATCTCCAGCAACCTTGCCAGGCAGGATGAAGCCTTTCATAAGCTCTGGCATGATGAGTTTGTGCTGGCACTCCCCCTTGGCCACCCGTTCGCCCTGCTGAAATCTGTGCCAATGGCGATGCTGGATCATGTCCCGTTTATCAGCCGGCAACCCTGTGATGTCAACGATGCCTGGAACTTCGCTATCCAGAAGAGCAAAATTACCCTCGACACCAAAGCTACGGTCAAAACCGAAGAGTATGCGCTGGACCTGGTTGCCGCGGGGTTGGGTCTTTCCGTCGTACCAAGCCATTCAACCGGCCTACGCTCAGACATAGAGACCTGTGAGGTCAGCAATCTCAAGCTGGAACGAATTGTCGGACTGGCCCACAAAAAGGAGCATCCGCTACCGGCTCAATTATTGGACATTATCAACAATGCCAAAATCCGTCTTACCCCGTTGTAAAAACCATTGATACCCCGATGACAACCGCGAGTGCGGCCCATGCAGAGGCAATATGTGGTCGCTCTTTAGTCAGAAGCCAGAAGGCAGGCAGCACCAATACAGGTGTTGTGGAAGACAAGGTCGCAACAATCCCGACAGGGGCAACTTTAATCGCCCATAACAACAAACTCATTCCCACACCCATGCCGAGTAAACCACTGGCCATAATTTGCGCCGCTACCGCCAGGTTCATGGTGCGATAAGCTGAAAAAATAGTCGTACCCCTCGTCAATAACAGGGTCAGAAAGAGGCAGCTAAATGAAATCCACACACGAATAGCTGTTGCCAATACCGGGTTTGTGCCCGCCTGCATCGCATCAAGAGCGATAAAAGTGCCTATTGACTGACAAACTGCAGCAAGAACCCCGGCCGCAATACCAAAACCAACCCTGCCAACGGATTGCTCCCAGTGGTGCTTGCCCGCATTTCTACGGAACGCGAGAGCCAGCATGACGCCACTGGTAACGAGTGCAACACCGAAAAAATTTATAAATTGGAAGCTTTCATCAAACCAGCATATTCCGATCAAAAAGCTGATCGGGGCATTGGCCGCGAAAAGTAACCCGGCAAGGCGCGGGCCCAGCCGTTTAACACTGCTGTATAAAAAAGTATCGCCCATGTAAATGCCGACAAAACCTGACAGCACCAGGGAAATTGTCAGGTCATGCGTCGGCAGATCCCATTGCCCGGTCAAAATGAGGGACAGAGACAAAATCAGTGCAACACACAACATTCTAAAGGCATTGAATGATATCGCGCCCAATTGCCTGACTGGACCAACATTCAAAAAACTGCTAAAGGCCCATACTGACGCAGCACCTAGTGCCGCCAAATAGCCAAGTGATTGCAATGCTGAGTCCTTGTTCTGCTTACTAAGCTATTGACAATTAAACGTATTTTTCACTAATCAAAAAAGCTACAAATAGATCTCTTCCTCAACGAATCTGATCCCCAGGCTCTCTAGTTCATCCAGGATAGGAACATACATTTCGGGCATAATGGGGATGTGCACCCCGGCTTGCTTAATGCCACCAGTAATGAGCAGCTTTGTCGCAATCGCCAGAGGGGTCCCTACGGTGTACGACATGGCAGTATTGGCCTTATTCTCGCCCTCACAACTCATGGAAGAGATAATGCGCTTCTTTTGCCCATCCAACACAAAATCAAACTGATGTTGCATGACCAATAGATCCCGATCTTCTGGCCCCATAGCCCACTTCTGTTCCAGAATTTTTTGCAACACCATCGCAGGAGTCGCATCTTTGATCCCACTGACCTCATCCGAGAATATACCCAGCCAACGCAGCTTATCCATTACCCCTGAATCCATGGAGAGCCCGAAATATTCGGCCAGATTTTCTTCAGTGCTTTGTCCTTCCCGGAAGGGAAGAAAACTCTCCAGATACTGGCGATAGCTGAGCAGATGTGAATCGCGCATGACATAGCTGTCGTCGGTGCAACCCAATTGGACGAAGATGTCCCAGGCTTCCGAGTAACCGGGGCGGCGCATGGTCCCCCTGATGATGGAAGGGATATCTTTAAGGCCGTACAATGCGCAATAGGGAAGTGAATCCCGGTTTGGGTAAACCTCGAAAGCACCATAACCGGGGACCTCAACCTTGCTGAGCGTCGAGAAAAGTTTCTGATAGGGAACGTATTTATACTGTCCGTTCTCTTTGTACTTTGCCACGCCCTGACCGGCAACCACGACGTTGCGTGGGTTCCACGAAAATTTGTAATTCCAGGGATTATCGTCGCTGGTGGGGGCGACCAACCCGCCACAAAATGATTTAAAAGACAGAATTTCTCCACCCCTGTGCTTAATCCTGTCGATAACGCGCATGGCTGACATGTGATCAATACCTGGGTCCACCCCCAGTTCGTTCAGAAAAGACAGCCCTTTTTCACGCACAGCGCCATCAATCCGCTGCATCTCGGGGGAAACATAGGAAGGAGTAAGCAGGTGTTTACCGTACTTGAGGCACTCCCTTGCGACAATCGAATGCAGTGACCCAGGCAACATAGATACGACGACATCTGTCTGGGAGATTTCCCTGGCTCTAAGCTTTTGCTGATTAATGTTAAATTGAATTGCACGTCCATTGGGATGGTCGGCAATCTTTGTCTGAGCTGTTGCCAATGACATATCACCCACGGTGACTTGCCAGTCATGTTGCTGAGAATATTTCAGCAGATAATCGATCAGACTGGTCGCCGACAAGCCTGCTCCAATGATAAAAATATTTGTCATCGCTTACTCAATCCTTATCTGTGTAATTGCCAATTCCAACCCATCCCTAACGAGAAATACCCAAGCTATCCGGAAGAAAAATATTTTCAAACTCAGTCCAGTTCCTCCACACGATAATCCACATGCATCCCACGCGCTTTAACCTCCGACAGAAAGGTCACAGGGGGAACATGACGCACCGGGGAGAGCACTCCAGCGCCGGTTATCTCGCCAGACAAAATCATCAAGGCACCAATGCTCGAGGTGAAGCCCACCGTGCGATTCATGGCGAAAAGGCCTGTAGTAAGGTCACGGTAATCGACCAGATCATAGATCACCTTGATCTTCCGGCTGGCCTTGATACCCCAGGCTTCGACCCTGAGAAGTGCAAGGTCCTGTTGTTCAGCTGTGTACTGTAGACGGGGTGTAAGCAACTGGGTAATAAAGCTGCGCGGCGATATTTGGGCGCCACCAACGCTGATAGGAGTGTCGGCGAGCAGGCCGAGATCCACAAGCTTACGCCAGAACTTCGAATGCCCGGGCCATCTCAGGGCAAACCGCCCCATTTCTACAAGTTCTTTGCCCAGCCCGAATATCTCCACATACCGTTCCGCATCACCGTTTGGGTAGGCCTCCACCATGCCGATTCCTGGGAATTCAATTTCGTGAACGTTTTCGGGTCTGAAAATCTCATTCCCGGGAACAACATGCAGTCGTCCACCTTTAAAAAGCCTGGCCTCGCGCGTGTAAACCGCCAGGACCCTATCAAATATCCAGGAGATCTTATAGCGAATGGGGCTGTCATCGGCACATTCTGCCGCAGGGATCCCACCACCGTAGGAATAGAGACCGTGAACTTCATCTAATTCGTCCACAGCCAGTCGCCCGAGGACAAGATCAATACCCGGATCAAGCCCCATTTCCGGCAAGATAATACAGCCCTTTTCCTTTGCAAGCGCGTCCAGTTCTTGGAGTTGGTAGGTGTAGTTGGAACTCACAAAAGGAATGCCGGCGTTCATGGCGGCCGTAGCAGCAGTGAGGGCAAGTTCGATGGGCAGCATACAGATGACGATGTCGATACCCAGCGTAGAATATGTCCCGGATAGATCGTTATCCCGGGAGATATCAAGTTTGAGCACTTCTGTTTTGGTATATCCCATCCGCTCCAGGTACGTTTCGGCATTGTCGAGATTAATGTCAGCAGCAAAAATTTTACTGATCAAGTTACTTTGTTCAAGATCATGGATGACGGCCTTGCCTTGAAGGCCCATTCCAAGCACGATTGCTATCATTTATTTTAACTCCAGTTCCATTCTCTCCGCCGTATTACGTAGATTGCGTTGTCATATTATTGGTGAAGCTTCAGGATAAGGGTGTCCGCCCAGGCCACCACCTGTTTTTGATAACAGGCTTTGATGCCATACCGGCTGACACCGTTTATGCCACGGGCGTTGAAGTTGGCTCATACCGACCAAGATCAATATCTTCAACCCGGCACTGCGACCGGATGCCAACCAGTTCAAGTTCCCTTAAAAAATCTTCTGTGGGAACGTCTTTTATTGGCGAAAGGACCCCTGGTGCATTGATTTTCCCGGAGAGGATCATCTTCGCTGCTATGGCGGTGGTGTAACCAACAGTACGATTCATGGCAAAAAGCCCGGTTTCAAGGTCCCGGCTATCGATAAGATCCCAGGTAACCCGCTTTCCGACACCATCTTTTTCACCCCAGGCCTCTACACGTATAATTACAATGTCTTTTTCCCCATCGGCGTATTGCAGTTTGGGGGAGAGGGCTTTGACCAGAAACTCCCGAGGAGATACAGGTAGAGTATCTGCGGGTTTATCTGCCAGCAGGCCCAAGTCGGCCATGGTCCCCCAGAAGCCGCAATGTCCGGGCCAGCGCAACGCAAAACGGCCCATGTGACGAATGTTTTTATCCAGGCCGAAGGCTGAGATGAACTTTGCGGCGTCTCCGTTGGGATAGGCCTCCATCGATCCCAGCCCCGCAATATCAACCATGTGGGTATTTTCCGGCTTAAAAATCGAGTTTCCAGGGATATCGATCTGTTCTCCCTCCCTGATGACAACGGCATCCCGGGCGTAGGCTTTCAGTACCCCTTCAAATGACCAGGAGATCTTGTAACTCAGAGGGTTATCATCTTTGTGGGCTGGCTCGGGCACCCCACCCCCGTAAGAGTAAAGGCCATCCACCCGATCCAGCATGCCCACGGCAATTCCGCCCAGGATAAGATCGATTCCAGGATCCAATCCCATTTCCGGGAGCATAATAACCCCTTTAGCCTTAGCCTCTCGATCCATAAGGGCAATTTCTCCAGCATATCCAGAGGAGACGAAATGGATACCCGCATCGAGTGCGGCCCGGGCCACGCTGCTCCCGAACTCCACCGGCAGCATCATGATAACGAGATCAGCACCCGACTGGCTGACGCTTTTGTGCAACTCGCTCTCACTTTTGGCATTCAGCGCCCCGGTGGTTATCTTCTTAAAGCCGATCTCAGCGACATATTTATTAATCGAGTCCAGGTTATTATCCAGAACCAGAATCTCTTTCACCAGAGGACTCTTTTCCAGACTTTGCGCAACAGCTTTCCCCTGTAACCCCATCCCCAGTAGTAATACTTTCATAAGTCATCTTCCTTTAAGTATTTGTAAAGATTTCATCCGTTGCTTACAAAATCTGGTTTAAAAACTGCTTGGTCCGTTCGTGTTGAGGATTATTAAAAAATACGTCCGGACTGTTCTGCTCAACGATCTCGCCGCGATCCATAAACATGACCCGGTCGGCGACACTTTTAGCGAAACCCATCTCGTGGGTGACGACCAGCATGGTCATTCCTTCACCGGCCAGATCAATCATGACATCGAGAACTTCTTTTATCATCTCAGGGTCAAGGGCCGAGGTCGGTTCATCAAACAGCATCACCTGCGGGTTCATGCAGAGGCTGCGGGCTATGGCGACGCGCTGCTGCTGTCCACCGGAAAGCTGGCCGGGAAACTTCCGCGCCTGCTCGGCAATCTGCACCTTTTCCAGGTACATCATGGCGGTTTCCTCGGCCTCTTTCTTTGGGGTCTTGCGGACCCAGATCTGCCCGAGAGTAAGATTGTCTATGATTGTTAAATGAGGGAATAGATTGAAGTGTTGGAAAACCATACCGACCTCAGCCCGAACCTTTTCGATATTTTTAATATCGTTGGTCAGTTCGATTCCATTCACGTTAATCTGACCGCTCTGGTGCTCTTCCATGCGGTTAATACAGCGGATTAACGTAGACTTCCCGGAGCCTGAAGGACCGCAGATAACAATCTTTTCCTGGGATTGCACCAGAAGATTGATATCTCTCAGAACATGGAAATCTCCATACCATTTATGCATCCCGCTGATTTCGATGATCGGCTGGATGGCACTCTCAGAACGGACTTTTAGCTGCGACTCATTCATGGCGTTCCCACTTACTCAATGCAACTATCCTGAGACAGTCCTATGATTTATGACTCAAGACGTGTTGAAAAAATTGCGCAGTCCTGTCCCATTTTGGATGTTGGATGACCTGCCCAGGTGGCCCCTCCTCGACGATTTCCCCTTCTGCCATAAAGATCACCCGATCAGCAACCTGATACGCAAATTGCATTTCATGGGTTACACAAATCATGGTCATTCCCTGAGTCGCCAAATCGATCATCACATCCAGCACCTCTTTAATCATCTCAGGATCCAAGGCGGAGGTGGGTTCGTCCAGCAGCATAACTCTGGGTTCCATGGCCAGAGTGCGGGCAATCGCAACCCGTTGCTTCTGCCCACCCGATATCTGGCCAGGGTATTTAGCCGCCAGGTCGGCAATTCCAACCCTTTCGAGTAACGCGGTAGCTTGTTCATTGGCCCGCGTTTCAGGTATTTTGCGTAATTGGATTGGCCCGAGCGTACAATTTTCCAAGATGGTCAAATGGGGAAACAGATTAAAATTCTGGAACAACATCCCAATATTATCCCGGATGGTATCGGCACTTTTTTTACCCTTGCCAAGCTTTTCACCGAAGATAGAAATGCTTCCTTCCTGATATGTCTCCAGATGGTTGACACAGCGGATAAGAGTCGATTTTCCAGAGCCAGAAGGTCCGCAAACAACAATAATTTCTTTTTCTGAAACAGACAGTGAGATATCTTTCAAGACATGAAATTCATCAAACCATTTATTTAATCCATCGATCTTAATTGCAGTGTGGCTGAGTTTATCGTCGCCTGCTTTATTTTCTATATTGTTATTTTTCATGATTATTTATTTTTCTTTAATTTTTTTTCTAAATACAAACTGTATTGAGACATAGAGTAACAAAATATAAAGAATATAATTGAAATTGCTATAAGAGGTTCGCTATGAAGACCAAGCCATTTCTTATCATTTGATATATTTCGTGCCATCAACATAATGTCAAAAAGACCAATGATTGATACCAATGTTGTATCTTTAAATAGACTGATAAACGAAGTAACGATATTTGGAATCATGTCTCTTAATGCCTGGGGCAGAATTATAAACGCCATAGTGTACCAATAACCTAAACCTAATGATTTCGCCGCCTCGTATTGTCCACGCGGGATCCCCTGCAAACCGCCCCTGACGGTTTCTGCCATATAGGCTCCAGCAAATATGCAAACAGCGACAAGCACCTGAACCAGCTTGTTCAACTCAATCGTATTGGGAAAGAATAGGGGCATCATTGTTACAGACATGAACAAAACGGTTATCATCGGCACTGAGCGAACAAGTTCGATAGTGCAAATTGAAAACCAGCGAAACACAGGCATCTGCGAGCGCCGTCCAAGAGCAAGGAGGATACCGATCGGCAATGCCATCACAATCGCAAAACCGGAAATGATTAAAGTCAGAAACAGCCCCCCCCAGACATCAACTGGAACCAGCACCAGAGTCAGGTCCTGAAAGATCAAGGCGAACAGAACAGTCACAAGCAGCCAACTGCTCAAATACCCCCAAAGAGCACCTCTTTTTTTGTGGATACGCCTAAACAATGGTTCAAGATATTCTCCCATCGTTTTACGACTCAAATAAACAAAGGCAATATCAACGTATAAGATCAGCAAGTAGGCCAGGGCAATGCAGGCAATGATGAAGTTAAAACTGCTGTTCTCTCCACCTAGAAACAGATAATTACCCAGAAAAGGGAAGAGTATAATCGCCATAATGGCAATCACCATTTTACGTTTTACTTTTTTCAATGCCAGGGGGGCTAGCCAGATCATGCCAAGACAAAAGCCAAGGTTTACCCGCCACTGCAACTCATTCGGATAGCGGCCGTAGATCAGATTATTGAACCATCGAATAACCCCTGACCAGCAGGCGCCATCAGGACTATCGGTCAGACACTCGCGCCGGTCAGCGGCGGACCAGTTGGCGTTTAAAATAGCCCATTCAAAAAAAGGCTTTAACAACAGGATAAGCAAAGCGAAGACCACAAGCGTTAACAGAGTATTCCAGACATTGCCAAACAGATGTTTTCTCATCCAGCCAAAAACGCCATACGTATATACAGCCGGGGCGCGACTTGGGCGAGGAACAAATTTGTGCAGTTCGGTCTTTGCCGTTGGTTGACTGTTCAACTTATCCCTCCTGCATCTGGATATGGGTGTTGTAAAGATTCAGTAAAAACGAGATCAGCAAGCTGATACACATGTAAAATCCCATAACCATCAAGACAATTTCGATGGCACGCCCGGTTTGATTGAGTGAGGTCTGCATAAACACTGAGACGAGTTCAGGAAAGCCAACCGCGACGGCCAAAGAAGATTCTTTAACAATTGTCAGCCAGGCATTAATCATTGGTGGCAAAATAGCCCGTGCCGCTTGAGGTCCAATAATCAAGCGCAGGGTCTTAAAGGGTGGAAACCCGATTGCCGAGGCTGCTTCACGTTGACCCTTATCGATCGACTGGATGCCGGCACGAACCGCTTCACCAATTGTCGCTGAGCGGTAGATGGTCATGGAGACAAAAGCTGCCAGAAAGGAGATAGGGAAATTAAACCCATCGTGAAAGTTGAACCCTTGCAGGGTCGGGACCGCCCAATGCAAAGGTTTTCCTGTAAATACAAAAATCAGTGCCACGAAAAGCACCAGGGCAAAAAGGCTGGGGAGCAATGCGGCGCGGTGCTTACCGCTGTATTTTCGGTACCGTTGAGACCACTTAAGTAAAGCGAATGCACCGACGAGCGCGGAAATAATGGCCAAGAATGACCAGAGGAAATTTGCTTCAAATATTGGCGCGGGGAAGTAAAATCCACGGTTGTTTAAAACTAATGTGTCAAAAAGACGATAACTTTGCCTTGGGGAGGGAAGGGTAGAGAATACGACGATAAACCAAAATACAATTTGAATCAGTAAGGGCACATTCCGCACAAACTCTACATACCAGCGCGCAAGTTGAGAGACCATGAAATTTTTCGACAACCGCATGATACCGACCACGAAGCCGAGTACAGTCGAAAAAATAATAATCAATACAGACAATAGCAGGGTATTGACGATGCCAACCAGATACACCCGACCGTAGGACATGGTCGGATCATAGGGGATAATTGACCAGCCAATATTAAAACCAGCAGTAGAACCGAGAAAATCAAAACCAAAGGGAAGCTCCATCTGACGGAGATTTTCAACCGTATTGGAGTACAGATAATACCCGACACTGAGGATAAGAATTACGATTAGACCCTGAAAAAAATTTGCGCGGAAAGATGAATTATAAATCAGTTTTTTAAGTGCACGCATTGTCTTCGATTTCGATTTTTATTGGTCAGATTAATTTCAGCAAAGTGACAAGCGTCTCGCTCGGTTGTTGCGCTCACAAGAAAGCTGTAAAAAAGGACGGGAAAAGAATCCTGTGGAGGAGGGAAACCTCCACAGGATTCTCCAGCTCTAACGGAAGGATTTTGCGTATAGCAAACCACCATGTGTCCACAATTCGTTCAGAGTGCCCTTACGATCTAGAGCCAAAGCGGTATTCGGACCAAGATTGCGATCATAGACTTCCCCATAGTTGCCGACCTGTTTGACCACCTGGTAGGCCCAGTCTGCCGGCAAACCGAGGCCCTTGTTGAGATCTCCCTCTAAACCAAGGAAGCGTCTGATTGTCGGATTGGTGGTGGTCTTACGAATTTCATCAATATTCTTGGAGTTAATTCCCAACTCTTCGGCCTCAACGAGCGCGGCAAAGGTCCATTTCACAACATTAGCCCAGGCACTATCGTTTTGACGGACAGCAAAGGCGAGAGCTTCTTTTGAAATTGTCTCAGGCAAAACAATATAGTCGTCTGGCTTGGGGGCGGCCGAGCGGGCAGCGGCTAAACCGGATCTATCGTTTGTCATTACATCGCAATTGTTTTTGAAAAAGGCGTCATTGCGCAAACTCGAATCATCAAACACAACCGGCTTCATATTCAGGTTGTTCGTGCGGTTGTAGTCGGTCAGATTGAGTTCCGAGGAGGTCCCGGTCAACACGCAAACAGTTGCCCCCTTGAGTTCACGCGCGGATTTAATCCCACTATCCTTGCGAACCATAAAACCCTGGCCATCATAAAAATAGGTGTCCAGAAAATCGAGACCCTGACTGGTATCACGGGATAAGGTCCAGGTCATCCCTTTAGACATCAGATCTCCAGCACCGCTCTTAATCGAGGTGAAACTTTGCGCCCATTGCACGGGATTAAACTTCACCTTGTCTTTATCTCCGAAAACAGCGGCGGCAACACTGCGGCAGATATCAATATCCATACCCGACCATTCGCCCTCTTTATTGACGGTATAAAAACCGACAAATGAATTGCCAATTATACAATTCAGATACCCACGCTCCTGCACGGTTTTCAAGACAGATTCTTCTGCATTTGCTTGACCTTGCGAAAACATCATTCCAAAAACAACGAGCAATGCAATTGACAGGATCCTGGTCATTTTCTTCATAACTTTCCTCCAGATAAGGTTGATTAAGCTTGAGGTGCATCTCTTTAAGGATGCTGAAAATAGATATTTTGTCTTCTAACACTAACCTGGAAGCAGTACACCAATTGTCTAATTATAACAATATTCTACCTAGCACCCAGATTCAGAAATAAAGCAACCATAAATAATAGAATCCCCTTAATTAAAAAGGAATATTAAAGGGCGCATAAAGGGATATGCGGAAGGTACAATACCTTAATATTAAACAACTTTTCCGAAATATAGATAGATTGACCTGAAATCCAGATTGTCGTCAGACAAGTTAAAGACAATACAGAAAAATAGATAATACTGTTTTGCTAGATGGGGTATAGAAGCGGACTATGGGTAAATATGATGCTGTTTGAATTCATTGTCTAGCAGCAGATAGATCGATAAAAGTTAATATTGAATCGCGCGTCCGTTGGGATGGCTGGCCACTTTACGCTGGGCCGTCTCCAATGACATGTCGCCCAGGGTGACTTGCCAGCCATATTCTTGCGAATGCTTCAAGAGGTAATCAATCAGACTGGTCGCCAACAATCCCGCTCCAATGGTAAAAAATTTCAGCGCTGATTAATTTTCACCGTCCATATAAACCTTATGGCTCATAATGCGAAGACCTGCAGGGAGATGGTCTCTCCATGGAGACCAGACCAAAAAAAAACACTCCAGGGGAGAGTGATTACAACAGTTCGCGATAGGCAAAGAGTCCCGGGCTCCCACCCGTGTGCAAAAAAAGAATATTCTGGCCAGAGCTGAAGACGCCACTGCGACACTTATCAATGAGACCGGCCATCCCTTTGCCGGTGTACACCGGATCGAGCAATATACCTTCTACCCGAGCACACATTTTCACGGCCTCCAGCGTCGCGGGTGTCGTTATACCGTAACCCTCGCCAAAATAACCACCATCCGCCACAACACGGCCAGTAGCTAGCGCAGGGTCGAGCCCCAGGTACTGAAGTGTCTTCTCCAGCAAGGCCTGAACCAGCGCCTGCTGTGCTTCGGTATCACGGCTTACGGCGATACCCAGCACCGGAATATCAGCCCCCGCCGCAATGAGACCTGCCAACAGACCGGCTTGCGTCCCCGCGCTGCCCGAAGCGTGAACAATTTGATCCACCTGGATGTTCTGCGTTGTGATCTGCGCCAATATTTCATGTGCGCAGCGAACATACCCGAGGCTGCCGACTTCGTTAGAACCACCCACCGGGATAAGATATGGTTTTCTCCCCGCTTCAGCCAACCTGGCCATCAATTGATCAGCGACTACGACGCCATCTTCACCCTCAACCACAGGATGAATATTTGCCCCGAACAACCTGTCGAGCAGCAGGTTGCCATTGTTGTAGTAATCCTGTTTAGGAGTCCCTGCGACATCCTCAAGGACCAGTTCACAGACAAAACCACATTTAGCTGCCGCTGCAGCCGTCTGCCGAGCATGGTTCGACTGCAATCCGCCAATAGTGACTAATGTATCGGCCCCCTCATCGCGGGCGGCAGCGACCAGATATTCCAACTTACGGGTTTTGTTGCCACCAGCTCCCAGGCCGGTGCAATCGTCGCGTTTAATATACAGATTGCAACCAACCGCCTGTGACAATCTAGGCATTGCCTCGAGCGGGGTTGGTCCATGACCGATTGTCATGCGGGGGATGGAGTCAAAGTCAGGCATTCGGGGAGGGTCTCCTTTGGTGCTGACGAGCGGCCGTCAGCACCAAAATAATGCAGCACGAGGAAACGGTCTCGGTTGGTCGGGCAGATCATCTACCCATTTCAGCAAATCAGTCAGTCGACATCTACGCGTTTCAATCCAGATCCTTCATCTCAGTATCAATTTTGATTCCGCGCTTTGATAATTCAGAAAAAAAGGTTTCACAGGGGATGTCCAGGGCTGGAGATAATAGCCCCTTTTTGGTTATTTCCCCCTTAGCGATCATTTGGGCCACAACACTTACGGGATAGCCGACACCCATATTCATGGCAAAAAGACCCGACTCAAGATCCCTTTCGATCAATAAATTCGAGACAAGCGATTTCCGTTTTCCATCCTTAATTCCTTCAAAAACATTTTGCATAACGACAATATCTTTTTCGGTTTTCTCGTACTGGACCTGCGGCCCGATAAGGGTCGTGAGGAACTGCAAGGGACTGACCTGACCACAAGGAAAGTCGAGCGCCTCATCAGAAAGAAAACCCAACTGCTTTAATGGACGCCAGAAATTACTCCACCCGGGCCAACGCAAGGCGTAGCGGGTGGTCTCTTCAATGGTAGCGGCAATGCCCAAGAGATCTGCATATACCGCGGCATCGCCGTTGGGAATGCACTCCAACTCACCAAGCCCGGGGAACAATATCGTACCGACATTCTCTGCTTTATGCTGGTCGGCAGCCGGGATAGCCAACCTCTGGCCATCCTTGATAAACAACGAATTCCGCATCGAGCTGCGCAGGACCATTTCCCAATTCCAGGTGACCTTATAATTGAGAGGGTTGTTGCAGGCGCTTTTCTCGGGGAAACCGCCACAGTAGGAGTTAAGCACCTTGACTTCATCAAACTGCCTGACACCATGGCCGAAGAGCACCAGGTCGATTCCGGGGTCCAGGCCGCATTCAGGCACCAGGGTAACCCCGGCATCCAGAGCCTGCTGGTGCAGATGGCGCAAGCTGTGCGCATAATTGGTACTGACCAGAGGAACTCCTGATGCAATCGCCGCTTCAAATGCATTGGACATAAAACTGACCGGAAGCAGATCGATGGCGACATCAACGCCTTGCTTAAACAGGTGGCACAAGGCTTCTGGCGAAGACGCATCCATCTTTACTGGTGTAATTTTTTTGGTATCAACTGTTTTGGCAAACTGTGCCCAGCCAGCGAGATTAGCATCGGCACAAATTACCTCGTCAACGGCGGGACTTCTTGCCAGATCAATGAGTACGGCACGACCCTGAGAACCCAGACCACCCAAAACAACAATCTTCATTATCCAGCTCCTATTTCTGTAAAAAGCTCATTCAAATGGCAGCTCACAACTGGTTATCAGAGGTGATGAGGCGGCCAATCTGATCAATGGGACAGAATTTTACTGATAAAATCAGCAGCACGTTCCGTTTTAGGATTATCAAAAAAATCTACCGGCCGGCCGGTCTCGATAATCTTGCCTTCATCCATAAACAGAACCCGATCGGCGACCTTTTTAGCAAAGCCCATTTCATGGGTTACGACACACATCGTGATCCCTTCAGAAGCAAGGCTCACCATAACGTCCAAAACCTCACCGATCATTTCCGGGTCTAAGGCAGAGGTGGGTTCATCAAAGAGCATAACCTCCGGTGACATTGCAAGCCCACGTGCAATAGCCACCCGTTGTTGTTGCCCACCAGACAGCTGAACAGGATAGGCATCAGCTTTTTCAGCCAGCCCGACCCTGTCCAATTTTTCTCTGGCGATTTTTTCAGCTTCACTTTTTGGAATTTTTTTTACGTTGACTGGTGCCAACATAATATTTTGGAGTGCGGTCATGTGGGGATAGAGATGAAATTGCTGAAACACAAAACCTATTTCACCCCGGAGTTTGGTCAGGTTTGTGGATGAATCATGGACGGACATATCGTTAACAAAAATTTCACCTCGCTGAATTGGTTCAAGTTTGTTGATACACCTGATGAGGGTCGATTTGCCTGAGCCGCTGGGACCGCAGATGACCAAAACCTCCCCCTTGGGTATAAACAAATCTATTTGGTTTAAGACGTGAAGTTCGCCGAACCATTTGTTGACGCCTTTAAATTCAATCATTACTCCTTGAGCCCTTTCCTGCTTTGTTGCTTGGACCTCATTAAATAATCAGCCGGGTCACAACAGAGAACTACTTAGCTACTGCTTATACCGCCATCTTCTTCTCCAGATAATTGGAAAGAAGAATCAGGGGGTATGAAATGGAAAAATAAAGAACTCCAACCAGTGCAAAAACCATCAGCCCTTCAGGGATTCTCATCACCGTCACCCAACCCACCCGGGTTAAATCCATCACCCCGATAACCGAGACAACGGAGGTGTCTTTAATCAAAAGCACATACTGCCCCACCAATGGTGGCACGATCACCTTCATCGCCTGAGGGATGATAACCAAACGCAGTTGTTGAAATTTAGTTAATCCGGAAGAGGTGGCGGCTTCGTGCTGACCCTTAGGGATTGAGTCAATCCCACTTGCAACAATTTCACAGATGAATGCCGACCCCATAATCGCCATGGCCAGCAACGCGGCAGAAAACGGTTCGAGCTGGATTCCCCATTCAGGGAAGATAAAAAAGACGATAAAAATCTGAACCACAAATGGAGTTCCCCGAGCAAAAGAGATGTAGACTCCGATAAGGCGTTTTAACCAGATATTATTGCTTGATCTGATCATCCCAAGGACAAATCCGATCAGGGTACAGACCGCAAGACTGATAAAGGCAATCTTGGTGGTCATCCACAAGCCTTGAAGAAAGAAGGGGAAGATCTCCACCAGACGGCCGAAATAGAAGGAGATCATTTTAATAGACCTCCCTGAAAATCAGCTTCCGCTGCGACCAGTCAGCCAGGGCTTTGAGGCAAAAATAAATACACATGTAAAAAAAGGTAACCGTTAAAAATGCTTCCGCAGGCATAAATCGTTCGGAGGTCATAGTCTGCCCACTGCGAGTCAGGTCCATAACCGATATGAGTGAGAGCAGGGCGGTATCCTTGACCAGCACGATCGCCTGTCCCAACAAAGGGGGAACGGTTACCCCCAAGGCTTGCGGTAGAATGATAAATCGCATTCTCTGAATATAATTCAGGCCGGACGAGAGCCCCGCTTCGATCTGGCCCTGATCCACGGAATTAATTCCGGCACGGATAATTTCTGCAATATAGGCCCCGGAATTAAGCATCAAGGCAATGATCCCGGTCTGAATTTCCGGCACCATTATCCCAAGGGTTGGCAGGCCAAAATAGAGAAAATAGATTTGAACCAGAAGAGGTGTTGAACGAATAACTTCGATATAGGCAATAACTGGATACGCAAGTAATTTTAAACCTGAAATTCGACACGCAGAGGCGATAATACCGACGATAAGAGCAAGACCTAGTGAGACAAGAGAGATAATAAAAGTATATTTCAATCCAGTCAGAAATAATGGCAGATATTCGTAAATAACTCTAAAATTAAAATACTCTAGCATATTAATATCCGTCATTAGTCAGGCAGCTATGAAACTAATATTTCATAGCTGCCTGACCCATTACTTCAGTATATTTTTTTACTTATTTTTTAAATAAACAAACCTTGGTGGATTAATGGTCTTTTTTCCATTCAATCCCTTCCATCCAATAGGAGATATTCTTGTCATAAGTCCCATTGGCTCTAATTGTTTTAAAATAAAGATTAACCCATTGCCACAAATTGACCGATTCTGGTTGTACAGCAAAAGCAAGGGGATCTTTGGATGGGCCGAGACGTTTTTCCAGCAGACGGATAGAGTTGGGCGGGTAATCGGGAAGTACGGTAAGCACGGCCAAGTCATCATTAACGCCGGCGTCAACATGGCCCGCTTCCAAAGCCTGAACGATCATCCGGCCGCCACCTTTATAAGACTTTATTTTAGCATTTGGCAGGTATTTTTTAGCGATACTTTCGCCGGTGGAACCTAAAAGAACACCTACGGTTACGCTCGGTTTATTTACATCTTCAAGCGTCTGAAAACTGGCATTAGTCGTGGTAAAAATGCAGGGTTGAACATAAATCCAGGGATCAGTAAAGGTAACTTTTAAGGCGCGCTTCAGGGTAGGAGTCATATCGGCGGCCAATATGTCGGCTTTCCCGGATAAAAGAGCCGGGATCAGACCATCCCAATCGTAAGAAAGAATTTTTAACTTAACCCCCATGGCGTCCGCCATTCCCTGGGTGAAATCGACCATCGAACCAGCTGGGTTCCCCTGCTTGTCAATAAAAGCATAAGGTGGCGCTCCGGACTGAACAGCGACGCGCAATTCACCACGCTCGACGATTTTCTCCAGAGTGCTGGCAAAACTGACACCGGAAAAAAGGACTGTCAGGACGAGAGCAAGGACGATTGATACAAGCTTTCTCTGTTTCATTTGCCACTCCTTCTCTAAATTTTACTTGTTCTTAAACAAGTGGGAACAGTACCCACCTGACCGAATATCAGATGGATGCAGACGGGCGCACTTAATATCAAATCTAACCCTCTGATCTGGAGGATGGGGTTTGCCATATTAATTATTGTATTTACCAGGTGATATTCCTTCGACCCCTTTGTGATGTATCCGTACTCTCGGAGGGACTGATCAACGGCAGAATCGCAACAAGAAGTAACAACACGCGCCCTGATCTGAGTAAAAAGCTTACAAGGTTTTTGATCTTTCGCTAGTGAAAAGCTAGGCAATTCCCATTGGCCTGAGTATTAGCTTACTGCCCTTCTTCCCCGAAACCCTCTAGACCCCGCAACTAACCTAAACCTGAAGCTCTAATCTGCATTCTATCAAACCTAATGCACAACATGGGGAAATGTAAAATATTGTTCTACTATGGGGGGTCAAGGGATAAGCTATAGCGGAGTATTTTACATATTAGCTTGATTGAGGATTTTGCTGAGTAAGTAATCGGCTTTAACACTCTGCACGCGTGAGAGACTTGTCACCAAAATGGCAACCAGAATTCTCGGCGCAAGAGAGCAATCAGTCCGCTGATTAACGATCCTTCCTATGAGGCGGAAAATTAGCTGACAGCGCTGCATCGTACAGATATGACGTCACACCCTCGCATCCACGCCCCGAATTTCATGCAAAAATTAGCATAATATGAGCGGCAATGTACCTCCAGGGCCCTCAGCCCTTTAACTCTGTTGCCCTCTTTTTCAACACACCAGGCTGACACGATACTAAGCCGGTCCCATCCGATTCGACTCATATTCTCCAGCAGTGCCCAGTCATAAATTTCTTCTCCCCCACATAGGAAAACAAAATTTTACAATTTTCAGTTATCTCTATTAATCATAAATAAGACAACAACATTGACCTGCCTCAGGCAAGATCCTTTCTTTTTCCTGCCGACCACATTTCACTCTTAGCCAAATGACTTTGATGAAAATTTAATCTTTTAATGCCCCTGCCCTTCCGAATGAGGAGACGCAGGCGACACTTGCCGCAGAGAATGGTAAACTCGGCTTGTCGGTATTTCGACCGAAACTGACCTGATTTCGAAGCAACTAGCACGGTTAATTTTTCAAGCAGAGACTGACCCTCCAGGTTCCCAACCTGGGTCAGCTTGGTCAAAGATTGATCTGATGCATGGCGAAAAGGATTTGGAATGATGAAAAGACGACTGATACTCTGCGCGATATTTGCTCTTCTATCCGGCTGCGCCGTCAACCCGGTAACCGGCAAGAATGAATTCAGTCTGGTCAGTGAGCAGCAGGAGCTCGCCATCGGCGCACAGCAGTACGCCCCGGCGCGCCAGACTCAGGGAGGTGATTATGTGGCTGATCCCGAACTGGCGACCTATGTCAACCAGGTCGGGCAGAAGCTCGCTGCGGTGAGTGATAGAAAACTCCCTTATGAGTTCAAGGTCCTGAACAACTCCGTCCCCAACGCCTGGGCCTTACCCGGTGGCAAAATTTCGATCAACCGTGGACTGCTGACGGAGTTAAAGAGTGAATCTGAACTGGCAGCCGTCCTCGGCCATGAAATAGTCCATGCCGCCGCCGGTCATGGCGCCCAAAGCATGTCCAAAGGGATGTTGCTTCAAGCCGGGATGATGGGGGCCGCCCTCGCCACCCAGGGAACAGATTATGCCAATCTGGCCCAGATGGGCGCGGGGCTCGGGGCCCAGCTGATCACGCAGAAGTTCGGCCGCGATGCCGAACGTGAAGCGGATCACTACGGCATGTTGTACATGTCGCGTGCCGGCTACGATCCACAAGGCGCCGTCGACCTGCAGCGCACCTTTGTCAAACTCGCTGAGGGAAAACAGCAGGATTGGCTTAATGGCCTCTTTGCCAGCCATCCGCCGTCAGAGGAACGCGTACAAGATAATATCGCCATGCTGGCAACCCTGCCCAAAGGGGGCGAGATCGGAAGCGTACGTTACCAGGAAAAGATCGCGCATCTGCTCAAAACCAAACCGGCCTACGCCGCCTACGACAAGGGGCGTGAGGCGCTGGCGAAAGGTGATTTGACGAGCGCCAGCCGTCTGGCCCAACAGGCGATCGCGCTGGAACCTAAGGAAGCTATCTTCTATGGGTTGCTGGGGGATGTGGAGCAGAAGAAGAAACAGTTTGGCGCGGCTATCGTTCAGTACGACACGGCTACACGTCTGAACCCCAACCTCTTCTACTTCTACCTGCAACGCGGTAAGGTCAACGAGCAGTTAAATCTGGTCACCCAGGCGCAAGCCGACCTGAAGTACAGTGTCAAACTGCTGCCGACCGCCGAGGCCTACAATTCACTCGGAAACCTGGCGCAAAAAGCCGGGCATCTGGATGAGGCGAAAGCCTACTTTGCCAAGGTTGCGAGCAATCAGGGGGAACTTGGCCAGCAGGCCTACGGCGCCCTGGTTGATCTGGACCTGAAGGATAATCCCGCTAAGTATTTACAGCTCAGAACCGGGCAGGACGCCCAGGGAAGGATTGTTGCGCAGATTGGTAATCCGACGCCCAGAAGTGTCGGTGGAATTATCCTGGTCCTTCAATACATGGATGTCACCGGCAAGATCCAGCCACTGACGCGCAGCTTGAACGGATCGGTCGCAGCCCGCAGCCAGAAATTCTTCGATCTCGGCCTGACCGGGCAACTCACATTGGAGCAGCTAAAGTCGTTAAAATCCGGGATTGCAGCAGCACAGGTGGTACGCTGAGTCCGGGAATGAATTATAACTCGGGATGTTGGTCCCGCTGACAACTTGTTCACTTACCGCGAGCGGCCTTCTCGTCGAGACCCGACAGGCCGAAGCGGCGCCGCAGTTCGGCGTAGATTCTTTCTGGCGGCAGATCGTAATAACCGAGCAGGACCAGGACGTGGAAGAAGAGATCGGCGACCTCGCCGATAATCTCTTGCTTGATGCCGCCCTTGCCGGCAACCGCGGTCTCGGTCGCTTCTTCACCGATCTTGCCGAGGATCTTGTCCAGCCCCTTATCAAAGAGTGACTTGACATAGGACTTCTCGCCGTCGGCCAGCTGCTTGCGCTCCTGAATGATATTATAGAGCGCTTCCATAATATCCTGCCGGGCGTAGATACTGGCGGTATCAACCAGTTTCTCGCCTCCTGCTTTTATCCCCGCATCCCAGGAACGATAAAAACAGCTGCGCTGCCCGGTATGACAGGCGGCGCCCTGCTGCTCAATCTTGATCAGCAAACAGTCGTTGTCGCAATCGAAGCGGATCTCCTTGACGATCTGAAAATGACCGGAGGTTTCACCCTTCAGCCACTGCTTCTGGCGCGAGCGCGAATAGTAATGAACCTTGCCCGTCGCCAGGGTTTGGGTGACGGCCTCGGCGTTCATGTAGGCCATCATCAGCACTTCGCCAGTCTCGGCGTCCTGGGTGATCGCCGGGATCAGGCCATCACTATCAAATTTCAATTGTTCAACCAAAGACATCATCTCTCCTCCCCCTCACTCTTTACGCCTCACCCCTCACAGGATTCTGGCTGGCACCCCATGCTGTTTCAGATATTCCTTGCACTCGGCGATGGTGTATTGCTTGAAGTGGAAGATCGAAGCCGCAAGGGCCGCACTGGCACCGCCCTCCACCAACCCCTCGCGGATATGTTCGAGAGTACCGACCCCGCCCGAGGCGATCACCGGAATCTCAACCGCATCACTGACCGCGCGGGTCAGAGCAATATCGTAGCCATCCTTGGTACCGTCACAGTCCATCGAAGTCAGCAAAATTTCCCCGCTGCCGTAGGCTTCCATCTTCTGAGCCCATTCGACCACATCGATACCGGTCGGTTTACGGCCACCATGGGTGTAAACTTCCCAGCGCGTCGGATTAGAATCGGGGACACGACGCGCGTCAATGGCAACTACGGTGCACTGGCTGCCAAAACGGTTCGCAGCTTCACGCACAAACTCGGGATTAAACACCGCGGCGGTGTTGATCGACACCTTGTCGGCTCCGGCGTTAAGCATCTTGCGAATGTCTTCACAGCTCCGAATCCCTCCGCCTACGGTCAGCGGCATAAAGACCCGCTCGGCGGTGCGTCGCACCACATCGATGATGGTGTCGCGATTATCGCTGCTGGCGGTGATGTCGAGAAAGATCAGTTCATCTGCGCCCTGGGCGTCGTAGGCCTCGGCGGCCTCAACCGGGTCCCCGGCGTCACGCAGGCCGACAAACTGCACCCCTTTGACCACGCGGCCATCCTTGACGTCGAGGCAGGGGATAATTCTTTTGGTCAGCATCTGATTAATCCTGTCTCTGCCTGGTCAGAGCGACCGCTTCGCGCAGATCAATAGCTCCGGAGTAGATCGCCTTGCCGGTGATGACGCCGGTCACCCCGGAAGATTCGATCGCCATCAGACGCCGGATGTCATCGAGGCTCGAGAGCCCGCCCGAAGCAATCACCGGGATATTGATCGCTTCAGCCAGCGCTTTGGTCGCCTCGATATTCGGCCCCTGCATCATACCGTCACGCGCGATATCGGTGTAGATGATTGCCTCAACGCCGAAGCCTTCCATCTCTTTGGCCATTTCGGTCGCGAGTTTTTCGGTCACATCGGCCCAGCCACGCACCGCGACCAGCCCCTTCATGGCATCGATACCGACCACGATCCGACCGGGGAATTTTTTGCACGCTTCCGCGACAAGCAGAGGATTCTCCTTGGCGATGGTACCGAGAATCACCCGGGTCACACCCAACTCAAGATACGCCTCAATCGTTTGCAGATCACGGATACCGCCGCCCAGTTCACTGGGAATGCTGATCGCTGCAACAATCGCGCGGATCGCGGCCTTGTTCTTCGGTACCCCGGCAAAGGCGCCATCGAGATCGACGATATGCAGGAGTTCACCGCCCTGCTCCTGCCAGGTCAGCGCCTGAGCGGCCGGATCATCATTATAGACGGTATCCTTATCCATCAGACCCTGCTCCAGGCGGACACAGCGGCCTTCTTTCAGATCAATCGCGGGCAGAATAATCACTTACATCTCTCCAAAGTTTTTAAAAATATTCAAGCCAATCAACTGGCTCTTTTCAGGGTGAAACTGCGTCGCAAGGATATTGTCGTGCCAGAGGGAGGCACAGAACTCGACCTCCCCGTAGCGACAGCTGGCGGCAACATCGGCCTGGTTCTCGGCCTGACAGTAATAGGAATGGACAAAGTAGACGAAGCTTTCGTCAAGCACACCTTTAAACAACGGTGAGGCCTGCTTCTGCAACAGGTTATTCCAGCCCATGTGCGGCACCTTGAGACGTTCGCCGTTCTCGACCATGCCCGAGGGGAAACGCATTACCTTGCCGGGGATCAGGCCAAGCCCCTGATGCTGGCCGAACTCTTCACTCTCATCAAACAGCATCTGCATGCCGACGCAGATCCCTAACAACGGCTTGCCGGTCTTAACGTGAGCCAGCAAGGGGTCAACAAAACCACCGGCCCGCAAATTGTTCACGCAGTCGGCAAAGGCGCCGACGCCCGGCAATACAATTTTATCGGCGCTGGCAATATCCTGCGGATTGGCGCTGACCCGGACAGCAAAGCCGAGGGACTCAAAGGCCTTCTCGACGCTGCGCAGGTTGCCCATTTCGTAATCTATGATGTTAATCATTCTGTCTCTCTGAATAAATCCCCTCTCCCTCAGGGAGAGGGCCAGGGTGAGGGGGAATCTCAAACAATCCCCTCATCCGGCCTTCGGCCACCTTCTCCCTGAGGGAGAAGGAATAATCAAAAAAGCCTCACGACGCCATTATTCGAGACTGCCCTTGGTCGACAGCACCCCGCGAATGCGTGGATCAATGGAGGTCGCTTCATCCAGCGCCCGGCCGAACGCCTTGAAGATAGCTTCGATGATGTGATGCAGGTTATCGCCGTAGGCGAGATTGACGTGGATATTGGCACCGCTGTGGTTGCAGAAGGCGACAAAGAACTCTGCGACCAGTTCAGTTTCAAAATTACCGATCTGCGCCTTGGGAATCTCCGCATTGAAGACCAGAAACGGACGCCCGGAGAAATCAATAATGATCGACGCCAGCGCTTCATGCATCGGCATGGTGCCGCGCCCGAAACGACGGATACCGGATTTATCGCCGAGCGCCTTCTTGAACGCCTCGCCCAGACAGATGCCGACATCTTCAACCGTATGATGGGCATCGATTTCAATATCCCCTTTGGCGACGACGGTTAGATCAAAGAAGCCGTGGCGGGTCAATGCCGAGAGCATGTGATCAAAAAAGGGGGCCGGTGTTGAAATATTCTCCGTACCGGAACCATCCAGATTCAACTCAACACAAATCTCGGTCTCTTTGGTCTTCCGCTCAATTTTTGCGCTGCGTGCCATGATGTCTCTCCCGAGTTAGAAATCGACTTTAGTCTTGCAAACGGATCGAAACCGATTTCGCGTGGGCTTGCAGCCCTTCGAGTTCGGCGATGTGGATGATCTCTTTGCCCAGGCGCTTTAAGCCGGCCGGGCTGAAGCTGATGATGCTTGATTTTTTTACAAAATCATCAAGGGACAACGGCGAGAAGAAGCGCGCGGTCCCGCCAGTCGGCAAGGTGTGATTGGGACCAGCGATATAATCGCCCGCCGCCTCGGGGGTATGATGCCCCATGAAGATCGCACCGGCGTGACGGATTTGCGGCAGGATCGCGAAGGGATCATCCACCGCGAGTTCCAGATGTTCAGGTGCGATCCGATTTGAAAAAGCGATCGCTTCGTCCAGATCTTTCGCGACAATGATTGCGCCGTAATTGTCGATCGACTGACGCGCTATCTTTTCGCGACTGAGATGATGAAGTTGCTTTTCCACTTCAGCCTGCACCTCCGCCGCCATCTTCTCACAACTGGTGACCAGTACCGCCGAAGCCAGCTCATCATGCTCGGCCTGACTGAGCAGGTCGGCGGCGATATGTGAGGCCGTACCGCTGCCATCATTGATAACCAGAATCTCGCTCGGCCCGGCAATCATATCAATATCGACCAGACCAAAGACCAGCCGTTTGGCGGTGGCGACATAGATATTTCCCGGTCCGGTGATCTTGTCGACCTTGGGCACCGACGCGGTACCGAAAGCCAGTGCCGCGACCGCCTGGGCTCCACCCAGCTTGAATACACGATCGACTCCGGCAATTTTAGCGGCGGCCAGCACAGCCGGGTTAATCACCCCGTCCGGCATCGGCACCACCATCACAACTTCACCGACACCCGCAACCTTGGCTGGCACGGCATTCATCAAAACCGAAGAGGGATAGCTCGCCTTGCCGCCCGGCACGTAGATCCCGACCCGATCGAGAGGACGTACCAGTTGACCGACCAGCACATCCGTTTCGTCGGTTGAGAGCCAGGTCTCCTGCTTCTGCTTGCGATGGTAATCCGCAATGCGCTTGGCGGCGAGTTCCAGCGCGGCATAAGATTCTGCACTCACCTGGGCGACGGCGGCATCCATTTCGGCGGCGGTCACTTCGACGGTGGAGGCCGTGAGTAGCAACCGATCAAACCTGGCGGTCAACTCGAAGAGCGCCGCATCGCCACGCAAGCGCACATCGGCGAGAATCTCTTTTACGGTCTGCTCAATTCCGGAAGGAATCTCTTCGGCACGTTGCTCAATCTTCCGAAATGACTCAGCAAAATCTGCATCAGTAAATTTCAAAATCCGCATCATCTCATCACCTCACCTTTCACGCCTCGCACCTCACACTTCACCTCTCACAGAATGTCATCATTCCGAGATCCGCACCTCATCACCGACGACCTTTTCCAGATCCTCGATGATCTTGCCGATCCGCTGATGCTTGGTCTTGAGGCTGGCGCGATTCACGATCAGGCGGCTGGTGATTTCAGCGATAGTTTCGACTTCAACCATACCATTCGCCTTGAGCGTGCCGCCGGTCGAGACCAGGTCGACAATCCGCTCCGAAAGACCGACCAGCGGGGCCAATTCAATCGACCCGTAGAGTTTAATCAGTTCGACCTGCACCCCCTTTTGAGCAAAATAACGTTCGGTGATGTTGGGATATTTGGTCGCCACCCGAATGTTTGACCAGTTGAGCGGGTTATCCTCCGCCTGCAAATTCTTCGGTTCCGCCACCACCAACCGGCAGTAACCGAACTTCATATCGACCGGTTCATAGAGGTCCTTCCCCTGCTCAAGCAGGGTGTCCTTACCGACGACCCCGATATCGGCACAACCGTATTCAACATAGGTCGGTACGTCAGTCGCGCGAACAGCCATGAAGCGTAATTTCAACTCAGGGTTTTCAAAGACCAACTTGCGACTCTTCTCATGCATCTCGGGGCAGGTGATCCCGATCTGCGCAAAAAGCTCCATGGAATCTTCGAGTATGCGCCCTTTCGGCAGGGCAAAGGTGATCCAGTCATTCATGAGTATTATTCCTTACTTCGGTCGCCCTGCTTATTCAGGAACCCGGGCGATACAAGCACCGAGTTTCGCCAATTTTGCTTCGATCCGTTCATAACCGCGATCGAGATGATAGATGCGGGACACCTCGGTCGTATTTTCCGCGGCGAGACCGGCCAGAATCAGACAGGCGCTCGCGCGCAGATCGGTCGCCATCACCGGCGCGCCGTGCAACTGTTTAACCCCATGGATAGTCGCACTATGGCCATCAATACTGATATCGGCACCCAAACGCTGCAGCTCACAGACATGCATGAAGCGATTTTCAAAAACATTTTCCGAGACCCGGCTGGTGCCATCGGCCAGGGACATCATCGCCATGAACTGGGCCTGCATATCGGTGGGGAAGCCGGGAAAAGCCGAGGTTCGGATATCAACCGGCATCAACCGGTCGGGGCCAATGACGCGCAAGCCGTCCTGAGTTGCATCAATATGCGCGCCGGCCTCGGTCATTTTTTTCAACAAGGCCTCCTGATCCCGCTGCCGTGCACCACGCACCAGCACATTGCCGCGAGTCATGGCGGCGGCAATCATGAAGGTACCTGCCTCAATCCGATCCGGCATCACCGATATTTTCAACGGTTGTAAAGAACTGACCCCTTCAATATGGATGCGTGCAGTACCGGCGCCCTCGATTTTGGCACCCATAGAGATCAACGCTTCAGCGAGCTGCACAATTTCAGGTTCGCGCGCAGCGTTTTCAATGATCGATTCGCCTTCGGCCAGGGCGGTCGCCATCAGCAGATTTTCGGTACCTCCAACCGTCGGCATATCAAAAATGATATGCGCCCCACGCAGGCGCTCGGCGCGCGCCTCAACATAGCCATGTTCCAGGGTGATCCTGGCCCCGAGGGCTTCGAAACCCTTCAGATGCTGATCGATCGGACGCGCACCAATGGCGCAGCCCCCCGGCAGACTGACCCGCGCATGACCACACCGCGCCAGCAGCGGCCCTAAGACCAGCACCGAGGCCCGCATGGTTCGCACCAGATCATAGGGCGCCTCGACACTCTGAATCGTGCGCGCATCCACCTGACAGCAGTCCTCAGCCCGCGCAGTCGGCGCACCCAGAATTTTCAAAAGGGACAGGGCCGTGTCAATATCACGTAAATCGGGGACATTGCAGATTTCACTCTGCCCCGCAGACAGTAAGGTGGCAAATAAAAGCGGCAGGACCGCATTTTTGGCTCCACTGATCTGAACTTCACCATTAAGCGGCAGGCCGCCCTTGATCACAATTTTATGCAAAAGGCTCTATCTCTCAGATACACATTTTTAAAACCTGCGCCGTCCACCGACGACACGCGGATTGCCGGCATAATCCTGCCGACAATAGATTTCGTTCAATCCTGCTTTCTGCAAAAGATCAAACACCGGCTGTTCCTGGGAACAACCGATTTCGCAGAGCAACCACCCGCCCGGCTTGAGAATTTTATCGACCTGTGCCGCCAGTAAACGATAGCAATCAAGGCCGTCGGCCCCGGCCAACAGCGCCTGCGACGGCTCATGATTGCGTACTTCCGGCATCAATGCTTCATATTCCGAGCTGCTGATGTAGGGCGGGTTGGAGACCACCAGATCGAAAGATCTTTCCGGTAGTTGAGCAAGGTCACCTAAAAGAAACCGGCAGCGCGACTCGAGCGTGTGGTTGTCGGCATTTCCTCTAGCAACCGCCAGCGCAGCGGCTGAGATATCGAATCCGGTAACCTGCCAGCGCACCTTTTCATACGCAAAGCTAAGGGCAATAGCGCCGCTCCCGGTCCCGATATCGAGCAGTTCTCCGACGTCATCAGCTTTTTTCAAGGCTTCTTCGACCAGAACTTCGGTATCGGCACGTGGAATCAAGACCGCCGGTGACACCTTGAACTCGAGGGACCAGAATTCAGTATTTCCCAGAATATATTGCAAGGGCTCCCGTTGCCCCCGGCGCTTGACCAACGGCCGGATCAGGCTTAACTCCTCAGGAGTCAGGGGTCGGTCGTAATTAAGGTAGACGCCGACCCGGTCCAGCTTCAGAACATGGGCAATCAGGAGTTCAGCATCAAGCCGTGGATTATCGATCCCCTTATCCTGGAAAAAACTGGTTGTCCAGCGCAACAACTTCAGCAGAGTCCAGGCATCAACGTCGCTCAAGCCGAACGCTCCTGCTGACTCAAGAGTGCCGCCTGATGATCAGTGATCAGGGCATCAATCACCTCACCGACATCACCCTGCATAATGGCATCAAGCCGATAGAGGGTCAAATTGATCCGGTGATCGGTGCAGCGGCCCTGGGGAAAATTGTAGGTCCGGATACGCTCGCTGCGATCGCCGCTGCCGACCTGGCTTTTGCGATCCGCCGCCATGACAGATTGTTGTTCCGCCAGCATTTTATCGTACAGACGTGACTGCAGTACCTTCATCGCCTTGGCCTTGTTTTTATGTTGCGATTTTTCATCCTGGCAGGAGACGACCAGCCCGGTCGGGATATGCGTCAAACGCACTGCTGATTCGGTTTTGTTGATATGCTGACCGCCCGCGCCCGAGGCCCGGAACAGATCAAGTCTGATATCGGCCGGGTTGATATCAACATCAACATCTTCAGCCTCTGGCAATACCGCCACGGTGCAGGCCGAGGTGTGAATTCGCCCCTGGGTTTCGGTCGCAGGGACACGTTGGACACGGTGGGTGCCACTTTCAAACTTGAGCCGCGAGTAGACATGATTCCCATTGATCAGCGCTATAACCTCTTTGAACCCGCCACCGTCTGTTTCGGAAAGACTGAGAATCTCAATTTTCCAGCCCTGGGCATCGGCATAACGCGAATACATCCGGAACAGATCAGCAGCAAACAAGGCCGCCTCATCACCGCCTGTCCCGGCACGAATTTCAAGGATACTATTGCGCTCATCGTTCGGGTCCTTCGGCAACAACAACAGACGCAGGTTGGCTTCGAGTTCTTCCTGTTGCGCTTCGAGCAGAGGCAACTCTTCACGCGCCATGGCTTTCATGTCAGGGTCCGGATCCAGCAATAATTCACGGTTCCCTGCGATTTCAGACAGGACCTGCTTGTAGAGGCCATAAACTCTGACCACCTCACTCAAGTCCGAATGTTCTCGGGTCAACTCGCGATAGCGCGACTGATTCGACATGACGCTCGGATCCGAGAGCAGGCCTTCGACTTCACGAAAACGATCAACGACATTTTCAAGATTATGAAACATAGGTCCCTTCGGGATCACCTCAAACCAAGTGTTTGAACTCGCCACGCACCTCATTTATCGCCCCGCAGGTCAATTCTCCCTCAGGACATGCCCCGCCGACACAACCCGGACCGGCCTTGGAAAACAGGATCGGGGCCAGGGGTTTAACCAGTTTGAGCATCTCTTTGGCCAGGCGCTGGATTTCCCATTGGGCACGCCGACAGCAACGCAGTTCAAAAAAGTGGAGCAATTCCCGGCCATTCATGGTCACCACAATCTTGGTCGTCGCCGCATTTGGCAGGATGAAACGCGCATCCTCTGCCGGAATCCCGGAGTCAAGCATCTCCACATAAAAGCCATGAATTTCACTCAGCAGCTGCTGGTAGCGTTGATTCAGCTCAGCGTGCTCCGCAATCGAATCAGGTGTCACTGCCGAAAAGCGTTTGCTATGAGAGACATAGCGCTGACTCTGTTGCGAATAACTGGCCAGACGATGCCGGACCAGCTGATGAGAACAGGCGCGACTGATCCCTTCAACCCCGAAGGAGAAGCTGACATGCTCAAGCACTGACAGATGGCCAAGCGAGGTGATCTTCTCGAGAAAGGCCTCCCGCTCGGTTCGGCTCTTCTCGAGCAATGCTTCGATCGAAGAATTCGAGTAGCACAAGCGCGCGGCAGCGGCGACCACCAGTTCAGGTTCTGGCGTATAAGTCAGTAATTCAATCTGCATAAAGAGTCACCCCGTAAAAAAATTCGCCCCGATTCTGCCATAGTCGGCGCGACACTCCAAGTAAAAGCCGGCCGGGAAGAGCTCCAAACAAAAAAAAACGGCCCCCGAAAGGGCCGTTGATTGCGTAGATGACGGGTTATTTCGTACCCGGTCCGTACTTGCGACGGAAACGCTCAATCCGACCAGCGGTGTCAATCAGCTTCTGCTTGCCGGTGTAAAACGGATGGCAAGCCGAGCAAATCTCGGTATGAATCTCATCGCAGGTCGTAGAACGGGTTTCAAAACTGTTGCCACAGTCACAACGAACCGTGATTTCTTCGTAAGCAGGATGAATTCCTTCTTTCATTTTCTTTCTCCTTGCAACCTGGCTTTGGTACAGGTCATGAGCTGAATCGACTTAAACAGAGCGGTCTTTTACCATCTAATTGAGCGACAAGCAAGCGTTTTCTGGCCAGGCCAAGTTCCCTCAGCGATTCATGGAATCGAGGAAGTCCTGATTGGTTTTTGATTCTCGCAGCTTATCAAGCATAAATTCCATACAATCGACCGAATTCATGGTCGACAACAATTTACGCAACAACCAGATTCGCTGCAAACTGGCCTCGGGGATCAAGAGGTCTTCCTTGCGGGTACCGGAGCGGTTAATATCGATCGCCGGGAAGGTCCGTTTATCGGAGAGTTTTCGATCAAGATGAACCTCCATATTACCAGTCCCTTTGAATTCTTCGAAGATAACCTCGTCCATCTTACTACCGGTGTCGATCAGGGCCGTTGCGATAATCGTCAGGCTGCCGCCCTCTTCAATATTTCGCGCGGCGCCGAAGAAACGCTTCGGTTTATGCAGCGCATGGGCATCGACACCACCCGAGAGTATTTTACCAGAGGAAGGGATAATCGTGTTGTAGGCCCGAGCCAGACGGGTAATCGAGTCGAGCAGGATCACGACATCGCGCTTGTGCTCGACCAGACGACGGGCTTTCTCGATGACCATTTCTGCGACCTGGACGTGGCGGTTGGCTGGTTCATCAAAGGTCGATGAGATGACTTCGCCCTTAACGCTGCGTTGCATATCGGTGACCTCTTCAGGTCGCTCATCAATCAGCAGGACAATCAGGTAGATTTCAGGATGGTTCTGGGTAATAGAGTTGGCGATATTCTGCATCAGCACCGTCTTGCCGGTACGCGGCGGAGCAACGATCAGGCCCCGCTGACCTTTGCCGATCGGAGAGCACAGGTCCATAACCCGTGCTGCCATATTGTCAGAGCTGGTCTCAAGAATAATGTGCTCTTCTGGATAGAGCGGTGTCAGGTTATCGAAGAAGGTCTTCTCCTTCATCTTCCCTGGATCTTCAAAATTGACCTCAGCAACTTTCAAAAGGGCAAAATAACGCTCTCCCTCTTTGGGCGGACGAATCTGACCCGCCACGGTATCACCGGTGCGCAGACCGAAGCGCCGAATCTGCGACGGAGAGACATAAATATCATCAGGACCGGGCAGGTAGTTGGCATCGGGTGCCCGTAAAAAACCGAACCCGTCAGGTAGAATTTCGAGCACACCCTCACCGGAAATCTCATTTTTCTGCTTGGCCGTCGCATTGAGAATGGAAAAGATCAGGTCCTGGCGACGTTGGCCACCGATATCCTCAACCTTCAGTTCTTTAGCAAGGCCAATCAAGTCAGACATCTTCCGGGTTTTGAGTTCTTTCAGGTTCATGCAGGGTCTCCACGGCCAAAACAGGGCCGATTCAGGGCAGCACCCTCCCCTTTGGGGGCTGCGGGTCAAAGGTCTTTAAAGAGATCGAAACGACTAAGTTTTATAGAAGGATATAGATATTTCGGTCAGGCTCTTGGTATCATCTGGCACAAATTTGCCGGTACATTAAATTAGGGATTTCAAAATTGATGCATCAGGGTAGAGTCAATCAAAGGGATTTGATTTCAGAATTCAAGGGGTGGGAATCAACCTGCCAGTCTCATCTGACGGGATCCGCGCTATCTTCAATACTTAGCTTGTACCCTCTTTTAAATTCTTAAGTCAACTGGAAAAACGAGGAAGTCTCTTTCTCTTCAAGATCTTCCAACTTGAATCCTTGCTCGCTAAGCAAACTGCGAATCCGCCGAAGCAACTCTTTGGGGAAAAACGGTTTGGTAATATAGTCGACAGCTCCGACCGAAAGTCCCTTCTCCCGTTCGTGCTGGCGAGCCACCGCTGTGAACATTGCGACCGGAATATCGCGCGTTCCGGACTGGGTCTTGAGCTTTTTACAGACCTCGAAGCCGTCCATGTCCTGCATATAGAGATCAAGCAGAATCAGGTCAGGTTTAAAGGTCAAGGCCAACTCCAACCCCTGTATCCCGCCAGAGGCGACCTCAAGATCAAAATGTTCGGTGAGCAACACCTGCACGAAGCGGCGAATTGCGGGTTCATCATCAATCAACAAAATACGCGGCCGCCGGCTGCGCACCGTTCCTTCCTCCGCTTCAAAGGGGGCTGGTTGCAGATCAAGCGGAAAAATCAGGTTGATACAACTACCAGGACACTCTAACCCAGATTCAGCTACAGTCCCTGGGCTCTCGGCCCAGACGAGTCCACCGTGGCCATGAACAATTCGCTTGACCAGAGCGAGACCGAGCCCAACCCCTCTTCCTCTGAATTTATTACCGCTGCTGTGTTCTTCGAGCTTCCCCGCAGCATAGAAACGATTAAAAATTCGCGGGAGATCGACATCAGAAATCCCGATGCCATTGTCACGGACCATGACCTGCAAAAAATCGCCCTGCCAGGACAGCGCATCAACCCCGTCGGGATAGAAGGGTTTCAGTTGAACCTCCGGCAGATTTTGGAAGCTGACCTGCTGGGTACAAACCTCAATTCGCCCACCATCTGCTGTATATTTAATGGCGTTCTCAAGAAGATCGGTAAACACCCTTCTCACCATGGCGGTATCGGCCAATAATGGCGGCCAGTCGGCCTCTGGTGCAAAGACCAGCTGGATATTCCGTTCCTTGAGAGCCCAGCTCAGCTCGAGATGAACCTCATGCAACAGCTGATAAAAACCTACCTTGTGCCGCCGCAGGCTGAACCCCTCGGCTTCGATCCGCACAATATCAAGCATGTCCTCAACAATATCGGAGAGCCGTTTAGCACCCTGCATCGAATAGTCGAGCAGCGTACTTTCATCGGAACTTAAGCGCTCGGGCAGACTTTCGTAGAGATATTCAAGAGATCCGAGAAGAAAGGTCAGCGGTGTACGCAATTCGTGAGAGGCGATGCCGATAAAATCACTCTTGATTCGATCAATCTCGCGCAGTTCTGCATTGACCTTCTCCTGTTCTGCCATTGCCACCTTAAGCTGCGCCTGTGATTCTTCGAGCGCCAGGGCCTTCTCTTCGAGGTCGCGGTGACTCTCCTGCAGTTTTTCATACAATCGGGAGCGTTCCAGATCACGCAACCGAACACCAGTCAAATCACGTGCCATCAGCAGCACTCCGGCCACGGCCTCCCCTTCCAGAATCGGGGCAAACAACAAAGCAAGCAGAACTTCTTTGCCGGAGGGCCAGAGATATCGGGTCTCTATTTCATGTGTATGTCCCTCAAGGGCATGGGCGAAGGCCGTTTCAATCTGTGGTATGGTCGTCAGGGGGAAAATATTTTCAAGTTTTTGGGTGAGGAGCTGCTCAGGAGGCGTTCCCAGAATGGTGCGGCATGACTTGTTGGCACGCAGGATCTCACCGGCGATCGAAAAAGAGACGATCGCTTCACTGACCGCCTCGAACAGGCTTTGAAAACGGGTCTCGGTGCGCTCTTGTTCAAGAATACGCTCACGCAACCGCGAACACTCTTCCTGTTCGGCACGACAGGGCTCAGTGTTGAGTTGTGAATGGGTGGGATCACTCACGAATCGGGTACCATTCTTTTTCCTGCAATTTGAATCGGGGGTCTCATACGAATCTGAAGACTCGTGCAAATCGGACAGAAGTATAGTCGCTGGGTTATTTTTCATAGCTCATCACCCACATTTCACTTTCAATGAAAAAAGGTCGGACTCAATGCCGAGGTCACCTTTTCGAGCCAGGCCTTAATCTGCACAGATGTCGATTCTTCCTGATCTTTACCCGTAGCAGTGAGGAGGGTTTTTTCTAATCCTGCGCGTCCGATAAATTTGAGCTTCACCGCATCGGACCGGTTGTAGAAGGCCTCATCAAAATCAGGATACTGCAACCTCAAAAGAATTTCAGCGTTTTGACCATCCATCTCCCAGAGGACACGCCCGTCAGCCGCCACCAGAGTAGCGGTGCCGACGATATCGTTGTAATCGGTCACCAGAGTCTCAAGTGTTTTACGCGACCAGCGTTTGTCATTATGCACCGCGCCCTGAAGAGTAAAAATTAACAGGCCGTCAACTACCGCTTTCTTGCACAGCTCAGCAAGATAAGGCAGGTTCAATTGATAACCTGCGGGATAGCCGAGCTCATCGACCCTCGCCTTGAGTAACAATTGTTCTGCCAGAAGCCGCGGAGGGTCATGGATCAGGCGAACATCAAAATAGCCTTTTTTCTTCCGCAGAGCATTAACCACGGATTCGCCCTGTCCAGCCGCGGCACGCCGCACCAACTCGAAAATTGCCTGCCTATCCGGGTGAAGAATCACTGAGCGACTATCAACCAGCAGGGGCAACACTCCCAGAGTCTTTATCTGCTGATGATATTGCTCCTTCGTCACATGATAAACACCGCCACCACCGCAACCAGAAAACACAAGACATAAGATCAACACCAGAATCCGCATAAAACCCCTTTCGTACTGTTGCGCGCCACATTATCTGAGCCGTATTCTGCAAACTATCCTTCACCGTAACAGAAGAACGCCAACAGCGAAAGCCAGTGAAGAGTATCTTAATAGCTAAACTGCAAGCCGGAAAGTTTAAGATTTGCTCTCGGAACTGCTGCCATCTCGAAATTCGCAACGGCCCATTCGAGGAGTCGTACGGCAGGAGCACCGCAGAGTTCTCGGGGGGGAGGTTGCCCCAGAAAAATCAATGCGAGACACATCATACTTGAACCATTTTCGCCCGTCACGCAACCAGCCTCACCCTGCCGCTTACTGATCTTTTCCCCTGCTTCATCGAGTAACAGGGGAAGATGGAAGTACTCCGGAGGAGACTCATGCAAACAGCGATAGAGAAAGATCTGGCGCGGGGTAGAGGTCAACAGATCGGCACCACGCACTACCTGGTCGATTCCAGCGTCAAGGTCATCGATCACCGTAGCCACCTGGTAGGCAAACAGGCCATCGGCACGAAATAGAACAAAGTCACCGACTTCGGTCTGAAGATTCTGGCGATAATCCCCCTGCAGACCGTCGTGGAAAGAGATTGTATTCGATGTCACCTTCAGCCGCTGGGCATATTGCGCTCGGGAAGTGGTGGGCTTCTCGCGGCAGGTTCCAGGATAGACAGGGCCTTCTTCCCCGGCATGCGGAGCACTGGCCAGAACCTCCTTTCGTGAGCAACTGCAGGGATAAATCAGACCGGACTCCCGCAACTGCCCCAAAACCTCGGCATAACGTTTATTGCGAAGACTCTGATATACCGGCGCTTCGTCCCAGGTAAAACCCAAGGTTTCAAGCAGTCGCAGAATCTCCGCGGCAGCACCGGGAACAACCCGTGGGCGGTCCAGATCATCAATCCGAAGCAGCCAGCGACGTCCACTGTTGCGCGCCAGAAGATAACTCCCCAGCGCCGCAATCAGCGAGCCCAGATGCAATGGCCCAGTCGGGCTCGGGGCAAAACGTCCAGCGCCTTTTTGAGATGAGGATGACATGTTATTCAGAACCGTCCAGAGAGAAAGATAGCAGGGATAATGCCGCCGGGCGCGAAAAACTGCAAGATCAGACCTTGCCTCAAAAGTCTAATTCTTCAGGTTAATTAGACGATTGACATCAAAGTTCAAAGCGTGTATTGCTAACTCTGCAAGTCAACAATTCGCATTAATCTGGCTAATGCCTGCCAAGGAGCTGCACTTTGGTCATCACCCGTGCTACTGAATATGCTATCCGCACCGTCATTTTTCTGGCAAAACAACCGCCGGGAGAAATTGTCCTTAAAAAGGATATCTGCCGCACCCAGGATGTAACTCCCGCATTTTTGACAAAAATTCTTCAGCCGTTGATTAAAGCGGGAATAGTCAGTTCTCAACGCGGCGTCGGCGGCGGTTTTTTGCTGGCGCGCGATCCTGACACCATCGACCTGCTGCAACTGCTTGAAGCAGAAGAGGGGCCCCTGACGCTAAACCACTGTCTGCTGGAGAAAGGACATTGTACGCGTGATACCTTTTGTGCGGCCCATCAGGTTTGGAGCGAAGTGCAATCCGAGATGGTCCGCGTACTGCGAAAGTACAGCATTTCCGAACTGGCCAGCAAAGATAAAACTTGAACTAAACCCCTTCCATTATAAATAATTTGTTTTAAATAAAGAGCGCCCTCCTGCAGACGTTGTCAGGGGGGCGCTCTCTTATTCGACTTCAAAAAACCCGGAGTAAAAATACCCTGGCAACCAGGAGGGTTAGGTCTGCCAGGGTAAAGCAGGGGGCTGCCACGGCCCCCTGTAAAAATCATGTCGCTCTTAACATCCATAATCAGATTAACAGCGAAATGATTCCTGTCAAACCCATCAACAAGCTTTCTTTTTTGATCAGCCAATCCGATCTTCGGGATAGGCGTGAATTTTATGAATACTGAGATCGGGTCCTGCAAACTCGTCTTCCTGCGTCATGCGTAGACCGAAACATTTATCGATCAGATAATAGACAACAAAACCGGTGACCAGTGCGTAGAACACGGCCAATAAACTCCCCGCCAACTGAGCCAGAAAGCTGACTCCACCGAGTCCTCCCAGGGCTTTAGCGCCAAAGATTCCAGCAGAGATGCCACCCCAGGTTCCGATCACTCCATGCAGAGGCCAGACCCCGAGAACGTCATCGATCTGCAATTTTTCCTGCTCAAAGGTATAACCGTAGACAAAGATCAGTGAGCCGATGCCTCCGACAAAAAAAGCCCCGATCGGATGCATCAGATCAGACCCGGCACAGATCGCAATCAGACCGGCCAGCGCACCATTGTGGACAAAGCCAGGATCATTGCGGCTGGCAACTTGGGCAAACAGCACCCCACCCACCATTGCCGCCAGGGAATTCACCGCGACAAGCCCGGAGATTCCGTTAAGTTTCTGAGCGCTCATGACGTTAAATCCGAACCAGCCGACCGCCAGAATCCAGCTCCCCAGGGCCAGAAACGGGATATTACTGACCGGAATGGCATGGCTTCGGCCGCGCACAAAGCGCCCCATGCGCGGACCCAGGATCAGCACCGCCGGCAGAGCCAACCAGCCCCCGATGGAGTGAACCACCACGCTACCGGCAAAATCATGAAACTGGGCACCAAGATTGCGTTCAAAGAAGGCTTGCAGTCCAGCACTGTTGCGCCCCCAGATAAGCGATTCAAAGACGGGGTAAGAAAAACCAACAAAAATTGCTCCGGCCACGACCTGGGGCCAGAATTTGGCGCGTTCAGCAATCCCCCCCGAAATGATCGCTGGGATACAGGCGGCAAAACAGAGCAGAAAAAAGAACCTCACCAGGCCATAACCTTGATTGTCTCCCATCAAGCTCGCAGCGGGCATGATGAAATTGATGCCGTAGGCGATCGGGTAACCGATCAAGAAGTAGACCACGGTCGAGACCGACCAGTCGGTAAGGATTTTTGAAAAAGCGTTAACCTGGCTTTTTTCACGCACACTGCCCACTTCAAGAAAGGCAAATCCTGCGTGCATGGCGAAGACCATCACCGCACCGAGCAGCAAAAAAAGAACATCCCCCCCTCTTTGCAAACCTGCAAGAGAAACTTCCATCGCTAAGACCTCCTCGTCTTATGACCACAGTATGAAGACCTCTTTGTCTTCTTTGGGTCAGCACGGCCGGTTACAATTGTTATGCCTAAATGGTCTTCTCTTTGTACTGGGCCTAGCTTGCGCATAAAGCTCGAGAGATTGCTTAATATACAGGCACGGCTGCTCAAAAGATGACCAGATATAACCAGCGCTTAATTGTCGCGCATTAAGTAGGTGTTATCAGAATCAATTCTTGACAAAATTAGTTGTGTAGACTATTTTTTTATCCACACGCGCAAATAGAAAACTTTCGGCAGGCACCTTTTCCGACCAATAAGGAGATCATCATGGCTCAGGTATTTAACGATAATTCTCTCAGCATTGGGCGCACCCCGCTGGTTCGACTTAATCGTGTCGTCCCCAAGGGTGGCGCCACCATTCTTGCAAAAATTGAAGGTCGCAACCCGGCCTACAGCGTCAAGTGCCGCATCGGTGCTGCCATGATCTGGGATGCTGAAGAGAAAGGGCTGCTCCGCCCCGGGATGGAGATTGTCGAACCGACCAGTGGCAATACAGGCATTGCTCTCGCTTTTGTAGCTGCGGCTCGGGCCATTCCGATCACCCTGACCATGCCCGAAACCATGAGCATCGAACGCCGCAAGGTACTGAAAGCCTTTGGCGCCAAGCTGTTGCTAACCCCGGGGTCAAAGGGGATGGGTGGCGCCATCGCCGCCGCCGAAGAACTGGCTGCCAGCGATCCCGAACGCTATCTCTTGATGCACCAATTTAAAAACCCGGCAAACCCGGCGATTCACGAACGGACTACCGGACCGGAAATCTGGGACGATACCGAAGGTAAAATCGATATCCTGGTCAGCGGCGTCGGTACCGGCGGCACTATCACCGGCATCTCGCGCTACATCAAACATACCCGGAAGAAAGCGATTCTTTCGGTCGCGGTCGAACCGACCCACAGTCCTGTCATCAGTCAGCATCTCGCCGGACAGGAATTAGTACCGGGCCCCCACAAGATTCAGGGGATCGGTGCCGGATTTATTCCGGAGACGCTTGACCTGTCGGTTGTCGACCAGGTTGAGCTGGTCAGCAATGATGAATCCATCGAGATGGCACGCCGCCTCGCCGTTGAAGAAGGGCTGCTATCAGGCATCAGCTGTGGGGCCGCGGTGGCAGTTGCCGTCCGCCTGGCGGGCTTGCCCGAAAACGCCGGCAAAACAATCGTAGTGATCCTCCCCGATTCGGGCGAACGCTACCTGTCGAGTGTGCTGTTCGAGGAGACCGCCTAACGCCTGAAACGCATAAAACACTTTTCATCAAGAGTGGTTGAGGGACAGGCCCGTTGACGCCACAGCAACCGAAAGCCGAAGTTATTTCGTCATCAGGTGCTAACTCCTGCTCCGTTGAATCGGAGAAAGATGAGAAGGCTCCGGCATGTACCCTGTGTTCCCGGCCCCTTTTCTGATGAGAAGGGGCCTTTTATTTTAAGGAGAGTTATATGCTCAAAAAAGAGAGACTCCGCATTGAAACGCGACTGGTCCAGGCCGGCGTAGGCCGTGACACGCTGACCGGCGCCATCAGCCTGCCGATTCATCCGAGCGCCACATACCGGCATCCCGCAGTTGGACAATCAACCGGCTACGACTACACCCGCTCGGGCAACCCGACCCGTGAGGCACTTGAAGAGCTGTTGGCTGACATGGAGGGTGGCTCCCGCGGTCTGGCCTTTGCTTCCGGGATGGCAGCCCTGACCACCCTGTTCCTCTACTTTTCCAGTGGCGACCATCTGATTCTGTCAGAAGACCTTTATGGTGGAACCTATCGGGTTCTGGATCAGATTTTCTTACGTTTTCAGCTGACCACCAGCTATGTCGACACCAGTGACCTGAACGCGGTGAACAACGCTATTACCCCCGCGACCAAAGCGGTTCTTGTTGAGACACCGGGCAACCCCCTGCTCGGGATCGCCGACATCCGTGCCATCGCGCGGTTGTGCAAACAGCACCGGCTGCTCTTTATCGTCGATAACACCTTCTTAACCCCACTTCTGCAGCGCCCAATCGAACTCGGAGCCGACATCGTGATTCATTCGGCGACCAAGTATCTCGGCGGGCACAACGACCTCTGTGCAGGAGCCCTGGTCACCGCAGACAAAAAGCTGGGGGATGAGCTCTATTTCCTCCAGAATTCAACCGGGCCCATCTTGCCACCTCAGGATTGCTGGCTACTCGTCCGCAGCTTGAAAACTCTCGCACTCAGACTTGAGCGACAGTGTCAAAGCGCGCAACAGATTGCCGAATGGCTGGATCTGCAGCCACAGGTCCAAACTGTCTATTTTCCAGGATTACCCACCCATCCCGGACATCAACTGATTCAAGAGCAGGCGACCGGATTCGGCGCCATGCTCTCCTTTCGCGTCGACTCTCACCAGCGCGCCCGCCAGATTCTCGAAAGGATAAAAATTATCAGCTTTGCCGAAAGTCTTGGGGGGGTCGAGAGTCTGTTGACCCTGCCGGCAATCCAGACCCACGGTGATATACCTGCAAGTGAAAGAGAACGCCTGGGAATTTGCGAATCACTGCTGCGTCTCTCGGTAGGTTGCGAAGATGTAAACGATTTAATTGCCGACCTGCGGCAGGCACTGAACGGCTGAAATCACAACTTGTCGTAAAATTATTATTTCTTTATATTTAACCCTATGTTCATATGTAGGCGTTTAGCATGTGTAAGTACGAATTATGCACCGCAGCGCAAAGGAATCCAGTCTGACTTTTATAGTCGATGAAACCAGGGCGCCTGCGGTTATTCTGCCATCTCATTGATTATCTCCACCCTGAGGAAATGATGCTACGCTCCCTAAGTCTGCGTTGGAAAATTCTGATTGCCTTACTTGGGCTATCTCTGCTGCCACTTATTCTGGTCAGTTTTCTCTTCACCCAGATGACGGATTCCCGCTTCAACAATGATTTGCTCGAAAAAGCGGAACGCGGTGAAAATTTCGTGCGCGCGAGCAACCAGGCAACCCAGGAAGAACTTGGCACCGAGCTCAAACGGCTTGAGGATAATTCGGGGTTGATCGATGCCATACACCTCAATCAATTGACCGGCGATGCCAGCAGACTGACCCCGGCTCTGCATAAAATCCTGCAGAGTTATGCTTTGGACCGCATAGAAATACTCAGCCAGGACGGCATACTCTACACCCTGACAAAAAAACAGGACTCCCTGGATAGAGAAGTTCTTACCGATAGCGAAAAAGAGAATCTCCTCGGCAGCCTGGGGGCCGAAGTTGATAACCGCACCCAGTTGATTCGCGGAGACCTGACCTTTGCGGCGGGAATCCCGATCATTTTTCAGGGGCAGGCCATTGCCCGCCTGCACGGCTTCCGCATCTTCAATAATGCCCTTGCAATCCGTCTAAAAAAACTAACCGGGACCGAACTGGCCTTTCATAATGGGAACCGGGTGGTCGCCTCATCGACCCCGGCCCTTGCGCAACTCAACCTGCAAGCCATACTTGATCACAAACTGAACCAGACGAAGATCGATTCGACACCCTTTATGTTGTTCTCCTCTACCTTACCGAATAATCAGGGTGGCTTCTATCTGGCTATCAACAACTCTGCCGCTCAAAATTCCCGCAATCAAATGCGGCAAACCCTGATGGTCGCTCTGATTGTTGTCTTTTTTCTTGCCGCCGGAGTCGCCTTGGTTGTTTCGCGCGGGATCACCACCCCCCTGCAGCAGGTCGTTGGCCACCTTCAACAGATTGCAGATGGCGCCGGAGATTTGACCCGGACCCTGCCGATCACCTCAGGGGATGAAGTCGGTGCTTTGGCGTTGAGCTTTAATCGCTTGATGGCCAGCCTGCATGAGATGATTTCCCGTACCCATAATGCTACCCAGAGTGTCGGCGAAGCAGCCAAACAACTCAGCAGCCGCTCGGTTGAACTCAGCCATGAAGCAGATGAACAATCCCTGGCTCTTGAAAAGAGCCATCTCGCCATAAAGGTCATCAGCGCGATGGCCGAGGAGATTACTGACAACGTTTCATCGCTTGTCGCATCGGTACAGGAGAGTGCCGCCGCCACCTACGAATTCGGGTCAACTACCACAGGTATTTCGGAGCAAATGGAACATCTTTTCAACGTCACCAATGAAATTTCCAATTCGATCCACCAGCTCTCTTCATCGAACATGCAGATTGAAGGGAACATCAGTGAACTCTCGCGCAGCTCTCTGGAGACTGCGGAATCAATTCGCCAGATGGAAGAAGCAACCCGATCGATAGATGAGGGGGCAGGGCATACGCGCAAACTGGTTGAACAGTCAGCCGCACAGGCCCTGGAGGGAAAAGCCGCAGTAATGGACACCATCCGTGGTATCAGTGGCTTACAGAAAACGATTGAGCAGGCTCATCACGCGATCCGCGACCTTGGAAATCGTTCGGATGCCATCGGCAATGTCGTAAATGTCATCGCTGAGATTGCCGACCAGACCAACCTGTTGGCACTGAATGCAGCAATTATTGCGGCACAAGCAGGTGAACATGGCAAAGGGTTCGCCGTTGTCGCAAGTGAAATTCGAAGCCTGGCCGAACGCACTTCGATCTCGACCGAGGAGATTGCCGGAATCATCGAAAACCTGCAGGAGGGGACACGCCTGGCGGTCAGTGCGATTGAGGCCGGAAGCGTTAAGGCCGAGCAAGAGGTTGCGCGTAGCCAGAACGCCGGGGACGCCCTCGAAAAACTACACAACAGCTCTATCGCCTCAAAGACCCAGGTTGAACAGATTAGCGACCAGGTTCGCAGTCAATCCGATGCCAGCAGCAACATCACGCAGGCAGCTGTCAGCATTACCGAGACCCTGCAACAGATCGCCGCCTCGATCGGGCAACAAAGTCACAGTACCCAGCATCTCGCGAAAGCCGCTGAACAGATGACCGAAATTTCGGCACGCGTTAAAAACAGCACCAGCGAGCAGAAACGTGGCGGCCAGCAGATCTCCAAGGCGATGGAGCTGATTCAGGAAACCATCGAAAAAATTCATAGCGCGACCCTGCAACAGAGCGAAAGAAGCCATGAGGCTATTGAGGTGGTTGGCAAATCAGCGGATATCGCAGAGAACAACGCCACCCGTGCTATCCAATTTAACGAGATTGTCAAAACCCTCTCGACCCAGGCAAAGAGCCTGCAGAAGGATGTCAGTACCTTCAAAGTCTAAAGAATCACGCCCTCTGGAACCCGAAAAGACCTTGCTCATGGTCTCGTCAGAAGCGGTCGAGGTCTGCATAACAATTGACAGCCGCAATCCCGCTGAGCTAGAGTTCACAAACATCGGGCGCCACACCGCGCCCACCAAGCGTCTTTATCGTGAGTGGTGGAGGGAAAGGCCCTTTGAAGCCACGGCAACCGCCCGTTATCTTTATGGATACGGGGTCTGGTGCCAAATCCTTCTCTGTCTGACAGAGAAAGATAAGGACGGTGCCGATTTAAGAGACCGTTACACCTCTAAAAGGCCCGTTTCCTTATTGGAAATGGGCCTTTTTTTTGCGGCAGCCCCCAAAGGAACCGGCAAAGTTGAACGACAGCATCGGCATTGTCACAACTGAATACGCACACTTCGACACCCAGTTGCGCCTGGAAAGCGGTCGGCGTCTCGGTCCCCTGACCATCGCCTACGAAACCTATGGCCGACTGAACACCGCACGTTCAAATGCCATTCTGGTCACCCACGCCTGGACAGGTGATGCCCATGCGGCGGGGCGGCATCACGAAGATGACCGCAAATCCGGCTGGTGGGATAACATGATCGGCCCTGGAAAAGTCTTCGATACCGAGCGCTACTTTGTGATCTGCACAAATGTGATCGGCTCCTGTAAAGGGTCGACCGGGCCGACCAGTATTAACCCTGCCAACGGCCGTGCTTATCGGTTAAACTTTCCGGTTATCATGGTGCGCGACATGGTGCGCGCGCAAAAGCTACTCATCGACAAACTGAAAATCGAAAAACTCCACACCGTTGTCGGTGGATCCATGGGCGCGATGCAGGCACTGGAATGGGGGATTCATTTCCCCGATCGGGTACGTTCCATCGTCCCGATTGCCGGTACCGGTCGCACCTCCCCCATGTCGATAGCGTTAAATGCCCTGGCGCGCCAGGCGATCTTCAACGACCCCCTCTGGAAAAAGGGGAACTATCACCCGGAGCACCCACCAGCTGATGGCTTTGCGCTGGCCCGCGCCGTCGGTCATATCAGTTTTCTATCTGACGCCTCAATGCACTTGAAGTTTGAGCGACGCTTTTCGCGTATGGACGGGATTTTCGATTTTTTCGGAAAATACGAAGTCGAGCGCTATCTCGACTACAACGGCAACTCTTTCGTCGATCGCTTCGACACCAACAGCTTCCTCTATCTGGCCAAAGCGCTGGATCTGTACGACGTCTCCTGGCGGTTTGATTCCCTGGAAGAGGCACTGGAGCCGCTGATCTGTCCTTCGATCTGGTTTTCGTTCAGCAGTGATTGGCTCTACACCTCGTCCCAGGCTGAGGAGGTCGTCACCGAGCTGAGCCGCCAGCAGAAGCCGGTCACCTATCACCTGATCGAATCAGACTACGGGCACGACAGTTTCCTGGTCGAACCGGAAAAATTTGTACCGCTGTTGAAAGATTTTCTCGAGGACTTGTGAGGATGGGGCAAACCGGACGTGTCAGTCCTGCCTGCCCGGATTACCGAAGAGATCAAGTTGGACAAATTTGAGTTTTTCTGATTTGAAGGGGCGGGGCAAAAAACGCGGGCATTCGAGCAAGAGAACGGATTCAGACTGCCGACAACTGCGCACACATTTGCCACAAAGTTTGTTAATCACCAAAGTATCTGACTTTTTTTTGGCGTCCATCTGAATCCTTTTTAGCAAAGACAGCCCAGAGTCTAATCGCGCATTAATTGATTTGCAAGCTCGTTTATCCAATCATTCCTTGCCGATTCCCGCCAGCTCTGGTAAAAAGACCTGTTGCCCTCGCCTCTCCCGGAGTCGCCTTGATCAGTTTTTCTCACTACCTCAAAACTCTGCGCACCCGCTTTTCCGATTCGGGCTTCCGGCTTTTATTTCTGGCTGTTCTGGTTGGCATCGTTGCCGGCTGCGGGGCACTCTTCTTTTATTATGCGACCAATGCTGTCGACCACCTGACTCTGGGGACACTCGGGAACTTTCACCCCCCTCATGAGGGCGTTGCAGCAACGGCTGAGTCCCCCTTTATTGATAGCCTGCACCTTAATTTTCGCTGGTTCCTATTTTTGATTCCAGCCTTCGGCGGAGTGATCTCCGGATGGTTGGTCTACACCTATGCTCCTGAAGCCGAAGGACACGGCACCGACGGCGCGATTGAAGCGTTTCACCGTAAAGGAGGGCTGATCCGCAGCCGGGTCCCCCTGATCAAGACCATCGCTTCCATTGCGACTATAGGTACGGGTGGTTCAGCCGGCCGCGAAGGCCCGATTGCCCAGATCGGCGCAGGCTTCGGCTCTTTTGTCGCCACCAAGCTGGGAATGTCGATTAAGGATCGGCGCATTCTGCTTCTGGCCGGCATGGCCGGAGGAATCGGCGCAACCTTCCGCAGCCCGCTCGGAGGCGCCCTGTTTGCCGTCGAAGTTCTCTACCGCGATCCCGAGTTTGAGCACGAAGGGCTGATCCCCTGCATCATCGCCTCAATCGTCGCCTATAGCCTGTTCGGCGCCGTTACCGGCTGGTCACCGCTCCTAGCCACGCCACGTTTCCATTTTGATCACCCACGCGAATTGATCCTCTTCGGCGTCCTCGGACTGGTGTGCGCAATCCTCGGCAAATTCTACGTCAAGATATTCTACGGCATGCGCGATCTGTTTAGACGCCTGCCGCTCCCCAACTGGCAGAAGCCGGCTGTGGGTGGGCTCTTGGTCGGGATCCTGGCCATGTTTATTCCGCAAGTTCTCGGCTCAGGCTACGGCTGGGTACAGGCGGCACTCTACGGCAAGATGGCGCTCTGGGTGATGCTGGTAATCGCGCTGGCCAAAATTATCGCAACCAGCCTGACTATTTCCTCCGGCGGCTCCGGTGGGGTCTTCGCCCCGTCCCTGGTCATCGGCGCCATGATCGGGGGGGCCTTTGGTGCTTCAGCCGAAATACTCTTTCCTGTATTAACGCAGGACCCGCGCGCCTACGTCCTCATCGGCATGGCCGGGTTCTTCGCCGGCGTGGCCAACGCGCCGATTGCGACCCTTATCATGGTCAGCGAGTTGACCGGCAACTACGGCCTGCTGGCGCCACTGATGCTGGTCTGCGTCGTTGCGATGCTTACCACGCGCAAAAACAGCATCTATGAAAAACAGGTTGCCGGCCGTTTTGATTCTCCTGCTCACCTTGGAGACTTCGTCATTGATGTGCTTGAAGGGATTACCGTTTCTGCCCTCGCCGGCAAAGGACGCCCACCTGTCTGCATCCCTTCCAATATGACCCTGCCAGATATTCTGCATAAAATTGCCACGGCCAAGGGCGCCTACTACCCGGTCATCAATGACAAGGGCTTGATGACCGGCATTTTTTCGGTGAATGATATCCGCCGTATTCTCAATGAAGATATCCCCCCCGGCCTCATTATCGCGCAGGACATCGCTACGCAACAGGTCATGACCGCCAGCCCTGACGAACACTTGCCCATCGTCATGAAACGTCTGACCCAGCGCAACCTCGACGAAATTCCTGTGGTTGACCCTAACGAACCTCAAAAAGTTCTCTATATGCTTTCACGCCGCAGCCTGCTTGCGTACTATGCCGAACAAGTTGAAAAGACGCGTGAAGTGATGGCGCTCTAAACTGTTGAGTGAACCAATGAAAACAGTAATGAACATCGTGATAGGCTATTTTTTGCGTGGACTGCTGTTTGTCGTGCCGATCGCGGTAACGTTGTATGTTGTAGTGCAACTCTTTCAATTTATCGATGGTCTGCTGGCGCGCGTTGTCAATCCCTACCTGCCAAATTACGTAGTCGGCACAGGACTGGGCCTGGTCGTCCTTATTCTGGTCATTACACTTCTGGGCATCATCACCTCCAGCGTCATTGCCCAACAGGTCCAGCTCTTGATCGGCAAGGCCCTCGAACGTGTGCCGCTGATCAAAACCATCTACTCGGCGATCAAAGACCTGCTCTCCGCCTTCGTAGGGAAAGAGAAACGCTTCGAGCAACCGGTTCTGGTCAAATTGGGGCACAACCTGGAGATCGAACGGGTCGGGTTCCTGACCAAGTCCAGTTTGGCCGACATCGGCCTTGACTCAGATAAGGTAGCGGTTTACCTCCCCCATGCCTATGCCTGGTCGGGCAATCTGGTCATTGTGCCGCGCAATCTGGTCACCCCCCTCAATATCAAGCCAGCCGAAGCGATGAAGCTCATCATCTCAGGCGGGGTTACGCACATTGTCCAGCGACGCCCGGACGGCAAATAGACATCCATCTCGCCGCAGCATCCTTTAAGGTCAGATCCCCAAAAGACCCAGCCAATTAAGTCGCTGGCTTTTTCAAACAGCGCCAGTTAGGATGAAGAGCCTTTCTTCTCTCTTCGGAGCGGTTGCATGCATGCACTTTTCACTCTCCCTGTCGACTTTTCAATATTCCCACTATCCTGGGCGGGACTGATAACAACCTTTATCTGCGGTGGAATTATCGGCCTGGAACGCCAGCTCTCCGGCAAGCCGGCGGGCATTCGCACCAGCACCCTGATCTGCATGGGGACCTACATTTTCGTCGCCGCCGGAACACCCCTGGTCAGCGCGGGCGGCGATCCGACACGGATTATCGGACAGGTCGTCACCGGCATCGGTTTTCTCGGCGCCGGGGTTATTTTGACGCGGGAAGGTTCGGTACTCGGGGTTACCTCAGCCGCAACGATATGGGTTCTGGCGGCCATCGGAGTCATGGTTGGGCAAGAACGCCTCTATGTTGCGATTGTACTTGCGCTTCTGACCGTAGGTATTCTATTCGGCGTCAACCTTCTCGAGCGGATATTCTCCAGTCTGCAGCCCGGGGTTCACCACCAGTTGAAGAACCTGTGGCGCAGCACTTATAACAGCGAACAGTAGGCATGCCGATGATTGAAAGCTGGTCCCTGATTATCCTGCCATTTGCGATCTTCTTCGCCCGTATCATCGACGTGTCGATCGGCACTCTGCGGATTATTTTTCTGACCCGCGGGCTAAAATATCTGGCCGGTCTCCTCGGGTTTTTTGAATCACTGGTCTGGATTCTGGCCATCAGCCAGGTGATGCAAAATCTCAACGACTGGGTGGCCTATCTGGCCTATGCTTGCGGGTTCGCTGCGGGGAACATCGTCGGAATCTGGTTCGAAGAGCGCATCGCCATGGGCAACCTGATCGTACGCGTCATCACCCGACTGGAAGCCGATGAACTGGTCATCAAGTTGCGCGATAACGGCTTTAGCGCCACCGCAATCGACGCCGAGGGGGAAGAGGGGCCGGTCAAGGCGATCTTCGTCATCATCAAACGAAAAATGCTTACCGAGGTCCTGGCGCTCATCCGCCAATACAACCCGAAAGCCTTCTACACCATCGAAGATGTGCGCTTCGTCAGCATGCCGCATTTAGCGCCCCTGGCCGCGCCAAAAAGAACCCTTCAAGTCAGGCGTGCCCTGCGCATGCGCAAATGAGTCCGCTTAGACCTTACGTCCGGCGCCTGCATGCCCTAACGCCAGTGCCGTATAAACCCGGGCCGCAGCTTCGACTTCAGCGAGACTGGTCTGCTCTTCGGCGGTGTGGGCGGTTTCAAGCGAACCGGGGCCAAGAATTAACGGCTGACTTCCGGCCTGAAAAAAGAGATTGCCGTCGGAATGGGAACGGAATGGGACGAAATTGAGCGGCAGATTAAGTCGCGGATAGGCGTCTTCCAGAATTTCGACCATCGAATTTTTCAGATCCATCTGGTAGCCGCCCGCCTCAAACTCGAACCCAACCTCCAGCGCAAGCCCCTTGATACTCGACCTTGCCTTTTCGATGACTTTTTCAACTTCACGCCGCACCACCGCCGGATCAAGTAACGGAGAGAGGTGGAGATCGATCCAGGCCTCACAGCGATCCGGCACCACAAAACCTGCACGTGCCGAACTCATCTCGCGGATTGAATAAACCAGTTGCCCCTTCTCCTGATCGAAGAGCGGCAACCGCTCCAGCAGCAGCAGCACACGCAGCATCGATTCGATCGCGTTATGCCCCAACTCCGGCAGTGAAGAATGGGTTCGCCGCCCCTGAGTGGTCAGCGCAACTTCCATATAACCATAGTGGCTGAAGGCTGGCAGCATCGAAGTCGGTTCGCCGATCACCACCCATTCAGGAACAGTCTCCTGCAAAAAACGCGCACTGCCGTCGCCGTTCTCCTCTTCACCAACCACCAGCAACAGACCAAGGGAGGGGCGTTCAACTTCAGGCAGGGTTGCCAACGCCAGCCAGGCTTCGACCATCGCCGCACAGCCCCCCTTCATATCCGCAGCGCCCAGCCCCCTCACCACACCCCACTCTTCGACAGCCGCATATTCGTCGATGTCCCAGGCGGCGACTGTGTCGACATGGCCAACAAGATAAAGGGAGGGTTCACCTTTACCCATGATCGATATCAGATTGTAGCGCTCCTCCTCGACTTCCTGACGCAAAACCGGGATACCGGTCGCCGCCAGATGCTCCTCCAGGTAAAGCTGGATATCCTCCTCTTTGCCCGAGGGAGAATAGATATCGATCATCTCCATCAGGGTGCGTTGCAGGCGTTCGGGATCGATGGCGTTCCAAACCTGCTCGAGTGGCGCAATCATACTCTGGCCTTTCTCGGCTTCTTGGGTTTCGAAAGATTGAGCGTCATATAAACGTGCTGCTGCATCTTGTCGAACCCCAGCTTCTTAAAAAATTTGATCCCTCCTTCATTATCGGCGTCGGTATCGATAACGATCATCCGCACCCCCTGTTCGATCATGCGGTGGCGGATTTCAACAAAAAGTTGCTGTCCCGCCCCGCCCTTCTGCAGGCCAGGCCGCACGCCGATCCAGACCAGATAGCCATATTTCCAGGCCGAATTTTGTTTCTCAACCGTTGTCCCCAGGGCAAACCCGACGATTTCACCCTCCAATTCAGCCACCAGACAAAGTTCGGTCTCGGTATTGAAGAGACTGGTAATTTCATACTCATCCCAGGTGCGATACATGCTCTGGGAAAACTCAGAGGTAAAGAGCTTCTCCCCCAGATGAAACACCGCCGCCAGGTCATCAATCGTCATGTCTCGGACATCAATTTCTTCTTTTTTGTTCATAACACCTCTGGTTATCTTTAATTAATCTTACAGTCGTCCTCAATAGTTTATTATCAGAAAATACCGGATATGATTTTATCCAATTTTGCCAGCAGGATCCAACACCAGCGGCTTGTCATTGATCGGCAGATGCAGCAGAGTCGCCAGCAAGCCCAGTCCCATCGCAATCACCCAGACCCCGGTATAAGACCCGGTTAAATCAAACACACGTCCGCCGAGCCAGGCCCCGAGAAAGGCTCCCAGTTGATGGCTCAGAAACACGATGCCGTAGAGGGTCGAAAGGGAACGCACACCAAATATCTGGGCAACGATACCGCTGGTCAGGGGCACCGTCGCCAGCCATAAAAACCCGATCAACAGACTGAATCCGAGCGCCGTAACCGACGTCATCGGCAGCAGAATCAACGCCAGCATCAGGAAGGTCCGTGAAATATAGAGGCCGCTGAGAAGAAACTTGCGCCGCGTCAAATCTCCAAGTTTACCGAAGACCAGACAGCCGAAGATATTCGCCAGCCCGATGAGCGCCAGTGCATTGGCCCCCAGCTCTGGAGAGAGCCCGCGATCCACCAGGTAGGCCTGATAATGTGTCGCGATGAAGGCGACGTGAAAGCCGCAGACAAAGAAACCGCAATTGAGCAACCAGTATCCACGATGGCTGCGGGCGCAACGGAAAGCCACGGACAGATCAAGTCCCTGAGCATGGGAGGGGTGATCTCCAGTTTCAGCCGAAAAACCGAATGCGAGCAGCGAAATTCCAACCACCAGCAACGCCAGCAGTTCAAGGGAGTGCTGCCAGCCGAAAGCCTCCGTCAGAGCCTGGGCTATCGGCACCAGGGCGAACATGCCAAACGAGCCAGCGGCGGTAATAATCCCGAAGGCCATGCCGCGTTGCCCCGCAGCGACCAGACGGGCCACAACACCGAGGACCACAACATAGGTGCTCGCCGAGAGTGCCAGGCCGATCGTTGCGCCCAGGCTGAGGTTCAACGCCAACGCCGAACCAGAGTGGGCCGTCAGCACCAGACCCAGGGCATAAAGCAGGCCACCAGCGGCCAGTACGCGCTGCGGGCCGATCCGGTCGGCCAACAGCCCGACCAGCGGCTGGACCAACCCGAAACAGAGATTCTGCAGGGCGATGGCCAGCCCGAATGTCTCACGGCCGACCGCCAGTGCCTGAGTAATCGGCTGCAGGTAGAGCCCGAAACTTTGGCGGATACCCATGCTGAGAATAACAATCAAGGCACCATACATGATGGTGCGGGAGGTTGAACGCGACATGCAGAGGAAAATCTCCATTGTTCTCGGCAGAATAGCCACATGACCTTCCTGCCATCCTAGCGCTTGAATGTTCCTAAAGCAATCGGAGACAGGGAGAGTGCTGTCGACAGGACTTCAAATAAGCGAACTCTGTACTTAATTGAGCCGCAAACCGGCGCTGCGAGGGGCGATGAGGCATGGGGATGGCACTCTCTTGGTATCACTTACGTCAGGTCCTGGTTTTTCTGAGCCTGTACCCACTCAATTAGGCAGAAATTTTCTGCAATACCTTTGACGGCAGCTTCAATGAAAGTGGTAATCTGGTACATGAACAGATTCTGGACCTTCGACGCCCAGCCATGGGCACCCTGTCATCTTCCTTAGCGATCTGAGTATGCTTGACAACGTATGGGGTTTCACCTCGTCCCCGGTCACGAGGTCGTGCAGTATCAGTCAGATTGGGTCCGATATCCGACACCTGAGCGTCAATCAAAAAGTCGGTCTTAGCTGGCATGCCTGTTACAGCATGACCTGTCCGACCTGAATGGTTGGCAGGCGCGTCACATGAAAATAATCAGAAAGGTCGCTATGAGCTACGTCTACCTGAACGATGAATTTGTTAAAAGTGATGCGGCGAAAATCTCGGTTTTCGATCAGGGGTTTTTATACGGTGACGGCATTTACGAGTGTTTCCGCTCCATCGGCGCGCGACTCTATCACTTCTCGCAACACTATCAGCGCCTTCGCCAATCGGCCGAAGCCCTCAGCTATGCGCTCCCCTACAACCAGAGGCAACTGGAAGAGGTGTTACTAGAGCTGCGCCAGCGCAATGCCCTGCAAGACGCCTATTTCCGCATCACCATCACCCGCGGACGAGGTGAAATCGGCTTTCAGCATGACCTCAAGAGTGCGTTGACCTGCGTAATTATTGCGCGTGAATTCAGAGGGTTTGCCGCAGAACACTACCAACAGGGGATCGCCTTGCGGGTCGCACAGATTCGGCGCAACGCCCCCGAAGCGATCAACCCCAAGATCAAATCGATCAGTAACCTCAACAGCCTGCTCGGCAAACTGGAAGCCAAGGCGGTGGGCGCCTTCGAAGTGATCATGCTCAATAATAAGAATCACCTCTGTGAAGGGGCGGCTTCGAATGTCTTCTGGACCAAGGGGGGCTGGGTCTTTACCCCATCGGAGAGCACCGGCCTGCTGGAAGGTGTCACCCGTTCGACCGCCATCCGGCTCTGCGAAGAGCACCTCAACCTGCGGGTGATCAGGGGTGAATACAAACTGCAGGATCTGCTCTGCGCCGACGAGGTTTTCATTACGTCCACTTCACTGGAGGTGATGCCGGTGATCAGGGTCGATGACTTTACCATCAACCAGGGTGTAGTCGGGTCGCTTGCAAAACGACTGCGGGCCGCCTTGCATCAGGATATGGAGTTATCAGGCGAATAGTCCTGAGACGCAGCGGGATTCACTTCAAAACTCAGCAGCAACATCTTCGACAAATTGATCGATCTGCTCGCGACGGACATTAGGCAGGGTTAAAATATGGGAAGCACCGTCGGCACTGGCAAGCTGCCATCGGCTTCGCACCTCCACAGACGGACTGGGGAAAACAACAGTAAGGGCGTTCGGATTACGCCAGGCCTTGACTCCGACCGCACAGAGTCGAGCACAGGCGTAATCAGCCAAATCCAGGCTCTGCTGCACCCGCTCTCGAAAACCCTCATCACCCAAACGTCGAATCGCGGTCCACAAAATCAATGGGGTCAACCCGTTACGCGAACCACTGATCGTGGTGTCGAGATTACCGATATAGGCGATGGATCGGGCGATCCGTTCAACATGCCTCTTTCTGGCCAGCACCACTCCGCAAGGAATGGGAGACCCGATAAACTTATGCCCGCTGATCGAAATACTGTCGGCACCGTCGGCAAAGTCGAAGGCAGGGCGAGGCGTCAAAAATGGGGCCATGAAGCCACAGAGCGCAGCATCACAGTGGATGTACGACTCGCCGATCGCCATCTCCTTGAAAATCTGACGAATCTTAACCAGGTCATCCTTCCCTTCGGTCATGGTCGTCCCGATATTGGCAAACAGAATCGGCACCTGATCCCTGTGCAGCCGCAGGGTTTCACGCAGATCGGCATAATCAATCTCGCCGCTCTCCTGAGCGCGGATCATGATGTGCCGCATGCCGAGCAGATGCAGATTTTTGCTCACGCTATAGTGGGTGGTCTCGGAGAAATAGACCATCGCTTTTGGAAAAAGCTCGCGCGCCAGATACAGCCCGTAAAGATTTCCCTCGCTGCCGCCATTGGTGACATAACCCCACCAGCTATTCTCTTCGGCGCGCAGCAAACGGGCTGAAAACTCGAGGACCTCACGTTCAAATTCACGGGTATCGACCTGATAGGTACTGGGCGCAAAGGGGTCACCAATATTATTCAGGGGCAGATCAAGGAACTGCACCAGATGCTGATAGTCAAAATCCTTGGCCACCGGATAACCGAGGAACTGATCCGTCCGCTCGCTGAGGCGTTCAAATAATTGAGTCAGGCGCGCCTGATCCTGAGTGTTAAGCCTGCGGGACTCTTGATTAAATTTAAATATGGTCGCAACCGGCATAAGAACCCTTTCCCGCAGAACAATATACAGACAAGACCAAGCTTAACCGTAAATCGATCAAATTTCTTTTCAATGTTTTGCTATTTTGCTTGAAAATTGATAGTATTTTTCAGGAATCAGCTTTTTAAAGATCGGATTTATCATGGCACTGGATCGACAGGAGCGCATCATTCTTGAGGCGTTGCAGAAAGATGCAACGCTTCCGGTATCCGATATTGCCCAGCAGGCCGGCCTTTCAACTCCAAGTTGCTGGCGCCGCATTCGGCAATTGCGCGATGCGGGCTATATCCGCCGGCAGGTTGCGCTTCTTGATCCCGGTAAAGTTAATTTACTGGTCACTGTTATTACATCGGTCACCTTGCGGGATAAATCGGTGGCCGGGCAACGTGAGTTTGAACAATTTTCGCAGTTACGCAATGAGGTGCAGGAGTGTTTGTTACTGAGCGGCGGGCGCGATTACCAACTCAAGGTCATCGTACCGACCATCAAGTCTTACGAACATTTTTTAACCTCGGTGTTGCTGAATATGCCGATCGTAGAATCCGCCGAATCTAACTTTGTGTTGCGCGAGGCGAAACAGACGACAGCGCTACCGTTAGGATTGGTCGAATAAATCGACGTGAATGATCGTGCACGTCGCTTAACCAACAGGGAAGAGACAAACATGGAAATTTGTGAGTTATGTGAAGAACAATCGAAAAAAACGCGCAACGGCAAGCCGCATGAACATCTGACTAAAGTCGATGAGGCCCGTATTTTCACAGGCAAAAAACCGAGGGGTTACGAACAGCAGGACTACCAATGTATGACGTGCCAGTCCAAGTTTACCCAAAGCAGCGATAAAAATGATTTAGCCTGGACACTGTGGCGTGGGTAAAGGGTAAATAGTACCCTTGCTTTTACCCGAGACGTCAAAAGGAGGAGGCCCCCCTAAATGACGCAGCAGTCTTCAACCTTCGGCGGGAACATTCGGCTCAGAGGTTTCGACGTCTTCAAGTTTGCGTTTCTTCTTTTCTTCCTTCTTCGCTTTTTTAGCAATCTCTTTCTGGCGTTTTTCAAAGTCATAATTGGGTTTTTTGGCCATCGAAATCTCCTTTTGGATAAGAATTACAAATAATTTGTTAGAAAAAAAGGCCCCACGGAATCCGCGGGGCCTTTTTGCAAATCTACGTAAATCTTATTTAGATTTTACGAACATTTGACGACTGAGGACCTTTTTGGCCCTGGGTGACCTCGAAGCTTACGCGGTCGCCTTCAGCAAGAGATTTAAAACCCTCGCCCTGAACTTCGGAAAAATGAACAAACACGTCAGGTCCGTTATCTTGCTCGATAAAACCAAAACCTTTAGAGTCATTAAACCACTTTACTGTACCTTCTGCCATTTTGATCTCCATATCCCCCGTTGGGGATTTTTTTGTTGTGTAACCTCAGAAACCCTAAAAAAAAACACACAGTCCTATTGAGGTCTGCGTGTCCTTAACATTTTGACACCTTGTCAAACTGTGAGCTCTGAAAACTCTTACACAAACTTGCTTAAGTTCGCGCACCCTAACACAGCATTGAGTATAAATACAAGTGTTTAAATTAAAATAAAAATCACAGCCCAAAGATGCCTCTGAACAGGGATAATCACTTATCGCTGGTTTGTTCGGAATAATCGCGCAGACGTTTAAAAATTTCGCGCGAAGCGCGCTTATCGCCAAAGTTGTGTACCGATTGCGCCAATCGCGCGATGCCTGCATGGTCGAGAGCGGGCCAGAGACTGACCATCTCGTCGAAGGCGCTCTGGAAGCGCTCCTGATCACAAAGTCGGTCGCGCAGATCTTCCAACCTATGAAATTGACGTTTATCCATCCGTTTAACCTGATCAATATCCTCCAGCGCCGCAAAAATCATCGGAAGCCTGTCATCGCGTACGCGCAGTGCGCCGGCAAGGTGCTTGACCTGGCGCTTGTGTGAGCCCCGCCCCAGGGTGTCACGCGCTTCCTTGACCTCGGAGGCGATATCTTCATCCAGCTTTAACTTTTTAAATTGCGCAAGAGGGAGTTCAACCAGACGGATCGCCAAGGCTTCAATCTCCTTGGCCATTTGCTTTTTCTTGGTTTTACTCAGGGGCAGGTCCGCTACAGAGTCAACTTCAGGTTCGTTCATCTCTTCACTCCAGAATTCGGCACAGTTCGACATGCTTAGTCTTCTTTTTAATCCGAGCAACATACCACAACGGCATTTCAATTCGCTGTTATAATTCCCCGGACAGGTTGACAACTTTACGGGAGGCAGAAACATGCAGAGAGCCCTGCTGATCATCGATATGCTGAATGACTTCGTCCGTCCCGGCGCCCCGCTTGAGGTGCCCCAGAACCGCGACATCCTGCCAGCCCTGCAACTACGCCTGATGGATGCTCGACGCGATGGAACTCCGGTAATTTTTGTCAGCGATGCTCACGCCGCAGATGATCCTGAATTTAGTCGCATGGACTGGCCGCCACACGCCATCAGCGGCACAAGCGGCGCAGCAATCATCACTGAACTGGCACCACTAACCACTGAAATTCGCATCGCGAAAACCACCTACTCCGGGTTCAACGGAACCAACCTTGAGGAACAACTAAAAAAGCTGAACATCGAAGAGCTGGTTCTGACCGGTTGTGTCAGCAATATCTGTATCCTCTACACCGCCGCCGACGCAGTAATGAAAGGCTACAGCGTAATTGTGCCGACCGATTGCGTCGCACACCTCGATGCCGCCGACGGCGAATTTGCTTACCGCCAGATGCAGATCATCCTCGGGGTTCAGGTTGAACGTCCGGCCTGAATTGCTGCCTCAGCCAGTAGACGCTGACGTAACTCCAGAAGGCCTCGGCTGATCGAGACCTTGTAACGATGCGGGTTGCGCAAACGAAGTGAACCTGCGGGCAGGCAAGCCAATTCACGCTGTGAGCGTTTTGTCATATCAGCCAACCCCTCCTCAACGCCAAGAAGCTCTCCGCCGGACATGACTAACTGATGAAATTCCTTCAGCCGGGCACGGGCCGGAATCTTGAGGGAGCGCACCGGGTTTTCCGGATCGAACACCTCCGCTTCGGGAAGAATGCTTTCCCCCTGCAACGCAATCAGGTCCAGCAGGTACTGGCCGTCTTCATCTTCAACCCGATAGACCACCTTAGCCCCTGGCAAAGTGGCCTTGGCCGGATCACCGGTGGCCTTCAAGGTTGGACGCCCCGCTATTTCAACCAATTTGTAAACGCCGCCAAGAGCCCCACCTCCCTCGCCGGCACAGGTTGCGAGCCGAGTGCCGACGCCGTAGATATCAATGCGACCCCCGTCGCCGCGGATCGCTTCGATCAACTCTTCATCCAACTCGTTCGAGGCCAGAATCTTCACCTGCGGGAAACCGGCCTCATCCAGCATCTGGCGTGCCTGTCGACTGAGCCAGGCCAGATCCCCAGAATCAAGCCGTATTCCGGCCAATTCAAAGCCTTTTTCGCGCAGCTCCCGCGCGACGGTCACTGCGTTCGGAACCCCTGACTTCAGGGTGTCCCAGGTATCGACCAGCAGCACACAAGTCGCCGGGAAACTTTCGGCATAAGCCCGGAAGGCCTCCAACTCGCTGTCAAAGGCCATCACCCAGCTGTGGGCCTGGGTCCCCCGGACCGCCAGACCGAAGCGCTGGCCAGCGAGCAGATTGCTCGTCTCGTTTCCCCCGCCGACCGCCGCTGCTCGTGCCACGCTCATAGCCCCGTCTGGGCCCTGAGCGCGACGCAAACCGAAATCGATGACCTTGGCTGCCCCCGCCGCAAGACAGAGCCGCGCAGCTTTGGTTGCCACCAGGGTCTGAAAATTGATGATATTAAGCAGCGCGGTTTCGACGAATTGCACCTCGGCCAGAGAGCCCTCAAGGGTCAAGAGTGGCGTATGAGGAAAGACCGCTGTCCCTTCGGGTGGAGCCGTCACCTGACCACGAAAGCGAAAATCGGCCAGCCAGGTAAGAAAATCCGGCTTAAACAGCCCGAGGTTTCCCAAGTAGTCGATTTCTGCGGGTTCAAATTTCAAGTTTTCAAGATAAACCAGCGCCGGCTGCAGCCCGGCAAAAATCGCATAACTGCCATGGTAAGGCGGCGTCCGGAAATAGAGATCAAACACCGCGTGATCCCGATGCATGCCGCGCGCATGGTAGCCGGCGAGCATGGTCAGTTGATACAGGTCGGTCAGAAGGGCTGAAATCATCTTATATCCTTTGCCTTTTGGTCCTCAGATATTTCCAGTATAAACTCTTTCACTTTGGGGCACAGACTCTTTCTGCTATGCTTGCACCAACTTCGTTCAGGAGATGAGAGATGGAATATGGAATCGAGCGCGCCACGGCACTGTCCCTGGTACATGAGCACCTGCAGCAGCCCAACATGATCAAACATTGTCTGGCCAGCGAGGCGGTGATGCGGGCCCTCGCCCGCCAGTTGCACGAAGATGAAGAACAATGGGGCCTGGCAGGACTGCTCCACGATCTAGATGCCGAAGCCACCGCCGACAACCTGTCCATTCACACCCACCAGACGGTCAGGATTCTCGAGGAACGGGGCGTCGATCCGGCCATCATCGACGCCATCGCAATGCACAACGCCGAGGCTCATAACACCCAGCGCCGTACAACCTTTCACCACGCTCTGGCTGCCGGCGAAACCATCACCGGCCTGATCACCGCCACCGCTCTGGTCTACCCCGACAAAAAGCTTGCCAGCGTCAAACCCAAGTCGGTGACCAAGCGCATCAAAGAGAAAGCCTTCGCTGCCGGTGCCAATCGCGATATTATCCGGGAATGCGAATTGATCGGAATACCCCTGCCCGACTTTTGTGCTCTCTGTTTGGGAGCGATGCAGGAAATTTCTGAAGACCTTGGCCTTTAGGTAGAGATGATGACCCCCGAACAGCTCAAAGAATTGCTTCACCAGATCAAAATCGGCAAGACTTCTCTGGAAGATGGTTTTGAAGCCCTGCGCAAATTACCCTTTGAAGATATCGGCATCGCCCAGCTCGACCATCATCGCAGCCTGCGTCAGGGTGTACCGGAAGTTATCTTTGGCGAGGGAAAAACCAGCGAGCAACTGCGGACCATTCTGACCGCCATGGTAAAAGCTGGTGGCAATATTCTGGCCACCCGCCTAGACCGCGAAAAGGGTGCAGCCCTGCAGGATTCCTTCCCCGCCGGACGATTCGATATTGATTCCGGGACCTTCTGTCTTGTGCAACAGTCAATCATTGAGCATGGCGGCAAGGTTCTGGTGGTCTGTGCTGGCACTTCCGACCTGAAAGTCGCCCGTGAGGCAGCCATCACCGCGCGAATGCTGGGGAATCCGGTTGAGGAGCTGATCGATGTCGGCGTCGCCGGCATCCACCGCCTGCTGGCTAAAAGCGATCAGCTACGCGAGGCAGCGGTCATTATCGTGGTCGCCGGCATGGAAGGCGCCCTGCCCTCAGTCATCGGCGGACTGGTGCCGGCGCCCGTGATCGCCGTCCCCACTTCGGTCGGATACGGCGCCGCTTTCGGCGGCATCGCTGCCCTGCTCGGTATGCTCACCAGCTGTGCCAGTGGCGTAACAGTCGTCAATATCGACAACGGTTTCGGCGCAGCCTTTGCGGCACACCGGATTAATCGAGCGAGCAAACCATGAAAACCCTCTACCTCGACTGCTTCTCAGGCATCTCCGGCGACATGTTCCTCGGTCTGCTCATCGACCTCGGCCTTGATCCACACGCTCTTGGATCCGAGCTCGACAAACTCAACCTGCCTGGCTGGCAACTCAAAATCGAACGCGAGCAGCGTCACGGCATCGAAGGTTGCCGAGTGCAGGTGCTCTGTGAAGAGCAGCATCATCATCGCCACTGGAGTGATATCGACCAGTTGATCGAGAAGAGTGCTCTTTCGTCGCCTATCAAAGACCGGGCGAGGCGAATTTTTCTGCGCCTGGGTGAAGCTGAAGCCAAGGTTCATGGCATCAGCCTCGAGGAGGTCCATTTCCACGAGGTCGGCGCCATTGATGCAATTATCGACATGGTCGGCGCGGCCATTGGCCTCGAGCTGCTCGGGATTGAAAAGCTGATCTGCGCCCCGCTGCCACTCTCCCGCGGTCTGTCCCGCTGTGCCCACGGCGCTCTCCCCCTGCCGGCTCCGGCGGTGCTTGAAATTCTTTACGGAGTCCCGATTCTCGACAGCGGCTGTGACAAGGAGCTTGTGACCCCCAGCGGAGCGGCGATTGCGCGCGAAGCATCAGAGTTCGGGCCCCTGCCGGCGATGCAGATTGAAGTGGGCGGCTACGGTGTCGGTGGCTGGCAACTCGAAGATCGCCCCAACCTGCTGCGCGGACTGCTCGGGGTCACCAGGGAATCAAGCCTTGAGCGGGACAGGGTCATGGTCCTTGAGACTCATATCGATGACGGTAACCCGGAATGGCTCGGTGCGCTTATGGATGACCTGCTCGCAGCCGGGGCGCTGGATGTCTGCTACAGCCCGCTGCAGATGAAGAAAAACCGTCCAGCAACCTGCCTCACAGTGATTACCCGGGCAGCCGATCAAGAAAAACTGGCGCGCCTGATCCTTACCGGCAGCAGCGCCAGTGGCCTGCGTTCATATCCGGCGGAACGCTACAAACTGGCCCGTGAAAAATTTGCATGTGAGACAACCCTGGGGTCAGCAAGGGCCAAATTGTTTTTCGAGAACGGATCCCTGCTGCGCATCACCCCCGAATATGAAGATTGTCGGCTGCTCTCCCAGAACAACGGACTGCCGCTCCCGGAAGCCTACAGAATCATTGAACTGCAGATGCGCGAGACGTACCTCGCTCAAAATGCGAAACAGGATAAGAAATGAACAGCTTGCGTGTTGCCATTTTGGCCACCGGTGATGAGCTGCTGAATGGCAGCGGTTGTGACACCAACACTCGTGATATCGCCCGCCTGCTAGGTCCGGCGGGCTATCACATCAATACCGCTCTCTGCGTGCCGGATAATCCCGAGGCGATCCACCGCGCCCTGCATCAGCTCATTTCGCAACAGGATGTGATTATCTGTACCGGAGGTCTGGGCTCAACCGGTGATGATCTGACCGCTAAAACCGTTGCCCAGGCCTTGGGCAGGCCCCTCGAAGAGAATCCCAAGGCGGCCGATATGATCCGCAAACGCTATGCCGACCGAGGCCGCGAACTCGATCCCGGCGTCTTACGTCAAGCCATCCTGCCGCAAAAATCGATCCCCCTGCCCAATTCGCAAGGAACAGCCCCGGGGTTCTGGTTGCGCCAGCAGAATTGCGACCTGTTCTTTCTGCCCGGGGTCCCGGCCGAGATGCGCGCCATGATGATCAATTCCGTCATTCCAGCCCTGCAACGCACAAAACCAGGCGGCGCTCCATTATTACGCCGCAGCTTCGGCTTTTTCGGACTCTCCGAGCCCCAAATTGAAGCACGCATCCCCTATGACGAACTCCCCGCTGAAGTGCAAGTTGCGTTTTCCCTCGACTTCCCGCTGGTCAAGCTGACCCTGAAGGCGGCCTCACCCGCCGCCGGGGATCTTCTCGATGAAGCGGAAGCCCTGCTGGTCGGCACCTTGGGTGACTATCTGGTGTCACGTGGAGATGAGAGTATGGCCGAGCATGTCGGGGCCCTGCTGCGCCATGCCGGGATCAAACTGGCCCTGGCCGAATCCTGCACTGGTGGCTTGATCAGTCATATGCTGACCAGTGTCGCCGGCGCTTCAGATTTTCTTGAACGCGGTGCTGTAACTTATGCCGACTCAGCCAAAATAGATTGGTTGAATGTTTCACCCGCTATTATTTCAACCCATGGAGCAGTCAGTGAGGAGTGCGCCCTGGCAATGGCCACCGGCCTGCGCACTGCGACTCAAAACGATTTAACTCTCGCGGTCACCGGGATCGCCGGACCTGGTGGCGGCACACAGGAGAAACCGGTCGGTACAGTTTTTCTCGCGCTGGCAGCAGAGGGTGTCTCGCAGGTTCGCGGCTACCAGTTCAGTGGTGATCGCCAACAGATCCAAAGAATGAGCGCCTTTATGGCGCTGGAATGGTTGCGCCGCTTCGCGCTTGAGAGCCTGAACTCAGCAAAAACCCAACTTGGCCCTGGCGACCGGCTGCCTTAATTTGGTTGCCCACTTGACGGTTCATCCTGTCTTACTTTTTGCGACACGGCACCTACGATTCGAGATTGAGGGTGAAAAAACAATTGCAGCGAAATTCTGTTCCGCATGACTATTTTGACTTACAACACGAAATTGACCGCCTGCGCCTGCTACAGCAGGTCGCGCTGCATGCCGCCAGCAATCGTCACAATGCCGAAGCTATGCCTGAGCTTTTGGGCCAATTGCAAGAAGCATTCGCCGTTGACGGCTGCGGAATTTATCAGATACCGCAGTCCGATTCTCCCCTGACCCTGCTTCACAGCATCGGCATCGATGAAGATCTCAAACGCGAGATACAAAAAATTCCAGCTAACAAAAGCCTGACCTATAAGGTCATAGAGCGGGGAGTTCCACGCAACTGGGTTGATCTGCACGGGGAAGAAAATCTCTACTGCTCCGCTGCTGTCGATGCGGGCTGGCGCAGCTATCTGGCAGTGCCACTCATAGTTGAAGAGAGCACCTTTGGAGTTCTCTTCTTTTTCCAACGCATCCCCCGGCAGTTCTCACACGCAGAGATCGAACTTCTTGTTCAGATCGGCACCCTGATCGCGGCCAACATCAATACCAACGAACTGCTGGAAAAACTCGAATGGCAACATCGCCTGATGAAGGCCGGACAGCGTGAACTTGAACGCTCACGCAAGCAGTTGCGCGAGCACCTCCTGCGCCTGGAAACTGCCAACAACACACTTGAACAACTCGGTCGCATGAAAGATCGTTTCCTTGCCCTGGCCTCCCATGAGTTACGTACCCCGCTGGTCTGCATTCTCTCCGCCGGACAGCTTCTCGAGCAGCAGCTCGAGGACGCTTCAGACGATGCCCTAGACCTTCTGGCGACCATGCTCCAGGGGGGTGAACGACTAAATATGCTGGTTGAGGATCTTCTCGAGGTGGCACGCATTGAATCGCGTGACATCTATATTGCCCGCGAACGCATCGATTTAACTCAACTCGTAAATAACCTGTTACAGCATAAGACAGAAGCTGCTCACCTTCGTGGTATCAACATCCGGGGCGGAGATATTCCAGACCAGTTCTCACCCTGTGGAGACCAACACCACCTGGAACGCGCGCTGACACATCTTGTCGATAACGCGCTCAAATTTACCCCCCCGGGCGGCTGGATTGAAATCGACGCAGGCTATATCTGCGGCAGCGAGATCCTGAGCAGACAAAAGCTGCTCGAACCCTTTTGTCCACGCTTTTTTGGCGCAGAGCATCTCCCCGATATGGTCGACATTCGCATCTCCGACAGTGGCAGCGGGATCGACGAGCAGGAACGCCTGAAAATTTTTGAAAAATTTCATGGCTGTGGCGATATCAGGCTGCACGGCCGACAGAGAAATTCGCCATCGGGACCGAGTGTTGGGCTTGGCTTGCCGCTGGCCAAAGGCCTGATTGAAGCCCATGGCGGACTTCTCTGGAGTGAGAATGGTGCAGACGGAACAGGGAGTATTTTTCACACCATGCTCCCGATCTTCCGACATCAGACTCATATTGGTCATGAAGCCCCTTAAAAGTGTTTCCAGTCTGCTGTTACTCACCACTATCTCTTGTTGAAACGACAAAATTTATGTTATCGATAAGCGCGCGTGCTCATATTTAATTTTGGCGCAGGATTCGAAATAAGCGAAAAACATCGGAGGGGAGCAGTTTCTTACTATGACCTATTCTGTCACAAGGTTGTATAAGAATTCCTGCCACACACATCATCTTTCATTCTATTTAAAAAGTAAGGGAGAAATTCATGTCCAACGACCGTAATCGTGCCATTGATCTGGCCATGGGGCAGATTGAAAAACAGTTCGGCAAGGGGAGCATCATGCGGTTGGGCAAGGATAATGTCATGCCGGACATTGAAACGATCTCTACCGGAGCTCTCAGCCTTGACCTGGCCCTGGGCGCCGGTGGCATTCCACGGGGTCGGATTATCGAAATCTACGGGCCTGAATCCTCGGGTAAGACCACCCTGGCGCTGCATATCATTGCCGAGGCCCAAAAAGTTGGCGGGGTCGCCGCTTTTATCGATGCAGAGCATGCCCTCGATATCAAGTACGCCTCCAAACTCGGTGTCGTGGCCGACGACCTGCTGGTCTCGCAACCCGACACCGGCGAACAGGCGCTTGAGATTACCGAGGTCCTGGTGCGTAGCGGTGCCATCGATATTCTGGTGGTTGATTCGGTTGCCGCCTTGACCCCGCGCGCCGAAATTGAAGGTGAAATGGGCGATTCGCACATGGGGCTGCAAGCCCGCCTGATGTCCCAGGCGCTGCGCAAATTGACCGGGACGGTCAGCAAGAGCAACTGCAGCATCATCTTTATCAATCAGATCCGGATGAAGATCGGCGTCATGTTCGGCAACCCAGAAACGACCACCGGCGGAAATGCACTCAAATTTTATGCCTCGATCCGGCTCGATATCCGCCGCATTGCCTCGCTGAAGAAGGGCGAAGATGTCATCGGTGGCCGCACCCGCGTCAAGGTGGTCAAAAATAAAATTGCACCACCATTCAAGCAGGCCGAATTTGATATCATGTACGGAGACGGGATCTCGCGCGAAGGGGATCTGCTGGATCTGGGGGTCGAAAAAGAGCTCATTGAAAAGAGTGGTTCCTGGTTCTCCTACAACGGTGAACGAGTTGGTCAAGGGCGTGAAAACGCCAAAACCTTTCTGGTTGAACACCCGGAGATCGCCGCTGAGATCGACACCCGGCTGCGTGAAATGTATGGCCTGAAAGCGGCGCTCAAACCTGATGCTGCCAAAGCCAAGGCCAAACCCTAGGTTTCAGCGACTGGCCTCTCACTCGTAAAGGACGATTCATGAATCTGAATGATATTCTCGAGCTGGCGCTTAAATCGAACACCTCAGATATTCATCTGAAGGCTGGCCTGCCGCCGGTTTTCCGGATCGACGGCAATTTAAGACCCCTGCCCAAGGCTCCGCGTCTCACCGCCGACGAAATCAGGGTGATGTGCGAGGGGATCATGAATGAGCGGCAGCGCGTCCGCTTCGAGGACTGCCACGAAGTCGATCTTGCCTATGGCGTTCCTGGCCTCGGCCGTTTCCGGGTTAACGTCTTCAGTCAACGCAGCAGCGTCTCGGCAGTTTTTCGCGCTATTCCGTACAAGGTTCTGACCCTCGATGAACTCCATCTGCCAAAAGTCATCAAGAAAATTGTGAGTGAACAACGTGGGCTGGTACTGGTAACCGGGGCGACAGGGACCGGAAAATCGACCACCCTGGCCGCGATGCTCGACCATATCAACAGCAATCGAACCGAACATATTGTCACCATTGAAGATCCGATCGAATACCTACACCGCGACCGTAAATGCATAATCAATCAGCGCGAAGTCGGCTTCGACACCGACAGTTTCGCGGTGGCCTTAAAAAGTGCCATGCGCCAGGATCCCGACGTCATTCTGGTTGGCGAGATGCGCGATCTAGAAACAACTGAAACAGCCCTTGCGGCAGCAGAGACCGGACACCTGGTCCTCTCAACTATGCACACTATCGATGCACCCGAAACCATTACCCGCATCGTCGCCATGTTCCCTCCCCACCAGCAACGCCAGATCCGCCTCCAACTCTCAGGCGTACTCAAGGGGGTCATTTCCCAACGGCTCATCCCCCGCTCTGAAGGGAAAGGCCGGGTCGCCGCAGTAGAGGTTATGGTTTCGACCGCCCGCATCCGCGACCTGATTGATGATCGTGAAAAAACTATCCACCTTAAAGATGCCATCGCGTCAGGACATACCACCTACGGTATGCAGACCTTTGACCAATCGCTGATGCAGCTGGTCAAAGAGAACATCATCACCTTTGATGAAGCCTTGCGCCAGAGTTCGAACCCGGATGACTTCAAGCTTAAGTTTTCAGGCATATCCTCCTCGAGCGATGCCTCGTGGCAGGATTTTGAAGACGCCCAACAAGTGATCGGCAAACAGGAGGCCGCCGAGGCCAGAGAACAGGATGGAGAACTCAAAATCGAGCGTTTCTAAGCCTCTCGCCTGCGCCCTGCGGATACTGGCACGCCGAGATCACAGTGAAGCCGAACTACGTCAAAAACTTGAGCGGTTCGGCTTCACTGTCTCTGCCATTGAAGAGGTGATTGAACGGTGTTACCACTACAAGTATTTAAACGACCCTAGATATGCCCTCGCCAAAAGCCGTGAAATGCTGAGGACCGGGCGCGGAGTGGGGACAAGGATTCTGCTCGAACTCAAGCGCCGGGGGATTCCAGAGGTCATTGCCCGCGAGGCCCTGCAGCAGGCAACCGAAGAGGTCTCGGTCGCAGAGGTCTTGCGCCAGCAACTGGAGCGCCGCTTTGGTGATTTTGACTTTGCGCTGGCCGACGACAAAAAACGTCGTCGCGTCGTCACCTACTTTCAACGCCGGGGTTTTGAGCTGGGAACAATTCTCGCGCTGCTAAAGAATCCCCCTGAGTCCGATAAAAATTGAGTCTGGGGCTTTTCAAGCCCGACGTCTTCCATTACTATTCGACATTTTCAGAGTTCGGACAATCAGGTCCGGATGCCCAAATCTAAAGGATTCAAAGATGACAGGCTCAGAGATTCGCGCCCGCTTTCTCCAATTTTTCGCCGACCGTGGTCACACTATGGTCCAATCCTCCTCACTGGTCCCTCACAACGACCCGACCCTGCTCTTCACCAACGCCGGGATGAACCAGTTTAAGGATTGTTTTCTCGGCGCCGAGAAGCGCGACTATCTGCGGGCCTGCTCTTCGCAAAAATGTGTGCGCGCCGGCGGCAAGCACAACGACCTGGAAAACGTCGGACGCACGGCCCGTCACCACACCTTTTTCGAAATGCTCGGGAATTTCTCCTTTGGCGATTATTTCAAAAAAGAAGCGATCGCCTACGCCTGGGACTTTCTTACCAAGGAACTGGGCCTGGATACCAGTCGGCTCTATGTTTCGGTCTATACGACTGACGATGAGGCAGCCGATATCTGGCATAAACAGGAAGGTGTTCCGCGTGAGCGGATCTTCCGCTTCGAGGAAGATAACTTCTGGTCGATGGGTGATACCGGCCCCTGCGGCCCCTGTTCGGAGATCTTCTATGACAACGGCTCCGAAATCGGTTGCGACAGCCCGAACTGTACCGTGGGCTGCGACTGCGATCGTTATATGGAAATCTGGAACAATGTCTTCATGCAGTTTGACCGTCAACCGAACGGCGAACTGATCCCCTTGCCGAAACCGGCCGTCGACACCGGCATGGGTCTGGAACGGATTACGACCGTCATGCAGGGCGTTCAGTCCAACTATGACACAGACCTGCTACGCACGATTATCAGCTACATTGAAAACCTTGCAGAAAAAACCTACGGCGACAATGAGGAGCATGATGTTTCAATGCGGGTCATAGCCGACCACAGCCGGGCGACCGCCTTTTTGATCGCCGATGGCGTTCTCCCGTCTAACGAGGGGCGCGGATACGTGCTGCGGCGCATCATGCGGCGGGCCATGCGTCACGCCAGAATGCTCGGCTTCGAGGCCCCGGTCTTATACAAAACAGCGATCTTCGTTCTGGAATCTATGGCGCTGGCTTTTCCTGATGAAGCCAAACGCAGCAGCTTTGTCGCCAAAGTTGTCCAGAATGAAGAGGAACGCTTTATTCTGACCCTGGGGAACGGACTGCGCATTCTGCAGGACGAGATCGCCAAGCTGGAACAACTGCAGCAGAAGACTATCCCCGGGGAAACTGTCTTCAAGCTGTATGACACCTATGGCTTCCCGTTCGATCTGACTGCGGATATTGTCGAGAAAGACGGCTACATACTCGATGAAGCCGGATTTGAAACCTGTATGGAGGAACAACGCAAAAAAGCCCGCGCCCACTGGAAAGGTTCAGGAGAAGAGGCCGTTGCCGGAGTTTACAAGGAACTCATCGAGCAAGGCATCCGCTCGGCCTTCAGTGGATATCAATCCCTTGAAGATCAGAGTGAAGTGCTGGTGTTGCTCCAAGAGGGACAACAGGTCGAAGAAGCTGTTTGTGGCGAAAAGGTTGAGGTCATTTGTTCAACCACCCCCTGCTACGGTGAATCAGGTGGCCAAGTCGGCGACACCGGCGCTATCTCAAGCGACGAAGCCAGCTTGCGCATTATCGAAACCCGTAAACCACTGCCGAATCTTCTTGTCCACAGCTGTGAAGTGTTGACCGGAGCTATCCACCACCGCGCCAGGGTCAAGATCACTGTCGACGCCGCACGTCGTCTGCAGATCGTGCGTAACCACACCGCGACCCATTTGCTGCAGGCAGCCTTACAAAAAATTCTGGGTGAGCATGTCAAACAGGCCGGCTCGCTGGTGACGCCGGAGCGCCTGCGTTTCGACTTCACCCATTTCTCTCCTGTCAGCCCACAGGAGCTGCAACAGATCGAAGAGCTGGTTAACAGCGAAATTCGCCGCAATAACACGGTCTCTACCCGGGAAATGGCGTCAGATGAAGCCATTGCGGCCGGAGCCATGGCTTTATTCGGCGAAAAATACGGAGATTTGGTTCGGGTTGTTGAGGTCGGCGACTTCTCAATGGAACTTTGCGGTGGCACTCACGCCAAAGCTGCTGGAGATATTGGACTGTTCCGGATTCTGAGTGAAGGCGGAATCGCGGCCGGTGTGCGACGCATCGAAGCAGTTACCGGGGACACCGCCCTGGCGCAAGTCCATGAGCAACAACAGATGCTCAGCCAGATTGGAAACATACTTAAGACCGATCAGGCCAATTTGGAACAACGGTTGCACAAACTTCTTGAACACCAGCGTCAACTCGAAAAAGATCTGGAGCAACTCCAGTCACAGGTCAACGCCAACCTCGGTGGCGATCTGCTCTCCCAGGTCCAGATAATCGAGGGGATCAAACTTCTGGCCGTGCGGATTGACGGCTGCGATGGCAAACAGCTGCGAGAACTGTCGGATCAATTGCGCGATAAATTGCAATCCGGGGTTCTGGTGCTGACCGGAAACTTCGAAGAGAGCGTTCCACTGCTGGTTGCCGTCACCAAAGATTTGACCGATCGCGTCTCAGCTGGAAACCTGATCAAACCTCTGGCCGCGTTGGTCGGCGGCCGCGGTGGTGGTCGTCCCGACCTGGCGCAGGCCGGCGGCAAGGATGCCGGACAGATCGACAATCTGCTGGCTGCAGCACCAATGCGGCTTAAAGACATTTTACAGGGCTGATTCACAGGCCTATGGAGAGACTGATGGAACTGTCTCATCGACCACAACCTGAAATGACCCTGGAGCAGGAAGGAAAAAGCCTGCTGATCGTCGATGATGAACCGATCATCCGCGATCTCTGTGCGCGTGCGCTCAAGGGATTCAAAATTTTTCAGGCGAATGATGGTCAGGAGGCGGTCGAGCTGTTGAAACAACAGGAGATCGACGTCATCCTCAGCGATGTCATGATGCCGAATCTCAACGGTCTCGACCTGCTGCGTCGGATCAAAGAAGAAACCCCCAATCAAATTGTCATCCTGATGACCGGCTACACCGAAAAAGAGGTCATCCTTCAAGCGTTAAAAGCGGGTGCCGATGATTTCATCAGTAAACCACTCAATCTTCTCCACCTGCGCACCACCATCGATAAAACCTTCGAAAAACAGACACTTAAACGACAAATTTCGAATCTCCGACAGGCGGACAAGCTCAAAAGTGAATTTCTGGGGCTGATCTCGCACAAGCTGAAAACCCCGGCAACCGCGATTTCCCTTTTTATTCAAAATATCGCCAACGGCGTCATGGACTACGAAGATCCGAACTTCAGAACAGTGCTCGGCCTGGTCCAGGCCGAAACCCTGCACATGGAACACCTGATTCAGGATCTGCTTTACTTCAGTCAATTTATTCTTGACGATCATCCCACCAAGCTGCAACCCCTCGAACTCGGGAAAATTGCCCGTCAGCTCTGCACTGATCTTGCGCCGCTGGCGGAGGCCAAACAACAAAATCTGGAAGTCAGGATTCAAGTGCCTTTTGCGCCAACCCCCTTGAGACTGGATCGTGAACGAATCTCGTTTGCCCTGCGCGCGCTCCTCGATAACGCCATCAAATTTACCCCGGCCGGGGGATCAATCCTGGTTGAGGGACAGCTTAATGGTGAAGATGCAACCCTGATCATCCGCGATACCGGGACTGGTATCTCAAAACCTGAGCTGGCCAAGGTTTTCTCAAAGTTCTATCAGGTTGATCCCGCCAACAGCGGCCAGGTGCGCGGTTTCGGCCTCGGTCTCTTTTATGCCCGCAAATTTATCCGCTCCATGGGTGGCGAACTCAGCCTGGAAAGCCGTCCGAGTCTGGGTACGGTTGCGACGATCAAGCTCCCCCTCAACTGATCCTCCCCTGCATTGAAATCCCGTAAAACCTTTTTTTTCGGCCATCTTTTGTGCTATATGTCATCTTTTACTCTGACTGAGGTATGCCCTCGATAAGGAGTCAGCGCCAAATGTTTAAAGGAACGACAATCTGTTGCGTCAGACGTGAAAACCGGGTGGCGCTCGGCGGAGACGGCCAGGTCACCCTCGGCAACACCGTCATGAAACATAGCGCGCGAAAAATTCGCCGTCTTTATCAGGACAAGGTACTCGCAGGCTTTGCCGGCAGCACCGCCGATGCGTTCACCCTGTTCGAGAAATTTGAAGCGAAATTGCATGAACACCGCGGCAATCTGCCTCGTGCCGCCGTCAGTCTGGCCAAGGACTGGCGGACAGACAAGTTTCTGCGCAAGCTCGAGGCACTGTTGATCGTCGCCGACCAGCAGAACACCCTGGTCATTTCAGGCGCTGGTGATGTTATTGAACCGGATGACGGGGTCGCGGCCATCGGCTCGGGCGGAAGTTATGCCCTGGCTGCAGCGCGCGCGCTCCTCGCCGATACAGACCTAGAACCGGGGGTCATCATTGACAAGGCCTTGCATATCGCGGCTGACATCTGTATCTACACCAACGACCACATCGCCGTTGAGGAATTATCGTGACCAACTTTACCCCACGTGAAATCGTCTCGGAACTCGACCGCTATATCGTCGGCCAGCAGAATGCCAAGCGCGCCGTCGCCATCGCTTTGCGTAACCGCTGGCGCCGCCAACAGGTCCCGGCAGAGCTGCGTGATGAAATCGCACCGAAAAACATCATCATGATCGGACCGACCGGGGTCGGTAAGACCGAAATTGCCCGGCGGCTGGCCAAGCTCGCCCAGGCCCCCTTCATCAAAGTGGAAGCGAGCAAGTTTACCGAGGTCGGCTACGTTGGCCGCGATGTCGAAAGTATGGTGCGCGACCTGTTTGAACTCGCGATCATCATGGTCCGCGAAGAGGAGGCCAAAACCCTGCGGATTAAGGCCGAAGATCTGGCCGAAGAACGCCTGCTCGATCTGCTCCTGCCCGGCGAGCCGGATCAATCTCCAGACAAGCAGGAGCAGCTGCAGAAAACGCGCGACAAATTACGCAAGCTCCTGCGTCTCGGTGAACTTGATGAACGCTTCGTCGAACTCCAGACCGAAACGACACAGATGCCGCAGCTGAATATTCTGGCGCCACAGGGTGGCGAGGATATGGGGATCAATTTCCAGGAGATGTTCGGCAATCTCTTCCCCAAAAAGAAGAGCAGCAAACGTCTGCAGGTGAAAGATGCACGTGAACAGCTAGTCGAGAGCGAAGCGGAAAAGCTGGTCGACATGGAGAAGGTCCTGTGTCTGGCCCGCGAACGCACCGAACAGAGCGGTATCATCTTTATCGATGAGATTGACAAGGTCGCCAGCCGCGAAGGTTCGCACGGCCCTGAAATTTCACGCGAAGGGGTCCAGCGCGACATCCTGCCGATTGTAGAGGGAAGTACGGTCAACACCAAACACGGCCCGATCAAGACCGACCATATTCTGTTCATCGCCGCAGGTGCCTTTCATGTCAGCAAGCCGAGCGATCTGATACCTGAGCTGCAGGGTCGCTTTCCGATTCGCGTCGAGCTCGACAGCCTTGGCGAAGAAGACTTTATCCGGATCCTGACCGAACCCAAAAATGCCCTGGTGCGGCAATACTCCGAGCTGATGAAGACCGAAGGAATTGAGCTTAACTTTACATCTGAGTCGATCAGGCAAATTGCCATCACGGCGCGCATGGTCAATGATTCCACCGAAAATATCGGAGCTCGGCGTCTGCATACGATCATGGAAAAGCTGCTCGAAACCTTAAGTTTCGATGCCCCCGAGATGAAGAATCAGAAGATTGAAATCAGCGCCGAAAACGTCAAGGATAAATTGGCCGACATCGCTCAGGATGAAGATCTTTCGCGATTTATCCTTTAAAAAGACTGTTTACTAGTTCAGATAAAAGGTTTAACCCAAACACAAATCTCCCTGTGAAGGTTATATGCAAGAGTTGATCAAAAAAGCCGAAGTCCTAACCGAAGCCCTCCCCTGGATCAAGCGCTTCTACGGCAAGACCATTGTTATCAAATACGGCGGCAACGCCATGGTCGATGAGCGCCTGAAAGAAGGATTTGCGCGCGATATTATCCTGATGAAATATATCGGCCTCAACCCGGTGGTGGTGCATGGTGGCGGACCACAGATTGGGCAGGTCTTAATGGCCATGGGGATTGAGTCCCGCTTTGAACAGGGGATGCGCGTCACCGATGCCGCCACTATGAACGTCGTGGAGATGGTGCTGGGCGGCACGGTCAATAAGGAAATTGTGGCCAACATCAACCGTCACGGCGGTCGAGCGGTTGGCCTGACCGGCAAGGACGGTGGCCTGTTCACCGCGCGAAAACTGGCGATGACCAAAGTCAACCCCGAGACCCTGACCCCCGAAATCATCGACATCGGGATGGTCGGTGAAGTCGATCAGGTCGACCCGCAGATTATTGAGACGCTCGAAAATAATAATTTTATCCCGGTGATCGCACCGGTCGGCATGGGTGCCGATGGCCTGACTTATAATATCAACGCCGATCTGGTGGCCGGGCGGCTTGCCGGAGCCTTAAAAGCCGATAAACTCATCCTGCTCACCGATGTCGAAGGGGTCAAGGACAGGCAGGGGAATCTGATCTCGACCATTGACATTCGCCAGATTGCCGACTTGATTAAGGATGGCACCATTTCGGGCGGCATGATCCCCAAACTCACCTGTTGCCTGAATGCGATCAATGAAGGGGTGGTCAAAACCCACATTATTGACGGTCGTCTCGCACATGCCTGCCTGCTTGAAATCTTCACCGACAAAGGTGTCGGCACCGCCGTCGCCGACTACGAAAAAAACGGGGCTCCATCATGAAACAGTCCAGCCAGTCAAACCAGTCACAGCAATGGATCGCACGCAACGACAAGGTGATCGCCAAGACCTACGGCCGCTATCCGCTGGTGCCGGTGCGGGGGGCAGGCTGCAAGTTATGGGATGCAGATGGCAGAGAATACCTCGACATGCTCGCCGGTGTGGCCGTCAACAATCTGGGTCATTGCCACCCCAGGATCGTCGCGGCGATCAAGGCACAGGCAGAAACCCTGATCCACTGCAGCAACTACTACAATATCCCTCAACAGATCCGTCTGGCCGAACTGCTGTGCGAAAACTCGTTTGCCGAACGGGTTTTCTTTTGCAACTCGGGCGCTGAAGCCAATGAAGCCGCGATAAAGCTGGCACGCAAACAGAGCCTTGAAATCCATGGCCCGGGACGCAGCGAAGTTTTAACCGCCCTCGCCTCCTTCCACGGTCGGACCTACTGCGGAATCAGCGCCACCGGCCAGGAGAAGGTCAAACAGGGGTTCGAGCCGTTGCTCCCCGGGTTTCGACATCTCCCCTTCGGCGACATCGAGGCCCTGCGCAGCGCCGTCAGCGCAGAGACCTGCGCGATCATGCTCGAACCGATTCAGGGTGAAGGTGGCGTCAATATCCCCCCGGCCGGATACTTCCAACAGGTCCGGAATCTTTGCGATGAAAAGGGTTTATTGCTGATTCTCGACGAGGTTCAAACCGGTTGTGGACGTAGCGGGACCCTGTTTGCCTATGAGCAAGAGGGGATCACGCCCGATATCATGACCCTGGCCAAGGGGCTGGCGGGCGGTGTTCCGATCGGGGCGATGCTGGCAGGCGATGCCCTCGCCGAACATCTCGGCCCTGGCACTCACGGGTCCACCTTCGGCGGCAATCCGCTGGCCACCGCCACCGGCATCGCCAGCCTCGAAACCCTGCTCGGCGAAGGAATCCTCGAGAACTGCCGTGCAATGGGCGACTACCTGTGCGCTGCACTTGAAACGTTACAGCAGAAATACCCCTTTATCAGCGCGGTACGCGGCCGCGGTCTGCTCATCGGACTCGAGTTGAGCATCGAAGGGGGCGAGCTGGTTAAAACTGCTTTGACCCGGGGGCTGCTGATCAACTGTACCGTTGGTAAAGTCCTGCGTTTTGTACCCCCTCTGATCATTACCCGGACCGAAATCGATCAGGCGATCAACATTCTTGATGAAATTTTTTCGGAGGTAAAATGAAAAAGGACTTTCTCTGTCTATCAGACTGGACGCGGGAAGAACTGGAAGCGATCTTTGAGCTCTGCCATGACTTAAAAGCCAAAACCAAGTCGTACGAGCCGCACCGCCTGCTCGAGGGACAGACCCTGGCGATGATCTTCGAGAAGAGCTCGACCCGCACTCGGATCAGCTTTGAGGTCGGCATGTCTCAACTCGGCGGACATGCGCTCTTCCTTCATTCAGACACCACCCAGATGGGGCGCGGCGAACCAATCAAAGATACCGCGCGGATCATGTCGGGTTACTGTGACGGCATCATGATCCGCACCTTTTCCCAGGCGGCAATCGAGGAACTGGCCAAATATTCATGGATTCCGGTCATTAATGGCTTGACTGACATGTACCACCCTTGCCAGATCATGGCCGACCTGTTCACGGTCATTGAACACAAAGAGCATTACCGTGAGCTGAAATACTGCTGGATCGGCGATGGCAACAACATGGCCAACAGCTGGATCAATGCGGCCAGTGTCTTCGGCTTTGAACTGCGAGTTGCCACCCCCAAGGGCTATGAGCCGGATACGATGGTGGTCGCCCGGGCTAAAAAAGCCGGCGCCAAGATCCTCTATACCAACGATCCGGTTGAGGCTGCTCGCGGTGCGGATGTTCTGAACACCGACGTCTGGGCCAGCATGGGGCAGGAGAGTGAGCAGCAGGAGCGAGCAAAGGCCTTCACCGGCTACCAGATCAACGACGAACTGCTCGCCCTCGCGGACAGCGACTGCGTGGTCATGCACTGCCTACCGGCCCATCGCGGTGAAGAGATCACCGACAGCGTCATCGAAGGGAAACACTCGATCATTTTTCAAGAGGCCGAGAACCGGCTGCATGTACAGAAAGCGATTATGGCAACCCTGATGGAGTTCAAGGCGTGCAACTGACCTGCCCCCATTGTCAGCACAGTAAAGAGGTTGCGGCTGAAAAATTGCCGAGCGAACCGACACGCGTGACCTGCCCACAGTGCCACGGGAGTTTCTCTCTGCCGCAACCAGATACCGCGCCAGCAGGACCAATGATCAGCTGCCCGGCGTGCCACCTTGAGCAACCCGCGGCGTCAGTCTGCACCTCCTGTGGTCTGACCTTCGCCAAATATCGCCCCCCGCACAAGGAAAACACCGTTTCAACCACGGCGACGACAGAGACCACCAGCCCCGAGAGCCTTCCCAAAGCCGGCTTCTGGGTGCGGCTCGTCGCCCTGTTGATCGATTATTTTCTGGTTTTTGTGATGCAATTCATCTTTGGCGTGCTGCTGGCCTTCATTGTCGGCCACGATTTCGCTATGCACGGGGCAATCTTGACGCTGATCCAGCTCTTTTCGCTCGTTCTCAGCCTTTTCTACTGGATCTTCTTTACCGGTTATTGTGGACAGACCCCGGGAAAGATGCTCTTGAGAATCAAGGTGATTGTCACCGACGGCAGTTCTCTGGGTTACGGTAAAGCCTTCTACCGTGAGGTCATCGGTAAATTCATTTCGGGGATCATCCTCGGCATCGGCTATCTGATGGCCGCCTTCGATGGTCAGAAACAGAGCCTGCATGACCGCATGGCCAAAACATACGTGATTAAACTTTAAAAACGCGCAACAAACGCAGCTTCTATTTCAGGAGAACTAACCGATGAGTAAAAAAGGACAAGTCAAAAAAGCAGTACTCGCCTATTCCGGTGGACTCGACACCTCGATCATTCTCAAGTGGCTGATCGAAGAATACGGCTGCGAAGTCGTCGCCTACTCCGCCGACCTCGGTCAAGGCGAAGAACTCGATGGCATCCCGGCTAAAGCCAAAAATACGGGCGCCAGCAGCTGTCACATCATGGATCTTAAAGAAGAGTTCGCGCGCGACTTCGTCTTTCCGATGTTCCGCGCCAACGCCATCTACGAGGGACGCTACTTCCTCGGCACCAGTATCGCGCGGCCGTTGATCGCCAAGGCACAGATGGAGATCGCCAAACAGGAAGGCGCCGATGCCGTTTCCCACGGCGCGACGGGCAAAGGGAATGATCAGGTCCGTTTTGAAATTTCCTACTACCACTTCGACCCGTCGGTCAAGGTCATCGCTCCCTGGCGCGAATGGGACATGAACAGCCGCACCGCACTCGAGGCCTACGCCAAAAAACACGGCATCCCGGTCCCGACCAGCAAGAAGTTCCCCTGGAGCAGTGACCGCAACCTGCTGCACATCTCCTTCGAAGGGGATGTCCTGGAGAACCCTTGGACAGAAGCCCCCGAGGAGATGTATGTCCTGACGACCAAACCGGAGAATGCTCCGGATCAAGCCGAATTTGTCGAGATTGAATTCGAAAAAGGGGATGCAGTAGCGATCAACGGCGTGCGCCTCTCACCGGCCAAACTGCTGGCCAAACTGAATGAACTCGGCGGCAAGCACGGCATCGGCCGCGTCGACCTGCTGGAAAACCGCTTCGTCGGCATGAAAAGCCGCGGCGTCTATGAAACCCCCGGCGGCACAATTCTCGAAGAGGCCCATCGCGGCGTCGAATCGATCTGCATGGACCGTGAAGTTATGAACCTGCGCGACTCGCTGGTCGCGCGCTACGCTGCAATGATCTACAACGGCTTCTGGTTTGCCCCGGAAAGGCTGGTTCTGCAGGCCCTGATTGACGCCTCGCAGCAGACCGTCAACGGCATGGCTCGCGTCAAGCTCTACAAGGGGCACTGCCGCCTAGTCGGGCGCGACTCGGCAAACGACAGCCTGTTCAACGTCGACTTCGCGACCTTCGAGGCTGACGAGGTTTATAACCAGGCCGATGCCGAAGGCTTCATCAAGCTCAACGCTCTGCGTCTGCGTATTGCTGCAATCCAACGTCAAACCAAAGGCAAATAACGAGAAACACGCGTAGCGAAGTGGGACAAACAAAAAATCCCGTTTCGCGCCGCGCGACTCGTTAAAAATATGGATTTCACCAAACAGACCATCAAAACCTCGGTCGTCGCTTGCATCATTGACGACCGACAGCGCGTGCTGTTGACCCGACGCTGCATCGAGCCCTTTTGCAGTCAATGGGTCATGCCCGGTGGCAAGATCGACCACGGGGAGGCAATCCTCGCCGCCTTGCACCGCGAAGTCCGCGAGGAGGTCGGTCTGGAGATCCGGGCCGAAGGATTGATCGACGTCTACGAACACCTTGGTGTCGGCTCACGTCAGGATCATTACGTGATCCTCTACTATCGCTGTACGCCGCTGAGCTTTGCGCTGAAACCCAATGGCGATGAGTGCACCGAAGCCCTCTGGGCATCCAGTCAACGGCTGCCCGAGATGGCACTCCCCCCTGGTTGTCGCTATATCCTCGCTCAGGTCTACCCGGAATTAGGTTGGGGACAAATCCCCAAACCCGAGGACGTATACGACGAAATTCCTGATCACTACAGTGGGGGTCGCAATGATTAACATCGTTGAAAAAGAGCTCAATCTCACTTTTCCGCCTGGCCATCACCAACATTGCCTGGTCTGCCAGGTCCCCAGTAACCTGCAGCGCCGCGACGGCATCTTCAAGATCAGTGATGCAAACAAACAGTGGGCTCAGGTACGTTCCATTCTGGAACTCGTCGCCGAGGGAAAGGGGAACCTGAAGAAACTCCATTTCGTGTTCCTGCCTGAATCAATTATGCCCGCCTCGGCCGTCCCTGAGGCGTTGGAGTTGATCGAGCGCAGTTTTCGCCCCAACACGGTGACTGTCTTCGGGGTCGAACACATCCGCCTTAGTGAGTACCGCCAGCACCTGCTCCGCTATCAGCAGGACAACGCCGAGGCCCTCGCCTCTGTAGATGAGGACATGGAGGCCGGTGACATAGACCCGGTCCCTGTCAACTGGTGCGTCGTTGCAGTCAAGGAGAATGATGGCCGCCTGCGGGTCTTTCTTGAGGCGAAAAGTCACCCCTTTGTCGGTGAGGAGACCTTCGATCATCAGCACGACCTCTATCGCGGCAAGATCTTCACCCTGTTCCGCTGCCACCCGACCTGTTTCAACTTCATGACCTTGATCTGCCTCGACTACGTCTACCGCGATCTCTACCAGTCCAATATCGGGACCATCATCGACAAAGCGAACCAGCTGTTCTTCGAAACCCGGCAGCGACTTGACCTGCTGGCAATCATCCAGTGCAATCCGAAACCGGAACATCGCGCCTTTCGTGATGTGGTCAACGGCTTCTATGGCGAATATCTCAGCTATACCCCGGGGGTTCGCGATACCAGCACCGTCTTCTGCAATGTCGCCAACGGCACCAGCTGCGAAGGGATATCCGCTGACACCAGATTCGGAAACTCCTCGGTTATTTTACACGACAGCCACCGGCTTGAACCACAGAAGTGTGCCGAATTTGCGACCGACGACTTCGACGGTCTGCCGGTCTGTCGGCTGCGTTTCGGGACGGAACCCCGGCTCTATTTTTTCAACCTGCCGCTGTTTCAAGAGCTCGATCCGCGCACCACGCGTATGCAGCTGAAGATTCACAGCATCTACCGCCCCGACCAGCATGAAAACTGGGTTCGAATGGCCGGCGAAGAACTCACCCTCAGCAGTAAAGGTGCCAGCCCACCCCGTAAAAAAACATCGATTCCCAAGCCAGGGGTGGCAGAATAACAGCCGGCTAAAACCAGCAATACGACTGGATTTACATCATCTGATCATGGAGCAGACATGACACAAAACAAACTTTGGGGTGGACGTTTTACCCAGCCGACGAATAAATTTGTTGAAGAGTTCACCGCCTCGATCGAGTTTGACCAGCGTCTTTACGCATACGATATTCAAGGCTCAAAAGCCCATGCCGAAATGCTCGGGCGCCAATCCATCATCGCGGTTGCCGATGCCGAGCAGATTATTGCCGGGCTGGACGGAATTCTGAGGGATATCGAAGCGGGCAAGGTCGAATTTACCGTAGAACTGGAAGACATCCACATGAACATTGAGGCGCGCCTTATCGAACGGATCGGCGCCGTCGGCGGCAAGCTCCACACCGGCCGGAGCCGTAATGACCAGGTCGCGGTCGATATCCGCCTCTACCTGCGCGATGAAATCGACAGTGTCCTCGCTTACCTGGCGGCGCTTGAAATCTCACTCATCAAGCAGGCCGAGCGGAATCTCGACGTCATCATGCCCGGCTTCACCCATTTGCAGACCGCTCAACCGATTCTCTACAGCCATCACATGCTCGCTTATCGCGAGATGATCGCGCGCGACACCAGCCGACTGAAAGACTTACGCGCGCGCTTCAACCTTCTGCCTTTGGGCGCAGGCGCCCTGGCCGGCACCACCTTCCCCATCGACCGGGAGTGGGTAGCCGACAAACTCGGGTTCGACGGCGTCACCCGCAACAGCCTCGACTCTGTCTCGGACCGCGACTTCGCCATCGAGTTCTGCAGTTTCGCCAGTATCCTGATGATGCACCTCTCGCGCCTTTCGGAAGAGCTGATCCTCTGGTCGAGCGCCAGTTTCAATTTTATCGAACTTTCCGATGCCTTCTGCACCGGCAGTTCGATCATGCCGCAGAAGAAGAACCCTGATGTGCCTGAACTCGTCCGCGGCAAAACCGGCCGGGTCTACGGCAACCTGATGAGCATGCTGACCCTGATGAAATCGCTGCCGCTGGCCTATAACAAGGACATGCAGGAAGATAAGGAACCACTCTTCGACAGCATCGACACCATCAAGGGCTCCCTGAAAATCTTTGCCGACATGATCGACCAGATGCAGGTCAAGGCCGACAACATGCGCAACGCCGCCGCCCAGGGGTTTTCCACGGCCACCGACGTCGCAGACTATTGCGTGCGTAAAGGCCTCCCCTTCCGTCAAGCCCACGAGGTGGTCGGTAAAACGGTGCGCTACTGTGTCGAGACCGGCAAGGATATCCCCGAACTGAGTCTGGAGGAATTTCGCAGTTTCAGTGGGTTGATTGATGCCGATATCTACGATTACGTCACTCTGGAGGCCTCGGTCAATGCGCGCAAGGCCACCGGAGGAACCGCCCGTGAAGCAGTCGAACGTGAACTGGCGCGGCTCAAATCTTGTTAAACTCGATCTCCAGCGACAGGTTTGGTGGCGATCCCATGCACAGACTCCAGCTTCTTATCGGCTTGACCCTGTTGATCCTGCTCTGTGCCTGTGGCAAAAAGGGCCCGGTGCGGCCACTGCAGGAAAAGGTCCCCCAGGCAGTTGAGGCTGCGAAAATCCTGCAGCGGGGGGAGAGTTTCCAGCTCCAGTGGAAGATGCCGAAGCACAATCAGGACGGATCAAGTCTTAATGATCTCGATGAGATCCTGGTGGAGCGCATCTTCAGCACTGAAGATGAATTCTGTTCAGAGTGCACCACTCCCTGGCCGCTGATTGCACGCATCCATCCTCAACTTCCCAAACCAGCGCAGCAGGTCCGTAATCTTTATCTGTTAAGCGACTCTGGCGCACTAAAGGGCCAGGTGGGGCGCTACCGTTTAAGCGCACGCAATAAGGAGGGGGCGCTTGGTTTGGCGCTTATTCTGAAGCAGAGCTACCGTCAGCCGGTATCTCCGCCAAGCGATGTCCGGATTATACCCCACGATCAATCGCTTGAATTGAACTGGAAGCCGACCGAAACACTTGAAGGGGCGGTGCTCGTCGGTTATCAGATCTATCGCCGCAGCGGGACAGAACCATTCGCCCCACTCTCAACCAATCTGCGCCCGATTAAAGAAACCAGATTCGCCGACTTCGGACTTACAAATGGCCGGACCTATTATTACCGGGTTCGCAGCCTCTTTAAATTCGGCGAAGAACGACTCGAAAGCCTGCCGAGCATCCCGGTTTCGGCAACCCCAGCGGCGGGTTAAACCCCAGCCTCAGCCTTGTTGAAGCGGCTTTACTTTTAGCCGGGGGCTGTGTTAGCAATACCCTTTAATTAACCCCGGATTCGGGGCTTTGACTGTTATTTTTGAGAGACGCAAGCGGAGAGCCTCAAGGGCGAGATTCTCCCCCGAACAAGGATGGAGGAAACAACATGATCAAGGGTTCAATGGTCGCCATCATCACCCCCTTCGACAAGGCCGGGAACTTCGATGAAGAGAGTTACCGTCAGTTGATCGAATTTCAGATCGAGAACGGCACTGACGTTATTGTCCCCTGCGGGACCACGGGCGAATCGGCCACCTTAAGCTTTGACGAGCACCCGCGCGTTATCAAGGCCTGCATTGAACAGGTCAATAAACGCATCCCGGTTGTCGCCGGTACCGGTGCCAACAACACCGCAGAAGCCATTCATCTCTCCCAGAACGCCAAAGAGATGGGAGCCGACGGCCTGCTGCTGGTTTGTCCCTACTACAATAAACCTTCTCAGGAAGGAATCTATCTCCACTATAAGAAATTGGCTGAAGAAGTGGCCCTGCCGCAGGTGCTGTACAACGTCCCCGGCCGCACCGGGGTCAACATTACCGCTGCCACTACCATCCGTCTGGCTGAGATCAGCAACATCGTCGCCATCAAGGAAGCCTCCGGCGACCTGACCCAGGCGAGTGAAATCATCAAATGTGCCGGGGACAAGATTGATGTCGTCTCGGGTGATGATTTTCTGACCTTTCCGATGATGGCCTGCGGGGCCAAAGGCGTCATCTCGGTCACCGCCAATATCGCTCCGGCGCAAGTCAAGCAGATGGTCACGGCAGTCCAGAATGGCGATTATGTGACCGCACGTAAGCTTCACCTGGATCTGCTCGAACTGCATCAGGCGATGTTCATTGAGGCCAATCCGGTCCCGGTCAAAACCTCAGCCAGCCTGATGGGCATGTGCACTAAAGATGTGCGCCTGCCACTGTGCGAAATGCAGCCCGCCAATTTCGTAAAACTTCAGGCCGTCCTGAAGAAATTCAACCTGATCTAAGGCTGACTCATGACCAGAATCGTTGTCACCGGCGCCGCCGGGCGCATGGGCGGACGGATCATCACGCTCATCTCTGAAACTGACGGGTTGCAGGTTACGGGTGCGGTCGAGATGGCCGGCCACCCGAAACTCGGCGATGATGCCGGCTATGTCGCTGGCTGTGGTGACCTGGGCGTCAAAATCTGCGACTCCCTTGAAACAGCCCTCAAGAATTCAGATTTACTGATCGATTTCACTTTTCCACAGGTCAGCCTGCAGAATGCGGCCATCTGCGCCCGCCTCGGCAAGGCGATGGTGGTTGGCTCGACCGGGTTCACCCCTGACGAACGTCAGCAACTCGCAGAGTTCGCCCACCAGACCCCGATCGTCTTCGCGCCGAACATGAGCGTCGGGGTTAACGTCTGTTTCAAACTGCTCAAGGATCTGGCCAGGACCCTGGGAGACGGCTTCGACGTTGAAATTGTCGAACTCCATCACAATAAAAAGAAAGATTCTCCGAGCGGCACCGCGGTACGCATGGGTGAGGTCGTTGCCGAAGCCTTGGGCCGCGACTACAACCAGGTCGCTAACTACCATCGCGAAGGGATGTGTGGCGAACGCAGTCAAGCCGAGATCGGCATGCAGACCGTCCGTGGCGGTGATATTGTCGGAGAACACACGGTGTACTTCATCGGTATGGGGGAGCGAATTGAGCTGACCCACCGCGCCATGAGCCGTGACATGTTTGCCCGCGGCGCTATCCGTGCGGCCGGCTGGCTCAAGGGCAAATCGGCAGGCATGTACGACATGCAGGATGTTCTTGAATTAAAATAACCAAAGTACAGATCGCCGAACAGGAGTCATGCAATGAAAAGAATTCTGGCACTACTTTTAATCGCCGCCGTTCTCTGTATTTCCGGCTGTGAGACATTTCGCGGCTTTGGCAAAGACGTCCAAAAAGCCGGGGGCTGGATGCAGGAAAAGGCCAAGTAATAACAGCGCACCCCTTTCAAACGTAACGCAGGGCGGTCTGATTCGGGCCGCCTTTTGCACAATTTGACACACACCAACATCAGGAGATTATTGCAATGGCACGGATTAACGACAATTATCTTAAACTGCAGGCCGGATATCTCTTCCCCGAGATCGGCCGTCGGGTTAAGGAGTTTACCACGGCCAATCCAGAAGCCAAGGTCATCCGATTGGGGATCGGCGATGTAACCAGGCCGCTGGTCCCGGCTGTAGTGGCGGCCTTCCACGCCGGCGTCGATGATATGTCCAGGGGGGAGAGCTTTCACGGCTACGGCCCCGAGCAAGGGTACGACTGGCTGTGCGATCTTATCATTAAAAAATCGTACAACCCCCTCGGCGTCGAGTTAAAAACGGGTGAGATGTTTATCTCCGACGGCTCCAAGTGCGACAGCGCCAACATCCTCGACATCTTCGATCTGGGCAACAAGGTAGCGATTGGTGACCCGGTCTACCCGGTCTACAACGATACCAACGTCATGATCGGCCGCACCGGTCAGATGAACGCCAAGGGTTACTACGAAGGACTGGTCTACATGCCCTGCACCCAGGAGAACGGCTTCACCCCCGAGATCCCGACGGAAAAAGTGGATGTCATCTATCTCTGCTCGCCGAATAACCCCACCGGGACAGTGGCGACCAGAAAGCAGCTGCAGGCCTGGGTCGAATATGCGCTGAAGAACGAGGCCGTCATCTTCTTCGATGCTGCCTACGAAGCCTATATCACCGAAGCCGGTGTCCCCCATTCCATCTACGAGATCGAAGGCGCAAAAAAATGTGCGATCGAGTTTCGCAGCTTCTCGAAAACCGCCGGCTTCACCGGAGTACGTTGCGGTCTGACCGTGGTACCGGAAGAGCTGATGGGCACGACCGCCAAGGGTGAAAAATTCAGTTTCAACAAGCTCTGGAACCGCCGTCAGTGCACCAAGTTCAACGGCGTATCCTACCCGGTCCAAAAAGCTGCCGCCGCCGTTTACAGTGATGAAGGCTGGGCTCAGGTCAAGGAAATCATCGACTACTACATGGATAACGCACGCATCATTCGTGAAGGCCTGTCGAAAGCCGGAATCATCTGTTTCGGCGGGATCAATGCCCCCTACATCTGGCTGAGAACTCCTGAGGGGATGACCAGTTGGGATTTCTTCGACAAGCTGCTGAGTGAGTGCCACGTCGTTGGCACCCCCGGCTCAGGCTTCGGCCCCTCGGGCGAAGGCTACTTCCGCCTCAGCGCCTTCGGCGACAATGAGAAGGTGAGCGAAGCGGTCACCAGGATCGTGAAGAAGTGGGGAAAATAAAAAAGGCCTCTCCTTAATCACACAAAGCAAAAAGGGCGTGCAGATTGGCCGCCCTTTTTGCTTTGTGTGCATATTTGTCAATCAGTATTAAATATTGATCCGCCAACTTCTGCAAATTTAGACCCTCCTTCAGGGGCTAGCCTTAGTCGTTTTTTTTCGAGACAACTTTTCCAGCTTTCATTTTTAATTTCAGCAATATCATCATTTATGGATCGGACTGCCAGCACCTTGGCTTCAATGATCAGCCCCCTGCAAAAGTTCCTCTCCCAGACGAATCTGAAACAATTCTGCAATTACCGAGGTGGGTAAACCGACGCACACATGCCAAATTATCAGTGTTCGAATTCTATTGGCATTTCGATAAACAGTAGACTCCCTGGACATCATATGCAAACATAGCGATTCCTTCATGTTTTGTGGGTCATTTAAATTATATGGATGACGAAAAAAAAATACTGATGTCCGCTCAGTTTGCGCAACAGCGTGGACGTATGATCGAAAATATTTATTCGACCATCGCTGATCCTGATAATTGGCGCACAGTAATCAGCGAGCTGGCCGCGACGACCGATTCGCGTTCGGCCCGCCTGTTGGTCATGAATGCCGATGCCACCCATGTCAGCTCCAGCTTCAAACATAATATCGATGAAAATTATCATCGGCAGTACGTCGAGCATTATGTAAACGCTTGCCCCTGGCGGCCCGAGATGCGTCAAAAGCGGCCGGGCCGCTTCTATTCGAGCTATCTCCACTTCAGTTGCCCTCAGCCCAACTTTTATCACACCGAATTCTATAACGATTGGGCCGGCCCACAAGATATCCACCATGGCGCGGCGGGCACCGTTTATCAGGATTCCGGTCAAGCGGTGCAGTTGATGGTGCAGCGCACCCAGCGGCAGGGACACTACACGGAAACAGATACCGCTTTTTTAAACGAGCTTGTCCCGCATCTGCAACAAGCATTTCAGCTCGCCAGGCAGGTCGAGGACAGCCATGCCCGGGCTCAGGCGATCGAAATTGCTGCCGGGGCTGAAATACTGCCCTTTATTTTATTGGATTACGCGTTGCGCCCCATTCACTGCACTTCGGTGGCTGAAGCGCTGATCAACGCGGAATCCACCCTGGTGCTCACCAAAGAGCGCTTGCGGCTTTCCGACCGCGAGCATGACCAACGCCTGCAGCGCTTGTTGAGGACATGTTTGGCCGCCGCCGATTCACGGACCTTTCAGACCACGGGCGGAACGCTTGCGGTGCCGCGCGCCCAGGGCGCAAATCTTCACCTGCGGGTGAAACCTGTTCATCCAGATGTTCCGCTCTGGAGCGGCCGGCCGGCCGGGTATGTTGCGGTTTATGTGTACGACCCCGAGGCCGGAATTTCTATCGATCGAGAAGGACTGAGCGAACTCTATGCTTTGTCCAAAGCTGAAATCCGCGTGGCCATCGAAATCCTCGCTACGCCCGATCCCGCTGAAGTGGCAAGACGCTGCTTTATAAGTTTGCACACCGTGCGTTCGCATCTTAAGGCGATCTTTGCCAAAACCGCTGTGAATAACCAGGCTGAACTGGTCAAACTTTTGCTGGCCGGCTCCGTCCGACAACGCTAGAGGTCTATTCAAATGAGCACTCGAACGACGTCTTCCCCCCTTTGTTCCTTATCCTCCCATGACCAGATACCGCTCGCTTGCGAGTGTCGCGGTCAGGGCGAACCGCTCCTGTTGTTTATCCACGGCTGGACCTGCCGGCGTTCCTACTGGCGGCCGCAACTTGACCACTTCAGTCAAAACTATTCCGTCGCGGCGCTTGACCTGCCTGGACATGGCGATTCCGGACGCGGTGATCGAGTGCGCTGGGGCGTAACCTCCTTTGCCGCCGACGTCGCTTCCTGTGTCAGGGCGTTGAACGCTGAAACGGTCATCCTGATCGGACATTCCATGGGCGGCGCCGTTGCTCTGGAGGCCGCCCGCCGGGTGGGCACGGCCCTGGCCGGAGTGGTCCTGGTGGACACTTTCGCCATCGACTACGGCGGGTTATCTGCCGAAACAGTGCAAGCTTTCACCGCGCCCTTTGAGGCGGATTTCCCAGGCGCCATAGCCTGGCTGATTGAACAGACCTCAACGCCGGCAACGCCACAGAACCTTAAACAACAATTGATTCGCGAAATGGCTGCGGCCGATCCGGCCTGGGCCCTGCCGGCATGGCACGACCTCCTCTCCTGGAGCCCCCAAGCCGCCTTCGAAGAACTCCAGATCCCGATCCACGCCATAAACGGCGGTTTGATTCCGGAAGCGGCACGAAACCGTTGCGCCCCCTTCATGACTGAGACGGTTATCCCTGCGGCCGGACACTTTCTGCACATGGAAGATCCGACCGGGTTCAACCATGAACTGGAGGAAGTGCTCGTGTCTCGTTTGGTTCATTCAGCAGACCTTTAACTTTCATATATTCGGTTATTTCTATTCAAAATCACCCATATGGGTGATTTCAGCCCGGCCGGCCTCTGCTAACCTGCCTTTCAACAAAAATCCGTTTTCTCCTTGCGCTTCGCATGTGTTTCCTACCCGCGCAGCGCAGGTCCAAATTGCACTTTCTGGAAAATTCATGCCACCTCGATCGGAATGCGAGACCGGGGATATTGGCACCTGTCTTCAAGACGATGTAGTCCTGATTTTGGCTTTGGCTGAGCAATTACGAGAACTCGAAAACGAAAGGGAGAGGTGGAAAATGAAAAGATTATTCAGGTTATTGACGGCATGTATTTTTATAAGCGCCTTGGCGGCCTGCGGGGGGGGAGGGGGCACAGACCCAATAGCAAACCAACCCGCGACGACACTCTCTGGAACCGCAGCAGCAGGGGCACCGATCATCGGCCAGGTCACGGTCAAAGGCAGCCAGGGGCATACCAAGACAGCACTGATCGAAGCAAACGGCAATTATTCCGTTGATGTCACCGGGTTGACGGCACCTTATCGGCTGCGTGCCCAGGGAACTGTCGGTGGTATCGAGTACAAGCTGCACTCCTATGCCGAAACGGCTGATCTCGGCAACACGGTCAACATTACCCCTTTTACGGACCTGATCGTCGCCAATGCCGCCGGCCAGATCGCGAGCACCTACTTCGATGAGGTCGCCCCCACCGATATTCCTCCCGCTGACCTTGCCGCGCAGGAAGAAGCACTTCAAACCAAACTTCAGGCGGTTTTTACCACGCTCGGGGTTGGAACCGCCGTTGATCTCCTGCATACGACGTTCAGTGCCGATCATACCGCGCTGGACGCCGCCCTGGATATTATTCGGATCGAGACGGATAGCACCTCAAACATTGCCACGATCACGAATGTGATCGACAACACCTCAATTACAGATGCCATACTTGATCCATCAGACGTTTCAGCCCCACTGGTTGTAAATCCTGGTCTGGCTGCCGCCGTCAGCGCGCGACAGGCTATATTCAATACCCTGGATAGTTTTTCAGCTCTGTTTGCAACCGCACTCCCAAGTTCTGCACAACTGGGCCAACTCCTATCTGACGATTTCTTACATATGGATATGGGGAAAGCCCAGACCCTCACAGAATGGACGACTGACCCGACAATGGTCGGTCTGTCCTTTCAATCCGTAGTCATTAATGCCATTGATGAGGCCGCTGGCACGGCCACCGTATCATTTAATGTAGCGTTTAACGGCGTGGCTAGACCAACAGAGGTGGAAACCTGGACGCTGACCAAGGCCAGCGGTGCCTGGCAACTTCGCGGGAATCAGGAAATCGTCGATCGCTGGTTTGATTATATCTGTGAGACCAGCAGCTATGGCCAAAGCTGTGGTATCAACCTTGGTGCCGACGATTTTGACCCTACCAATAACAACGGGGCCGGTGTTTTGATCGATTCGGCCAAGGTGACCCTGATGAGAGCCGGCAACCCGGTTTCAGGAGGAGTGGTTTATATGGGCGTACCTGCAGGCGGGGCCGCAGGTGAGCTGAGGATCTATGACACAGACTATAGCAATGATCACATGGCCTTCGGTAGCGGTGCATTGCAAATTGACTCAAGCCTCTTTCAGGTTGGCGATGATCTGCAATTTGAGTTGTACACTGCTCCGCTGGACCTGACGAATCCGCAGGCACCGGTTGTTACTGGCACCGCAATAGCCACATACAGTACTCCCATCACCACAGTTCCTGTCACTATGGCAGACAGCCCAACTTATCCCAGCGCAACCCAGGCCACCCTGACTGCATTTAATGCCTACACCACAGAAGGTGGTAATTTAACTGTCGGATGGACGATCCCGACGGGACAGGCTATTGATGAAGTCATGTTTCAAGTGTGCAATAATTCCACCTGCCTCGATGAATGGAAATGGCTTCCGACAGGTAGTGAAGCAACTCTTAGCATCGACACTTCAAGTCTGAGCTTGGCGGACGCCCCTTACCGGACAGAACTGCGAGTCTACTCCGCAGATCCACAGGGTCGAACATTCTTGACCACTTACCTAGGCACTGCAAACGCGTCGGGTAGTGGCACAACACCACCTGCCGCGGGTTTTACTGCACAAATGCTTGATGCCAGTCCAACCTATTACGTGACCTATCCGGGCAACTTCGATGGAACAATCACCGGCGGAACGACTCAGGAATCTTTAGTTGTCAGTGGCAGCGGGCCATATACCGTAACGGATACCGTGGATTATTTCGATGCAAACGGCTTGTTTGTAAGTAGTACACCTCTCTCTGGCACGTTTGTTTTGAATACGGATGGGACCCTGACAGCAACGATTAACGGTCTCCCAGGTCAGTCAATAATGACCTTAACAACCTCGACGACTACATATTTGGGCATTACCGGTACCGATAACACTGGTTCCTGGTCTGATTTCTGGTATTTTGCACCACCTGCAAGCTGGCTCTCCACTCAGGCACCAACGGTTTTTACCGCACCAATGCTTGATGCTATCAGCACGGTCTATATCCAATACCCCGCAGACGACCCTGCTGCGCCAAACTTTCCGGGTGGCACGACGCAGGAGGTGATCACCATGAGCGGCAGTAACGGGAGCTACCAATTGTCCTTCGTCTCATCCTTCTTTGATGCCAGTGGGGCTTTCCTATCCTCTGAAACGGGGCAAGTCGCAGCCACTCTCGGGCAGGGTGGGACCCTCTCGGCAACATACACGGACGCGAGTGTCACTCCAGCTGTTGACGTTACAATTAGCTGGGCGTTGCAGAGCGACAACGGAACAACCCTGGTTGTCAACGGCAGTGATAATTCTGGCACTTGGCAGAATGTCTGGAATCTGAACACACCGCCGTCAGGTTGGCTTTAGCAAGGTTTGAGTCATTTGTGAACCAATTGTGTACATAAGCGGTCCGACTTAAACGAGTCGGACCGCACTATAGTTAGCAGATGCCTGCCCAATCGGTTTCCAGATTTTTCTTACGACCATAAAACATCATCGGTTCACACCCCTAAGCGCAAAACCATAAAAAAAAGCGACCCGCTGACGAGTCGCCTTTTTTTTTATGGTAAACGTTCTCCCAATTTCACGAATACTCAAAGAGTTCCATTCTGCGGTGGTATAGGCTCCAGTTTCCAGATATCCCGATTATATTCCGCAATCGTTCGATCGCTTGAGAACCGGCCACTGGCGGCAGTATTAAGAATGCTCATCTTCGTCCAGTGTTCCTCATCCTTATAAGCCTCGGCAACACGTTGCTGCGCCTCAACATAGCTGCGAAAGTCGGCCGCGGTCATCCAGGGGTCATTGGGGCTGCGGATCGTCTGCAGGATCGGATCAAAGATACCAAACTCAAACTGGTTGAAGTATCCGCACTCAAGCAGCTGCATCACCCGGTTTAGATCGGTATCGGCGGCGATGATAGCGGCGGGATCGTAATGACTGCGCAACCCCTCCACCTTATCGGCCGTCAGGCCAAAGAGGAAAAAATTCTCCTCACCGACCTCCTCCAGAATCTCGACATTGGCCCCGTCAAGAGTGCCGATAGTCAAGGCGCCGTTCATCATAAACTTCATGTTCCCCGTGCCGGAGGCTTCCTTGCCAGCGGTAGAAATCTGCTCCGAGAGGTCGGCCCCCGGGGCGATGATCTCCATCGCCGAGACTCTATAGTTCGGCAAAAAAGCCAGGCGCAGGCGACCATCGGTTACAGGGTCCGCATTGATAACAGCCGCGACGTTGTTGATCAGCTTGATGATCCGCTTCGCCAGAAAATAGCCGGGGGCGGCCTTGCCACCAATCAGGACACAGCGCGGAGTCCAGTTTTCAGTATCACCACGTTTAAGACGATCGTAGAGATGAATAACGTGCAGCAGATTGAGTAATTGGCGTTTATATTCATGGATCCGTTTGACCTGTACGTCAAAGATGGCCTCAAGGTTAAAAACCACACCACAATCTGCCTTAACAAGCTGTGCCAACCGGCGTTTGTTCTGTAACTTCACCTCACGCCAGTGACCGCGAAAGTCGGCATCTGAGGCCTGCGGAGCGAGACCGGCCAATAGGGAAAGGTCTGCGACCCAGTCTGGGCCGACGATTGTGGTGATCAGCCCGGAGAGCCCCGGGTTGCACCAGGCCAGCCAGCGACGCGGGGTGACGCCATTGGTCTTGTTGTTAAACTTGTGCGGCCAGAGCACAAAAAAGTCATTGAACAGCCCCTCGGTAAGCAGTCGCGAGTGGAGACTGGCGACACCGTTGACCGAGAAACTGCCGACGATGGCCAGATAGGCCATGCGCACCTGCGGCTGCGGACCCTCCTCAATGATCGACAGCCGCCTCTGCCGCTCAGTATCCCCGGGCCAGCGCCGGGCCACCTCGGCCAGGAAGCGGGCGTTGATTTCGAAGACGATCTCCAGCAGACGTGGCAGCAGGCGGGCAAAAATCGGGACCGGCCAACGCTCTAAGGCCTCGGGAAGCAGGGTGTGATTGGTGTAGGCCATGGTCGCGCTGGTGATACGCCAGGCGTCATCCCACTCCAGACCCTGCTCGTCCATAAGCAGTCGCATCAGTTCGGGCACAGCACAACTCGGGTGAGTATCATTGAGCTGAAAGCGGTTCTTGTCCGCAAAGTCTGAAAAATCGCCGCCGTGCTTGCCGACCCAGCGCGCCACAACATCCTGCAGGCTCGCCGAGGCGAGAAAGTATTGCTGACGCAGACGCAGTTCTTTTCCGCTCTCGCTGGCGTCATTGGGGTAGAGCACCAGGGTAATCTGTTCAGCCGTGTTCTTGGCCGAGACAGACTCAGGGTAGAGCCCGGCATTGAACTCGCCGAGATCGAATTCATCGGTCGCGCAAGCCTTCCACAGGCGTAAGGTGTTTACGGTGCCATTCTGGTAACCTGGCACCGGAACGTCATAGGGGACCGCCAATACGTCATGGCTATCCACCCAATGGGCATGTTTTCTGCCGACATTATTCCGCCGCCATTCGGTATGACCCTCAAAACGCACCCGCTGAGTATACTCATGACGTTCCAGCTCCCAGGCGTTCCCTTCACGCAGCCAGTGATCCGGCCCTTCGACCTGCTCACCAGCGACAATTTCCTGACGGAACATGCCGTACTCATAACGCAGCCCATATCCCGTGACAGGTAACTGCAGGGTGGCACAACTGTCCAGAAAACAGGCAGCAAGTCGTCCCAACCCGCCATTTCCCAGTCCGGCATCCTGTTCGTTCTCGACCAGATCCTCCAACTCCATCCCCAGACAACTCACGGCCAGTTCCGTCTCCTCATCGAGCCCGAGGTTGAGAGCAGCATTTCCCAAAGCGCGACCCATCAAAAACTCAAGGGACAGGTAGTAAGCATGCCCGGCGTCAGCGGCTTCGTAGCCATAACGGGTATTCTTCCAGCGTTCCATCAGCCGATCCCGCAAACTCAGCACCAGCGCCTCGTAGGCATAATGGGCCGACTGACAGTGACGGTCGCGGCCCAGGGTGTGTGAATAATATCGCCGGAAATCTTCCACCAGACTATAGACATCCATGCCCACCGGCGGCAGGTCGGTCAGGCTCGCTTCAAATGTTTTGCGTAGGGTTTTTACGTCCATGTTTTGACCCTCATAAATTTAAAAATTCTAGACCCCCAACTCCCTGAACGACGCTGAGCGGAGACACTAAATCTCAATCTACCGCAAAATCGCCCTAGCTGTCGCATGCTGAAACAAAATAAGTTATAACACTTAAAAAATTTCTCAAAAGCGGCTCAAGCCATGCCTGACCGTAACGCTCAAAGGAGGAGTCTAAAGACCATGCCCCCTTCCACCACCGGGCGCTGAAGGAGTAGAATGACAGCGTAAGGAGGTCATTATGTATGCACTGAGAATCGTCAATCCAACCTTTTGGAACAACAACTGGTCTGCTGAGATCGGACAGAAACTCAAAATTTTGAACAGCACCTATAACCTGTTTGTCTTCGACAAAGGGACGATCAGGGAGGAGATTATTCAAGTTCTGGAGGAGATTCCACCGGCCGCCTACACGCTGCTGCAGATTCATCCATCCGAACCAGGGCACTGTGAAATTTTCACCGACAACGGCCAGTGCTACGAACAGGAATGAAGGTCGAAGCTGACCTGATTCGACGATAATTACGGCCCTCCTAAATCAGCGCCGCCCCTGCCCGAAAAGTATCGCCTTCGCCTTGTCATCAACAGTTTTGGCCGAATTGATTTCACTCCCCTTGCGATAAGCCTCGACCACCGCCGGTCTTTGACTGATCAGTTCGAACCAGCGCCTGACCTGAGGAAAGTCGGCGAGACTGATCCCCTGTTTTTCGTGGGATACCACCCAGGGGTAGATCGCCATGTCCGCCACCGAATAATCTCCCGCAACGAATTCCGACCTGGTCAGTTGGTCATCGAGAACTCCGTAGAGACGTTCGCTCTCTTTCTGATAGCGCTCGATGGCGTAAGGGATTTTTTCGGGAGCATACTGACTGAAATGATGGTTCTGGCCGAGCATTGGCCCGAAGCCACCCATCTGCCACATGAGCCATTGTTGAACCTGATGCCGTGCTCGTGGCGCTACGGGGAGAAATTTACCTGTTTTTTCAGCCAAATAAAGCAGGATCGCCCCCGACTCGAAAAGCGCCAGCGGCTCACCTTTGTCGAGGGGATCCTGATCGACAATAGCTGGAATCTTGTTATTTGGTGAAATTTTCAGAAATTCGGGTTTGAACTGGTCACCAGCACCGATATTTATCGGGTGGATACGATATTCCAGTCCGGCTTCTTCCAGAAAAATTGTTATCTTGTGCCCATTCGGGGTTGTCCAATAATAGAGATCGATCATTACTTGCTCCTGATTCTGCCATCAGGCTGAGCCCTGAGGCTCAGCCTTTGCTGCCTGGGTTTTCATCGCGAACTCCGGCCTTCATTTTAACACTATCAACAGGTTCAGATTCAACCTCCGGTGCAACATCGGCTGCTAGACTGTTTTCGGTTGCGCTCTGGACAACCTCATCCTCATCTTCGGCCTGTGGCGAGACGAGTTCACCAATAAACAGGCTGCCATTGTGCACCAGAAAACAGCTCGGCAGGCCCTCGGTCAGTTCAGCCAGCCGCTCGGCATATTCCTCCTCTTTCCCTTCATCAGGACAGGCGAGACCGAGGAGCACCAGATCGGCCCTGGAACTTTCACGCTGCATGGTTTCACGCAGGCTGACACCCGGCTGCCGCATCTGCACATCGATTTCGGCATTGATGCGGATCTCGGGGATCAACTTCTGCAGAAAAAGCCGCGTCCTCTCGACCATCAGTTCGCTCGAGGCAAGACTCAGGACACGAATCCTGGCGTTACGCCACTCGATGTTACAGGTCAAAAGGTAGGCGAGCAGCAGCTGCAGATCGCCGTTACGTTGCAGACCGCCCCACCAGATATGAATTTCGAGTTGATGTCCTTCGTGCAACGGAGCGATCTTATCGAGACGTCCGATAATCAAGGAACGATTCAGTTGTTTCAGCGGGCGAATGGTTTTTAAAAATGAGATCAGGCGCTTGCGGCTATCGGGCCAGCCGACCATCACGGTGTTCGCTTCCAGACCGCCGAGACCATTCGCCTGGGCCACCGTAATTAATCCACGCGCAATGTCGCGCACGACATCCACTTCGGCAAAGGCCGGGATTCCAGCGTCCTTGAGCACAGCATCCATCTCGGCGGCGCGCTGGATCGGATCAAACTCGAGGTGCATGATATCACCTTCGACCAGTTCGCAGACGGTCATCACGCCGCGATTTTCACCGAACCAGGCGGCGAACTGGACAAGATCGAGACGCTTGCTGACGTCACCGACAAAGACCAGCGGATGCGGTCGCCAGTTGCGTGCGGTCATTGGGCGTGTTGCCAGCCGAAACAGACCCCAGCGTACAATCGTTTCATACAGGTCGCGGCGCAGGTCACCCCAACGTTCGCTGCGAACCCGCTTTTTAAGCACCAGCCAGAGCCCCAATTCCACGCCCAGCGCAATGAAAGTCGCCCAGGGATTAATCAGCAGCATCACCGCAAAACAGGCCAGCGCGCCAAGCAGCGAGATCGCCCAGGGAACATGAATACGCGGCCGCCATGAGGGATTCCCTGAAATTTTTTCAAGGGCAGCAACCAGGTTGATCACACCATAGACGGTTAAAAAGAACATCGAAACCACGGTCGCAACCGCGTTCAACCCACCAAGAAAAACGGCGCCGAGCGCAATCACCATGGTTGCCGCGAGCCCAAACAGGGGTTCACCAACCACCCCATAGGTTTTCCCCAGAATCCGTGGAGCCAGACGGTCGTTAGACAGCGCCTGAAGGGTGCGCGGTGCACCGAGGATCGAGCCGACCGCCGAGGAGAAGATCGCCCCCCAGAGTCCGGGCAAGACCAGCCAGGGTCCGAGTACGGCAATCTTGGCCCAGATCAGCGGCTCGGCACGCAAGGTCGCCGGGTCACTGCCAAAGTTCAACAGAACCGGCACCAGCAGATAAATCACCAGACCGGTAAGTACCGCCGCCAGGGTCCCGCGCGGGATCGAGCGTTGCGGGTCGGACAGATCTCCCGACAAACTCAAGCCAGCCATGATGCCGGTGACGGCCGGGAAGAAGACCGCAAACACCGCCCAGAACGGCACGCCGGCTGCGATTTCACCCCCAGCGACGTAATTGGGCAGCAGTAAACTGCCGCCGCCCATGGCCAGCAGCGAAATAACAATCAGTCCCAGCATCGGCACCTGCACCTTGAGGGCGAAATCGGCGCCCTTCAGCGAGAGCGCGCCGACCAGCAGGATGATAATAAAGGTCGCCAACTGCAAGGGGAGTCCGGGCCAGATGAACCGGAATGACTCGGCCAGACCATAGGCATACAAGGTCACCGAAAGCGCCTGCGACAAGAAGAGCGGCAAGCCGATCGCCCCGCCGATCTCAACCCCGAGTCCACGTGAAATAATAAAGTAAGCGCCGCCCACCCCGACCCGCGCATTGGTCGCAATCGCCGACAACGACAGACTCGCAGCCAGGGTTATGGCATTGGCCAAAAGCACAATCAGCAGGGTCTTGAGCAGACCGACCTGTCCCAGCACCCAGCCGAAACGCAGGTACATGATAACGCCGAGAATAGTCAGAACCGTCGGCGTATAAACCCCGAGAAAGGTGCCAAGCCCAGTTGAGGTCTGGCGGGGGCGTTTTTTATCACGCGAAAAAAACTGGCGCAAAAAAATGAAGGGCATAGGAGCTCCAGAGGCAAACAAATTGCTGATAATCAACTGAACAACACTCTAGCAGATTTTAGCCGCAGCATATTGCCAGAGTCAGTGCACACCTGTTACATTTTAGGAATGAAAAGACTAGAGATATTTTTCGATTATGTCTGACCCTGGTGTTACTTCGATGCCGTGCGCATCGACCAGTTACGCGCCGAATTTCAACTCGATTGCCAGTATCGGGTCTTCCCCCTGCATCCTGAAACCCCGGATGAGGGCATGAGCCTGAAGGAGCTGTTCGGTGATCGGATGGATATTCCGGCTGCCCTGGCGCGCCTCAGTCAGGTTGCCGCCTCGCTTGACCTGCCATTCGGCGCGCGCTCCCACACTTATAACAGCCGCAACGCCCAGGAGTTGGGGCTATGGGTCGCAGAGCAAGGGAAGTTCGAGGCTTATCTGAAGGCGATTTACCATGCCTATTTTGTCGACGGAGTCAACATCGCTAGGCCGGAAGAGTTGATAAAAATCGTCAGAACCCTTGGACTGGATGGCACCAGGGCGCAACAGGCGCTGGAGGAGCACAGCTTTGCCGCTTCCCTCGATAAAGAATTGGATGCGGCCCTCAGTTCCGGGATCCGTGCCGTCCCGACCCTGAGATGCGAAGGACGTGAGCTGGTCGGTTTTCAGACCCTGGAAGCCTGTCGACAACTGATAACCGGCTGACAGAACACCCCGCCGCTAAGGCTCCGCTGCCGGATAAAATGGCCGGCATGACTAAAAAAAGGGACCACACACATGACTGAGCAGAACCTCTTCTGCATCGACCTGGATCAACCGAGCCTGCCCGGCTTTCGCCAATTCATCAGCAGCTGGTGCTGGCAGACCGCCGGCAAGCGCCTGCTCATTGATCCCGGCCCGCTCTCGACCATCCCACACCTGCTCAAGAGCCTGCAGGCGGCCGGTGTGGACAGGCTCGATTACATCCTGCTGACCCATATTCATATCGATCATGCCGGGGGGACCGGCGAACTACTGAAATACTTCCCCGAAGCGCGGGTTTTTGTCCACCCGGAAGGGGTGCGACACATGATCGAACCGACCAAGCTGTGGCAGGGTTCGCTCAAGGTCCTCGGCAAGACCGCCGAAGCCTATGGTGAAATCATCCCGGTTCCGGCCGACAAAATCGGGTTTTCCGAATGGATCGGAGAAACCGGCATTCGCAGCTATCTGACCCCCGGACATGCCGTGCATCACTGCTGCTACCTTGCAGACGATCTGTTGTTTGCCGGAGAAGTCGCCGGGGTGCGAGCCAGGATCGACAATGGGATCTACATGCGCCCCGCAACGCCACCGCGTTTTATCCTCGAGGTCGCGCTCGATTCGTTGCAACGCATGATCGAGCTGGCGCCGAAGCGCATGATCTTTGCCCATTACGGACTGGTCGACGAGGCCCTCACCCACCTGAAGATCGGCAAGGGTCAGTTGCAGCTCTGGGTGCGCGGAGCTGCCGCCACCCAAGGGCTGGAAGCCGAAGTCCGGGTGGAAGCATTTTTCAACTGGCTGCTTGAACGGGATCCCAACTATGCCCGAATTGACCAACTTGCGCCCGACCTGCTGGTCCGCGAGCGCGAATTTCTCGGCAACACGTTGCGCGGCATGGCCGAATATATCGGTAGCCTGAGTGACGCCGAACGCCGGGCGCTGGCGGCCTAGCCCAATGAACCATAATGAAGCACCAACGCCCTGGATCTGTCATGTCTGCGATACTAAAGGGACCGGCGAAAGCCTGGTCTGCAGCAACTGCTTCAAGGTCTGCTGCGCCAAACATCTCAAACACGTCACCAGCTACAACCCTGAAAGCGGTCTCTACCAGTTGATGCCCGTCTGCCTCGACTGCGCCATCCGTGAAACCATAAGGTGAGTCCTCAGCATGAAATTGTCCATGGCACTGCGGGTTGCAAGCATGCAGCCGACTATCTTCAGCACCATGACCCAACTGGCCATCAAACATGAAGCAGTCAATCTGGGTCAGGGCTTCCCCGATTTCGACCCGCCGGACTTTATTCGCGACGCGGCGATAGCAGCGCTACGGGGACCCTATAATCAGTATGCACCCGGCATGGGACATCTCCCCCTGCGCCAGGCGCTCGCCAAACGTTATACCCAGCGTTATCACCTGAATTATGACCCTCAAACTGAAATTCTAGTGACAGTCGGTGCGACTGAGGCACTGTTCGCGACGATGATGGGGCTGCTCGATCCGGGTGACGAGGTGATTCTGTTTGAACCCTGCTTCGATTCCTACCATCCCGCCATCGACTTTGCCGGCGGCGTAGCACGTAGCTGTGTGCTCAGGCCGCCGGACTGGCAATTTTCGTCAAATGATCTCGAAAACCTGATCAGCCCGCGCACCAAATTACTGCTGCTCAACAGTCCGCAAAACCCTTGCGGCAAGGTCTTCTGCCAGGAAGAGCTGGAATTGATCGCCGCCCTCTGCATCCGGCATGATCTGATCGCCGTAACCGATGAGGTCTACGAATTCATCACCTTCGATGGTCACCCGCATATTCCCTTGGCCAGCCTGCCGGGGATGCGCGAACGGACCCTGACAATCTCATCCCTCGCCAAAACCTTCAGCGTCACCGGCTGGAAAGTCGGCTGGGCCTCCGGCCCGGCAGAGCTGATCGAAGCACTGCTGCGCGCCAAACAGTTTATCACCTACTGCGGCGCCGCACCGTTACAGATGGCAGGCGCCAAGGCGTTGGAGAGCGTCGAGGAATATTATCTCGATTTGGCAGAGGATTATCGCCAGCGCCGCGACTTTCTTTACGCAGTGCTGAGAGACTGTGGCATGCATGTGCTGCTGTCTCAGGGGACCTACTATCTGATGGTCGATATTTCAGCCCTCGGGCGCGGAGATGATGTCGCGTTCTGCCGCTGGCTGACCACAGAGGTGGGTGTCGCGGCAATTCCAGCCAGCCCCTTCTATGCCGATCCTGCAGACGGACAGAAGTTGGTGCGTTTTGCCTTCTGCAAGTCCTGGCCGATCCTCGAAGAAGCCGCGCGCCGCTTGAGGCAAAGCTTCACCGCGTCCTAACGCCCATTGGCCTCAGCATCACGCGATCCTCCACGACCCCCCCTTGCTAACCACCGTTGCCGGCATTCACAGGGCGCAGACGTTGATCATATCGTCGATGATTACCAGCACCTCCGGCTTGATGAGTGAAGACCAGACCCTCGACAACGGTCAGCCCCTGGCGCCGCACCTGGATGCGCTCGGCCATCGGCTCACTGGCCAGGGTGAAGAAGGGGGTGAAGGTATACCACCAAATCCAGGGCCACCATCCGGATATAACCCTGTGGCAGGAGGACGCCCCCCTTGTCTCTGTTAAGCCCACAGTCCCGCTAAAACCCTCGGTATTCTCCCTGACCGCAGCGCTCCGATCATACCCACAGTAAGCGCTCGACCCGACCCGAACAGGCCAGACTTTTTTATCACGACCTAGCGAACATCATTCTGGACCGCCCACTTCCCTGTTTCAGACGCTATACTGCATAAATCTATAATGGAGGCGCCATGATTATTCTGGCTCATGATGGGTCCCTCTACGGCGACTGGGTCGCACGCTATGCTCTCAACTTTGCCGCAATTGAAGTGGACCGCAAACTTCTAGTCCTGCATGTCCTTGATGGGAAAACTGCCCACAAACTGGTCTCGACCAAGTTCGCCCATCTTGAAGCGGCCTGCCGCAACCGAGAGATCGAATTCATCCCTCAGCTGCTCCCCCTTGACCAGAGCGTCTATCGCACCCTGCGCCATGCCATTCCCCCGGCAGCGGAGAACTTACTGGTCTGCGGCACGCGACTCAAGGCCAAAGGACGGACTTTTTTGCAAAATTCGGTCGCCGAACAACTGCTGCGCTCTCATCAGTGCCCGGTGCTTGCCCTGCGCGTTGTTCAGCCGGGACTGCTCGGCTCACCACAAGATCTCTTGCTACCCCTCGCCGGTCATATAGCGGGCTTTGCCCGGGTCTGGCCAATCTTCGCGCGCCTGACCGTCAAATCACAACGTGTCCACCTGTTCCGTTCTCTCCATGTCAACCATCTGCGTAGCACCCACCTGAGTCCGACTCAGCAACGAAAACTGCTCGCTGCAGGCCAAAATTATCTGGCCGGGATTGCCGCGGAGATGACGGAAAATATCCCGGATCAACCCTTCTGCGTTGAGCGACAGGTGATGATCTCGTCCGACTGGCCCAATGCCGTGCTGATGCAGGCCAGCCACTTGAAGGTTCAGATGATCCTGCTCGGAGTCAGTGAGCGCACCCTGGCCCACCGCTTTTTTTATGGCGTCGGCATTGAACGGGTCTTACGCGAAACCCCCTGTGATGTGGGGATATATCGAGGACCATGAACGAGCCGTTGCAGATTCAGCATCTGGAGGCTGCGCAGGCATTCACCGCCCTGCACAGTAATCCACAGGGACTCGACCCGGCCGAAGCTGCGGAACGGCTGGCTGAACTCGGACCCAACAGCGTCGAGGTCCGCGATCCCTGGCGCTTGACCCGCAGCCTGCTGCACCAGTTCACAAACTTTTTTACCCTGCTACTGTTCACTGCCGCGGCGATCTGCTTTATTGCCGAGCACCTGCAACCCGGGGAAAATATGGCGATTCTCGGCTGGGCTCTCGCTGGAGTCGCCCTGCTCAACGCCACATTCAGCTTTATCCAGGAATACCGCGCTGAAAAGGCGATGGCGGCGCTGCGCCAGTTTCTGCCGCCGCAGGTCGAAGTTGTACGCGCCGGACGAGTCATCACCCTTGTCGCGGAAGATCTGGTCCCTGGCGACCTGTTACAACTGAAGGAAGGTGACCGGGTGCCCGCCGACACCCGGCTGGTCTCCGCCAATGGCTTGCTGGTCAATAATGCGCCCCTGACCGGCGAAGCACAGCCGGTAGCACTCGGCTCGGCTCCCTGTCCAGGACGTCTGGTGGAGAGTAACAACATCGCATTCGCCGGCTGCCTGGTTCTGCGTGGCACCGCACAGGGTCTGGTCTTCGCCACCGGACTACGCACCGAATTCGGTAAGCTGGCCCACCTGTCGCAAGCAATCCGTCGCGCCCCCTCGCCATTAGAAAATCAGACCGCGCACATGGTCCGGGTGCTGACCATCATCGCGGTCAGCCTCGGCTTTTCCTGCTTTCTTTACGGGGTGTTCAGCGGCCGCCCCTTATGGCTGAACCTTGTCTTCATGATGGGGATTATTGTCGCCAATGTCCCCGAAGGACTATTGCCTACCTTTACCCTGGCGCTGGCGATGGGCAGCCTGCGCATGGCGCGCAAGAATGTCCTGGTCACCAGCCTCACTGCCGTTGAAGGGCTGGGTGCCGTGCAGGTGATCTGCACCGACAAGACCGGCACCCTGACCCTTAACCAACTGGCGGTCAGTCAGATCCATACGCCGTTCGAAACCACCGACAGCACTGATTCCTGCTTCCGTCAGCAACTGCTGCGCCTGGCGCTCGGCGCCTCTGACGTGCACCTCACCGACCAAGGCCTGAGCGGTGATCCGCTGGATGTCGCGATTGCGGAAGAACTACGCTCAGAGGGGCACGACATCTCCGCCGACACCCAGGCGACAGAGCAGCATTTCCCCTTCGATGTCGAAAAAAAGCGCGCGGCCGGCGTCGTCCACTTCGACGGCAAGCCGGTATTTACCGTCAAAGGGGCCTGGGAAGTGTTGCGCCCGCTACTGAGTCACATCCTCGCTCCGACCGGAAAGCTGCTATCGCCAACCATGACGGAACTCGACCGAGCCGAGGCGGTCATGACCAAGCTGGCAGCTAGTGGTCTACGGGTGGTGGCGGTGGCCTATCGCAATCTGGTAGAGGTCCCGCCCTCGACGACCCCGCAGGAAGAGCTGGAGCAGGGGTTGATCTTGGCCGGTTTTCTGGCCATCGAAGATCCGTTGCGCGCCGAAGTCCCCGCCGCCATCGCCAGCTGTCAGACGGCCGGCATTGAGGTCATCCTGATTACCGGCGACCATCCCGATACGGCCCAAAGTATCGCCATGCACTGCGGAATTGTCGCCGACCCCGCGAACAAGGCACAGATTATGACGGGCGCCGTGTTGGAAGAGTTAAGTGAAGCGGCCCTGGCGGACGCCCTAAGTACAGGGGTGCGGATCTTTGCCCGAACCAGCCCGGCGCAGAAGATGAAAATCGTCATGGCCCTGAAACAGCTCGGGCAGGTGGTAGCGATGACCGGCGACGGGGTCAACGATGCGCCCGCTTTAAAGGCGGCCGACATCGGCATCGCCATGGGCCGGGGGGGAACCGACGTGGCCCGCGCCGCGGCCCAGATTATCCTGCTCGATGATAACTTCGCTTCGATCGTTGCCGGCATCGAAGAAGGGCGGACGGTCTTCAACAATATCCGCAAGTTCACCAACTATGTCCTGGTCAGCAACGGCCCGGAGATTCTCCCCTACTTGCTCTACGTGCTGTTTCCGGTCCCCCTGGCACTGACGGTGATTCAGATTCTCTCCATCGACCTCGGGACCGACATTATCCCGTCGATGGCCCTGGGGCAGGAACCACCCGAATCCGATACGATGAAGCTCCCGCCGCGTGATCGCGAGTTTCACCTTCTTAGTCCAGGGCTGGTTCTGCACAGCTACCTGTTTCTCGGCCTGATCGAGGCGCTCTGGTCCTTAAGCCTGTTCTTTTACGTGCTGCTGGCCGGGGGGTGGCACTACGGGGAAGAGCTGGCGACTAATCTGCCACTCTACCGTTCGGCCACCGGAATCGCGTTGGCGACCATTTTGCTGATGCAGATCGGTAATCTGCTCGGTCGGCGCTACCGATTGAAGTCCGGGCTCGACCGGGGGATCTTCCGCAACCACCTGCTGTTGGCCGGCATCCTGATTCAAGTTCTGTTTTCCTGGGGTCTGCTCTATCTCCCCCCTCTCCAAAAAGTCCTCGGTACCGCCGCGGTCGACTTGCCGGTCTACCTGGTAGCCTGGCTCGGTATCCCTTTGATCTTCGGCGCAGACTACCTGCGCAAGCGCCTGTTTCTGCACTAGAAACCTCAGCGCAGCTCACGTGAAGAAAGAGAGAACGCGAACCGGACACGCCGATATTTTTCACCTCTGACGATAAAAACCTCGCAGTAAATGGTAGAATTATCTTGAGCTGCAACGACAAAAACGCCAGTACGCCAGCCGTATCGGACTCCACCATGAGCCATGAAAGTCAATCCTACTCCTTATCAATATTACCGCTGAAACACCTGGTCATTTTTCCGTCCTTTGCCATCCCGATGACGATTCAGCGGATTGAGTCGGTGCGGGCTATAGATGCTGCTCTTTCCAGCGGAAACCGGAGGATTGCGGTTTTTTCGCAGAAACCCTCTGAGGTCCTTGTCCCTCAGCCGGAGGATCTCTATACCGTTGGAACCGCAGCGACCGTTCAACTGATCGCGAGATCCGGCAACACTCTGCAGGTCATAATTCAGGGCACAGAACGCATCACCTTTGTCCATTTTACCCAAACCGACCCCTTCCTCAAGGCTCAGGTGCAGCCATATCCCCTGGTAATCACCCAAAATATTGAGCGTGAGGCCCTCCGGCGCGAGGTTATGGATCTGACCAGTCGCTTCCTGGCCCTCAGTCACCCCGAAATGCAGCTGAACTTTCCACCGCTGGTCTCCGCCGAGGAAGACATCATGCAACTGATCTATCCGGTGGGTAAGCTGCTCAATCTGGAGTTGGCCAAAGAGCAGGCCTTGCTGGCAGCGGCCAGCGACAGCGAGGCGATACGACTGCTCAACGATTTTCTGCATCATGAAATCGAGATCCTGGAAGTGCGCAAAAAAATATCCGAGCAGGCCGAAGGCAAACTGAACCAAGAACATCGAAAATACATCCTTCGCGAACAGATCAAGGCGCTGCAGCAGGAACTGGGGGAGGGATCCCCTGAAGCGGAAACCAAGGGGTTACGCAAAAAGTTCGAAGCCTGCGAGCTGCCGGAGACGGTCAAACCCGAGGTCGAAAAGGAGCTTTTGCGTCTCGAACAGGTCCCCCCGACCTCACCTGAATATCAAGTCGCCCTGGCGCATCTTGAACTGATTCTTGAGCTCCCCTGGCAAGCGCTGACCACGGACAACCTTGACCTCGGCAATGCCCGCCAGGTTCTCGATCAAGACCACTACAATCTGAAGGAGATCAAGGAACGCATCATCGAACAGCTGGCGGTGATGAAGCTCAACCCCCGGGCCAGGGCGCCTATCCTCTGCTTTGTCGGGCCGCCTGGCGTCGGCAAGACCTCTCTGGGGCAATCGATCGCCAAAGCACTGGGACGTAAATTCGACCGCTTCAGCCTCGGCGGCATGCACGATGAAGCTGAGTTGCGCGGCCACCGGCGCACCTATATCGGCGCCATGCCGGGACGCATTCTGCAGTCGATTCGCCGCGCCGGGGTAAAAAATCCGCTGTTGATGCTGGATGAAATCGACAAGCTGGGACGCGACTTTCGCGGCGATCCGGGCGCCGCCCTGATGGAGATCCTCGACCCGGCCCAGAACGATTCCTTCCATGATAACTATCTGGATCTTCCCTTTGATCTGTCGAAGGTTTTTTTCATCACCACCGCCAATTCCACCGACAGTATCCCCAAGCCCCTGCTCGACCGTATGGAGACCCTGCACCTGAGCGGGTACAGCGACGAGGAGAAGCTGGAGATTGCACGGCGCTATCTCTTCCCGCGACAGCGAAGCGAAGCGGGGCTGGGGGCCGACCAGTTTGCGGTACCCGACGAGACCCTGACCGCCATCATCCGACGTTACACCCGCGAGGCCGGGGTGCGCGAGCTTGAACGCATGCTGGGGCGACTGGCGCGCAAGGTGGCGGTGCGCTTTGCCGAGGGTGAATCCACCGCGGTCAGCATTGCGTTGGCGGATTTGCGCGAGCTTCTCGGCACGGAGCGCGTTTACCTTGAGCAGCTGCGCAAGCAGCACTCACCGGGCGTCGCGACCGGACTGGCCTGGACCGAGAGTGGCGGGGATGTCCTTTATATCGAAGCCGTCATTCTCCCCGCCGGAGAGAAATTCACCCTCACCGGACATCTGGGCGAGGTCATGAAAGAATCGGCCATGGCTGCCAACAGCTACGTTATTGCCCATTGTCATGAGTTCGGCATCGACGGAAGGTTTAACCCTGTGCATCTGCATGTGCCCTCCGGGGCTATCCCCAAGGATGGCCCCTCGGCCGGGGTGACCATGGCCACGGCCCTGACATCACTCTATCTGGGGGAGCCGGTCAGGGCAGATACCGCGATGACCGGCGAGATCACCCTGAGTGGTCTGGTGCTGCCGGTTGGCGGTGTCAAGGAGAAGATCCTCGCCGCACGCCGGTCCGGCATCACGCGCGTTATCCTGCCGCGGGAGAACGATAAAGACCTGCATTCACTGCCGGAGCAGGTATGCGCCGAGATGGAATTGATTTTCGCCGACCGCATCGAGGACGTTTTACGCGCCGCCATCCCGGCGTTTAAGGACCTGGACCCGCCGCTGCAATCTGCCTGAAAATCCGGATAACAAAAGAAATTAATTCTGCCATTTAATCTGGATTTTTACCTGCGCGCAAATGGTGCAGAGATTCCCGGCTTGTTGTATAACAGTCCGCATGAATGTGACCTCCAAAGTCCCCGCCGCCTTTAAGGGCCTAAGTCTTCTCGCGTATCTGACGAGCCGTTTTACCTATCTGCCCGCAGACGACTGGCGGCAACTTATAGAGGATGGCCGCATCTCCCGCAATGAACTCCTTTGTGGCGCTACAACGACACTGTCCCAGGGCGACAGCATCTGCTGTGAGTTGCCCGACTTCGAAGATCCGGTCGTCAACCTGGAGTATACGATTGTTTATCAGGATGAATGGCTTCTGGCGATCAACAAGCTGGCGGGGCTGCGGGTTCACAGCGGAGGCAAATTCGTCAAGTCCAACCTGATGTACCATCTGCGCCAGATCCATCAACCGGCTTACCCCGAGGCCAATCTCGTTCACCGTCTGGACGCTGACACCTCGGGATTGGTACTGCTGGCACGGGATAAAGTCGTGCTTACAGAGTTGGTGCGCCAGTTTGCCGAGGGGTTGGTAAAAAAACAGTACCTGGCCGTAGTGGAAGGGCGTTTCAGTCCGACAAGCGGCACCATCGACCTGCCAATCGGCCCGGTTAAAGATGCGCGCGTTCCCCGCTTCTGGATCGACACCGCAACAGGCAAAGCAGCTCTTACCCACTACACGACCCTTCGCACTCTCTCTGCCAGATACAGTCTGGTCGAATTACGCCCCGAGACCGGGCGTACCCACCAGCTGCGCGTGCACATGGCCGCCATGGGGCACCCCATCGCCGGTGATCTGCTGTACACTCTGAACGACACCGACTATCTCGATCGACGTTTAAACCCAAGGCCAACAACAGGGTTACAGCATCAGGCGCTGCACAGCCATCAATTGCAGTTTCGCCACCCGATCCATCACACAATCTGCACCCTGACCGCCCCTCTGGCAGCCGACATCAAACAGTTCATACTGAAAGTTTCAGCAGCCGAAAACTGACTCAAATCCTCTAACCAGGAATCCCGCCATTAGAAAACATGCGTTTTCGATCATTTAAGGTAAAATTTTCACAAGACAAGACAAAATTACCTAAATTTAACAGCATTTTACATCATTCTTCTTGCACCAAACTGATGAGGTTGTTTATTCTGTAGGAAATTACAAGACACGGGAATTCAGATTATCAATGTGGGGGAGATTGATCGCCAAGATTGGCCACCCCGCCCGGCATCGGAGCCTTGCCTGCGCGTGAGTCAAACACCACCTACTCAACTCAGCCGCAAGTCAACAGATCAGTTGTTTTCGTGTCCGCGCGTTCTAGTTCAATTCCTCGATGCCTGCTTGCGCCAGGAACCCCGCCAACATTTTGTCGCCATCCTCCAGCAAGACGCCGCTCTGGCAGTCAGAATACTGCAAGCGGCAACCACTTCCTCCTCTGAACCGATCCCGGCCAATGAACCGCTCTCGACCGCTTTAGACCGTCTCTCTCCGGCGACCCTGTCGGCAATCGGTCTGCGGGCCGCCGGTCGCTACCTCGAGGAGCATCTGGGCCTCTCCCAAAGCCGTTTCCGCCAAACTCTCTGGCTTCATTCACGCGTCGCTGGTATAGCTGCACGCAGCCTGGCTGAAGCCCTCTCCTATGCCCGCAGCGAAGAGGCGCAACTGGCCGGCATGCTGCACAATATCGGCATGCAGCTGCTGTTTGCCCAGGACAGCGCTCATTACCACACAAAGGTCGTACACCCTGCCAGTAGCGCTGAGGTATGCCGCCATGAACTAAAAGCTTACGGCGATGACCATCTACACCTCGCCGCTGAACTTGCTGAGTCCTGGCGGCTTGAATCCTTTCTGCCCGATGCCCTCGCCTCTCTTCACCACCCGCAGGCCGAAGGGGGCGGGGTTCTGATCCGCCTGCTGCAACTCGCCCACGCCCTCAGTGTTTCACCCGCGCATCTCAGCTGTGAGGCCCTTGACCTGGCTCAGCGTTACTTCGATCTGGCACCGGCGGCGGTTCAGGAGATCTTCGCCGAGGTCGAACGCCAGTATCGTGGCTTTTCAAAGTATGTCGGGGATCCGGATCGCCTGCAACAGGAAGAGCTTGATGCGTCATTGCAGCTCAGAAAGCTCTCCTTTTTACTCGCCGAGCGACAGGCCTGCCTGGTGCAACTGGGGCACTGTGACAGCCTGCCGCAGTTGCTGAGCACCGGACGCAGCCTGCTGTTGCAGAAGCTGGATGTACGAGAGACCATCTTTCTGCTGGCTGACGCGCATAAGGGCGTGCTCTGCGGCATGCCGGTCAACGGGCAATCACAGCTGGTTACTGATCTGCAGGTGCCGATGGATCCGGCGTTCAGCCTGGTGGGACGCTGCCTGATCGAAGGTGGTGTCCATGACTCTGCGACCATCAGCCCCGGTGAAATCACGGTCGTCGACCGCACCCTGTTGCGCCTGACCGCGAGTTCAAGATTCGCCTGCCTGCCGCTGTCAACCAAAGATCCGTTCGGGGTCGTGGTCATCGGCCTGGATGAAACTCAGGATATCGAGGCCTTCGCTACCGGCGAAACACAGGTCCTCTGCCATGCCATCGGACGGGGCTTAAGAACCTATGTCCAATCCGGTATGCTGCTCGGCCGGCGCGGCGGTGACCGCATCGAACTGCGCAGGGTTGCGCATGAGATCAACAATCCACTGGCAATTATGGGCAACTATCTACAGGTGTTGCGACAACAGCAGGGGAACGACGAGGTGCTCAGCGCGATGGAAGATGAGATCCAGCGCGTCACTGAAATTCTGGGGTACTACAGTCGCCAGCAGGAGCGCTCTCCCCTGCCGGTCTCTCTGGTTGATGTCAAGGAGTTGATCGAATCGGTCCTGACCAGTATGAAACCGACGACCCTGACCCCGCGTCGCATCGAAGTTGTAGCCGCCTTTGACCAGATGCAACCCATCGCCATCAACCCGATTGTACTCCGTCAGATTTTAATCAACCTGATAAAAAATGCGGCCGAATCCCTACCCCCCGAAGGGCGCATCGAACTGCAGAGCAGTGAAATGCTCGAAGCGAATGGCGAAAAACAGGTCGAGATTGTCGTCGCCGACAATGGTCCCGGGATTGCCCCGCAGCTGTTCAATCAGCTGTTCAATCCGGTGACAAGTTCCAAAGGGAGCGGCCATGCCGGCCTTGGTCTCAACATAGTACGCAATATGGCCAAGGATATCGGGGTCAGAATCAGTTGTCAGAGTCGTCCTGAGACCGGAACCTGTTTCCGTATTCTTATTCCACGGCATGGCACTGAGAAACCAGTTTTGGAATGAAACGTTTTGCTTTGAATGACAGGTCGCACAGAGGAGGGCAAGATGTCTGAGCACCGCAGTCTTTGCGAAAAAATACTGGTAGTCGATGATGAACTGGCCATGCGTAAAAGCCTCTCCCTGCTGCTGTCCGGCGCAGGGTTTGAGGCCTTGGCGGCAGCCGATGGAGCAGAGGCTTTGTCTCTGTGCGAGACGGCTGAGTACCCGGTAATGTTGCTCGATTTGCAGATGCCCGGGACCAACGGGCATCAGGTGTTGACTGGCCTGCTGCAGCAAAAGGCAGGAACCCGCGTGGTTGTGCTCAGCGGTGAGACATCTTTTGACGCCGTCCGCGATTCATTGCAGCTCGGAGCCTACGATTTTGTGCGTAAACCCTATCCCGCCGAGGAGTTGTTAACCACCATCCGCAATGCCCTGGCCAGCTATCATCAGGAACAAGAACGGGTGCGCCTTAAAAAGACCATGCTCGAATCAGAGAAGCTGCACCGCTATATCGTCAACAACTCACCTGATTTTGTCTACGTTCTTGATAAAAACGGACACTTCACCTTTGTCAACGATACGGCTGAAGGACTCCTCGGGTATACCCGTGATGAGTTGCTCGGACGTCACTACTCCGATCTGGTCTTCGAAGAAGACCTGCCGCTGGCACGCTACGTCTTTAACGAAAGACGAACCGGCGAACGTTCAACACGCAACGTCGAACTGCGCCTCAAGGTGAATACCGAACAACGGGAAACCCGTACCTTCGACACCCATCTCCTGCCGATCGAGCTGAGTTCGGTGGGAATGTATAATGCGGGATATACCGGTGACCCCAATAAATTTATCGGCACCTACGGTTGCGCACGTGACATGACGGAACGCAAGCGCGCGGCAGAATTAATTCATTTCCACGCCTACCATGACCAATTAACCTCCCTCCCGAATCGAGCCCTCTTCGAAGACCGCCTGGGGCTGGCCATTGCCCACTCCAAACGTAACGAAAAGATGCTGGCGGTCATATTTCTTGATCTGGATCGTTTTAAACTGATCAACGATACTCTCGGACACAGTCTGGGTGATCAGGTTTTACAGGGGGTCGCCGAACGGATACAAGGCTGTCTGCGGGCAGAGGACACCCTCTCACGTTTTGGCGGAGATGAATTCACCCTGCTGCTACCGCAACTTGAAGATCAACGTGACGCGGCTACTGTGGCCAAGAAGATTCTCATGCGGATCTGTGAACCCTACCTGATCGGCGAGCACGAAATGTTTCTCAGTGCCAGCATCGGCATCGCCTTGTTCCCTGACGCGGGTGAGACAGGTGACTCCCTGTTACGCGCAGCCGACGTAGCGATGTATCACATTAAGGGTGAGGGTAAGAATGGCTTTGCTTTTTTCCAGGAGAGTATGACCGCTGGGTGGGGGGAACACCTGTCCCTTGAACGTGATCTACACCGGGCCATTGAAGATGAGCAGTTCTCCGTTTTCTTTCAACCCAAGGTCAATTCCTCGAGTAGCCAAATTGTTGGACTGGAGGCGTTGATTCGCTGGCGGCATCCCATACGTGGTCTCATCTACCCGGATCAGTTCATCCCGCTGGCAGAAACGTCAAAGCAGATCATTCAGATCGACAACTGGGTCCTGCGAACGACCTGCGCAGAGATCAGGCGCTGGCGCGAACAAGGACTCCCGCCCGTGCCGGTGTCGGTCAATATTTCGGTTGTACAGATTGAACAGCCCAACTTTGTCCAGGGTATTCTCAGCACCCTGGCCGAATTCGGCATCCCGGGCCATCTGATCGAGATCGAGGTCACAGAATCTGGAATCATGAAAAATCGCGAAACCACCGCGCTCAAGCTCAGGGCTTTGAGCCAACATGGCATCTCAATTGCGGTCGATGATTTCGGCACCGGCTACTCGTCCCTGAGCTACCTGCATCAGTTCCCGGTTGACACCCTCAAAATCGACAAATCGTTCGTTCAGCAGATTAAAGAAGGCACCTCCGATGCCTGTATTGTGGATGCAATCGTAGCGATGGGGCGCGGCCTGCGGCTGCATATCATTGCCGAGGGGGTCGAGACCGAGGCCCAGCTCAGCTACCTCCAAAAAATCGGCTGCAGCGAGGTACAAGGCTTCCTGTTTGGCGGCGCCCAGTCAGCACAGCAGACGTTTGAACTTTTGCGTAGCGGGGTCATGGCAAAGGCTCCAGCCTGTCCCCTCGAAGATTTAAACATTCAGCGATTCCAATTGACGACCTCGTCGTAAGCTGGCCGCCGAGAACACAAAACATCGCATCAAACCTCAGCTGTCAACCAGTCATTGATAACACCAGGGGCAGACTTTTATTACGCTTCCCATAAGGTGCCGGCTGGCCAAGATGGTCGCATTTTATATACGCCTGCCCTCCTCGTCCCTAACCGCCTGTTTCAACGAATCAATTTTATCTGATCGATATAAAAGGAATGAAAACATGAGTCAATCAGGGAAGAGCGGCCTCAGCAAATCGCTGATCCTTAAAGGGTTGCAATGCCAAAAAGCCTTGTGGTTAGCCAAAAATCCCCCCGCTTTTGATTTCCCCACACAACCCGATTTAGAAGCCAGATTCGCCGCCGGTACCAAAGTCGGAATTCTTGCCCAGCAGCTGTTTCCCGGCGGCACTGAAGTCCCCTACGAAGGGCTTTCCTTTCCGGCACAGCTCACCCGGACCAGGGAACTGATCGACAACGGCACCCAAGTCATCTATGAGGCGTCCTTCTCCTTCTCGGCGATCTTCGTCAAGGTCGATATCCTGGTAAAAGATGGTGACCAGTGGCAGATCTACGAGGTCAAGATGGGGACCGGCGTCAAATCGGTCAACCTGGACGATGTTGCGGTGCAGCAGTATGTGCTGAACGGCTGCGGCTTGTCGGTCTCCAAAGCGTTCCTCGTGCATATCAACAACAGTTACGTGCGACAAGGCGGGATTGAAGTCGGCAGGCTGTTTCACGCCGAGGAGATCAGCGCCAAGGTCTGCGCGCGCCAGCAAAGCCTCCCCGAGATCATGCGCGAGTTTCGTCAGACCATGGCCGAACACCATGAACCTAAGGTCGACATCGGGCCGCACTGCACAGACCCTTACGCATGTGACTACATCCCCTACTGCTGGCAGCATATTCCCGAAAATTCAGTCTTCGCGCTGCGCGGCAACGGCCTAAAGAAGTTCGACTATTACCAGCGCGGACTGATCCGGTTTGAGGATTTACCCCTCGCCGATCTAAACCCCGCCCAGCAGCAGCAGGTTGAAGCCACCCTGAAGCAGCAGGATTTTATTGATCCCCTAAAGGTCAAAGCGTTCATTGACAGTCTCTGGTACCCGCTCTGCCATCTCGATTTCGAAAGCTTCAACACTCCGATCCCCAAGTTTGATGGCACAAGGCCCTACCAGCAGGTGCCTTTTCAATATTCGATTCATGTCCAGTCAACCGCCGGAGCCAAACCGCAGCACTTTGAGTATCTTGCCCGGCCGAACATTGATCCACGCCGCGAGCTTATCGAACAACTCCTCACCGTGATCCCGGAAAACGCTTGCATCCTGACCTACAATCAGACCTTCGAAAAGGGCGTGTTGCGCAACCTCGCCGACCTCTTCCCCGATCTGGCGCAAGCGATTAACCTTCGCCTGCCCAACCTGCGCGACCTGATGGCCCTCTTCCGGCGGCGAGACGTCTATCGTTGGCGGATGCACGGGTCCTATTCAATCAAAGAGGTGCTGCCGGCGATGGTGCCTGAACTGTCCTATGCCGAGATGGAGATTGCTGACGGAATGGCGGCGAGTCAGGCCTATCATGAGATGTGCAGGTTGGATGATCCATTGGCGCTGGCTGAGTTGAGGAAAGCGATGCTCGCGTATTGCGCGTTGGATACGTTGGCAATGGTGAAAATTTTAGAAACCTTGTTAAACATAGATTGATGATCGGAAGGGATAACAATGGAACTATTCGAGCAACAGGTCACAGTGCGCTGGTCGGATCTCGACCCCAACGGCCATGTGCGGCATTCGGTCTATTACGATTACGGCACGTTTGCACGGGTTGCCTATTGGCAGAAATACGGCTTCGGTCCCGACTGGATGAAGCAGAACAACTGCGGACCGGTGTTGTTTCGTGAAGAAGCGCATTTTCATCGGGAATTGAACTCCGGCGATGAACTCATTATAAATGTGAAGCTGAGTGGTCTGTCCGCCGATCACCGTAAATGGAGCATACACCACGAGATTCGCCGCGGCGAAGAACTGTGCGCCACGCTCGATATGGATGGTGCCTGGATCGACCTGAAAATTCGCCGTGTCGCCGCACCACCCAAGGATTTGGGAGAGAGATTTGAGGTTTTGGCACATACCGAGGATTTTCGAGTGATCGGTTCGGGGAAGGGGTGCTAGCGAGTGCTCAAATTAAAGTGTATTTGGAACTATGAGACGTATCAGTAGTGTTTTCTTTTCTGCTACGCCTAGCTTTCGACCAATCAAAAAAGGCTGCCATGGAAAATGACAGCCTTTTTTAGAATTGAAAACATTGCAGGATCTAACAGGCTTTTTTTCTACGATAGAAAGCAAGCCCAACCAACCCAATCCCCAGCAACACCCAGGTTGAGGGTTCAGGAACAACCGGATGCACGATAATAATTTCAGAAAGTTTTGCGGAGGTGAAATCTTTCGTAAAATTCGTTGGATCTGTCCTTAAATACGACAAGTCAAAAAGTCCTGCGTAGCTGGTGGCCATATTTTTAAACACCGCATCATTCCAGTACTGATAATAATTTGTCTCGGTGATGACATTCAACAAGATATTGTTGTCACTCATTTTTTTAGCCAACGCAGCTTCACCCGACAGGCCACCGTAGCTGTAAGAATCGCGATAATTATTTGGTTCATCCGTAATCAGAACCATCACCTTAGCGAAATTACCTCCACTCCAGCTGAAATTATCAGTCGCCCAATCAAGTGCCTGATAGCCTCTCTCTGTCCCGCCGTAAGTACGCACTCCCGTTACCGCGTTGACCGTATCGCTTATGTTACTGCTAAGGTCTTGCCAGACGCTGTAGCTTGGGGCGCTGGATTGATTACCTGCATACATTTCGTAGCCCGCCACGCCATATGTTGCCGTAATTCCCTTGGCACTGACTTCGGTACCAATACCGCTAATGCTGTTTTTGAGCCAACTGAATTCGCCTCCCATGCTACCAGATTGATCGATAACAAATCCAATGTCAGCGAACTGTGAAGCAACAGCTGTAGTGCCAAAACAGAACAATAAAAAGAAAGCCAAAAACAATTTCTTCATCTTTTCCTCCATTGGTTCCCTTTAACGCAAATTTATTTACGGCTCAAATCATGTAAGCTTTGAATTCAAAACATCATTTTGCAATACTAATACCAATTTTGTATACCCATGATTTTATTGAACAAATCAAACACTACGAATGGGAACATATGGATATGTAAATTTTATCGACAATATTTTATTGAGGAATATTAAGTAACCCCCAGTTACCTGATTACACTCTAAAGCTAGGGTGTCCACGGGACATTTACCAATCCCCCACTCAGTCTTGTTTTTCTGTAGCCAGCTAATAAATATGGCTCGTCAGCAGAATCTGTGAAGATATTCAGGCTCCGGCAACTTGCCAAGTGCTTGATATAGAAAGGTTTATAGATATTTTAAAGTCTTGAAACTGTACGCTTTTCTCATAGTGCGTTTTGCTTTGAGGTTCAACCCCTCAACCGTACCGCTGGAAAGTCGTCCCTTGGCCTTAAACCAATTAAGAATCAGCGGTTTGTGCCTGCGCAGCATCTTGACCACATTCTTCATCGGATCCAAGTCGGTTTGCAGCGTTCTTGTTAACCAGTTATCGAGAAACTTTCCAGCAAAGTCATAACGCTGATAGTCCCAGAACTACTGTGAATGTTCAGGGATGTTGTTTAATAATCCCTTTACTTAGGACTTGTTTTTCTGCAGACAGCTAATAATTTGAGATGGCGACCTCGATGGTCATAATTCCGGGACTGAAGAGCCAGCGTGCCCCTACAATCACCTACCATTGTCCGCTAGTATCCCAACCCCGCAACTAACCACATGGTAATCTTTCGGCATGTGCGGACGTTATTCGCTCAAAACACCTTCTCAACAAATCGTTGACCATTTCGGAGTGTCCGAACTTCCCGAGCTTGCCTCCGCTGGAATCTCCCGGGGTAGCGGATTCTCGCGGACAGAACTGGTGATACCAACCAACGCACCGCTGCCCTCATCCACTGGGGTCCGATTCCACGCTGGGCCAAAGAAAAATCTGTCGGTTACAAGATGTTCAACGCGCGTTTCGAAGCGTGCACCGAAAAACCATCCTTCCGCTCTCACTTGAAACAATAGGAACCTAGGTTCGCGATATATTCCGAATTGGATTAGACTTACAATGACAGGGTAGCATCCGATCACTCCCTCTTTGTCTGATCCGTGCGAGGTCCAGCCATGGTACTGTTTGGTGAGAACTTTATTTCCATTCGACGTAATACCAGCGAAGCGACTATCAATCTGGTGCATGGCGGCTCCGGCCCGCCACTGCTGCTGTTACACGGTTACCCGCAAACTCACTGCATGTGGCACCTGGTCGCACCGAATCTGGCAAAAAACTTTCATATCATCTGCCCCGACCTGCGCGGCTACGGCGACAGCTCCAAACCTGCTGGGACACCCGACCACTCCAACTATTCCAAACGCAAGATGGCGCAGGATATGGTCGAAATAATGGCCTCTTTCGGCTACGAAAAGTTCTTCGTTGCCGGTCATGATCGCGGGGCCCGTGTCCTTCATCGCATGGCGCTGGACTATCCGGATCAGGTCGCAAAGGCTTGCGTCATGGATATCGCCCCGACCTACCAGATGTTCAAATCAACAGATCAAGCCTTCGCGACCGGCTATTATCACTGGTTCTTCCTGATTCAGCCCGATGGCCTTCCGGAACGGATGATCGGCGCCGACCCCGCTTATTATCTCACCGAAAAACTGAAGCGCTGGAGCGCCCCCGATGCGCTCTTTGCCGAAGCTGCAGTCGCCGAATATAACCGCTGCTTCAGCCGTCCAGCGGCAATTCACGCGTCCTGTGAGGATTATCGTGCGGCCGCAAGTATCGACCTGATCCACGACGAAGCGGACCTTGAGCGTAAAATAGACTGTCCTTTGCTGGTACTCTGGGGTGCCGAAGGATTTATCCAGCGCCGTTACGATGTGCTGAACGTCTGGCGTGAGCGTGCCACAAGGGTCGAGGGCCGAGGCCTCCCCTGCGGGCATTTTCTGCCCGAAGAGGCCCCTGATGAGGTCATTGCTGAATTACGGCGCTTTTTCATACCGGAATGACAGCATAGGCTGCTCCGCGCCTTCTGCGGGCGGAGGGAGAGACTGACGACAGACATCGGCTGAAATGAGCTTTTTTCTTTGACTCTTTTTTTGCTTCAGTCCAAATTGAGTGCCCATCAGGCGTTACCAGACAATCCCATGAAGGACAAACCCGCCGTGACCAAAAAACAAGATGCCATCTATGCCGCGCCATTAAATGAAATTATCGATTTTCAGTTCGATGAGCGGGTTGCCGCGGTCTTTCCCGACATGATTCAACGCTCGGTCCCCGGTTACGGAATGATGATTTCAACTATCGGGATTTTAGCTGGCCGCTATGCCCAAGCTGACAGCCGCTGCTACGATCTCGGTTGCTCGTTAGGGGCGGTCAGTCTGGCCATGCGACAACGGATTTCTCAGCCAGGGTGCGAGATTATCGCCATCGACAACTCAGCGGCGATGATTGAGCGCGGCCGCGACTTGCTGGCGCGCGATACGACCTCGACCATCCCGGTGACCATGGTCTGTGCCGATCTGCAGGAGATCAGCATTGAAAATGCGTCCGTCGTCGTATTGAACTTCACCCTGCAATTTATCCCGCTTACCGAACGCTTAACGCTGATAAAACGGATCTATCGGGGGTTAAAACCGGGCGGCATTCTGATCTTGTCAGAGAAGATTGCCTTCGAGAAGCAGGCTCGCCAGCAGTTTCATGTGGAGTTGCATCATGACTTCAAGCGCGCCAACGGCTACAGCGACCTGGAGGTCAGCCAGAAACGCACGGCGCTGGAAAAAGTGCTGATCCCGGAGACTCTGGACTGTCATCAACAGCGCCTGCAAGCAGCAGGTTTTGTTTTTACCGACATTTGGTTCCAATGCTTTAATTTTGTCTCACTGGTGGCGATCAAATGAATTTTTATCAGTCCTTGTATCCGCAACTTGATGCGCTGGGACTGCAGGCCTGGTCGCAACAGTTGCAACAGACTCTGCCTGACAAACTCTCCCTGGAGAGTCATGGGATGATGGCCGTCTGGCAGACCGCGCTGCAGGGGTTACCGGGAATCCGACCCTCCCGCATTGAACTGAAAAACGGGGTGGAGATCGGCCGGGCCGAAGATTTGGTCAATGTCAGCCATGAAGAGTTGACGAACAAACTCAAGGCCTTTCACCCCTGGCGCAAGGGGCCCTACAGCCTGTTCGGGGTGGATATCGACACCGAGTGGCGTTCCGACTGGAAGTGGGAGCGCGTCCTGCCGCACATCCAATCCCTGACCGGCCGCAAGGTTCTGGACATCGGCTGCGGCAACGGCTATCACGGCTGGCGCATGCGCGGCGAAGGGGCCGAGTTTGTACTCGGCATTGATCCAACCCTGGTGTCGGTGATGCAGTTTCAGGTGATGCAGCGCTATCTGCGCGATCCGCAGCATCACCTCCTCCCCCTGGGGATTGAGGATGTACCGGCCAACCTCGCCTGCTTCGACAGCGTCTTTTCGATGGGCGTGCTCTACCATCGCCGTTCGCCCCTCGACCATCTGCTGGAGCTCAAAGGGTGCCTGCGCCCGGGCGGTGAACTCATCCTCGAAACGCTGATTGTTGAAGGGGATAAAGCGACCATCTTCATGCCCGACGGCCGTTACGCCAAAATGCGCAATGTCTGGTTCCTCCCCTCGATTGAGGCCATGATCCTCTGGCTGCAGCGCTGCGGATTCAAAGATATCGCCTGCGTCGATACCAACCGTACCGGCACAAAAGAACAACACCGCACCGAGTGGATGACCTTTGAATCGCTCTCCGATTACCTCGATCCGCAGGATCCCACCAAAACCATCGAAGGCCACCCCGCCCCCCTAAGGGCGATCTTTGTCGCAACCAAGCCCTGATCAACCCGGAATCGATTTGCACCCTGTTGATTGCGGATCAGCCTCTGGCCAAAGACGAACGCTGAAATCCTGCAGGATAAAAGGCCAAAACCGTTGCGTGAAGTGAACATACATGAGCAACTTACTGACATTAAACACTTTCAGAAGGACAAGCCAGTCTAGCAACAACGTCCCCAGCCCTTCATGTCTGAGAGTTTCAATGTTGATATCACACTAAACACCGTAATTATCGAGTGGGCCAAAAATAATAATTTGCCCGGCCAAGAACAGAACCCCGGATTATTAAGGTCTTAGCGGTTTAAAAACAGAGACAAGACATGATTGACTACCTTTTAGGTATACAAAGGGGTTGACTCGAAAAATCTGCTCAAGCTATGGTCGTAGTAACGCAAAAGGGGGAGATACACGACAATACTAAACCACTCGCAAGGGTGGGGCGGAAAGCCCATTGGGTCTCTCTGAGATAGCCGGGTTGCCGAAATATCACGAAGATATTCGGTGACCCGGTTTTTTTGCGACCTGTGCCGAAGGTCGCACAGGATACACGATAATACTAAACCATTCGCAAGGATGGGGCGGAAAGCCCATTGGGTCTCTCTGAGATAGCCGGGTTGCCGAAATATCACGAAGATATTCGGCAACCCGGTTTTTTTGTGACCAAAATGGCAGGTTAGAGCCAACACGTGGGGTAGACATGCTTTTCTGATGTGAGGGTGAAAAGTGCCATTCACCTGGAGACATGAATTTCCACAAACAAGGAGTTTGAAAATGTTCAAAAATAGAATTGATCTTTTGTTGCTTGTCTTTGTTGCTTCGATTTTGATGACGGCTTGTGGTGGCGGGGGCTCGGGTGGAGACTCTCCCATGGGGACCTCTGCAAATACTTTATCTGCGGGGGTTGTTGTCGATCCCTATATCAGTGGTGCCGTTCTTCAGGAAGTTGCAGCCGATGGGACAGTTATCCAGCGCTCATCAACAGGAGTTTCAGATGCGCGCGGCCATTTTCATTTTCCAAAGCCGTTGACCGTCGGGTCTGTTGTTGAAATCAAAGTCGGTAACCGAGGAGATCATGTTGGCGTCAGCAATCAGGTTATTTTACGACGCAAGGTTCTTTCTGGTGACAGCGGTGATTTGATCGTTTCGCCCTTGACGACATTGCTCGCCAACGGCAGCACAGAAACGGAACTGGTTGACCTGTTGCATTCCGCCGGTCTGAATGATGTCTCGGACAAGGATCTCTATCTCGATCCGATGGCCAATCTTAGCGATCTGACCACCAGCCCCACAGCTTCCAGCCTCAGCAGGCTTCAAGCCGCGATGACAGTCAGTAACTATTTGGAAGCTGTTAACAATCAGCCAGTTACGGTTTCCGATCTGAATAATGCGACGGATTTTCAAACCCTGACGACTCTGCTCGATACGGTTCAGCACACCCTGAATGCCAGCTTATTCCAGAGCATCAAAACCCAACTCGCGACAGATAGTACCGTTTCAAATCTGACCCTGGGTGATTTTATTGATGCCGCTGTTGTTCAGAACCGTGCGGTTGTCGCCCTGGTGAAATCACAGTTGTCGGCCAACGGCCAGATCGATCCAACGCTCATTGCTGCAGGGATGGTCGCTGCAGCTAATAACATGATGACTGCGACTCTGACCCAGAATCACACTTCTCAGGGGTATACTCCGCCGTCATTAATCGGTGAGTCCTTGTATGCAAACTACTGTGCGACCTGTCATGGCGCCCTCGCTGTAACGGCCAAGCCCGGACGCAGTGCAGCTGCGATCCAGAGCGCTATTAATAATATTGGCGCTATGAGTTCCTTGAGCAGCTTGACCTCTACCCAGATTCAGGCGATTGCCAATGCGCTGCCTGCGGCACCTGTCGTTGGTCCGGGCACGCCACCTGATGGCACCGCCCTGTATGGCACCAACTGTGCCAGTTGTCATGGGAGCCTGGCGACGACCACAAAACCTGGCCGCAGTGCAGCTGCGATTCAAAGCGCGATTAATAATGTCGGCGCTATGGGTTCATTGAGCAGCTTGACCTCTGCCCAGATCCAGGCGATTGCCAGTGTGCTGACTGCGGCACCGGTTGTTGGTCCGGGCACGCCACCTGATGGCGCCGCCCTGTACGCGAGTGAATGCGCCGGGTGCCATGGTCCGCTGGCGACCACATCCAAAACCGGACGCACCGCCGCAGCGATTCAGACCGCTATTAATAATAATACCGGCAATATGAGCTTTCTGACCTTGACGCCAGCAGAGATCCAGACGATTGCCGATGTGTTACCACCAACGCCGGTCGTTGATCCCGGCACCCCGCCGAACGGCACGACACTCTATTCGAGTAACTGTGCCAGCTGCCATGGCGCGCTGGCAACGACCACCAAACCGGGACGAACCGCAACCGCGATTCAGAGCGCTATTAATACTGTCGGCGCTATGAGTTCATTGAGCAGCCTGACCACCGCAGAGGTTCAAGCGATTGCCGATGCGCTGCCGCCGGCACCGGTTGTGGATCCCGGCACACCACCTGATGGCACCGCCCTGTATGGCACCAAATGTGCTAGTTGCCACAACGCCTTGGCGTCCACCACAAAGGCAGGACGAACTGCAACCACGATTCAGACCGCCATTAATAGTGTTAGCGCTATGGGTTCATTGAGCAGCCTGACTCCCGCAGAGGTCCAGGCGATTGCCGATGTGCTGCCAGCCGGAAGCGGCGGGCCTGATTACAGCGATTGCACCGCTTGTCATTCACAACCACCGAACGGCTCAGTTTTCCCGAACACGGCCGGTGCCCACCTGGCTCACCAGGCGATCGGAGCGATCGGGACCAATTGTTCGATCTGTCATTCCGGTGCGACTCATAACGGCACGGTTGAACTGGTTTTCCCTGCGGCGTATAACTCTCCAGGCAGTGTCGCTACGGAAAATCAGGATGGCACCTGCAGCAGTATCCGTTGTCATGGCGGCATTACTACTCCAAACTGGTGGACCGGTACGATTAATTTGGCTTCGGATTGTACGACCTGTCACGTCCGGCCCTCGACCGGGAGACATGGCGACCATAGATCTAAAAGCTGTACAGTTTGCCATAACAGCAGCAGAATGGCGACTCACATCGGCGACCCAACAACCTCCAGCTATGAAGTGACAGCCGCTTCGACGATCGGCGGCAGCGGCACCAGTATTAAGTCTTATAATACCAGTACCCGCTCGTGCGTCGGTTGTCATGATACCGAGACATGGTAAAAGTACTACGTCAGACTAGAACATAGCCCTATAAAACCGGGACGGATCTTTGGATTCGTCCCGGTTTCTTTTTTTGACATTGACGACTGGAGTTGGTGTGCATTTATTCACTGGAACTTTTGCCTAACTAGAATAAATTTAATAATTGAAAGTTCCGGTGGCACCTCCCTTAATTGACGATGAACGGTAAATTCTATTCGTAAGTGCACCACTCAAAGACTGAGCAAAAATCTTCTTACGGCTTTTACCCGATACCTCAACGCCGCCCTTTCAGTATGGGAGCGATAGAAATACTCTCTGCAGCATCCTTTTCAAACGTGACACCAGATACTCCTTTCTCAATGGCGCAACCCCCAATAGCGACAAAAAGCGATTCTATCTTCGCCCATTTTAATTTGCAATTTTGCAAGTCAAGCCCTTGATTTTCTGAGGTTTACCCCCGGTCAAATCATACCAACTCTTCAGGCGCGGTTTCGAAACCGCCATGATTGACCGTTGATTGGGCGTTGGCACAGTTCGCTTTTTCGCTGATACCGCAAAGGGCTAGTTAATAGAACCTGGAGAAAGACAGGAAGCCCTGGACGCCGCTCAGACCTGAAGACGCTCCCGGGGCGCTATCGAATTCGATGTTGGTCTTCAACTCGCGGACACCAAAACCAACGAAGCCCTGATCACGCAGGCGATATTCGATGCCGGCACGGATATAGGCGCCGACGCCGAATTCCGAGTCACTATTCCCTGCTAATGTCTGCTCGGGCGAATCTGCGGAGAGATTGTTCTTTTCGTCGTATTCCCCGAAAACAACGGCCGGACCGGCTGCGACATAAGCCCGCCAGTGGCGGGAGCTGTGTGCGATATAGAGTCCGGCAGCAAGATCCGCCAGCCAGAGTTCGGTGTCGACGCTGATCGCCAGCTGATTGTTAGACGCCACCACGTGCGTGTTGCGGGAGCGCCAGCCGTACAGGAAGCTACTGTCCAATCCCCACGAGATATTTCCCCCGCCGAACGGAACCTGAACGGCCAGACCCAGGTAAGGCATGTTCGACAAATCGTTTTCAAGGGCGGTTGACGTATCGCCGCCGACCGATCTCTGGAAGGATAGATCGTCCCGGCTAAACTGCGCCGCCCCAACCAGCGCCTGGACATATACAGCCGGGGTGACATCCAGAGCCTGAGCCCTTGGCGCCTGAAGCGTTAGTAAGAACGCCAGCATCGCTGAGAAAAACAATAATTTCACCATGAGTATTTATGACCTTCCCCCAACCCTTTAAAAGACGGACCAGGTTGGTGCTTTGTCTCTCCGCTTATTTTATTCCCACCTCCCGGTGAACCAAAGGCTCATGAAGCTCGTGATCATTTGCCCCGGGAATGATTCAGCTACGGAACGAGATCCTGATAATCGGGATGACGGTCGATATAACTCCTGACAAAGGGGCACCGGGGGACGATTTGCAATCCCCGGCTTTTTGCATAATCAAGAGCAAATTGAACAATTTTGCTTCCCAGCCCCTGGCCGCCGAGCACGGCAGGAACCTCGGTATGAACCAGCGTCAGGACATCGTCATCCCGATTGTAATTGATATGCACCATATGCCCGGAGATGATCGTCTCGAAGCGCTGGGCACCAGGGTTATTGAGGAACTCATATTCCATAGTCTGCTTCTTCCTTCCCCCAAAAAAGCCGAGGTATTAACTGGCCGGTGAGATTATCTTTCCTTAAAGCTTACCCCTATTTTCAGATAAATACTCAGCGACGATCAGGCGCAAAAATCCGCACTCACCTGCTAACTCTGGGAGGGACGGCCCAGTAATGACTCTCCCTCGGTCGAGTGAGATAACCAGGACCACTGACGGCGCGATCTGCACCGGTCATTGAAGCACCTGAGAACAATAAGGTCAGGCCTGCAAAGTTGCAAATTTGAATTTTCAATATGAGGAGTAAGGAACATCGCTAAATAAGCTGCCAACGGAGAACAACGTGAACCTGCTGCTCGCCGGACTGGTCATATTTTCCACCGGACACTCAGCGTGGATATCGGGGACGCTGGTAACGTACGCAACTCATTAATGGAATCAGGCCCTGGTGATTTCAGCCCGACTCGTCGTAATGACAACTGAGATCTTCGTCTTCCAAAAGCCCTGAACACTCGGGGCAGATCAGTTGGCCGTTGTCTTCGCGCTTCAACAGTTCATCTTCCGACCAGAGTATTCCACATTGGTCACAAGCAACTTCCTTCATCGCATACTCCTTAACTGGCTGAAAACTATTCATCTAAGAGGGTCGGTGCCCTAAATAATTTTACCAACACCTGTAAATATAACAAAAATGGTGATATTTTTAAGTTCACCACAATATGGAGTCACTGATTTTACAAAGGACGACGGCATGAACGAGATGAAAGCAACACGCAAGATTTCAATTCATGAGCTGAAAACCATGATGGCGACAGGCGATAAGCCACTGCTTCTCGACGTTCTCCCCCAGACACGCTACCAGCAGAAACATATCGCAGATGCCGAGAATACCTGCGTATTTGAGGTCAATTTTCTTGAGCAGGTTGCGTCACACTGCGCCGCTAAAAACCAACCGATCGTTTTCTATGGGTGTAATGACAAGACCCTTGACGCCAAAACCGCTGCTGATAAATTGCACCGCGCTGGCTACGCCCAGGTTTCGGTTCTGGATGGTGGTCTCGCTGCCTGGCAGGCGGCAGGAAACCCTGTAGACTGTGGAAGGTGATGCGACCGCCGCGGCTGAATTGCAAACAGAGCAGATTAAAGACGGGACCTACCAGATTGATAGCGAGGCCAGTGTCATCGAATGGACAGGGCGCAACCCGAACAGCGCACATTGGGGGAGACTGCGGCTGGCGGCCGGTGAGGTTAAGATTGAAACTGGACAGGTCTCGGGTCAGTTCACCATCGATATAAATTCGATCGAAAACGCGAATTTAGTCGGCAGTGAACTGAAACCGGTGCTCGAAAACCATCTGAAATCAGATGATTTTTTCTTCGTCAAAAAGTTTCCTCAGGCGCACTTCGAAATAACCGCAATAGCAACCTCAGCGGCGCAGCCTGTCAGTGCACCCAATTACACCATCAGCGGCCAGCTTGCAAAATTGCAAACTTGCGCCTTTAATGTGAAGCATCAGGCCACGTTGCTGCATAATCTGCCAAAGGAGAAAACTTGAGTATTCTCATCGCCGGACTCATCATATTCTTTACGTTACACTCGGTGTCGATCATCAACGAAGGTTGGCGTAATCGCATGGTGGCAAGCATCGGCGAAGGTCCTTGGAAAGGGCTCTATGCGCTGGTCGCCCTTCTCGGGTTTGTGCTGATGGTCTGGGGTTATGGGCTGGCCCGGCAGGACTCTGCTGTTCTCTATTCTTCGGCCCATTGGCTGCGGCATCTGGTGATGTTACTGCTGCTGCCGGTCTTCCCCTTGCTGCTGACCACCTATTTTCCCGGGCGCATCAAAGCGCTGGCCAAAAACCCGATGCTGATCGCGACGATTCTCTGGTCCTTTGCACATCTGCTGGTTAACGGCAGGCTGGTCGATGTCCTGTTGTTCGGCGCCTTTCTGGTTTGGGCTGCCCTGGATCTCTACTCCATGCGCCGGCGTGTGCCACGCACCCTGCCCGGAGCACCGATTGCCAAAGTCAACGATGTCATCGCCCTAACGCTTGGTCTCGGGCTCTATGGCCTGTTTATTGTCTGGCTGCATGGCCTGTTGATCGGAGTTGCGCTTATTTCGCCAATTTCATGAAATTTACTCTGTAACGCGGCAGGGCAGGTATTCAGGGGACAGTTTATTCATTGGCGATTATAACCATTTTGCTATCTTCGCAGGATCAACTTCAACGAAGGCTGACCTGGTTACCTTTGGCAAGAGCATTTTACTTCCTTTCCTATAAATATGAGCTATCTGCCCGCCGCCCACTCTGTCGAAATGAATCTCTTGAACCTCAGATGGAAATCAGCTGATTCTCGATGTCATGATCTCCCTGATGAGGTGTCGACTGACAGCCCTGACTTCTGATTTTATTGCACATCTGCTTCGGACTTTGCTACATTGCATGGAACATGCTTTGTTTTCATTAGCTCCCCGGCTCAGCTAACCCTGTCGGCGAAGGACCCGCGCATGTTGCAGGAGGAAAGATCAGATCTTATTACGCACAGCACAGGCATCCTGAACACGATGTTTCTGCTGTGCAAACACCTGAGTCTCTACAGCGAAGACAATTCGGTGGTGGTGAAGACCACGGACAAGCTGATGCAGGCCCTCGCACACAGTCACGCCTCTGGTACCGCTCTTCTTGTTACTGTCTCCAAACATGGGTTCCTCTTTCATGGTGAATTTTTAAACCAGAAGAACCAGCTCTTCAGCAAGTTTGCCCAACGCATGTTTCAACACGGAATTTCCTCCTTTACCCTGACCGAAGAGCTCACCGTTCCTTCACTCTACGCCTTTCTCAAGGTGATCATGCGCAATGGCACAGATACCTGGGATGAGGGCGGGATCGGGGCCTGCCTGCAGACCAGAAACATTATCGGCCTCCAGATCACCGAGATGTCCGAAAGGGATTTTCGTCTGCTCGATTCTGTTGTAGATCAGGATCAAATTAATGAAATCCCTCCGACAGCCGACCTTTGGAACAAGTTCGCTCACTCAATATTCAACGCTCTGACGGGTGGAGAACAGGAGAGTCCCACTGATGGCGAGATAACTCCAGCAGAACTCGCCGATCGGGTCAGTGAACATCTGGTTGGAAAATCAAAATTAGAAAAAGAGGTTATCACGCAGGAACTGACCCGCTTTGCGGCAACCCTGCAACGTGAAAAGACAAAAACTGTCAGAGCGGCAGCGTTAGCCAATCTGGCCGATCTCATCAATCATCTCAGTGATGACTTGCGTCAAGCCATCTTGAGCAGAATTTGTAACCTGCAAATGACAGAGGATTACGCCGAAGATTTTTTCAATGGTTTGACCAATAAAGCTATTCTGGACGCTTTCCGCGAGACAACAATGAAGCCGGGGTACACCCCACCGGTGGTCATGGCTCTAATCAACAAACTGGCCGGGAGCAGAAAACTTGTTTCCGAGATGGATCTGGCCATACAACTTTCAGCAAACGCTGATATGGCTCAGAATGTAAAAGAACTCTTCCGTCCCGACGAATTCAAAAAATATGTTCCGTCTCGTTATCAGAATGCCCTGATGCAGGTTTTAAACAACCAGCAGGTCCCCTCAGCCTTAAGCTCTAAGCTGCAGAGCCTCAAAGCATCTCTGGAAGATTCCCCTCTTGGGCAGAAGATGGGCCGTCTGGCGCAGTTTATCCTGGAAAACAATCCGGACGAAAACCTCATGGAAGGCCTGCGTAACCAGCTGATCGGATCCATGCAATTTCATCTCGATGCCGTGGATTATCCCGCCCTGGTCGATCTCTGTCGCACCTGTTTTGTCGATAAGACAGACGAAAAGACCAAACTTCTGGTGGACCTGATCCCTGATTCTTTTATGGAGCAGGTTCTCGGTGATGCCTCCCGGTTCGGGAAGGACCATCAGATGGACATCGCCGAAGTGGTCGCCTTGATCGGGCCCCCTTTCATTAATCCACTGATCGAATGCATCAACCTGGAAACTGATCGCTCAACCCGCTATTTCTATCTGGAGCGTTTAAAACGACTCGGCCCCCAGATTGTGGACCACATTGCTTTTTTCCTTCAAGATGAGCGCTGGTTCGTACAACGTAACATGCTGAGCCTGCTCGGCGAACTTGGCGCTGCAGACAAACTTTCAAAGATTAAACCACTGCTCAAACACAGCCACCAGAAGGTCCGCCAGGAAGCGCTGAAAACCTGTCTGCTGTTGCGTGACGAAGACTCAATCCAGGAACTGGTTCATGCCCTTTCCTCGGAAAACCGACAAGACCGGCTGCACGCCATAACCCTCAGCAAGCTGGTGAATCATCCGAAACTCGCCACCAAGTTGCTGGCCATATTAAAAACAAAAACCCTGTTTCGTTTTGATTTTGATATTAAAAAAGCCTTGGTCCATACTCTTGCAGAGCACAAAAATGCTGAGGCCCTTGGCGTTTTCTCAAACCTCCTGAAATCCCGCAAGCTGTTTCAGGCCAGCTCCTACAAAAAATTCAAACTTGAGATCATCAAGGTTCTGCCAAAATACCCCGCTACTCAGGTCGTGCCCCTGCTGCGGCAACAACTCAACAGCGGGACCAAGGAAGCAGCCGACCAGGCCAGGCAGATCTTGGCAAAATTGTCGGTGGAGGATGCCCAATGAAGACGGTCCTTGGTCGACAGGCGATTCAGGAAACGCTCCGCCTGCTTTCCTCCGCCCTGGCGGCGTCAAGCCTTTACTCCCCTGAGCACAAACAAGTCCAGTCGCTTGTCCCTCAGATCCTTGAGAGTCTCCATCGCTTGTTGGACCAACAGAGCGAACTGACTTTCCTGTTCGTCAAAAATGATCTGCTGTTCGATGGTAAACCACTGGATCGCACCCCTTACACCGAGCGAATTTCCCGTCTGTTTTACGGCCGAAATATCGGATTTATCCGGCTTCAACAAGGGATTGAGTCCAGGGAAGTTGAACTGCTGCTACGGGTTGCCATTGGGCTGGAAAAAGTAGAGAATCTCAGCGTGCTGACCCCCAACATCGATTATGGTGCCGTCGAAACCCAGAATGATCTTGACGATGTCCTACCGATCACTGGTTTTGAATTGCTGACAGACGAAGAGCTGAAAAGTATCAGCGATTTTTACGATGTCATCGCCGACAAAGACAATCTCGACATCCGTAAAGTCTCATCCATTATCGCCGGATTCGTAACCGCCTTCCAGCAAGAGGCCAATCCCCTCCTGGCTCTGGTCCCGCTGCGCATGGAGGACGAATACACCTTCACCCATTCGATCAATGTCTCTATCCTCAACCTCGCCCAGGGGACTTCACTCGGGCTACAGGAGCAGCTGCTGCATGATGTTGGCATTGCCGGCATGCTGCACGATGCCGGGAAAATTTTTATCGACAATGAGATCATCCGCAAGCCGAGCAGTCTCGTCGATGCAGAATGGGAACAGATGATACAGCACCCGATACGCGGCGCACAGTATCTGATGAACCAGGAGGGAATTCCTCAAATCGCTATCTGCACGGCCTTTGAACATCACATGCGCTATGACAAAACCGGCTATCCAACGGTACCAAAAAACTGGAAACTCAGTCTGTGCAGCGAAATGACCATGATCTCCGACACATTCGACGCACTTAGAACCAGGCGTGCCTACAAGGAACCCTGGGATTTTCCGAAAATAAGCGGATTAATGCTGGAGTTGGCCGGAACGCGGCTTAACCCTTACCTGGTTTTGAACTTTCTCAAGATACTTGAAGAATTAGGCGAGCGGGTCATTGAGGACGGGATCAACCTCTCTGCTGATGCTCCCGCTCTTTCAGAAGCTCAACTCGCTACCCGTCATGTGTGTGAATAACAACAAAATGGCGCCTGAACCTGGCTCGACAGGTTGCCAATTTGCCGGAATTTTATTTTAGAGACGGCCTGGGATCAACGCGATTTTTTGTCGTTTCTCTGACTCTACGAACCTCACCGGAACTATGAAAAAACTTCACGTTTTTGATATCTGGCAGCGACCAATTGCAGGAATGCTTAAGGATCAACTGGAAAACGAGGGGGTTGCCTGTCTGCTGCGGAATGATCAGCTGTCTACCGCTATGGGTGATATCCCGTTTATTGAGTGCTATCCCGAACTCTGGGTCATTGATGATGAAACCTATCCGCGCGCCCGGATGCTGCTTGACAGCTGGCTGACCAGGCAGGAATCGGATAAAGAACCATGGACCTGCCCCTTTTGTGGTGAAGTTTCTGAGGGACAATTCTATCTCTGCTGGCGCTGCGAGAACCAGCGGCAATAATTCATGCTGTATAACATCCCATCATATTCTGAGCCTGCTCAGATAAAAGTTGGTTGTTGACATCTGAACCTCCTTGGTCAAAATATCCTCAGGCGAATTAACCTCAACCAAATACCTGCTCATCAATAATCAAACGGGAGAAACGATTGTGAAAGTTCTGGCATTTAACGGGAGTCCCCGCAGAGAAGGCAATACCTGTCTAGCCATCAGCCTGGTCACCGCTGAACTCGAAGCGGAGGGAATTGAAACAGAGGTCATTCAGGTCGGAAGCAAGGTGATCCGAGGCTGCACCGCTTGCGGCAAGTGCAGGGAAAACAAGGATGAGCGTTGTGTGTTGCCAGGCGATGATGTCAATACGTGGATTCAAAAAATGAAAGCGGCTGATGGCATACTTTTAGGCTCACCCGTCCATTTCGCAGGGATGAGCGGGGCCATGAAATCGTTTTTGGATCGAGCCTTTTATGTCTCTGGATCGAACGGCAACCTGCTGCGCCACAAGGTCGGCGCTGCGGTGGTAGCAGTCAGACGTTCCGGCGGTCTGCCAACCTTTGAGCAGCTGAATAATTTTCTGCTCTACTCAGAGATGCTGCTGCCAACCTCCAACTATTGGAACGTGATCCACGGAACCCAGCCCGGCGAAGCGGCGCAAGACCTCGAGGGCGTTCAGATCATGAGGGTGCTGGGGAGGAATATGGCCTGGCTGATGAAACTGGTTGAAAACGGCAAAGGGAAGGTTGTCCCTCCAGCGAAAGAAGCCAAAGCGTTTATGAGCTTTATTCATTAACACAGATCAGAGGTTTTCCTGACATCACTCACTCTGTCTTGCAAGCCGCTATGCCCGTATTATTTTCAGGAGAAAATATGAACAGGTTGCACAAACAAGGACTTGCATTACTGATCATTCTGTTGCTGACCGCTTGCAGCCACTACGTCACAGAATTGGTCCCGCCGGTCATTGACCTGCGCAACTATAAGACTGTCGCGGTAGTCGATTTCCCTGTCAGTGCTTCCTTCCCCGCTCAGGCCGAGGTAACTCGCCGCTTTCTTGCCGCGCTTCAGGCCGCCCAACCCGGGGTCAAGATCCTTGAGCTCGGCAGCGCACAGCAGGTTTTGACCACCATAGGCCGGACCAGCTTCGACATCGGTGCTATTAAAATGATCGGTCAACAATACGGGGTGGACGCTGTGCTGACCGGAGAGATGACAGTCACCGTCATGCAGCCGAGTCTGTCATTGAACAATGCCCTTACCCAGCTTAGTGCCAGTGCCAAGGTCAAAGGAGCGCTCAACAGCAAGGTGCGCGAAACCAGCAATGGGGCAACGGCCTGGACAAATGGTGCCCACGGCACCTGGACACTTGCCGGATTCAGCATGGATGAGCATGGGCTGACCGGAGGCAGGGTGAACGATGTGAATAGCAAATATGAAGAGATGTTGAGTGATCTGGTTAACGTCGCTACCAGGGATTTTCGTCCGACCTACAAACGGCGCCAGGTAGACTGATTGCGTTCAGTTAACATGATGACCGAAGTTGCCCCATGGGTCGGGCGAACCATGGGGCAAGAGTTGCAGGACCGCAAACAGACCCGAGCGTAGCCGAGCTTTCGAGGATAAGAGCTGGTCTATGGCGCGAGCCCCTCTTTATCTGGCACGATTTCACCCTTTTTAGGAGACGAGCATGCGACCGATCAACACAATCCTTTTTACTCTGCTGGCAGCAACCCTCTTCAGCGCCTGTTCGCAGGAGACACCACCCGCCGTAAAACCAGCCAAACCGGTCACGGCGGAATCCCAGCCAGTCAGCGCCCAAACAAAACAGGCTGTGGCTGAAGCCAAACAACAGGTCAAAGAAGCGGTTGCCGAAGTTGAGCAGGAGGCAACCAAGCAGGTTGACGCGATCAAGGCGGAAGCCACCAAGCAGGTTGACGCGATCAAGGCGGAAGCGACCAAACAAACTGCCGCCGTCAAGGCAGAGGTTTCCACGGCCATAGAACAGGCAAAAACAACCACCATGGCGACGGTAGACACCGCCAAAAAGGAGACGATCTCAGCCCTCTCGGAGTTAACCGACAGTAAACCGGCGGCCTCATCAGCGGCGACACCCTCCCCCGGAGTAGTTGTTTACGCCGCTTCGATGGGAAAAGTCACCTTCGACCACACCGCGCATTCCGGCCGTCTTGAGTGCAGCAAGTGCCACCTGACCGACCCGCCACAAAAGATTGTAATTTCCAAGGAGATTGCTCACGCCCTGTGCAAGGGATGCCACAAGATCAGTGGTGGCAAGGCGCCAACCGCTTGCATGGGCTGTCACAAAAAATAATTCAAATAAAAGGGACGGGCCCCTAGAGAGCCCGTCCCTTTTCTGCTCTTCCACCCAAAAATAAGACAGACGACATGCCCGAAACCATTATCCTCAACTACCGACTCACCAAAGAGCTCTGGAGCCAGTTTTTCGAAGCCCATTACAGCTGTGACCGCGCGCTGAAACTGCGCTACTTCTGGGGGGCCATCTGCATTGTGATCGGTTCGCTCGGGTTTGGTGGATTCTATGGATCGCGGCTCATCGCCGGGCTGATGCTGGCTACCGGTTTTTTCGGGGTTTTGTCGAAACATCTGCTGATATATAAGTCGCTGCGCACTGCCGGCAAGCATCCTTTTTTCGGTAAGGAATTAACGGTCGCAATTTCACTGACCGAGATCTCGGTGCGGAATGAAATGTCCGGCTACCGCCAGCCTTGGGATAATTTTGTTGCCTACCGCAAGCTGGCTCCCGGATTTTTGCTCTACCACGATAAAAACGCCTTCTTTTTCATCCCGCTTGTCGCGATGACGGCAGGCAACGCCAACCGTCTGGTGCAGATTCTTACGGCAGCCAGAGTGCCTGACCTGGCGGGCAAAAATATTTGAAAATCTGGCATCGCAACTCCGTCAAGGCTTCGACCGCACGCAGAGGGTTCAGGTGGTTTCAGCAGAGCTGAGCTCAGTGATCAAACGGTTCTTATACTCCAGAATCGCTTTGACCAGATCGCCGATCGAAATAAAATCAACCATATCCTCATTCTCGAGGATCGGCAGATGTCGTACGTGCCGCTGAATCATGATATCAAGACAATCCTCCAGCGAGGTCTGCGGGTCGACCGAGATAAGTCGCGGCGTCATAATTTTCTTGACCATCGTGTCAAGAGACGAAGCCCCTTTAAGGATGACTTTTCGCGCATAATCCCGCTCTGAAAGAATCCCCACCAGACGGCGCTCCTCCATCACCGGCAAGGCCCCAACATTCTTTTCGGCCATCAACATCAGGGCTTGGTAAACGGTCTGTGAAGAATTGATGGTGAAAATTTCCCTCTTTCTGGTCTTTATCAAATCCCGAACGGTGCTCATGGCTCCTCCTGACGCTAAAGGGGTAATTTCTTCATATTTCGTTAATGACATTCCAACAACTTACGGCACCGGCAAGACTGCCAGCAATAAACCGAGAGACAGCGCCGACCCTCTTCAGTCCTTCAGCTTAGCCTGGCGATCATGGCTTTATCGGCCAGAGCCCCCTCATTTGGGCAGCAGAGGGCTGATTCGGGAAACTTGAGCTTGAAGGTACTCCCGCCACCAGGAGTTTCTTCGACCCAGACATCGCCATGATAAAGTCGGGTAATTTTACGCACGGTAGCCAGCCCGATTCCTGTGCCACGGATCTTTTTAGCTGCCGCGCCGCGATAAAAAACTTCAAAGATGCGAACACGTTCCTCTGGCGGGATGCCCGGGCCGTGATCCCTGACATAAAAGATAACCTGACGGTCCAGGCGTTCTTCTCCGACTTCTATAGGCCTTCCTGCGTCTCCGGCGTAGCGGACCGCATTACCGATCAGATTGGCGAACAACTGACTGATCAGGGTTTCAGGCAGACAGAGGGAGGATAAGGGGCCGACTTTGACTTTGACCTTGGCGGCGATTATCTGATTGGTCAGATTTTGCAGGACCTGATCAATCATCCGGCGCGTATCAACCGGAACAGCAGGTTGCTGAACATGCCTGACCTGGGCCAGATCCAGTAAATCCTCAAGCAGGGCCAGCATATGCTGACCGGATTTTTCAATATCTGCCAGCAGATTGAGCGCGTCAGGATCAAGGGCTCCCGAGACGTAACTCTGAAGAATTTCGGCGATGCCGATAATCGGGGTCAACGGAGTGCGCAGATCATGGGCAACGGTCCGAACAAAGGCGTCGAGTTCATCGTAAGCTTGCTGCATTTTCGCTTCGGTCACCTTGTGGTTGGTGATGTCCTGCACCAGACCGATACAGTAATTTTTACTCTGGTCACGCTCTGAGACACAGGCGATCGAAACATAGCCCCAGCGAATCTGACCATCCTTGCATAGATAGCGTTTTTCGATATTGATAATCGGATCCTGTGCCTGACGCAGTGTGGCGTAATAATCAATCGTCATTTCACGATCATCGGGATAAGTCACCTCTTCGATATTCCGTCCAATCAACTCCTCTGCCCGGTAGCCGCTGAAGTTGCAGAAATAGGGGTTGACCTCTTGAATTTGGCCATAGGGAGAGAGGATGACGATCCCCGCTGCGGCGGTATCAAAAATCGAACGAAAGCGGGCTTCGCTGACCCTCAGCCTTTCTTCAGCCCGCTTGCGCTCGCTGATGTCAAGTATGACGGCAACGAAGATCGGGGTTTCGGTTCTAAGCAACTGCAGCTGAACAGCGACCGGGTAACGCGAACCATCCTTGCGTTGATGCAGGGCTTCGAAAACGATCGTCTCTTTCTTGCCCATCCGCAAGGGGTGCACAAGAGCGAAAAAATCTTCTTTACTCAGCAGAGGGTTAAGATCGAGCAAGGTCATTTTGGCGAGTTCCTGCTTGCTGTACCCGAGATTATTTCTGGCGCCCCGGTTGGCCCGGAGAAGTTGCAGGGTTTCGGTATCAACGGTGTGAATTTCGGTGAGCGAGGAATCGAGGATACGCCCGAAACTGGCCGCTTTGTCTATGGCCAGTTGCTCTCTATGATGCATGGTCCATTCGGCCAGGCTGTTATCAATGATCTGGCGAAGACGCTTCAACAGGTCCGGGGACTCAACCAGCACGTCGACAGCACCGGCTTTGATCAGCTTGACTGCGGCCTGGGTGTCTTCCTTGTCGAGCAGAACCAGCAGAACAAACTCTGGAGAACCGTTGCAGGATTTGAGCAGCGAGACAGCATCAGGGGCTGACTGGAGCGAAAGGACAACGAGGCGATCCGCTTGGTTTTCAGCGATATAAGCCCTGACATCTGCCGAACTGCCCACAATATGCAGCGAGCAGCCTGATTGATTCTCCAGGCTCCCGACAACAAGCTCGAGTCGTGCCGGAGAGGTGCCGACCACTAACAGCTTTATCGCTGATTTCATTATTTTTATCATCCCTGAATTCTAACCTCCCGTGCCGATTTCTCAAGGGGAGGTCTTTACCCCAGACGAGCGCATGTCAATACAGAAAATGCTTGATCTTCTCACCTTTCTCACCAATTTGGGTCATCGCGTCAATGCCGATCTGCAAGTGGCTGGCGGCCCAGAGCTTGGTCACCTGCTGATCCGACTCCTCGGTCTTCACCCCTTCCGGAGTTAAGGGCACATCCGAAATAAGCAGAAGCGCACCACGCGCGATGGCATTGTAATGGCCGACGATAAAAATCGTCGCCGTCTCCATGTCAATCCCGATGCTGGTGGTTTTTTTCAGTTTCTCGCGGAACACCGAATCATGTTCCCAGAGCCGACGGTTTGTCGAATAGACCACGCCAGTACGGTAATCATGGCCGTGCTCAAGGATCTTTTCCGAGACAAATTTGTGCAGCTTAAAGGATGGCAAGGCCGGGACCTCGGCGGGATAATAATCGTTACTCGTCCCCTCACCCCGAATGGCTGCGATCGGCAAAATAAAATGTCCGATCTCGATCGATTTTTTCAGCCCGCCGCATTTACCCAGAAACAGCACACCCTTCGGCTGAATGGCGCTGAGCAGGTCCATGATGGTAGCCGCGTTCGCCGACCCGATGCCGAAGTTGATGATCGTCAGGCCACTGCGATTGGTGGCCGACTGCATCGGCTTGTCTTCGCCCTGAATATCACAACCGAACATCTCCGCGAACCTGACGACGTAATGGCGGAAGTTGGTCAACAAAATATACTCGCCGAAGCCTGAGAGCGGCATCCCCGTATAGCGCGGCAACCAGTTTCTGGTAATTTCAAGGCGTTCCAGCATTTGATTCTCCCCGCTATGAATCGGACTGCGTCCTGGTTCTCATTACCGACAATAATCTTTAAAAAAGGATAGAAGTTGGTGAAATAATTAACAAACGACCCTGACGGAAACTTCAGAGTCCGTCCTAAATAGTTTTTAGCTAAAAAACAGGGTGCGCCCAGTGGCATAAGAAATGGGTTTAATTTCTGTTGACCTCGCAAACCCGAAATGGCCACCCCAACTGCAGAGGTGGCCATTTCCCCCATCGGTAACCAGCAAAGCGGTTGCTTTTATCAACAGCTTCAGCGGAGATTTACGGGATGGCTATCGGCTGAGACGCTACTCGTTCAACGCTTCGTGAACCCTGCCGACCATCTCTGGAGAGGGTTTGAGGGTCTTGTCCCCCTCTTCCTGCCATTTCGACGGGCAGCCCTCATCTTTCTTTTTCGCCAGATAGAGGTTGGCTTTAAATTTACGCATCAATTCGTCAATATTCCGGCCCATGTTATAAAAGTTGACCTCGGAATTCATCAGGATTCCCTCGGGGTTAATGATGAATGTGCCCCTTAAGGCAAGGCCGGAGGACTCATCATACACGCCGAACATACGGGACAGATTCCCGGTTGGATCGGCTCCCATGGGAAATTTCACCTTGGCGAGTTCTTTCTCATGCCGCTGCCACGCCAGGTGGACATACTGAGTGTCGGTGCTCAGGGTAACAACCTCGGCACCCATTTTACTGAAACGCGCGTACTGCTCTGACAGAGCAGCAAATTCGGTCGCTCAGACAAAGGTAAAGTCGGCGGGATAAAAAAACAGGATAGTCCATTTACCGGCAGCTTTTTGCCCTGCAAGGCTCAGCTTGCCGAAATTCTTTACGCCCGGTTCGTACGTGTCGATCGCAAAGTCCGGAACCGGATGCCCCAATTTCAGATAACTTTCATAACAATCACCCATGCCAGTACCTCCCTTAAGGTTGAATATCTTCCAGAGACCCTGATTGGTTTCTCCGAGGAAAGATCCGCCGCCTTCCTATTCAGGAAGGTTGACCTCGCCGGAGAATTTTCTCTTTACAGAAAAAAGGATAACGCGAATGAAAGGTCAGTCAAGACAAGCAGACAAACTAAGCCATGAAGTTTCCAGATTTTGACCGCCTCTCTGCCTCAGGCGGGAGCCCTGTCGTGCTTCTCCCCGTGCGAGAGAGTTAACCATTCGGAAAATATCGCCGAGGCCGTCCTGATGAGAGGCTGGAGGTCGCACCCCGGATTACCCCTCCGCGCGTTGAATCAGCCTCATCGTACTGGCAGGATAGCGCTCGCCGTAAAAATCTGACATCCCCATACAGCCCAGTCCCTGGGCTGAGACACTCAACCCCTGACTCCCCAAATTTCTCCGTTTCATAATTTTTCTCCCGCTGATTTTTTTTAGTCCTGTGGCTAAGAATACCAGTGTACTCTGCTTGACGGATGGTTTCGTGGCTCACCTATGAAATGCGCTGAACAGGGGTTCGAACCCGCACGTCCGCCGAGGTCGTAAAAAAAAGGGCATCCACTTCTGGATGCCCCTTTTCATATCGGCACGCTCAAGGGTTCGATCCCCCTCAGGCCTTGGCAATGAGTTTGGCTAACGCCTCACTCTCCGGTTTGACCAGCTCCTTCACGCAGTCGGCGTTGACCTGGGCGACGATAATCTCGCCCACCTCCGTCCGAATATCCCCATAAAGCCCCAGCGCGCGCATCCCCTCGGCCTGCAGCTGATTATCCTCAGTCGGGGTGACGTAGTGAACCGAAACCGCCTTGTAGCGATGGATAAGGAAAAGCGAGATCAAGGTCATCAGGCGCTTCTGGCGAAAGTCTTCGCTGAAGGTGTTCTGATCGCGAATCGACAGCATATTGCGCAGGCGCCGGTCCTGGAGTACGGCGAAGATGATATTGGCCATTTTGTTATCTTTATTGTCGACCAGGGTCAGCTCCAGCAGTTCCGAGCCGGCGGTGTGCGGCCGCAGGATAACCCGCAGCTTGCCGTCCAGGTTGTAATGGCCAGCCCATTGTTTGAGCCAGTTTTCCAGTCGCCGCGGTGGAACTTCGGTCTCGATCAGGTGCTGGAACTGGGTCGAACCCTTACCCATCGCCTTGGTGGTCGCAGTGCCGCCGGTGGTCGCCATGAGTCCGGCGTCAGAGCGCGGGCCGCCGACGTAGGTCTGCGGCGTCTTGTAGGGAGAGTCGATCAGGCGCAGCTTACGTTGCAGACGGGCCAGCGCCAGCATACCGTCTTCCTTGAGCGCCCGGGCAAACTCTTCGCCAGCCAGGCCGTCGACCTGATGTCCGCCGTAGGTGATGAAGTTGAAGACAAAACCGAGCTTGCCGATCTCGACCGGAAAGTTGCGCATCTCCTCCTCGCTCATACCGGTCGAATCCCAGTTGAAGGAGGGGGACAGGTTGTAGGCCATCATCTTGTCAGGATAAACCGCGCGGATCGCATCAGAGAAGATTTTGGCATCATGCAGATCGGCGGTCTTGGTCTCCATCCAGATGATATCGGCAAAGGGCGCCACGCCGAGGGATTTGGCAATCGCGTAGGAGATACCGCCGCGGACCTGATAATAACCTTCAGGGGTGCGCGCAATATCGCAGTTCCAGATGATGTTGAACCCCAGAGAACGGGCCTTCTCTCGCGCCTCGACAAAAGACGCGGTCTCGACGAAGGCATGCCACTCGTCGACGGTCATAGCGATCTCGGCCCCTTCATCGATATGAAAGGCCATGACATCAGCGACCGCCTCGCCGTAGGTCTTGAGGCTGGCCTCCATCTGCCAGAGTTCAAGCAGACGGGTCGAGGCATCATCAAGAGCCGCTGTGATCGCTGCGGTACTCCGGTTGGACATCGCCTTGATTCTGGCCTTGATTTCGGTCGTGAGGCCGATCTTGTCGAGCCAGGCATCGGCTTCGGCGTAAGCCTCATCCGAAATGCGGTACATCAGGTGGCCGTTGATCTCCGCCACTCCCCCGGTATGGAACTGGCGCATGACGGCCAGAAAAGCGGTCTTGTAGTTAGGGATGTTGGTACTGGTCGCACCGAGGATGAAGCGCTGATCTCGTTCGTCGCCACGTCCGTCGAGAAAGGTCGCCGCCTCGGCATCGGTGCGCGCGACGATGATCCCCGGCACCTTCATGACGTCGAGTTGAAAGCGTGCGGCGTTGAGGCGCTTGATCTGTTCATCGACCGGCACCAGCACCTTGCCGGCCTGATGCCCGCATTTCTTGACCCCCGGTTTCTGATCTTCAATATGGTAACCCGGCACCCCGACCTCGGCAAAACGCCGGATCAGGTTGCGTACGTGGGCGTCGCCGCCGTGGCCGGTATCGGCGTCGGCAATAATAAAGGGGCGATAATCGATGGCGGGGGTCTCCTTGCGCTCCTGTTCGGTCATACGCAGGCGCAGATAATACTGATTGCGATCGGCCGCCATCAGGGCACGCACCAGGGGCGCGGCCTCATCGGGCACCTGACTTAAAGGGTAACTGGCCAGGTCGGGCCCCGGATCTTCATTGATTGAACCCTTGGCCGAAGTCGCCCAGCCACCCAGATAGATCCCCTCGATCCCCATGCGCTTGATCGTCACCGCCTGACCGGGTGAATAAGGACCAAAGGTGGTGATCGATTTCCCCGCCTTGAACAGTTCACGCAGGCGCTGGTGAAAAGCCTCCGCAGCATCGCGCGCGATGGTGTAATCAACCGCGATCGTGCCGCGTTGCTCGACCACCTGATCGGCGGTAAACAGCCGTAAAATCCCTGCGAACCGCGGACTATTGAACCAGTCGCGGGTGGCCTTGACCTCTTCAGAAAATGTGCTCATGCTTCCCTCCTCTTTCCTAACGGCACGCAGCCGATATGGTGTCAAGATTTTCGGTGATGCGCACGCCCGTATTTTTGTAGGCGTCCAGATACTGAGCGATCCGCTGCCGGGCAACCCCGAGATCCTCATTGTTGAGATTGATATTCAGCAGATCGATATACCAGGGCGCTTTGACCGGATCGAGGACATAAGCTTCAACAATGGCGCGCGCAATCGGCAGGGTCGTGATCTTGGAGGCATCGTAGACGTCACGGTTATTCGCCGCGAGGAGCTTGGCGTATTCCTCTTCGAGCAGACGGTTGAAAATCTCAAGGTTGAAAACGTCACCGGCTTTGAGTCCGCTTTCGGTATCATCTTCAGTCAGCGCGGCGCCTTTGTGGATCCATTCCCACAGAATGCTCAGGCGTATCTCGCCGGTCGCCATATCTTCCATCAGATAGAGGATGTCATCGTTGCCGAAAAAGTCGGCCGGTTTAAGCGCCGCCGCCTGCATCCCCTGACCGAAGGCGTTGCCATACTGCAGCGCCACACTCAAAAGGTTGCGTGCGCCGCGTACGGTGCGTGGCGCAGGTTCCAGCAGGGTCAGGCCAGCGGCATCCTCAGCCGTGTAGCCGAGCGGCGCAAAATTGCGCCCGAGCTGGTTCGCCTCACCGACCACTTCCCAGACCGGGCGGATGATATGCGCCATCTTCCAGTGCGCAATCCACTTGCCACTGGCCCCCTCACGCTGCTCGCGTTCGGCGCCGGCCTTGGCCTTTTTCATGCTGCTCGCGACGCCTTCTTTTGAACCGACCGGAATATTCGGCTCCATCCCCCCCTGCCAGAGGGCAAAGTTGCCTTTGGCGTCCGGAGTGTTCACCGCGCGGCGCACGCGATCTTCGTAGTTGCGCATGTAGCCGTAAGTCATGACGATCGATTCGATGTTGGGATTGACAAAGTCCATGTCCCAGCTGGTGGCGTCGGAGACGCTGTTGATGTAGTCCCAGCGACCGGTGTTGAAACCGACGAAATGCAGACCCAGAGCCGCGCGAATCTCCATCAGCTGGAATGTCTGCTCCAGCTGTTCGACCAGCACGTAGACCTTGATCGTACCTTCAGCCAGACTCAGATGCCCTTCGAGGGCGGTCAGCATCCGGCTCCAGAAACCGGCCTCTTCGGCGGTCTGAATTTTGGGCAGGTAGAGAACGATGGAGGAACCGTCCTTGAGCAGATTCTTATAGTTATTGACCACATAGAGGCACATGTCGACGGCGGAGGCGGAGAGCGACTGGCCATCCACGCGGATATGCCGGTCGTCCAGGTGCAGTCCGCGCGCACGGAAGATTTTGGTCGTGAAGTCGAGTTGACTTCGCCAGTCGGCGATGATCTCGCGGCCGAAGAACTCACGCGCCCAGGCGTTCATTTCAACGGCGACCTGTTCGGCTACTTCATAAAAGAGAGGATCACGGGCGATGGCCAGCTTGAGGCTGCGCTGGTTGTCAAGGGACATGGTGGTGATCTGACCCAGGGCATCCTCACCGTCAAACATCCAGCCGTCGGCACCCGAGAGCAGGGCATAGGCGACATTCCTCAGGTTCGCCTTGACCGGGGAGTTCGGCTTGGCGGCCGGACCCGTTCCCTGAATCCACTGCCGTTGCAGGTCATGGGGGATAACGGCGCCAACAAACTTGCCATCCCGCGCATCCTGGACCCGAATACCGGTCCCCTGAATGACAGCATCAGGGGCAAGAAAACCGATAGCTTTGCGCTCCTTGATGCGTGCGGTACGGCGCTTGGTGCGCTCCATCATCAGACGCTTCTGTTCAGCGTTGAACTGCGACATGAAGGTCAGGGCGACAAGTGCTTCCGGTGTGTAGATGTCGGCATAGTCTGCCGCCAGATTGTCCCGGATCTGCAGCTGCGGGTCGCCGTTGGTCTTTGCTGTGGTCCTCATCGGGTCCTCCCCCTGCTACGATGAACGTCGGTTCACCGTAGGCTGTATGTGGTGGCTTTGATATATGACTATTTTGGTCATTTAATCCGTTGAAGGTCTCTAAGTCAATACATTCCTAAAATTATGTTTAATTTTATTTTAGATTGCCCCCCGAAGAGCTACAAAATTAACCCAGAGCCTTCTGCATGGCAGACAACGCGACCCCTGATGTAATATCGGCGCCCATGTCGCTCAACACCGCTTCGAGTGCGCCGATACACAGCAAGATATTCTCCGCCCGGCTGGAGTGCCCCATCAGGCCGATGCGCCAGACCTTGCCGGCCAGGGCACCGAGACCGGCACCGATCTCCAGGTTGTATTCACCCAACAGACGACCGCGCACCACTGCCTCATCAACCCCGGCGGGAATAGTCACGGCGTTCAACTGCGGGAGGCGTTCCCCCTCTTTGACGATAAACTTCAGCCCCATGGCCTCCAGTCCCGCCCTGAGCGCCAGATGGTTCTTGTGATGTCGCGCCCAGGCGTTTTCCAACCCCTCTTCCTGCAGCATCAGCAACGACTCATGCAGGGAATAGAGGGCGTTGATCGGGGCGGTATGATGATAGGCGCGCCGGGTTCCGCTGCCCCAATAGCCCATGACCAGGGTCAGGTCCAGAAACCAGCTTTGCACCCTGGTTTTGCGAGTGAGGATCTTCTCCTGCGCACGCTCGTTGAAGCTCACCGGCGACAAACCCGGCGTGCAGGAGAGACATTTCTGTGAACCGGAGTAGATAGCGTCGATCCCCCACTCATCCACCTTGAGCGGGGTGCCGCCCAGCGAGGTCACGGCGTCAACGATGGTCAGGCAGTCATGCGCATGCGCCAGCGTGACCAGCGCGGCGACATCCGACTGGGCCCCGGTCGATGTTTCGGCCTGGACCATGGCGATAATTTTCGCATCGGGATGCGCCTTCAGCGCTTCCTCGAGTTTGCCGATATCAATCGCTTCGCCCCAGGTATCCTCCACCAGCACTGCGACGCCACCGCAACGTTCGACATTCTCCTTCATTCGCCCGCCGAAGACGCCGTTCTGACAGACGATGACCTTGTCCCCCGGCTCGACCAGATTAACGAAACAGGTCTCCATCCCGGCGGAACCGGGCGCAGAAACCGGCATGGTCAATGCGTTTTTGGTCTGAAAGGCGTACTGCAATAATTCCTTCAATTCATCCATCAGGCGGATAAATTCAGGATCGAGGTGTCCAATGGTCGGACGCGAAAGCGCCTCCAGGATACGGGGATGAACATCAGAGGGACCCGGTCCCATCAGGGTGCGGACAGGAGGATTAAATGATTTAACGGACATGTGATGACCCCTTTTTAAGTGAAAACGTTGGAATTAGTATCCATACAGGAAGGCTGAAAGTCGGTTTAAATATCACAAAAAATACTATCCTATCCGCTCAAAAGAACAACACCGTGAAATCCGGAAATTTGATTTTACAAAATTTAAAGCAGATAAAATATTAGATTTGCGGAATTATAACCAATAAAGTGATAGTTATCAATAAAGAGATGAAACAGATTTACTGTCGAACAGGGTGCTTTAAGTCTCCAGGTGAAACAAGGGAGGGAGTCAGCGCAACCGGTGAGGCGGTCCTGACAGTTGTAATCAGGTTGGGCCGAGACGGTCAGAAACCCTGCTCAGCGAGCCCTTCCCTCTCATCTTGATGCTGGATCATTGTTTATCGTGGTTTGTTTTCCGAGCCCCAAATGGTCCGCCCCGGGCAGGGGATTAGCATTGAATGGTTGATTAATTTTTAGGCGAATAGCTACGAAGGGAAAAGCTGCTGGCCTCGGCCTGAATTATCAACATCAAAGTACCGGGTTACCAACAGGAGCTGTTCAAAACCAAAGCAGCTAACTCGCTGGAGCCCGAGACAGACCATTACTTCTGCAGGCAGCTAGGCATTTATCCTAAAGGAGGATATTTTTATCAATTTTTTCCGGGCCACTGCTAATCGTTTGCCCAGCAGCCTCTGCTATCCCGCGCAACATCCCATTAAAAACATAATGATGAAATGGCATGACGGCATACCAGTAAAGGAGACCGAACAGGCCGCGCGGCAGAAACCGGGCAATCTGCTGCAACTCAGTCTGTCCGTCTGCAAGTCGATTCAGTCTGAAGGAAAGAACTGCTTCCCCCGGTAATTTCATTTCTGCGGAGAGCATCAGGTGCGTGCATTTTTCAACTGCTACCACACGCCAGAAATCGATGACATCTCCCGGAAAAAGTTCAGAGGCGCTTCGTCGTCCCCGGCAGAGTCCAACCCCGCCGCAGATACGATCAATAAAACCGCGAATTTCCCATAACCAGTTTGCATAGTAGTAGCCGACTTCCCCGCCGATGGAACTGACGGCTGGCCAGATGTCTTCCGGCTGGCCATTAAGAACAATTCTTCGGGCATCACTGAAAAGACTGCCGCCGGCCCAGGCCGGGTCGCCGGGGTTACTCCATTCCGCCGGGTGAATTTCCCCCGAATCGGTCCAGGAGGTCTCCACCGTATGCTGTTTAATACGATCGAGTGCAAGGCGGATCGCCTTGCGGGTATCGAAAAGTTCTTGCGGCAAAAGCTCGGCGATTCGGTTCTCCCGGCAAACCACCGGATTACTTAAACCTTCCGCCAGTGGCCGGGCAATTGACGCCGGTACCGGGGTAACCAGGTGGATCCAGTAGGAACTGAGGCGCGGAGTGAGAACCGGAACCGGAATAATCCAGCGCCTCGGCAATCCGGCTTCCTCGGCATAAACTTCCATCAATTGCCGATAGTCGATCACTTCTGGCTGGCCGATATCGAAGGTTCCGCCAACCACATCCTTATGCTCAAGACAACCGAGCAGATAATGAAGAACATTGCGGACCCCGATAGGTTGACAGGGGGTACTCACCCAGCGGGGCGTGATCATCACCGGCAGCCGGTCAACCAGATAGCGGAGGATTTCAAATGAGGCGCTACCGGAACCGATGATCATGGCCGCGCGTAGAATTGTGACAGGGACAGCTCCCTGGCGGAGAATATTGCCGACTTCGGTGCGTGACTGCAGGTGGTGACTCAGCTCACTCTGCTCTTCACCAAGCCCGCTAAGATAAATGATCTGTTCCAGGTTTGCCGCTTCTGCCGCAACGACCATATTCCGGGCTGCGGTGCGATCGGTCACCGAAAAATCTTTCACCTCCGGACTCATCGAGTGAACCAGGTAATAGGCCGCCCGGCAGCCGGCGATGGCTTGAATTAAGGCGTCGGAATCAAGGACATCACCCTTGATGATGCTTAAATTCGGATGCTGTGCCCAGGGACGATCTCTCAGCTTTTCCGGCGCCCGGACCAAAGCACGAACCTGGTAGCCGGAATCCAGCAGCCGAGGGAGAAGGCGACCACCAATGTATCCTGTTGCCCCAGCAACAAATATCGGTTTTGTGCTGACTTCCATTAATGATCTCCAGTCGGAGGTGAGGACCATAGCTATGCAACAAAAAGCAGCCGAAATCTGGTCCAAACAATCGGTTTTGCAGCCGGCTTATGGATAGACCGACAGGTTCCTAGGCAAGATAGCGCTGCAGGTAATTTTTGACCGAAAACTTACGCGCCGTATTCTCCGAAGTCATATAACGTATTTTACCGTATATTGGCCGCTCCGGCCCCCAGGCCCGGTCGTAGCGGCCAAGGCACCAGAAGATGCCACTCACCGAATTGGGATCGCGGCCGTCAAGGGCGTACTTATCATTGAGGGTTAACATGGTCTGCAAGGCAGCCTCGGCATCGCGGCTCCATTCGAGGATTTTTTTCCCCCAGAGCATGCGTAAATAATTCTGCATCCTTCCTTCGCGCAGCAGCTGATTCTGCGCTGCGTTCCAGAGGGGATCCTGGGTTTTCGCCTGTTCGAGCTGTTCCAAACTGTACAGATTGGGGCGTGGATCGTCGCGGTGTCTGGCGAGCGACCTGCGCGCCCAATCGGGGAGAGAATGATACTGATCGTAGTCCGGGCGGTACCGGGCCGCGTTGAAACCGACCTCCCGCCAGGTAAGCAGTTCATCCAGAAAGCCCTCCGCCGCTTCACTCATTCCCCACCAGCCGCTGCGTTTACCCTTGATTTCCGGCCCGAGTTTGCCGACCGACCAGCGCTCCTGCGCGACCAGTTGAGTGAATATCTGATGGCTGGAGATCTGACCAAAATGGAGATAGGGAGAGAGTTCGCTGCTGACCGTTTTTTCCGGTTCGCTGCGTTGAAGATAGTGCGGCAAGCGTTCTTCAAGGAAACGCTGCAGGTAAAAATCGGCTTCCCGCCAGCCACCGAGTTCATCGACGGGTGCAACCTGGTGATCGATGGGCAGTCGGGACAGAACCTCGGGAGCGGCCGCCAGCAATTCGACCGCTGCTGGCGACCAGTGTTGCCTGACCGCATGCGGCAGCGACTCAAGTCGGGGCAGGCTGACGCCGTCAAGGGCATCGCGCTGCGGGAATTCGAATAAATGACCGGGTAGCTGTTTCTGGAGCATGCGGCGAAATGCGTGGGCCGTGGGAAAATCCCTGTCGACCGCACCCAACGGCAACAGGCCGTTGCTGTCGACTGCCTCCAGCCTTACCCTGACCTTGTCTGCCGCAGACTGTAGCATGTGCGGATAGAAGAAACCGGGATGGTCGTCCGCGACGATCAGGCATGCCGCGCCAGCCAGCGCCTCCAGCAAACCCTTCCCCGCACCCTGCCCGGTTTCGACAAAGGGGTAGTAGTGGGCGGCAGTTGTGCCGAAATGGGCGGCATTATCGGCCATGCCGTTCAGAATAAAACGGTGCAGGCGATCACTGGCGTAAGGATAGTCGCAACGCAGGGCTTCTAAAATCAGCAGCGGTTTCTGCCGCTGCCTGGCCTGCTCGACTGCCCGCTGCAGGGCGAAATTATAAAACGGCCGGCGAAATGCGGTCATCCAGTAGAGGATGTAGTCGCCAGTGACATTGGACGGCAGATCATTTAACTGCCGGATGCGCAAGCCTGGTATCTCAGACATGGTTGCGCAGTTTTAACTCAACCGGATGAGGGTTAAGATAGACCTGCTGCCCAAGGTATGGCTGATCGTATTTGCGCACGAAATGATTCAGCAGGGTCAGCGGTACGATCAACGGTATCAGCTGGGTGCGGTAATTTTCAATCAGGGTGATGACCTCCTGCTTTTCATCCGCACTGAGCTGTTTTTTGAAGTAACCGAGAATATGTTGCAGGACGTTGGCATGTTTGGCCACACTGGTTTTCACATGCAAGGCCTTCAGCAACTGTTGCAGATAGTCCCGATAAAGGATATCGACATCCAGATTGCCGGCTTCGGCGATCAGCTTACCCATCTGTCGGTAGCTCTCGACGCTGTGAGCCATAAGCAGATATTTGTGTCGGGTATGGAAATCGATCAGCAGTTTCGCCGATCTCCCCTGCGCCAGCGATGCGCGCCAGCGCTTCAGAACAAAAATCGCTTCGATGAAATTCTCCCGCAAAAGGGGATCATGCAACCGCCCATCTTCCTCGACCGGAAGGAGGGGGAAGTGTGCCATGAAGACTCTGGCGAACAGACCGACGCCGGTCTTGTTCGGCACGCCGTTACGGTCGTATAGACGAACCCGCTCCATACCGCTGCTCGGTGACTTCGACTTGAAGACGAAGCCAGCGAGATCCTCTTTTTCCAGCAGCCTGACCCGTTGCTCTGCCCAGGAGGTCATCCGCTCGGTGATATCTTCACCACTTTTTGAAAACACCAGACGTTGCTCGTCCGGGGTGCCGACCAGACGCAGGGTTTCACGCGGAGTCGGAAGGCCGACTTCGACTTCGGGGCAGACCGGGACATAGTCAACATAGCGACCGAGGGTTTCGGTCAGAAAGCGATCAAGCTGGTGGCTGCCGTCGAAGCGAACTTTTTCACCGAGCAGGCAGGAACTTATTCCAAGGCGGATGGTTTCTGCTGTCATATGGTTTTCTCCTGAATAAACAAGGTCACTCAACAATGCTAACAGAAAACCGTTCCTCCAGCTGATGCCAGCTCCTGGGAATGTAATAAGTAGTACCTGAATAGGCGATTTTGAATGATAAAGCAGAGAGAGTCGGCAGGCATTTTTTTGAACGAGACATTATCCTTAATGCCGAGGTTGAAACGCTGAGGGACTTTATGGCGACGCCGTCCAGATTCCTCTGTTCGGCAAGCAGCGTTGGTTGACGGAAATCAGGCATATCCGTGAGGGAGAATATTTTGTTTATGAACAGCGGATCAAACTTTTGCAGCCCCCTCAAAGTTACAGCCGGTTATAACCATTGAGCGCCGCGACCCGATAGGCCTCGGCCATGGTTGGGTAGTTGAAGGTGGTGTTAATGAAATACTTGACGTTGTTGTGCGGTACAGGCTGGGCCATGATCGCCTGACCGATGTGGAGAATTTCAGCCGCGTTATGACCGAAACAGTGGATGCCGAGGAGTTCGAGCGTCTCGCGATGAAAGAGTAATTTGAGCATGCCCGCCTTGTGCCCGGTGATCTGACCGCGAGCCAGGTTGCGGAAAAAGGCATGCCCCACTTCGTAAGGGACGCACTTCTCGGTCAGCTGGCGTTCGGTTTCGCCCAGACAGCTGATTTCGGGAGTGGTATAGATGCCGGTCGGAATATTGCTGACCAATCGGTCGTCACAGTACCCGTCAACAATGTGTGTCCCGGCGAAGCGTCCTTGATCGTAGGCGGCACTCGCCAGGTTGGGGAAACCGACAATATCCCCAACCGCATAAATATGGGGCTGGACCGTCTGATAGGCGGCATTCACCGCGATGTTGCCGCGATGATCTACCTGAATCCCCAACGCCTCAAGCCCCATCCCGGTGGAATTCCCACTGCGGCCGTTGGCCCAGAGCAGCAAGTCTGATTTGATGACCTTGCCGGTCTTCAGGTGCAGCACCACACCACCGTCAGTCACCTCAACCCGTTCATACTCCTCATTCTGACGGATCAGGATCCCCTGCTCATCACGCATGTGATAGCTGAGGGCATTACTGATCTCTTCATCGAGGAATTCAAGCAGGCGCTCCCGCGTATTAACCAGATTGACCCTCACCCCGAGATCTTTAAACGCTGAAGCGTACTCGCAGCCGATCACCCCGGCGCCGTAAACCGTCATCGTAGTAGGGAGTTCTTTCAACTGCAGGATCGTGTCGCTATCAACCACCCGGGGATGGTCAAAGTCAATGTCGTCCGGCCGATAGGGGTGCGAACCGGTCGCCAGCACGAAATAGTCGGCGGTGAACCGGTTAGGATTGGCGGAGGTATCGCTGATCTCAATGGTATGGGTATCGACAAAGCGGGCCGTCCCATCGATAACCTTGACGTCGTTGCGTAGGTAAAACCCTTCTCGATCGCGAACCTGCTGCCCCACAACTTCGGCCACGGTCGTCAACAGTTCAGCAGCGGTGACCTTGGCCTGCTGGCTGCGATTAAACAGGCGGCTGCTCTTCTGTTCGGCGTACTGCTGCACCAGATGAATAATCGTTTTGCTCGGGATCGTCCCCGAATGCGTGCAGCCCCCCCCGACAAAGGAGTCTCTTTCGACTATGGCAACCGACTTGCCGGACTTGGCGAGCTTGATCGAAGCCCCTTCACCTCCAGGGCCGCTGCCAATAACAATGACATCAAAGTGCGTCTTCGGCGTTTCCATCTTGAAATCTCGTCTCTGATTGCTTAAAACTTTGCCCGCGATCTGTTGATCGGGGAGGGTATCGCCAAATATGGATCAATTACCATGGTGACAAGCTGTCCAGCCAACAACTAAGCTTACTGTCGCACCAGGCGCAGGATACGTGGTTCGTGACAACAGTTGGTGCGAAAGGGGTTGATATCCAGACCGCCACGCCGCGTATACCAGGCTTGCACGCTGAGCTCCCGTGGTCGACAGGTCCGTTGAAGGTCAACAAAGATCCGCTCGACACACTGTTCATGAAATTCGTTGTGCTGACGAAAGGAGATCAGATACCGCAGCAGAGCCTCGCGGTCGATCCTGGCCCCGGAATATTCAATAAGAATTGAACCCCAGTCGGGTTGATTGGTCACCAGACAATTACTCTTGAGCAGGTGACTGTGCAGAATTTCGCTGACCTGATTGTCGGCATCAGCCTTCAGCCCTGCGGGTTGCAGCTGATAGTTATCGATGTGCAGATCTAGGTCATCCAGACAATCTCCGGGCAGGGAATCAAGCTGGCTCCCGGCGGTGCTCAGTCTCAACAACTCTACCCGGACCGGTGCGCCGCTGACGGCGGAAAGATCTGTCGTCAGGGTCCGTTGTACCTTATCCCAACTATCGATAGAGGTCTGATTAAAGGAATTGAGGTACAGCTTGAACGACTTCGATTCAATTAAAAAAGGGGATTCACAAGCGAAGAAAAACCGCGCCATGGCAACCTGCGGCATCCCCTTGAGGTTCAGCCAGGAGAGTTCATAGCCGTTCCACAAATCACCACCGGAAAAAGGGAGGCTGCCCTCTACGCCGATTTCATCGCGCTTGACCTGTCGCGGAAAGGGACAGAGCAAAGCGGGATCATATTGCGAGATATAGGCAGTCGCTTTGCCGAGGGGGATATTGTTCGGGTAATCACTCAAGACAGCTCTTCTTTCGTACAATTTAGGGGGAGCAGCAGTTTCCGTCAGCAGGCCTGTTTTTGTCAATCGACAGGCCGATCTTCTGTCTCGGCTTGACCAGGATGAGGCGCCATCGGCTATAGTGAAAATTATAGCAAAGGAGGCTGCGCATGAGCGATGATCACTGCCCAACCCCGAAGATGCACCCCAAGCATCTGTGCAAATTGAAAAAGCTGGGTCAAGCTGAAGAACTCAGGGCGCGCAACAACACACCGACCGTAACCTGCGACAAGTGTGGTGCCCGGGGCAATCAACCCGAAGATGTTTGTCGTCCGCAATCAGGCAGATAAACCAGAAGCTGTTTCAGCAAACTTCAACCTGGGCCATTATCTGCCCTTTACCACGAAGTAAGAGGTCCTCCATGAAGAAATTCAAGCAGGTTAATGTCATCAAAAAAGCAAACATTTATTTCAACGGCAAGGTCACCAGCCGCACCCTTGTTTTCGATGATAGCTCCATCAAGACCCTCGGCATTATGCTGCCGGGAGAGTATCTCTTCAACACCGACAGTAAAGAAGTTATGGAGATCCTGTCGGGAGACCTTGAGGTCCTGCTACCGGATGATGACAACTGGATAACAGTGACAAGCGGGGGATCGTTCGAAGTACCTGCGCAATCCAAGTTTGAGCTGAAGGTCAAAACCATTACCGACTACTGTTGTTCCTTCGTTGTCTAACCACCACCGCCGGGTGAGGACAGCCTGTCTTCACCCGGCGGAATGAATTCAACCACCTTTGATGTAGTTTTCCAGCTGACCGATAATAAACTCTTTTTCGGCGATTGAAGCCTTGACCAGATCGCCGATTGAAATCAAGCCGACCAGCTTGTCAGCCTCCATAACCGGCAGATGACGACAACGCTTTTCGGTCACCAGCGCCATACATTCCTCAACTGTCTGTTCAGGACGGGTGTAATAAATATCTCGCGTCATGATCGCGCGCACCTTGGTCATCGGCGAAGAAAGCCCGTGCAGTACGACCTTGCGCGCGTAATCACGCTCAGAGAGCATCCCGACCAAACTTCCGGAATCCATCACCATGAGCGCCCCGACATCTTCCTGTGCCATCAGCGCGAGGGCGCTCAGCACAGTGGCATCGGCCTCAACGCTATACATGATCCCCCCCTTGCTACGCAGAACATCTCTGACAGTTTTGACCATGGCAAGCTCCTTTAGTTTGGCAACGGCTCAATTTGATTACAGTTTATCGAAGAGAGTGGCCATGTCAATGTCCCGCGTTTCACCTGACGCTGGCATCTCCGAAAACCCTGACAAAGCAACTCAGGATTTAAACAGACCCCGATCGAGCATCCCGAATGCGTTGAAGTTACGCCCGATCGTCAGACGGATCGCCAGCACCACGGCCAACGCCGTGCCACTGAAAATGGCAAGCATAATCGCGATCTGATACTTGATGGCGGTCATCGGATTTCCGCCGCCCAGAATCACACCAGTCATCATGCCAGGCAGGGCAACCAGACCGATAGTCGAAATGGTCGCGATGGTTGGAGCCAGAGCCGCGCGGCAGGCCTCACGCATAAAGGGGAACAGGGCTTCGCTCTGACTCGCCCCCTGAGAAAGTTCGAGCTGATAGAGCTTCTCTTTTTTACGCAGTCCTGTGTAAAAGCTCTGCAGGCCGATAATATCGGCGCGCAGGCAATTTCCCAGAATCATGCCGCAGATCGGGACCAGATACTGGGCCTGCAGCGCCGCCTCGCGCTGGAGGATGAAAAAAACGAAAAACAACAACGGCACCAGAGTGCCGACCAACAACGCCACAAAAAGCCCCCCGGCCAGACGCTTGAGATGCAGATGGCAGCCCTGGGCAATCGAGACATCCGCAACCAGAACCATGATCAGCACCCAGGCCGCCGTCACCCAAAGGCTGTTCAAGGTAAACACAAACTGCAGATAAAAGCCGACGAACAGCAGTTGCAGGGTCATCCGTATCACCGCCAGCAAGGCTTCACCGAAGAGGGGGATCCGTAGCCAGAGGATTACACCCAAGGGGATGATCAGGAGCAGATAACTGATCGCCAGATGTGCCGTGCTGATATCCAGTGTCGTCATACGGTCTCCGGGGCTGTCGATCGCAGCTCAAGCGTTGCGGCGGAAAACCCGGCCCACTCACGCTCATGCGAAACGGCAAGAATTGTCAAATCTCGGCGCGCGACCATGAGTTCAACCATCGCCTGGCTGGCGGCCGGATCAAGTGCCGAGGAAGCTTCATCCAGCAACAGAATTTCACGTTGAAGGAGCAGCGCCGACACCATTGCAATTCGCTGTTTTTCGCCGCCCGAAAGCTGTTGGGCCTCCCGCTCCAGGAGATCATGTGGCAACAGGAGCTGGTCGAATAAGGAGGGGAGCAGCTCAAGATTTTTTTGCAGATGCCGATTGACCCGAAAGCTAAAAGGTCGCGCCAGCAGATCGCGCACCCGTCCTTCTGCCAGCTCGGGTTCCTGGGCGACATAAGCCATGCGGGTGCGCAGAGCCCAGACCGAGTGGTGATTCAGATTCTGTCCAAAAACCCGTATCTGACCCGTGGTTGGCTGGATATAGCCAAGGAGACACCTGAGCAGGCTCGACTTGCCGCACCCCGAGGGTCCGCGCAGGACAAGTCGCTCTCCTGCCCAAAGCTTAAAGCTCAGCCCGGTGAAGAGTTGATGGCCTGAGAATGCAAGAGTCAAATTTTCAATATCCAGCGCGGCCACCGTCACTTCAATCTCCCGACTCTCTGTATGCACAGAGTTTAAACAATACAAGCAGAAGGACAATCAACTCCCCTGATATTTAAGCACTTATACACCTTGTCAAAAATTTTAAATACTCGGCAGAAACCAAACAAAAACACTTGCTTTTGTCAAGAATGCCATGATAAAGAGAATTAACTTTAGAACTCCGTGCAGGTGTTGGATACGTAAACACACAGGTTGTCTGATGGTTTGAAACTACTTCGACTCTGTTCGTCAAAGTGGTTTTGTTTAATCTCCAGCCCCCCTGCACGGCACCGGTTCCGACAGAAACAGGGACACAAAAGGAGCAGTAAAATGGCAGAAGGTACAGTAAAATGGTTTAACGATTCCAAAGGCTTCGGTTTTATTGAACAAGATGGGGGCCCCGACGTCTTTGCCCATTTTTCCGCTATTCAGAGCGAAGGATTCAAGTCCCTCGCCGAAGGCGAGCGCGTCACCTTTGACGTCGTTGAAGGCGGCAAAGGTCCTCAGGCTGCGAACATTCAAAAAGCCTGAGCAGACCGCCAGACAGCTACACAAAAAAGGCCAGGTGCTTTCACCTGGCCTTTTTTCTTGGGGTGAACAAAAGAAGAAACTCAGATGAAATTGCCCACTCTTTGCAACCGAAAAACGATTTCCTACGCGCTGTATGATTGGGGAAATTCAGCGTTCGCCACAACCATAATGGCGGGTTTCTTTCCGGTTTTTTTTAAACAATTCTGGAGCGCTGGGAGTGACGTGACCCTCAGCACTGCCCGCCTTGGGTTCGGGAATGCGGCCGCAGGTCTGTTTCTTGCCCTCCTCGCTCCGATCCTCGGAGCGATCTCTGACCGCGGTATCCATAAAAAACATTTTCTGCTCTTTTTCACCCTGATCGGGGCACTCTTCTCGGCGAGTCTTTTTTTTGTCGGACAGGGAGACTGGCAGCTTGCAGTCATCATCTATATTGCAGGGACCATCTGCTTTATCGGTTCCAATCTGTTTTATGACTCACTGCTGGTGGACGTCGCCGCACCCGAACAACGCAACATGGTTTCGGCCTTCGCCTATTCGGCCGGATATTTAGGCGGTGGTCTGCTCTTTGCTCTGAATGTCGCCATGACCCTGCGTCCCGGTTTTTTCGGCTTAGACGGACCGGCACAAGCTATCCGCATATCATTTTTATCCGTGGGAATCTGGTGGTGCGTCTTCGGCTTGCCGATCCAGTTCGCCGGCATTAGATCTCGGACCTCTGCCCCCCTCAACCTGCGCCTGTTCTCAGCGGCTTTCAAACAACTCGCGGGTACTTTTAGGGAGATTCGTGCCTACCGCTCGATCCTGCTGTTTCTGATCGCCTACTGGTTTTATATCGACGGCGTAAATACCATCATCAAGATGGCTGTTGATTACGGGCTCTCCCTCGGCTTTCATTCCAGTGCTTTGATTACAGCCTTGCTGATCACCCAATTTGTCGGCTTTCCGGCGGCTCTCTTCTTCGGCTGGCTCGCCAAACGGATCGGCCCGATTCGCGCCATCCGCATCGCGATTATTGTCTACCTGGGGGTGACGATATCCGCTGCTTTCATGCGCACAGAACTGGAATTTTATCTGATGGCAATCAGCATTGGCCTGGTCCAGGGTGGGATACAAGCCCTTTCGCGAGCCACTTTCGCCAATATGATCCCCGAAGATAAAAGTGCCGAATTTTTTGGGTTTTATAATATGGTGGGTAAATTTGCAGCGATTATCGGGCCGGCCTTGATCGCCATCACCGGCTTACTTGCGCATAAGGCGGGGCTGGCGGAAACGGTTGCGACTCGGGTCGGGATTTCATCGATTGCCATCATGTTTATTGCGGGCTGGTTTTTCCTGGGCCTGGCCACCGGCCAGAACCCATCTCAGGAAGAGGAGCACTCATGAGAAACAACCTGATTCTGATCGGCATGCCGGGCGCCGGGAAAAGTACCGTCGGAGTCCTGTTAGCCAAACAGCTCGCCCTTGATTTTATCGATACTGATCTGGTCCTGCAGCGTCAGACAGGTCTGCGCCTGCAACAGCTAATCAACCTGCAGGGTTTGCATCGCTTTCGCGCCGCGGAAGAGGCGATGTTAATTTCACTCGATTATACGGATACCCTTATTGCCACCGGCGGTTCGGTTATTTATTCTGCCCCGGGAATGGCCCGGCTGAAAGAGCTGGGTCGCCTGGTGTATTTAAATATCTCCCTCCCGTTGCTGATTCAGAGAATCGCCGACACAGGGGAACGTGGCATCCTTAAGCCGGCGGGGCAAAGTTTTGCGGACCTGTATGCCGAACGTACGCCAATCTACGCCGATTATGCGGACGTCAATATTGATATTGATGGCCTTAGCCCGGAAGCAGTGTTACAAAAGATCGAAAATTGCCTCAAAACAGGCTAAACTATGACTGCAAGTCAACCCGCACCCAAGGCCGTCTGATGCAGAGTGAATTTAACCAGCTGGTCGAATCGGGGATTACCGCTCTCGGCAACGGAGAAACCCAAAAAGCCCTGGCGCTGTTCGAACGTGCCTCCAGAATCGACAGTTCCCCAACCCTGAGTTCGTGTCTCGCTTACTGCATGGCCCGCGAACGCGGGCAGGTCAAGGCAGGACACCGCACCTGTGAAGAATTGATCAATACCGATCCGCAGAATCTTTTCCATTACCTGAATCTCGGGCGGATACTGCTGCTCGAGAACGACCGCAGTGCCGCGATTCAAGCCTTTCGCGCCGGAATCGCTCTGGACCCCCATCCGCAAATCATTCGCGAATTAACGCTGCTCGGCGTCCGCAAAACCCCTCCGATCGCATTTCTTCCCCGTGGCAATATTCTCAATAAACTCCTGGGCCATTTCAGCAACCGTTAACGGACCAGAGGACTTGACATAAGCAGGGATCCCGCTGAACATAGTTGACATCTTTGATCATCTATTTCTGAGGTTAGGATGCGAGAACTTTTTTATATATTGATGGTCCTGTTTCTATGCACTCCCGCATTCGCCAATCAGCCCCGCGTACTCTTTGACCAGGGTCATGGGCAGGTCTTCGTTATTGAACAGGAGACTGGTCTTCATCTGTCGCGACTGGCACGGACCTTCATCGGCGAAGGATTTGAAGTCTCCAGTACGGCCCACCCCCTGACAGCGGGACTGCTCGACAAAACCGACGCGCTGGTCATATCCGGAGCGTTCAGACCCTTCTCCCCCGCTGAAATTGCCGAAATAATCCGTTTCATCAAACGCGGCGGACGCCTGGCGGTAATGATTCACATTGGGCCACCTCTCAAGACCTTGCTCAGGAATTTGGGAGTCGACGTCGCTAACGGCGTGATTCGCGAAGAAGAACAGGCAATTGATCACGAGCCGCTCAATTTCAGGACCAGCCGGCTTGCACCTCACCCCTTAACCCGGGGAATCAAAGATTTCGCGCTCTACGGATGTTGGCCGCTTCGCACGCTTTCGCCAGCAGGAAAGACCTTGGCGTTCAGCAGCAATCGTTCCTGGGTCGATCTGTCAGGCGACAAACGCCTGACTCCGGGTGATGCCGTTCAGGCATTCGGTGTGGTTGTGACATCGAGGATCGGTCAGGGGGAACTGCTGGTTTTTGGGGATGATGCCCTGTTTCAGAACCGTTTTCTCAGCGGCAACAATTTGATCCTGGCAAAAAACCTTGGGCGCTGGCTGGCGGGGGCCCTAAAAGTGCCAGCCCAGGAGATTTAACGTCGCGCGTCTTGCAGCGGTGTTAAGCGCTCAGGGCACGGGTCAGTATCCGATCGAGCTGATTGGCGAAGGATTGGCGATCCGCACTGCTGAAACTGGCCGGCCCGCCGGTTTCAACCCCGTTATTGCGCAACTCTTCCATGAAATTCCGCATGGAAAGCCGCGCCCCGATATTTTCCGGGGTATAAATTTCACCTCGAGGATCGAGCGCAGTCCCGCCCTTTTCGATCACCAGGGAAGCCAGCGGGATATCCGCTGTCACCACCAGATCTCCGGCATCAAGCAAGCGAACGATCTCCGCATCTGCAACATCAGCCCCGGCTCCAACCTGCACAGTGCGGATGTAGCAGGACCTGGGCACCGCAATCGGCTTGTTCGCAACCAGCACCAGTTCCATCTGACGTTTATCTGCAGCGCGGTAAAGCACCTCTTTGATGACCCGCGGACAAGCATCTCCGTCAATCCATATTTTCATTCAACGTCCAAACTTTCATGTGAAGTTTTGCCATAAACTATGGCGATTCAATGGGAACACAACAGAACCCGCCGTCAATTCACCAGCCAACACCCTCTCTGTTCAACTCGGACAGCTGATCATTGAGGGTCCAGTAATCGTAGATGATGCCGAGCAGGAAGACGCCCCCGGTCAGCAGATACACCAGCCCTGTCAACCACTTTTTTTGGTAAAAACGATGTACCCCGAACAGCCCGAGAAAGGTGAGGAGTATCCAGGCCAGATCATAGTTAAGCCCCCCCTGGACAAAGACCTCATCGGCCTTTGCCTGCATCCCAGGAATCAGCAACAGATCAACCAGCCAGCCGATAAAGAAAAACCCCAGGGTGAAAAAATAGATGGTTCCGCTCACCGGGCGCCCGTAATAAAACCGGTGGGCTCCAATGAAGCCGAAGATCCACAACAGGTAACCGACCAGCAAAGAGTGTGATTTCATTTGGTACTCACCTTCAAATATCCAGTAGCTTCAAGTTCTTTAAGCAGCGCTCGTCCCTGATCAAGACTGTTGAAGATAATCGCCGAGGTCATGGTCGCGCGCGAGATGGCATCAACCTGCGGATCAAAATTCCAGTGCTTTTTAAGAGAACCGCCTATCAAGAGCTGACGCATTTTACTACGCTCCTCCGAGTTCCACTCGATGTTGCCGTAACGGGTCAGATGCAGGGGTTCGAAGGCGATCACCTTCCCCTGTACATCGAACAGATAATAAAAATGGACATTGTGGCAAACGTCACAGATGGCCGAACGCGCCAGCACCTCGGCAAACAGCGGGCGCCCCGCGACAATGCCGCGATACACCCGGCGCTTGCTGGGCAAGGTCAACTCTTTAAATTCGCTCAGCGCGCCAAAGGCAGAGAAGCTCTTACGAATCCTTGCGGCCATGAGGTCGGGAGGGAGAAAGGCCTCAACGGTTGTCTCCCCACCTTCGTTATCAATCGGCAGGCTGGAAAACTCCGTTACCGGCAATGCAAGAGTTTCTTTGAGATAGGAAAACAGGTCCGCAATCTCCTTGTCTTCACCCAGATGCGACCCGGCGACGTACCCCTGCTTCCCGCTATCCTTGCGCACGTAGATCGAAAAAGGGGTCGGCCCGCCGCCGACAGCAGCGTGCATCTTGAAACTCAGGTCGGAAACTATCGGAAAATCGACCGCGTAGATATCCACAAAATCTTCAATCTGCTCGGCGTTGTTGCCGACGGCGATACCGAGCATCTTGATCCGGCCACGCGTTTTAGGATCGTTCTGGATCAACGAAAACAGTTTGCCATAAGGGAGGGTCTGCTTTTGGCAGTGCGGACAGAGGACGTTGAGGATTTCCACCAGCACAATTTCCCCGGACACCTGACTGAGGGTGAAGGTCTTGCCTGGAACCAAACCAAGATATGATCGCGCTTCCATGCTCAATGGCTGCGGCAGGGCGATTTCAGGAAAAGGCTCCCCCATGTCGATTCGATGAGCGGCAAATGCGGCCGTTTGTAATAACATCAGGAGCAAGCAGATAAAAAATGTTATTTTTTTCGACATGTCCCACCTCGCTTGATGCAGGTTCAGCGTTTGGAAAGAACCTGAGAATCATCCATTTTATAAGTTTTAGGAAGCAACACCCAGAGCTGCCCCTGGCTCTTCATCCGACCGGCCAGTTCTCCGGCGTCGGCACCCATTCCCCAGAAGAAATCAGCCCGCACACGGCCCTTGATCGCTCCCCCGGTATCCTGCGCCACCATCAGCCGATTCAAAGGTTCGTCACTGTCCGGGCGTTGAGTTGCCAGGAACACCGGCGCTCCGAGAGGGATGGAGCGACGATCGACGGCGAGACTCCGTTCGGCGGTGAGGGGGACTCCCAGGGCGCCCGGCGGCGACTCGACCCCTTCGGGCAGCTCCCGAAAAAAGACATAGCTGGGATTTTCATCCAACAGCTTGCGCCCGGCCTCCGGGTTTTGCGCCACCCAGCTGCGGATATTCTGCATCGACATCTGATCGCGAGTCATCGCGCCCCGCTCGAGCAGCAGCTTGCCGATGGAACGGTAGGGGCGCCCGTTTTGATCGGCGTAATTGAGCATCACTTTCTCGCCATCCGGCAGCAGAATACGTCCGCTCCCCTGAATGTGCAGAAAAAAGAGCTCAACCGGATCGGCGACCCAGAAGAGTTCATTCCCTGCCAGGGGGTTGTTAGCCCCATCGATCTGACCACGATCAAAGTAAGGGACGACGCGATGCCCTTCGACCCGCCCCCGCAGTCGATACCCCGCAAGTTCGGGATAGACGTCAGCCAGGTCAACCGTCAGCAGATCGTCCGGTTGCCGATATAGCGGATATTTGAAATGATCGTCTGGCGTACGGCTCCCTTCGAGTTCAGGGACGTAATAACCGGTGATCGTCCCGCTGTCACTGCCATCTTCATTGATCAGTTGCCAGGGGGTGAAAAAATCTTCAAAGAAGTGTCGCGCCGCCTGCTCATCCGCCGCCGGAATCATCAGGGCTTCATTACAGACCTGAGCCCATTGCTCACGCTTAGCGATGACATTGCAGCTATTCAGGAAGGTCTCCAGAGCGGCCGCTGGAGTCCCCTCCTGCCACAGGGGAAGATCAGCAAAACCGGCAGTGCGCAAGGGGGCTGCGATAGGTGGGGGCACGGGTACCCTGGCGCAACCGGCCAGGAACAATAAAAAAAGACACAAACGGAGCAGTTTCATCAGGTCTCCAGATTAAAGATGCGCGCTCAGTATAGCCAATACGCCCGGTCAGAAGCCAGCCCTTCCACCATCAAGGACAGATAAGCTGTCTAATCCAAATTTTCGCTATCCAAAGCTTGTCATTTTTTTTTGCGAGGCGCAGGCATATATCAATAAGACAGCGCCCTGAAAAACAACTGCAGAGCGAAAGATTCAAATTTGGCCAACGCCATCATCAAAACATGTCCAGTGGATCAACATCGACCATTAAACTGACCCCGGCCGGAACCTTCCACTGGTCAGCATAATCGAGCAGATATTTGAGGGCTTGACGTTTGGCGGACTTGAGCAGAATCTGCACGCGGTTCTTGCCGCGCAGGCGGAAGAGCGGGCAGGGACTGGGGCCGAGGATTTCGACTGAGCTTCCGGTCGCCAGCAGGTGCGCGGCAAAATCTTCGGCGACCTTCAGCACCCGCCCTTCGCCGATGCCGGAAAAGACCAGGTTGGCCAGATGTCCGGCCGGCGGATAGCCCAGCTCTTGGCGGAAGAGGATCTCCTGCGCATAGAAGCTGGCATAATCCTGGGTGGCGGCGCACTGCAGCGCATAATGATCAGGGCTGTAGGTCTGAATCAGCACCCGCCCGCCGCCGGTGCGCCCGGCGCGCCCCGCAACCTGGGTCAAGAGCGAAAAGGCACGCTCCGCCGCACGGAAATCGGGCAGATTCAGGACCGCATCGCTGGCCAAAACCCCGACCAGCGAGACCCCGGGAAAATCGTGCCCCTTGGCGATCATCTGGGTTCCGACCAGGATATCGATCTCGGCCGCCATCATCTGCCGCACCAGCTTCTGATGGGCGCCCTTGCGGCCGGTGGTGTCGCGGTCCATGCGGGCAATGCGGGCGGCAGGAAAGAGCTGCGCGATCTCCTCTTCGAGGCGTTCGGTACCGAACCCCTCCGGTTCAAGCTGATGCCCTTCGCAACGCGGGCATTGTTCGGGCGGTTCGACAGCGTAATCACAGTAGTGGCAGCGCAACTGACGGACTTTTTGATGATAGGTCAGGGTAATTTCACAGTTGGGACAGCGGAAGGTCTGGCCACAATCGGCACAGAGCAGAAAGGGGGAGAATCCGCGCCGATTGAGGAGCAGCATCACCTGCTTTTTCGCCTCAAGAGCCGCGGTAATCTCCAGCTGCAACCGCTCCGAGAGCAACTGTTCTGGCGCCTGTCCGGCCAGGTTTACCAGTTCGACCTGTGGCAATTCACCGGCGTGTGCGCGCCGGGAGAGCTCGAGCTTCTCCATCTGCCCGCTGGCGCAGCGAAAGGCCGAACCGAGAGAAGGGGTCGCGCTGCCAAGCAGCACCGGGCAGGCGACTTTTTGACCACGCAACAGGGCGAGGTCACGCGCATTGTAGCGGAAGCCCTCCCCCTGTTTGTAGCTGCTCTCGTGTTCCTCATCGACAATAATCAGCCCCAGGCGCTGCAGAGGGGCGAAGATCGCCGAGCGCGCGCCAATGACAATATCGATATCATCCCGCGCAATCTGCCGCCAGGAATCGAAACGTTCCCCATCCGACAGCCCTGAATGCAAAACCGCAATCCGGTACCCGGCCGCCTCGAACCGCGCGCGAAAGCGGCCGACCAGTTGAGGGGTCAGCGCGATTTCCGGCACCAGGACCAGCCCCTGTTTGTGCTGTTTCAGGACTTCGGCGATGGTCTGCAGATAGACCTCGGTCTTGCCGCTGCCGGTCACCCCCTGCAGCAGGAAGGGGGAAAAGCTTTGGGCCTCTACCGCCTGTTGCAGGCGGTCAAACGCGATCTGCTGTTCGGTGGTCAGAACCAGCGGAGAATCGGCCTTGATCGGATCAGACAGAAAGGGATCACGCAATCTTTCAATTTCGGTTCGGGTCAGATACTCCTGGCTCACCAGCCGTTCGAGCACGGCATGGGGTGCCGCGAATTCCAGCCGCAGGCGACTGAGGGTCGCCTCCCCTGCCGTCCGCACAAATTCCAGCAGCTCTTGCTGCTTTGCGCCACGTGGCCGCTCGCTCACGGCGCCCGGGCGATACAAAAAATCTTTGAGGATACCGACCCGCGAATCTTCAGACCCCAGGGCCGCAGGTAAGGCCGCACGCAAAACCAGCCCGACCGGATAGCGATAGTAATCGGCCGCCCAGCAACAGAGTTCCAGCAGAGGTTGATCGAACAGCGGTTCTTCGGCCTGCAACTCTGCAACATCTTTCAGCTTCTCGCCACTACCACGCCGCAGCGCGACCACCAGCCCCGCCACCCGTCGCCGCCCGAACGGGACCCGCACCCCCTGCCCCGGCCGAATCACCGGGGCGAGTTCGGCGCTGACCCGGTAGGAAAAGAACTGGCGTAAAGGCGCAAAAACAGCAATATCGGCGATCAATTCAGGCATGAAAGGACCAATGGGAAAAAGGAACACTGGCAAGAAAATCGGACTAGCAGGGATTCTTTCACAGGCTCATGCCGAATTCAACCAGCGTCGTAAGAAACAATCCTCTTGCATCACAAAAAAAGACCCCATCTTGCGACGGGATCTTTTCCATTAATCTCTATGTTGCTAGTGCTCAGGCAGAGGCGATCGCCTGCATGCCGTTCATGGCGGCGCGCAGCTCCTGACCGACTTCTTCAATCAGGTGTTCGCGGATTTCGGCGTTGAGTTCGACCAGAGTCTGGTTGTCGATGTAGTTATCCTTGGCGTCCAGTCCTTTGCCAATAACGTCGGTATCGAGGTGGGACATGAAATCCTTCAACAGCGGCACACAAGCGTGGGCAAAGAGGTAGCAGCCGTACTCAGCGGTATCGGAGATAATCCGGTTCATTTCGTAAAGTTTCTTGCGGGCGATGGTGTTAGCGATCAGCGGGGTCTCGTGCAGGGACTCGTAGTAAGCTGATTCCGGCTCGATGCCCGACATCACCATGGTTTCGAAGGCCAGTTCAACGCCAGCCTTGACCATGGCAATCATCAGAATCCCCTTGTCGAAATATTCCTGTTCAGAGATCTCACCGGCGGCCTCGGTCTTCTCGAAAACGGTCTGGCCGGTCTGCTCACGCCAGGTCAACAGGTTAATGTCGTCGTTGGCCCAGTCGGCCATCATGGTTTTGGAAAATTCGCCGGAGAGGATGTCGTCCATGTGCTTTTCGAACAGCGGGCGCATGATATCTTTCAGGTCTTCAGCCAGTTCGAACGCTTCCAGTTTGGCCGGATTGCCGAGACGATCCATCATGTTGGTGATGCCACCCTGCTTAAGCGCTTCGGTGATGGTCTCCCAGCCGTATTGAATTAGTTTGACGGCATAGGGAGCCTCGATACCGTTTTCGACCATCTTGTCGAAACAGAGCAGCGAACCAGCCTGGAGCATGCCGCAGAGAATGGTCTGTTCGCCCATCAGGTCGGATTTGACCTCGGCGACGAAGGAGGATTCGAGAACGCCGGCGCGATCGCCGCCTTGGGCCGAACAGAGCGCCTTGGCGATCTCCAGACCGTCGTTATTGGGGTTGTTCTCGCCGTGAACAGCGATCAGGGTCGGTACGCCGAAGCCGCGCACGTACTCGGCGCGAACTTCTGTGCCCGGGCATTTGGGGGCGACCATGATAACGGTCAGGTCGGAACGGATCTTGGTGCCCTCTTCGACTATGTTAAAGCCGTGGGCATAGCTGAAGGTGGCGCCCTGCTTCATCAGGGGGACAACGGTTTTAACCACGTCGGTGTGCTGCTTGTCGGGAGCCAGGTTCATAACGATGTCGGCGGTCGGCAACAGCTCTTCGTAGCTGCCGACGGTGAAGCCGTTTTCGGTGGCGTTGAGGTATGACTGACGTTTTTCGGCGATCGCCTCGGCACGCAGGGTGTAGGAGACGTCAAGACCGCTGTCGCGCATATTCAGCCCCTGATTCAGACCCTGGGCACCGCAACCGACGATGACGATCTTTTTGCCTTTGGCATACTCGCAGCCGCCTGAAAATTCTTCGGCATCCATGAAACGACAGGTCCCGAGTTCTTGAATTTTTTGAGCAAAGGGGAGCGAATTGAAATAATTTTGCGCCATGAGATTTCTCCTGATTTTATGGTGATAAGGGACTTTAAATGGCTGGAAAAGATTTTTAATCCTCTCACTATACGCAATCTCTAGTGTTGCGTAAATTGATTTGTTATGTATACAGTATTGCAATTATCGCAACACAAAAAGGAATGAGTGATTGGATAACCGCGAACTGGAAATATTTCTGACGCTGGCTGATCTGCTCCATTTCGGCCGGGCCAGCCAGGCCTGCAACCTGAGCGCGTCGGCCCTGACAAGAACGATTCAACGCCTGGAGGAACAGGTCGAACAGCCCTTGTTTCTGCGCGACAACCGGACCGTCACCCTGTCTACGGCGGGGGAGCAATTCCGCATCTACGCCCGGCAGTCACTGCAGGACTGGCAACAGTTTCAGACCGCGCTCAAAACGGAACAGGCGGTCGCCGGAACTCTCACAATTTATGCCTCGATAACCGCCGTCTACAGTCTGCTCCCCGATCTGCTCGAATCTTACCGCAACCTCTACCCTGAGGTCCAACTCGACCTGCGCACCGGCACCGCTGAGCAGGCGGTCGCCCAGGTGCAGACCGGCGAGATCGACCTGGCCGTAGCCGCCCTGCCTGACAGGAATCGCTCACAGATCGAATTTCTGCCGATCACCACGACGCCGCTGGTCTTTATTGCACCGCTTCAACACGAACATTCAATGGCTGTGACTGTGGAGGGGAAGCTGGACCTGGCGCGGGCGCCTCTGGTTTTGCCCCAGGCGGGACTGTCGCGGCGGCGGCTCGACAAGTGGCTCAAGAGCAACCGCATCACCCCGAATATCAGTTCTGAGGTCTCCGGCAATGAGGCGATCATTCCTATGGTCCGGCTCGGCTGCGGGGTCGGCGTTGTGCCGCAGCTGGTCCTGGAGCGCAGCCCCTTCCGCGATGAGGTGCAGATCCTGGGAAATGCTCCCCGGCTGGAACCCTATGTAGTTGGGCTCTGTTCGACGAAACGCAACCTGCAGCGCTCCAGTGTGCAGGCCTTTTGGGGCCTGGCTGAAGAACGATCTCTTTAATCTCTGACATATCGGCCACCTCCAACTGAGAGCGGGAGGGTTCTCTTTGCCGGTATTCAGGAACGTCTTGACGGGCTATTTTGCTCGACCTAGATTGACAACAATTTACATTTTTTGCGTGTGAGGTGATTTCATTGGGGCAACAAATAATCTTTAAAAACGTAACCGCGCGAATCAGCGCTAACCTCAGCCTGAATGATATTACGCTCAACCTCGGTCCTGATGAACACTGGGCGATTGTCGGGGCGAATGGCTCCGGAAAATCCTCGGTCGGGAAGCTGCTCTGTAATCGGCTAAAGATCCACTCCGGCACTGCGATCACTGCGCAAAGATCGGAATTTATCTCTTTCGAGCAGGTCATTGAGATTCTTGATTTTGAACGTTACAACGATGATTCAGACTTTCTCGACCGCATCGATCATGGCACCCCGGTGCGCGAGTTTATCCTGGGGAAGCAGGTCGATGACGACTCTGCGCTGCTTGAGTTGGCGAAGAAGATGAAATTTTTGCCCCTGCTCGAGCGTGGCATCCGGTTTTTGTCCACCGGGGAGATGCGCAAGGTGGTCATCTGCAAGGCTTTGCTCCAAAAACCGCAACTGCTGGTGCTGGATGAGCCCTTTGATGGGTTGGATTTGGAATCCAGAGCTATCCTGCACGAGCTCATCTCGGACATCATCGCTAAGGGGATCAAGGTTGTCCTGCTGCTGAACCGCTTCAGCGAAATTCTGCCCGAGATAACGCACATCGCCTACGTGAAAGACTGCAGCATATTTATCTCCGGCGCCAAACAGGAGCTAATGCAATCCGCGGCCCTGCAGCGTCTGCACTCTTTTCACAGCACGCTTCCGCGCAGCTTGCCGAAGATTGATGGTTCCACGCTCCCCGCGCGCCTGGATGCCGATGTTCCTCTGATCGAAATGCGCGATGTTGAGGTGCGCTACGCGGAAAAATATGTGCTTAACAAGCTCAGCTGGACGGTAAAACCTGGAGAACACTGGCAGATCTCGGGGCCGAACGGGGCCGGGAAATCGACCTTGTTAAATCTGATCAGCGGGGATAATACCCAGGCCTATGCCAACGACATCAGATTGTTCGGGCGCAAAAAGGGGAGCGGGGAGAGCGTCTGGGAGATCAAAAAGCGCATCGGCCTGGTCTCCTCAACCCTGCAGCAGAACTACGGACTCAGGGTCTCGGTGACAACCGTAGGAATCTCCGGTTTTTTTGATTCGATCGGGGTTTATCAAAAACCCACATCCCAACAGCAGGATATCGTCCTTGAATGGCTGAGGATCCTGCACATGGAAAACCGCCGCAATGATCCCTTTCGCAGTCTGTCTTATGGCGAACAGCGGCTCGTCCTGCTGGCCCGAGCCATGGTCAAACAACCACAGCTGTTGATCCTGGATGAACCCTGCCAGGGGCTTGATGACGTCAATCGGGCCATGGTCTTGAAGCTTATCGATCACCTTGGAACAATCGGAACCACCCAGATTCTGTATGTGACACATCATCCGGAAGATCGCATCCCCTGTACGACAAACCATCTGTCGCTCGTACCCGCCGAGCAAGGTGGGTACACCGCACTTATAGAGTATTCCTAAGGGCGCAGGGTGTGGCCGCAGGCGCACATATTTTCTTAAAATTATCGGGTTGCATATGCTATCCCCCTCCCCCGAAGTTAACCCTCTTTCTTTCTGGTTCCCTATTTAATGAATAGTGCGTTAAGCTTTATCTTCTCCTCTGACCCGGAATGTCAATGATGGCTCAATTCGAATAACCGATTAACAGTAGCCGACCGAGATCATTAACATCGCCAGGTTGAGCAACGTGAATCCATTGGGTATACCGGCCGAAACAGAGGCAATACGTCAGGGAGGCATCAGCAGAGGAGTCTGGCTCGCGTACGAGGTTCGCCCTGGCTTTGAGTGTCCGTAACATCACGATGTAAGGAGTACCGTGAAGACCCGTCAAGATAACCCAAAGGGGCTCGATGCCCAAAAAGAGGCGCTGGAGCGTGCTCCGGCCGTGCAGCCCCATAGCAAGTCTTTTTCCGTGCTCGCCATAGCAGTACTCGGTGTGGTCTACGGCGATATAGGCACCAGCCCGATTTATGCACTGCGCGAGACCTTCGGCGGCAAGAATCCCATTCCCGTGTCACCCGAAAATGTCCTCGGGGTCCTGTCCCTGATTTTCTGGACCCTGATCCTGGTCATCTCACTCAAGTACATGATGTTCGTCCTGCGAGCTGACAATCGGGGTGAAGGCGGCACCTTCGCCTTGATGGCCCTGCTGCATCCAGAACGCAACCAGGATAAACGGCGGCGACGCGCCTTGATCTTACTCGGCATCCTTGGTGCCTCCATGCTTTATGGCGGGGCCATGATCACCCCGGCCATATCAGTATTGAGCGCGGTGGAGGGCTTGAGCGTGGCCGCCCCGACATTGCAGAGCTACGTGATTCCGATTACGGCCGGCATACTGTTCGCCCTTTTCGCGGTGCAAAGACATGGCACGGCAAAGGTGGGCGCCATATTCGGGCCCCTGACCGTGGTCTGGTTCGCGGTGCTGGCGGTGCTTGGCATCCACGGTATTATGCAGGCCCCCCAAGTGCTGCTGGCCGCCGATCCGCGGTATGCTGTGCACTATTTTGTGAACAACGGGATGAGTGGGTATTTGGCCCTTTATGCGATATTCCTGGTTTCCACCGGTGGCGAGGCGCTCTATGCAGACCTGGGCCATTTCGGTCGTGTCCCCATCCAAAAAGTGTGGTTCACCTTCGTTCTCCCGTCTCTGTTGCTCAATTACTTCGGCCAGGGAGCCCTTTTGATCGTGGATCCGACCGGAAGCACGCACCCCTTCTTTCACCTGGCACCTAGCTGGGGGCTGTACCCATTGATCTTCCTTGCCACGGCAGCAACCTGTATCGCCTCCCAGGCGGTGATAACCGGGACCTTTTCCATGACGCGCCAGGCGGTGCACCTTGGGCTGTTGCCTGAACTGACGGTTGAACAAACATCGCCCCATGCTCGCGGCCAGATTTACATGCCGACCGTGAACTGGTTCATGATGGTTGCGGCTATCGGGCTGGTGGTTACCTTTCAGTCTTCAGGCAACCTGGCCGCGGCTTATGGCGTTGCGGTCAATTCGACCATGGCCATCACGACGGTGTTAGCGTTCAACGTGGCGCGCGAACGCGGTCGATGGTCTCTTCCCGCCGCTCTGGCCTTCCTGATCGGGTTCTTATTCATTGACTTCGGATATCTTGGCGCCAACCTGGTCACCATTCCAGATGGTGGCTGGTTGCCCCTGTTGATTGGAACAATATTGTTTGTAGTGATGACCACCTGGCGGCGCGGCGCCAATCTTTTAGCAGGACAAGTTGCCACGTCAGCTTCCAGCGTGCAAACATTCATCGGGCAGGTTAACGGCGAAAAAATCCCCCGAGTGCCAGGCTGCGCGGTCTTTTTTACCCGCCATCCGGAACAGACCCCCCAGGCTCTGCAACATTTGGCGCGCACCACCGGTGTGGTACACGAAAAGGTCATTCTGACTACGGTCGTCATTGAACCGGTACCCATCGTCGGGTCTACAGAACGCATCGAATTGACCGAGTTGGATTCCGGATTTTATAGCCTGGTGTTGCGTTACGGATTCATGCAGGGGCCCAATGTCCCTTCTGACCTGTCCAGTTGCGCAGAATGGGGCCTCGACCTGGAAATGGATCAGATCCGCTACATTGTCGGCCATACCGACCTGTTGGCCGGCCGCAAACTACACGGCATGGCCGCCTGGCGCGACAAACTCTTCGTTCGCATGGCAATCAACACCCAGGACACGACTTCGTCCTACCAGATCCCTGTGGCACAAACCATGAAGGTCGGTCTGCAAATCGGGATATGAGAAACCGGCCCGTGAGCACCCGGACCATGCTTTAAACAGAAGGTAGCGGCCGGAGACATCCATGCCACACCTTGATCAGGGAAGCTGCCGCAGGCAGGCACTGGACTACCTCCCCGCACTGCGACCAATGCCGAACGGGATGACCGGGGCGGATAGTTTGGATTTCGTCTTATATCTCACCATCAGCCAGACACCGAAACGGCCAACCTCAAAAGAGAGATTGGCCGTTCTTATTGACCAGAGTCTCTAATAAACTACGAGTCGGCTTTATTGCAAGAGCTGCCGATATTCAGCAAGATGAAATATCGGTTGCGCTCCTCTCTTTGACTTAAGGGACTTGCCGAGTTACATTGACCTGTTCTTAAAAAGGCTGGTATCCAGGGAGTGAAGGATGGCCGCCAGCCCCCTGTGTCAGCATGGTTGTCACCTCAAACTGAAATAACAGAGGAGACAGCAAACATGTATCCAAAAGTCTTCCTGACCTTGATTGGTTCAAAAACCACATCCTCACAAGAAGCATAAACCCACCAAGCATTTGTTTGACGGACGAATCTCCCTGGGAGAGCTAAGAATGAAGGACGAGAAACCTAACTTTTCAGGGACCGAAAGAGCTTTACTGGAAAGCCAGCGGCGGTATGAGCGCATGGCGAATACCATACCGGTAATGCTCTATGATTCCATTATTACCTCAGATAACATCAGCCGTTTTATCTATGTGGCGCCAGGTCCCTGCCGTGAAATTCTTGAACTCGACCCTGACGCCCTCCTGAAGGACATGAGCCTGGTCTGGAATATTATTCATCCTGATGATTTGACCCGTTTTTATCAGGAGGATGTCGTTGCGAACAAGGAAGGAAAAGAGTTTTTATCCGAGGTCCGGATTATCACGCCCTCCGGTCACCTGAAGTGGCTTCTGGTTAACTCCAAACCCAATCCTTCTAAGCCAGGAGAACCCGTCGTCTGGAGTGGTTATCTCCAGGACATCACCAAGCGCAAGCAGGCGCAAAAGGAACGGGAACAATTCTATAAGTTCTTTCAGACGTCGGCCGACCTGATGTGCATTGCCAATCCTCATGGCAGGTTCATAAAAACAAATCCTGCCTTCACCGAGACACTTGGCTATACGGAATCAGAACTCATCTCGAACGAAATTATTGATTTTGTGCATCCAGACGATAAGCAGGCAACCTTGGATGAAATTGAAAAGCAACAACTGAGAGGCTGTACCACTAATTTTGAAAACCGCTACATCTGTAAAGATGGCCATGTAAAATGGTTGTCCTGGCGTGTTACCTATAGTCGAGAAGAGGGCGTTTCTTATGCAACAGCACGCGATATAACAGATAAGAAACAAGCAGAAGAGACCCTGCGAGAATCACGGAGCCTGCTTCACACTATCCTGGAAAATATTCCGATCCGCGTGTTTTGGAAGGATCTCGATCTACACTATCTTGGTTGCGACACTTCTTTTGCGCAATCTGCAGGCCATTCACAACCCGAAGATTTGCTGGGCAAGGATGATTTCCAGATGTGCTGGCGCGAACAGGCTGAATTTTATCGTGCCGATGACAAGCTGATTTTGGCTTCCAGGAAGCCAAAGCTCAACATCGAAAAGCAACAAACCACCCCGGACGGCCAGACGATTTGGGTACGCACTTCCAAGGCTCCGCTGTTTAATGCCGAGAAAGAGGTCATCGGTCTGCTGGGCATCGACGAGGACATCACCGAACGCAAGTTAATGGAAGAAAATCTTCAAAAACAGGCACTCCAGCTTGAAGAGGAACTCGTTAAGCGTCAGGTAGCCCAAAAAACCTTACAGGACCAGGCGGCTATACTTAAAGAGGAGATTGAAGAACACAGAAGGACGGAGGAGGCTCTCCAGAGAAGTGAAAATTCGGTTAAGAATAAGCTCAGAGCCATTCTTGAACCGGAAGGTGATATCGGCGCACTTGCACTATCTGACATCATAGATTTCGAAATACTGAGATCCATGCTGGAAGCTTTTTACAAAATAACCGGCATGTTAGGTGCTGTACTCGATCTTTCAGGCAACGTTCTGGTTGCTGTCGGATGGCAAGATATCTGCACCAAGTTTCACAGGTGTCATCCCGACACGCTCAAAAATTGCATCGAAAGTGACACAACTCTTACCAATGATGTGCCCATAGGGACATTCAAGCACTATCGCTGCAAGAACAACATGTGGGACATGGTCACCCCTCTCGTGGTAGGCGGAAGGCATGTCGGTAATGTTTTTATCGGGCAGTTCTTCTATGAAGATGAAATACTTGATGTGGAGGTGTTTCGGGAGCAGGCCCGGAGGTACGGTTTTGATGAGAAAGAATACCTCGAAGCACTTGATCGGGTGCCACGCTTCAGTCGAGAGGCAGCGGATGCGGGGATGGCGTTCTACGCTAAACTTACCAATATAATTTCAACTATGAGTTATAGCGCGATCAAGATGTCCAGAATGCTTAGCGAGCAAATCCACCTCGAAGGACAGCTTCATCAGGTCCAGAAAATGGAATCAATTGGCCAGCTGGCTGGGGGCGTGGCGCACGATTTCAACAACATGCTCGGAGTCATCCTCGGCCACGCAGAAATGGCTCTTATGAAAGCGGGCCCTTCCAGCCCATTCAGCCATGATTTGCAGCAAATCAGCAAGGCGGCTCAATCTTCCGCCGACCTTACCCGGCAACTGCTTACTTTTGCCCGCAAACAGGTCATCGACCCCAAAATACTCGATTTGAATGAAGCTGTGGCGGGAACGCTCAAAATGCTGCGGCGCCTCATCGGTGAAAACATCCGGCTATCCTGGAACCCAGAAGCCAATCTCTGGCCGGTCAGAGTTGATCCGGCACAGCTGGATCAGATTCTGGCGAACCTGTGTGTCAATGCCCGTGACGCGATCGCCGGTATCGGCAAAATATCGATAAAGATGGAAAACCGCACTATGGACGAGAACGCCGCTAACGCACTTCCCTACGACGTTGTGCCTGGTGATTATGTCCTGCTGTCAGTGAGTGACGATGGCTGCGGCATGGATAAGAAGGTTCAGGCCCATATCTTCGAGCCATTCTTCACGACCAAAGAGGTCGGTGGTGGAACCGGACTTGGACTGGCCACCGTTTATGGCGCTGTCAAGCAGAATCACGGTTTTATCACTTTTTACAGCGAAGCGGAGCTGGGCACAGTATTCAATATCTATCTTCCCCGCGCGAGTAAGACTGTTGACGCGAAACAGAAAACCGCAGAAATGCCATTTCTTCGCGGCACCGAAACAATCCTCCTCGTTGAAGATGACGAAATGCTTCTGTGCCTGGAAACGACCATGCTCGAAGAGGGCGGCTACAGGGTACTGGCTGCCGCTACAACCGAGCTTGCCGAATCTTTCGCAAGAGAACACCCCGGCCCGATTGATCTGTTGATTTCCGATATGATCATGCCGGTCATGAACGGCAGGGAATTATCTGCCATGCTGCAACCACTTCGGCCCGAGATGAAGGTCCTGTTCCTCTCCGGCTACACCGCCGATATCATCTCCAACCAGGGGGTGATCGAAGATGAAATACACTTTTTGCAGAAACCTTTCTCACTTGAAGTGTTGACGTCTAAAGTGCGGGAGGTCCTGGACGAAAGCAGAGCTATCATTTCTTAAAACGCACCATCAAGCTGACACACAAAACCCCCGATCAACAGATCGCGGGTTTTCTGATTTTTCAGGGGTTACAAGCAAGGCTCAACTGCTTCGATCGAATTCACACTCTTCATTCCATGTCGAAATATCTAGCAAGGCACTCATCTCTTTGACATCACCTGATGACTGCGTTAGCCTGTCAAGCGTCTGATTTATATAGGTATCTGAAAATACAGGGGGGGCTTGTTTTGTCTTTCGCGGTCTAATAAATAGGGAAGCTCACAGCAACACTGCACAGGAGATGAATCATGAAGATAGCCGTCATCATTGGCAGCCCGCGCGGCATGAAGGGCAACACCGGTCGCCTGCTGGAAGAAGTTCTGGCAGGGCTGAGCAAAGACGCAAAGCCCGAGTTGATCGACCTCTCGAGACAGAGAATACTCCCCTGCAACGGTTGTGACCATTGTCACAGAACTGGAACCTGTCACCTCAAAGACGACTACGAAACCATCAAGCAAAGTCTGCTAACCTGTGACGGTTTCATCCTGGCGAGCCCCAACTACATCTTTAGCGTCACAGCCCAACTCAAGGCGCTGTTTGACCGCAGCGGCAACATCATTCACTGTCTCATGCTTGAAGACAAGTATGGCGCAGTCGTGGAGACCTCCGGAGGGGGAGAAGACGATGAAGTCATTGGTTACATGGCCCGCTTCATCAATTCGACCGGTGCTCAGTCCGTTGGCGGCATTGGCTCACCCACGATAGGCGACCGAACCTTCCCGGACGAGGAGGTCCTGTTTGATAAAGCGCGCGCTCTGGGCAGTGAACTCTGTCGCTGCATCAAGGACGCGGAATACTTCCCCGATCAGGCCGAATATCTTCTGGCCTTCAAGTCCCGCATGAAAAGACTTGTTGAATATCAAAAAGAAAACTGGACTGCTGAACAAAGTTACTGGCAGGAACGTCTCGCACAGTGAGCACAGATAGTCACCGGTGAAGTGACCACTATCTCTTCCGCTAGCATTTTTTTTGTTTATCATCCATTTAACAGACGCCAAGGGGTTGACACAGGGCTTTCTTCGGGAAGATAGTATTGATTAAGAGGCAGGTTTGAACAAACCTGTTCCTTATAGGCCCGGTGACCCCCCCCCTCCGTCACCGGGCCTATTTTTTTCTGATTTATCACCATCAATACGACATGAGAATGGCTGCCTCCAAAATGGGGTGGCCATTCTCATTGATCCGCAGTGCCGAGACGAAAGCATACGTGTCGTTGTATGCTTTCGCTCTAAAGGTTATTAAATCTTAACTGGAGGAACATTATGATAACAGCCATAGCTACCTTCCAATTGCCAAAGCCAATCACCCTCGACGAAGCGCGTAAGACATTTCTGAGCACAGCGCCGAAATATCAAGGAGTGACTGGCCTTATCCGGAAATACTATATGCTGTCCCAGGATGGCAGCACCGTTGGTGGGGTATATCTCTGGAACAGCAGAGAAGAAGCTGACGCAATGTATACGGAGAGTTGGAGATCTTTCGTGCGAGAAAAGTACGGTACAGATCCATCAGTCACCTATATGGATAGCCCAGTTGTTGTTGACAATCTTTCGCATGAGATCATCGAGTCATAGGGAATATTTTCATAAATCACCATCAGGAAGACACACAACCGGCCAACACGAAATATCGGGTTGGCCGGTCTTATTGATCAGAGAATTCGATGATATTGGATCCACACAGGTTTTTAGCCTGCAAAACAATGTGACCCATAATCCAGGCCGTTTGCCTCACGGTCAGAACACACCATCTCTCTGCAAGAGGAGATCCTTATACAAAGAGAGTCGGCGCTTTGGGAACACTGCAATTTTTAACCAACAGTGCGCGTTTCTCTCCAATTTTTTGATGCTTCAGCGCGCGCGCATCAAAAGCACATGCCTTGACACAAGCGCAGCACATGACACAGCCGGCAGCATCCGTTAAGACGGAATCTGTCACACCGACCACGCCGGTCGGACAGACCTCAGCGCATTTCCCGCAAAGTGTGCATTTTTGGACCTCTGTTTCAGGCGCGATCCCACCCAGTTTCACCCGATCCTTGTAGGGCAGATTCCCCGCAATCGGTGGAGTGTCCAATTTGCCCTGCGCAATTTTTTCCGCAATTTTCCGCCCAAACTCAAACGCGAGCTTCTGGTCCTCTGTATCGGGTCGGTCTTTGGCAATAGGGCTGGCAGGAGTCGAGTACGAATGTTCCCCGATAAAGGCACCTGCGGCGATAACCTGAAAGCCTTTCACAGTGCTGACATCGCGCAGTTCGATCAGTGCATCTTCGAACTCCCGGTTGCCGTAAAGTGCGACAAGAATTGCAGGTACCCCCGTTGAAGTGATCTCTGCCATGCGCGTCAAACATAGTTCGGGGACACGCCCGGCATAAACCGGAACGCCGATAAGAGCAACGCCCCTGGTGATGACCGCTTCGCAGTTCGCACCCGGCAGGGTCAGGTCATAGTGAATGACCTCTTTGGCACCCAGCCCCCGAGCGATGCTTTCGGATATCTTTCGTGTGGTTCCCGTTGGGGAAAAATAGATGAGGTAGGCTTGCTCAATCATTCGCGCTCCTTTTTTTATCTGCTCTGATTAATTTGTTCCACTGTTTCTGATCTCTCGAGCGACTTGCGGGGAAAGGAGATGTTTCCCAAAGTGCTGGTAAGAATATTCTTGAAATCGTGTGCGATACCTCATACAGGCTGGATCGTATCGAGATTCTCCGTCAAAAATAAAATCCTGCGTTTTGATGGTGTTATCTGAGACCTCAATGACCTCCCACTTATGAACCAACCAACACCTCTTGAACTTTATCGATCAGGGTTTCAAGCGAAACTGGTTTCTGCAGAAAGAAAACTCCTTCTTCAATAAAACCTTGTTGAGAAATGATATCGGCGGTGTAGCCAGACATAAAGAGAACCTTCATGCCTGGTCGAAGAGCCTGTAACTGTTTCGTTAGCTCCTTGCCGTTCATCTCGGGCATGATGACATCGGAAATCAATAGCGGAATCGGACCTGGGTGTCGCTCAGCCAGTGACAGGGCAACACTAGGCAGCGCGGCAGGTAGAACCGTATAGCCGCTCCCTTCCAGAATCTCCGTTTCCAGGTGGAGTAACAACTCGTCATCTTCTACGAGCAGGATCGTTTCTTTCCCGCGCCGCAACAGTTTTGCCGCGGGTTTCTGCACGGCCTCCAACACTGTTTGGGTTCGGGGAAGGTAAATATTGAAGATCGTTCCATGCCCCGGTTCACTGTAAAGGGTAATAAATCCGTTGTTCTGCCTGACAGCTCCATAAACTGTAGCCAATCCTAAACCGGTCCCCTCACCAACGACCTTGGTGGTAAAGAATGGTTCAAAGATATGGGCCTGTACCTCTTTCTCCATCCCCTTGCCATCGTCGCTAAAAGAGAGTTGAACGTAATCACCCGGCACCACATCAGGGTAAGAGACACAAAAAGTCTTGTCTATGCTGCTGTTCCCCGTTGTGATCGATATCTTGCCGACTCCCGAGATAGCATCTCGCGCATTGACCGCCAGGTTGGCGAGAATCTGATCTATCTGCGAAGGGTCGACCTTGACCGGCCAGAGGCTTGCGGCGGGGTGCCAGGAGAGTTGAATATTCTCACCGATGAGCCTCTGCAGAATTTGCAGCATTCCGGCCACGGTTTCATTCAGGTCGAGCACCTTGGGTACAACCGCTTGTTTGCGGGCAAAGGTTAACAGTTGCCGGGTCAGATCGGCGGAATGTTTGGCCGCCTTACTGATTTCCTCCAGGTGATGAAAGAGTCGATGAGAGGGATCCGCTCTCATCATTGCCAGTTCCACATGACCGAGGATGACCCCGAGCATGTTGTTAAAATCGTGGGCCACACCTCCCGCCAACTGTCCGATCGACTCAATTTTCCGGGTCTGCTGGAGTTGGGATTCGAGCTTTATTTTTTCTTCTTCGGCCCGTTTGCGCTCGGTGATGTCCCGCCAACTGGTATGGAGCATGGTTTGCCCTTTGATGGTGATGGGCATGAGAGAAACCTCGACGGTAAACACACTCCCCTCGGCGTTGATGTGGCTCCAGTCAAAACGGTGCATTCCCTTGCTGTAGGCCAACGCCACCATCTTTGCTGCAGCTTCGTCAGAACGTCGGCCGTCGGGTTGGAACTCCGGTGAAATCCGCTCAGGCGGCGAGAACAGAAACTGCTCACGTGTCATCTTGAGGAGATCTAGCGCTGCCTGGTTACATTCCACGAAAACCCCCGTATCGTCGATCAGGAGGATGGCATCTGAGGAGTCCTCAAACAGTTTCCTGAACGTAGCCTCACTTTGGCGCAGTGCGTTCTCGGCTCTCTTGCGCTCGGTGATATCGATCCCGGAGCAGAGTACGCAGACAATCTGACCCTTTTCGTTCCGCTGCAGGACGTTGTGCCAGGAAATAAATCGGAGTTCACCTGCTTGGCAAATGATCTCATTTTCAGCATATTCTACAAAGTCCTTTTGCCCAGCCATGGCCTCGGCAAAAACCTTCTGCACCGCCGGCAGAACAGGGGAGGGAATACACAGCTTGAACCAGTCCTGTCCCAGCAGATCGGCTTGCTCGTAGCCGAGGATTTGGCAGCCGCGCTTATTGATGAGGCGGATTTTCCCTTTCCGGTCCAACTCGAGAATCATCGCCTCGGAAATATCCAGATAGAGTTCCGCGCTTTTCTGAGCCTTTAGGGCCCGCTCTTCCGCCATTCGTCGTTCCCGAATCTTTTCCTTAAGTTCTTTGGTGCGTATTTCAATCTGCCGTTCCAAAAGTTGCTGATGCTGCTGATTAAGTCGGGATTGGTGACGTTCCTCAAGGATTACGGCAATCATAAAGCAGAGATTGCTGATGAAGGAATGGTAGGGCTGGAACGCTTCATTACTCGAGAGGAAAAGGCAGATCTCGCCGTAATGGCTGTGATTCAGTTGGATAGGGAAATGGCGGGCTTCGTTGGTTGGTAAGATTTTTTTTCGGTCAGAAGAATAGGCGGCTTTTTCGACGCCGGGTATTTCTTCCAAACCCCTGCAGACAAAACTGAAGACCGAATCCTGATCCTCAAGCTGAGAAATCATATTCTGCAGCAACAGGATCCGGGCCAGGGCGTGGGCATCTAATGTCATTAAAGAGAGACCAAGTTAGTGCAAAATTTCTTGTGCGGGTACATAAAACGGATTGTGAATGACGTTACCGCGGACCAGCATCATCGGGTGAACCCTCATGACATCCATGATAGTGGCCCCATCAAAAACATGGGCATCATACTGACAAACAGCGGTCACCGGATATTTTTTCAATAGTTGATTGACTGCGGCCTCATATTCAAAAAGTCTGGAACCGCCCGGAACTTTTTGGATTTCCGAAGTCATCTCACCTATAACCCGCGCCGCAGGATAACCTTCTTGCTTGGCGTCGTTATGGAAGGTGGCAAGCAGATTCAGCATTCTTTCCGGCTCGAACCTGCCTTGATGAAAATAAACCTCCGAGGGAACGGCCGTAATCAGATCGTTTTTGGCCCTGGCCTGATCAAGATCAATGCCATCTTCGGCAAGCAATTGACGCAATTTTTCATTATCAATTTGTTCAGAGAAGCAGGCATTCCTTTCCCTGGCCTTCAGACCGCTTGCCAGGAAGTGCAGCAGGGCGTCGTTTCGCTCATCCTCATCATTGTAAATCTGGCAGATATGTGTTCCGACGGGGATTTCAACTTCGGCAAAGCCGAGATTAATTTTTGTTGTCTTCTGTGTCATATCTCTTCTCCATAGAGTCGAGGATGCGTGAAAAACTTGAAATTTTCATCACTGCAGACAAGTCGAAATCTATCAGGGGGAGAGTCTAAACACAACCTGATAAACGCTGGTCTTCCGCTAGCAGTTTTGAATGGCATCACTCCCGATGGTCAGATCCCCTTGTCTCATTTCACAAATTTTCAGTCAAAAATCATTTTCAAATATCCTTGGAATTTTTGACAGATAGATGGGCTGTCATATAAATCACCATCAGTCAGATACTAAAACGGCCAACCTCAAAAATGGGGTTGGCCGTTATTGCCTGGCAGGGAATTTGATAACCATGGTTCGGAGGGTTGTTCACCATCAATTATTAATGAGGCCAATTGATTAGACGATTGTTGATGTATTTTTCTGTGGGACGACTCCTCAGGCTAAAGAAACCACTGCAAATTGAAGACAGCTCGAACTTGTTTCATTCCTGTCCTTAGGCTAGATTGTTGTGGCCGTGTTGCAGCAGGAGACATAAGGAGCAATTAATTGCCAATTCCTAAATTTTCAAATTTGTCCATACGAACTCAGTTGATAGTCTTGGCGGTCCTGCTGACACTCCCGGCCCTGGGAATAATCATTTATTCGGGACTGAAGGAACGTTCTATTGACTATCAACATGCTGTCGTTGAATCTCAAAAACTAGCCGAAAATCTGGCGGCAAAGCAGGAGATTCTGACAAACGAAGCTAAACTGTTGTGTACTCTATTGGCAGGGCTTCCTGAGGTTAAGAGCCATGATGTTGATAAACTGCAAGCCATTCTTGCCGACATCCACAAACAAAGTTCACAATATATCAATATCCTGGTTGCTGATGCTGAAGGACATGTGTGGGCTTCCGCGCTTCCATCCGCTAAAGATGAATCCATAAAGGACAGGCGCTATTTCAAGAGTGCTCAGCAAACAAAAAAGTTTTCTTCAGGCGAATTTGTCATCAGCCGGTCGGTGTTGAAACCCACACTTCATATGGCATATCCTCTCCTTGACCATGGTGAGTTCGATGGTGCGATTATTCTCGGGTTTGATCTTGATGTCATGCGGACCATCCTTGAACGTGCTCAATTGTCTTTTGATACGAACTATGTCCTGGTTGACCATAACGGAATTATTGTCAACAGAGGGAAAGAACCGGGCCTGCTCATTGGGAAGCCCATCCCCGCCGATACGTTGAAATACATGGAAGGTGGCCCTGACCAAGATACTTTTAAATTTATGCGCAGGGATGCGAGTCACCGTATTACAACCTATCGCAAATTGTGGCTCCCCGGTGAACAGAAGCCCTACATGTACGTACGCGCGGGGATAGCGGAAAAGGACGTTTTGTCCGCCTCAAATAGAGCGCTGGTTATCAATTTATCAACTCTTCTGTTCTTTGTTGTGCTCTCATTCCTATTGGCTTTCTTCATTGGTAAGCGCTCGATAGTTGACCGAATCACGGTTCTCAAGCGCGCCTCGCAACGGTTGGCGGGCGGCGATCTCGATATCAGGGTCTCCAGTCAGATTTCAGGAAGTGAGCTGGGAAGCCTGGCCGAGACGTTCGATTCGATGGCACAGGAACTCGGAGCGCGAGAAAAATCCCTGCAGGTGGCAAACCACGAACTCGAAGCCTTCAGCTATTCCCTTTCTCACGATCTGCGTTCTTATCTGACGCGCATCTCGTTAGCCGGAGAAACCTTACAAGCCTTAGATGGTGAACATTTAAGTCATGAAGGCAAGTACTGCCAGCAGACGATCCTCGATACATGCCAGGGCATGAATGGCCTCATTACCACGATGCTGACCCTGGCTCACATCTCCCGACAGGAGTTACGACTCGAAGAGGTCGACTTGAGCCGTTTGGCTGAAATAATTTGCGCTGAGCTTGCCTTGACCGAACCCGAACGCACCTTGAATTTCGATATCAGCCCCGGCCTGCAGGTCACCGGTGATGCAGCCTTGCTGCGCGTGGCGTTGGAAAATCTGCTGGGCAATGCCTGTAAATACACCAAGGGGAAAGCGGAGGTCCATATCTCCCTGAGCGCCAAGCAGCAAGAAGGTCGGCAGGTCTTTGCTCTCGCCGACAACGGCATTGGGTTCGATATGGAGGAAGCAGGCGCACTTTTCCGCCCCTTCAAACGCCTTTCCAGTTCACAGGCATTCTCCGGACTCGGCATCGGACTGACCACCGTTGAACGCATCATCAAGCGGCATGGCGGCGAAATTTGGGCCGAGGCTGTGCCCAACGAGGGGGCAACCTTCTTCTTCACTATTTCATGACTGGTACCTCACCATTAGTGACACAAAAAAGCCCCCGCCTGTAAATACAAGCCGGGGCTTTTCTGTAGGTTTTCCGTATGTGGGGGGGCAGATTCACCTCAGGGTTAAAAGCACGCCCATCATCAGAATATTCATCTCAAAACGCATAATTGCTGTGGCGAGCATGAGCGCTTTGCCGACCTCACTACCGCTGCCTCTTCGACAATAAAGACAAGGCCCCCAGTTTACAAAACCCGCTTGCAGCGACTTAACGCTGACGGCCAACCGGGCGACCGTTACTCTTCGGTATGCACGGTGCTGGCAATCTGCTCGGCGAATTTGCGACAGCTTTCGAGATTCTCGGCCGTCGGCGTAAAGCGGAAGGAGATCCCCTCGGCGGCAAATTTGTACTTGAGGCCGGTGAGACGCTGCTCGACCATCTTGACAGCCTCGCCGCTCCAGCCGTAGGAGCCGAAGACCGCTGCAACCTTGGATTTTGGGGTAACCGACGAGATCAGTGCCAGGGCGTGCCAGACCTGCGGCGGCGCGTCACGTTGAATCGTCGGGGTGCCGATCACCAGGACATCCGCCTGCTCCAGGGCATTGCGATAGTCATCATCGCGCATATCACTCAGGGCAAAGCCGACGACGTCAAGTCCTTGCGCCTTAAGTTCAGTCGTAATCACATCAGCCATATCCCGCGTATTCCCATGGGAAGAGAGGACCGCCAGCAGGGCCTTCGGCCTGCCGCCGACTGGTGGAGCAACCGACCAGCGTGCGTAGGACTCAATCGCGAAATTGCCCGTCGAACGGCGCACCGGACCGTGAGAAGGACAAACCATACGGATCGGCAGATCCTTGATCTTGGCCAGGGCGTCGCGGACCTTATCCTTGAAGGGGCGCATGATGCAGTCGAAGTAAAAATGGAAATCAGCCTGGAAATCGGCAATTTCGTCGTCAAACAGCTGATCGGAACAAAAATGCGCGCCAAAGGCATCGCAGGGAAAGAGGATTTCGTCCTCGACCAGATAGGTGAAAATCGTGTCCGGCCAGTGCAGGTAGGGCGCCAGGATAAAGCGCAGCTTGCGGCCACCCAGATCAATTTCATCACCATCATTAATGATCTGACTGTTGAAGTCGCGATTGAGCAACTGCTTGAGGAAATTCTCGCCGGCCTTGGAACAGTAGACCAGGATCTGCGGATTTTTCTCCAACAACAACGCCAGAGAGCCGGAATGGTCCGGCTCGGTATGGTTGACCACCACCGCGTCTATCTTGTCGATGGCGACATGCTCTTCGACTTTACGGAAGAATTCTTCGGAAAAGCACGCTTTGACCGTGTCGATCAAAATGTTCTGCTTGCGCCCCTGAATCAGGTAACTGTTGTAGGTCGTACCGTTATGGGTCGGGAAAAGATCGTCAAAAACCTTGAGTTCCGGGTGGCGCACGCCGACCCAATGCAGCTTATCGGCAACCTGAATAGAGTGTTCCATGGGTAAAAATATCCTCCGTTGTCAGATTCCGTCGCGCCTCAAAAAAAATCGAGTCACAACGCATAGATTACTTGTTCAGTGAGCTATCATACCCGCAGCCATAGCGGCCAGGCAAGGGGCGTGTACGATGTGACGAAAGGCTTCAGACGGCGAGTTCGGCCATAAAGTCCTCTATCCGCCTCAACTCAAGCATCAGCTTTTCGAACCCTTTGGGGTCAAGGCTTTGTGCCCCGTCACACAGGGCCTTCTCCGGCTCGGGGTGCATCTCAACCATCAGGCCGTGGGCGCCAGCCATCAATGCGGCACGCGCCATCACCGGCACCAGATGGCGTTTTCCAGTGGCATGGCTGGGGTCGACAATAATCGGCAGATGACTCAGCTCACGAATCAGCGGCACCACTGAAAGATCGAGGGTATTTCGCGTCGCCTTTTCAAAGGTGCGGATCCCGCGCTCGCACAGCACCACGCGATTGTTCCCCTCGGCAACGATATACTCCGCCGCGGCCAGAAACTCCTCAATCGTTGCGCTCATGCCGCGCTTGAGCAGGATCGGAAAATCAAGTTTGCCGACCTCCTTAAGCAGATCGAAGTTCTGCATGTTCCGTGCGCCGATCTGCAGCATGTCGGCGTGCTGGCAGACGATATCCAGCTGCTCGATGCGCATCACTTCGGTCACCACCGGCAGCCCGACCGCCTTGCCGGCCGCGCTCAGATACTTAAGCCCTGCGATGCCCAGACCTTGAAAACTGTGCGGTCCGGTCCGCGGCTTGAAGGCACCGCCACGCAGGATGTGTCCACCTGCGGCCTTGACCTGCCGGGCGGCAGTCAGCATCTGCTCCTCGGTCTCGATAGAACAGGGACCGGCCATCATCACGACCTTCTCGCCGTCGCCAATCTTGACCCCGCCCACCTCAACAATCGTCGCCCGGGGATGAAAATCCCGCGACACCAGTTTGTACGGTTTGCTGACATGGATGACCTCGCGCACGCCAGGGAGTTCACGGATGGCGGAATCATCGACGTAGCCCTGATTATCAAGCACGCCGATGGCGGTGCGCATGCTGCCGGGGATCGGTTCGGCGCGCAGACCCAGCGCCTCGACTGCCTGTTTGACCGCCAGAATCTGGGCATCGGTCGCCTGATGATGCATGACAATTAACATGAATGAACTCCATTCGTGACACAGAGAAAGGTCTTAGCGAGGGGGCAGTTTGCCACGATCACGCAGATAAAGGGTGAGCCGCTGCATGGCGTCATCAATCTTCTCCAGCGGACTCGAATAGGAGAAGCGCAGGAAGCCTTCGGCCCCCTCACCAAAATCAATACCGGGGGTCAACGCCACCCCGGTTTTATCCAGAATATCGAGGGCCAGGCGCATCGAATCGGTATCGATGTGGCGTGCATCGGCCAGCACATAAAAGGCCCCTTTCGGCATAAACGGGATGCCGAAGCCAAGATCGCGCAGTTGCCGCACCAGCTGACGACGGCGCAGATCATAGAGCCGCCGCATCCGTTCGACGTCGGCACTGCAGTAACGCAGGGCGGCAACCCCGCCAAGCTGAACAAAATGATTGGCGCAGATCATAAAATTCTGATGCAGCGCCTGCAGTGCACGCACACAGCCGGGGGGGGAGATCAGATATCCGAGCCGCCAGCCGGTCATGGCGTAGGCCTTGGAGAATCCCCCCAGGACAAAGGCGTTATTGGTGTATTCGAGGATGGAGTGTTCGTCACCTTCGTAGGTGAGGCCGTGATAGATTTCATCCGAGATAATCGGAATCGGCAGCCGCGCCAGGGCTTGAAGTTCGGCCCCGCCCAGCACTGACCCCGCCGGGTTAGACGGAGAGTTGATCAGCAGGCCACGACTGCGGGGGCTGATCACGGCCTGAACTTCTGCGGGGCGCGGCTGAAAGCCGTTTGCCGGGTCGGTCCGTAGCGCCACAGGGTTGCCGCCGGCAAAGCGCACGAAATTGGGATAACAGGCGTAACCGGGATCGGGCAGGATCAGCTCATCCCCCTCTTCCAGCAGCAGAGAAAAGAGCAGCAGCATCAGCGGACTGGTGCCGTTACTGACCAGGACCTGCTCCGGCTCGATACGCACCCCGTAGCGCTGGTGATAATATCGAGCGATCTCCGTGCGCAGTTCGAGCAGGCCGAGGGAATGGGTGTAGGAGGTAGCACCATCCTCCAACGCCTGACGCGTGGCAGCGACCACCGCCGGCGGGGTCGGAAAATCTGGCTCCCCCAGACAGAGATAGATGATATCGCGGCCAGTGGCTTCAAGAGCCTTGGCCTTCTCCATCACTTCCATGGCCAGAAAAGGAGTCACCAGCTGGGCGCGGCGGCTGAGCGGAATCTGCATGATCTCTCCAGAGGAACGAATCCTTAAACTTCGCCGACGGGCTGGCGTCAGTCACGAATTTTCGTGTAACATCGAAGTGCTTCAGCTTAATGGGGGGCGATAGATATTGCAACCGCTATCACCTCGCTATCACCTCGCCATCACCTCGCTGGCAACCCGTTGCAAATCGTGCCCGGCACAGGTATCTTGTGGCCCGAATGAAAAGAACCCGAGAATTTTCGCCATGCGTCCCATATTAGTCGCCATCACATTGTTGCTGTCAACGCTGACCAGCCCTCTGCTGGCGGCCGACCTCACTTCAGAACAGAGTGCACAGGCCCGGCAACTGTTTACGGCCCTGGGATGTCAAGCCTGCCATGATTTTAACAAGAGCGGTTCGACCCTGGCACCATCACTGGATCGTATCGGCCTCAAGTTAAACGCCGAACAAATTTTGGCCCGGCTGCAACTCCCCGCACAAAAACTTGGCCAGGGTGAAAAATTCATGCCTTCTTACCGGACCACCGCGCCTGCACAGCTTGAACTGCTCAGTCGTTTTCTGGCCCAGCGTAAATAACCATTTTCCTGTGAGAGATCCGTTCCAATGACCCAACGTATGACCCTGATCACGTCCCCCTGCTATGTGCCCGAATCCCGTCTCCACAAGCTTGATGACCTGCAAGAGCTCTTCGCCTGCCGGCAACCTCTGAACCTGGAGATCGGCTGCGGCATCGGCGACTTTGTGGTGCAACTGGCCGAACGCGAGCCGCAGCATAACTTTATCGCCATCGATATCTTCAATCGTGGTTGCGATCAGTCCGCGCGCCGCATCGAAGAGGCGGGCCTGACCAATGTGCGCGTTCTGCGCACCGAGGCGCGTTCCCTGCTGTTGCACCACGTGAAGCCCCAGAGCCTGCGCGCGATCTATATCAACTGTCCTGATCCCTGGCCCAAAAAACGCCATCGCAAGCGTCGCCTGGTCAACAGCGACTTCCTCAAGCTCGCCCTGCACTTTCTTGAAGAAGAAGGGCATTTCAATTTCAGCACCGACTTTACCGATTACGGGATTGAGGTCGGCGAGCTGTTGACGGCCGAACCGGGATTCAACAACTGCCACGCCACCCCCTACACTCACGAGCTGGGGAGTTACCCCATTTCGAAATATATGCGCCGCTTTCTTGAGCTGGGACAACCGATCTTCTACAGCCATTATCAGCGCGAACCCAACTTTGCCGCCGTAGCGCCCCCCGCCCCGAAAAAAGGCTTTCGCATGCGCTGGGCCACGGAGAGCTGATGCCCTGGGTGACTGGAGATCTGCCCGGAATCGGCGGGAGCTACAAATTCTGCCCCGAGGACTTTCTGGTTGACGAAATCCCCCTCTACCCTGCTTGCGGGCGGGGGGAACATCTCTATCTGCAGCTTGAGAAGCGCGGACTGACGACCCACGAGCTGCTGCGTCAGCTGGCCGCCTGCTTTAACCTTCAGCTGCGCGACATCGGCTATGCCGGGCTCAAGGATGCACAGGCGGTCACGCGTCAGTGGGTTTCGGTCCCGGCGCGTTGTGAACGGCTGCTGCCACGCCTGGAACAGTTGCCCGTTAAACTACTCGCCAGCACCCGGCACGACAACAAACTGCGCCTCGGTCATCTGGCCGGCAACCGCTTTCGCTTAAGGGTGCGCCAGCCACAGCCGCACGCCAGACAAAAGGCCGACCTCATCCTGCAACGCCTCGAAAAACAGGGGGTACCGAACCACTTCGGTGAGCAGCGCTATGGGCTGCTGGGCAATTCCCATCGTCTGGGACAACTCCTGCTTAACGCTGAATATACAGATTTCTGTCATGAATATATCGGCGATCCCGAGCGGATTGAGCATCGGGATTGGCGGGAGGCGGCGCAACACTTCCGCGCCGGGGAGTTAGAGGCAGCCCTGCAGAGACTGCCGGCGCGGATGATGAACGAAAAAAATCTACTGACGCTGCTGATCCAGGGGCGCTCGGCAAGGGCGGCGGTTCTAAGTTTGCCGAATCCGCTCCTGCGTCTCTATCTTTCAGCCCTGCAATCCTGGCTGTTTGATCAACTCCTGCGACAACGACTCCCCGAGCTTGGCCGTTTGCAGGCTGGAGATCTGGCCCTCAAGCATGTCAACGGCGCCTGTTTTCTGGTCGAGGATGCAACCCGCGAGCAGGCCCGCGCCGATCTGTTCGAGATCAGCCCGACCGCGCCGCTGTTCGGCAGTAAACTTAAACTGGCGGGACAGGCTCCTGGCGAACGTGAGCGAGAACTTCTCACGAGGATTGGCCTGACACCTGAAAGCTGGAAATTGGGAGACGGTTTAACCATGACTGGTGAACGGCGCCCACTGCGCGTTCCGATCAGTGCCTTCTCGACCCGCGAAATTGGACCAGATCTTCAGCTCGATTTCTGCCTGCCCCGTGGCAGCTATGCCACGAGCGTGCTGCACGAAATCATGAAACCTGAGCGGGCTGAGGTTCTGCCCCTGTGGCCGGAGACAGCAGAGAACTGCTGAACCCGGCAGCTGAGTCATGGAGTTCGACCTCCACAAGCCGCACAAAAAAAGAGGCCCTCTCTAAAGGGCCTCTTTTTTACACTACCGGCGCTGCCGTTTATTACTCTATCCGCCCTATCAGGACTTCCCTTGGCTTGCCGCTGCCATCGGAGGGCCCGACAATCCCTTCGGACTCCATCTTTTCAATCATGCGGGCGGCACGATTGTAGCCGACGCGCAGCCGACGCTGGAGCATGGAGATCGATGCGCCCTTGGTCTCGGAGACGATGCGCAACGCTGCGTCCCAGTGTTCATCATAGCCATCTTCATCTTCGCCAGGCGCGCTTTTCGCGTCGGGCTGCGCCGTCAGGATCGATTTGTCATATTCGGGTTTCCCCTGTTTGCTCAAGAAGTCGACCACCCGCTGGACCTCGAGCTCTGAAACATAGGCGCCATGGATCCGCTGCAGATAGCCGACGCCCGGGGGCAGAAAGAGCATATCCCCCATGCCGAGCAAGGTTTCGGCCCCCATCGAATCGAGGATGGTACGCGAATCGATACGTGAAAACACCTTGAACGAGATCCGCGTCGGAAAATTGGCCTTGATCAGACCGGTGATCACATCGACACTGGGTCGCTGGGTGGCGAGAATCAGGTGGATGCCGGCGGCGCGCGCTTTTTGGGCGAGACGCGCAATCGATTCTTCAATGTCGCGGCCGGCGACCATCATCAGGTCCGCCAATTCGTCGACAATCACCACGATGTAGGGGAGATGGACGTGATCAAGCTCCTCTTTGGAGGGCTTGATCACCGGAAATTCGGCCTCAGTCTCCGCATCGAGCATGTCTTCGGCGGTGAGGATAATGGTGTCATCCAGCTCTTCAAGCGGAACTGCGTCATATTCGGCCTTGGCTTCTTTTTCGAGCTTGCGGTTGTAGCCATCCAGGTTGCGCACGCCTTTGTCGGCCAGCAGCTGATAGCGTCGTTCCATCTCGCGCACCGCCCAGGCCAGCGCCAGATTGGCCTTTTTGGGGTCAGTGACCACCGGCAACAGCAAGTGTGGAATCCCTTCATACATCGAGAGCTCGATCATCTTGGGGTCGATCATGATCAGCCGCACATCCTCAGGAGCCGCCCGATAGAGTAATGACAGGATCATTGTATTGATCGACACCGACTTACCACTGCCGGTGGCGCCGGCGACCAGCAGGTGCGGCATCTTGGCCAGGTCCGAGACCACGGTCTGGCCGAAGATATCCTTACCCAGGGCCATCGGCAGTTTACCGCCGGTGCGCTGAAACTGGTCGGACTCGACAATCTCTTTAAAATAAACCGTCTCGCGGTCGATATTCGGAATTTCAATTCCGACCACGCCGCGCCCCGGAATTGGCGCAACAATGCGGATCGAGACGGCCTGCATCGCCATCGCCAGATCATCCTGCAGATTGGAGATTTTATTGACCTTCACCCCGGCCGCCGGGGCAAATTCATACATGGTCACCACCGGGCCGGGCTTGACTTCGACCACTTCTCCTTCAACCCCGAAGTCGAGCAGTTTGCGCTCGAGCATTTTGGCCGCCAGCGCCAGTCCCTCGCGATTGATCGGCGCGGCAGGTTCGCCATCGTGATCGAGTAAGGAGATCGGAGGACGATGGTAGATACCTTCAACCTCTAAAAACGAAAAGGAGACCTGATCCTCATCGACAGTCGATTTTTTCGATTTTGATTTTCCGCTTTTACGTGGAGGGGGCAAGGTCTGAGCGGGCAGCGACAGGGTCACCGGAGTGCGAATCTCAGGCTCACGAAAGGCAACTTTTTTTGTCAGCGCCTGACGATTTTCACGCCGCTGCTCAAACCGCCGGCCGAAACGCTCAAGAAATCCGTCGATAAACAGAACCAGACTGAAACGGGTCGAGACGATCAGGGCCACCAGAAAAAACACGCTTAAAACGACGGCTGCGCCACTGAGATTAAAATAAATAGAAAGTAATCTGACCAGCACCCGTCCTATGGCGCCGCCAGCCTCTCCAATCCGACTGCCGAAGAACATAACATGGCTGAGTTTGAGCGCCAGCAGCCCGGCCAGCGCAATCTGCAACAGCAGAAAGGCGGCACAGCGTTGCCAGTTAAATCGCACATCACGAAACTTGAGCCAGCGCCAGGCCAGATTGAGGCAGGCCAGGGGAAAAAGCAGGGCCGTCAGGCCATAGACCTGAAAAAGGAGATCGGCCAGATGAGCGCCAAAAATTCCGCCAAAGTTCTGAATTTTGGCCGGGTGGAGACTGTTATTGAATGAGGGGTCGCTGTGACTGTACGACCCCAGGCAAAACAGCAGAGACAGACCTGCCGCCAGCCACACCAGGCCCAGAATCTCCTTGCGGATACGGCTTTCTGTCGGCATGTCGGGAGCTTGTTTACTCATCGATTATTCCTGTTCATTAACCGACCACTGAGATTGATGAAAATCAGCATAACCATCGGCCCTATAGTTCAAGTACCAGTGGCAGAATCAGCGGCCGCCGGGCAAGATTTCGATTGAAGAGGCGACGCAGGGTTTTGCGCACATTGATCCGCAACTCTTCCCAATCGGTTACCGCCCCCATGCTTTGTTCGACGATCAGGTCACGCAACTGATGACGTGCCTCTTCGAGCAGCTGCTCACTGGCGTCTTCGTCTTCAGGGATGAAGCCGCGCGTGAAGATTTCTGGCCCGTAGACCACCTCACCGGTCGCCTGATTCACCCCCAGCATCGCTATGACCAGTCCATGATTAGCAAGATGCCGCCGGTCACGCAACTCCAGGCTGCCGACATCACCGATCCCCTTGCCATCGACAAACACCCGCCCGTGATCAAACCGCGGCCCGAGCTCGATGTTGTTTGCATCAAAAAGCAGGGACTGGCCATTTTCGAGCACCAGCGTCCGCTCGGGTGACAGCCCCATTTCAATCGCCAGCTGACGATGCTTCACCAGATGCCGGTACTCACCATGGATGGGCACAAAATAGCGCGGCTGCACCAGCTGATGAATGAGCTTCAGCTCTTCACGGCTGGCGTGGCCAGAGACATGGATCTCGCTGGTTTTTTCGTAGAAGACCTCGGCCCCGCGGCGATACAGATTATTGATCAGATCGGAGATCGCCTTTTCGTTGCCGGGGATAAACTTGGACGAAAGGATCACGGTATCACCCGCTTCAAGCTCGATCTGTTTATGATCCCCCAAGGCAATCCGCATGAGAGAACTGAGCGGTTCCCCCTGGCTCCCGGTGGTCAGAATCAGGACCTTCTCCGGCGGGAGATCGCGCAGATCACGCAGATCGATAAACATCTCATCGGTCGCCCGCAGATATCCGAGCTGACGTGAAATAGCGATATTTGAGACCATGCTGCGGCCATTGACAAGGATCCTGCGCCCACAGGCGTTTGCCGCATCGATGACCTGCTGAATGCGGTGGATATTGGACGAAAAGGTCGCAACGATAATCCGCCGCGGACAGCCGGGCATAATTTCGCCGAAGGCCTTGGCCACCGTGGTTTCAGATAGGGTATAGCCGCTGTTCTCGACATTGGTCGAATCTGCCAGCAGCAGGAGAACCCCTTCTGCGCCAAGCTCTGTCAGTCGCTCCAGATCAGTTTTTTCACCGTCTACCGGAGTTTCGTCAATCTTGAAATCCCCGGTATGAATAACCGTTCCGGCCGGAGTGCGGATCGCATAGCCGACCCCATCAACAATCGAATGGGCCGCGCGAAAAGGCTCGATCTTAAAAGGGGGAATGTCGACCAGTTGACGTGGCGCCAGGGTTACAAGTTCGACCTTCGACTCCAGCTGGAATTCCCTGAGTTTATTATGCAGCAGCCCAAGGGTCAGGCGTGTGCCGTAGATTTTGGGACAGCCCAGCTTCGACCACAGATAGGGAATGGCGCCGATGTGATCTTCATGACCATGGGTCAGAATTAATCCGACAATATCCTCAACCCGCTCTTCGAGCATCACCACATCGGGCAACACCAGATCGACCCCCAGCATATAGGCCTCGGGAAACATTAACCCGCAGTCAATAAGCAGAATCTTACCGGCAGTTTCAAGAGCCATCATGTTCAAGCCGATCTCGCCCAGCCCGCCCAGCGGCATCAAACGCACCATCGGCTCAGTTGATATTGGCAAAGTGGCTCTCCTTTTCTATAGCTTCGGTCAGGACGCTGCTGACCTGATCCAGCAAGCGCTCCGAATCACGAATGGTCAAGGAGGCGGTCTCAATCGGCGCCAAAATCTGCAGCCGGATAATGCCGGGACGAAATTTAAACTCACCTTTATGCATCACCTGCCAACTGCCGCTGATCGCAACCGGCACAATCGGCACCCGAGCCTTGAGCGCAATCAGGAATCCCCCTTTTTTAAACTCCTGCAGTTTACCATCATAACTGCGCGTCCCCTCAGGGAAGATCACTACCGAGGTCCCGCTTTGAATCCGTTCGGCAGCCAGAGTTATGCCCTTCATCGCTTTACGTCCGTTGCTCCGGTCAATCGCAATATATCCGCTACGGCGCATAGCAAAACCGAACAAAGGCACCTGAAAAAGTTCTTCTTTTGCCATCCAGCGAAACTGCAGCGGCAGTCCGGCAAAGTAACACAGAATATCAAAATTGCTCTGGTGATTTCCGGCGAAAATCACCGGTTGGCCATTTACAGGCAGATGTTCGTGTCCTGAAACCTGCAGCCGAACGCCTGCCAGCCATAATGTGACTCGCGCCCAGAGCCTGCCACTATTGTGCATATAATCTGCGCGCAGCAGAGAGAAGGGCGCACCACACAGAATGACTAATGCCGTCCATGGGAAAAAAAGCACATAAAAAAAGACAATTCGCAACACGCTCAATTCTCCTTACACCTAATAAACTTGCTATATTGCTGAATTATCAGCACTTTTGTCAATCATTTTTCATTCATTTGCCCAGTCAGCCTGTTGTCTGTGGATTAACCGGTTTACTCACAGAGCTCAATCGGCTACATTTTCAGATCAGAAAATACCGCTTAAATGACACTCACTGAAATTGACAGCCCATCGCGGCGTTTCATTGCAAAAAAGGAGGCCACCCATGTCGGTCAACAAAGTTATTCTGGTCGGAAATCTAGGTAAAGACCCCGAGCTCCGTTACACCCCCGCAGGCGCAGCGGTTGCGACCTTTTCTCTGGCGACAACCGAGCGCTACAAAGATCGGGACGGCAATCGTCAGGAGAAAACCGAGTGGCATAACATCGTGGCCTGGCGCCAGTTGGCCGAGATCTGTGGTAAATACCTCCACAAGGGCAAGCAGATCTATATCGAGGGGAAGATTCAGACCCGCTCCTATGACGATCGCGACGGCAACAAAAAATATATTACCGAAATCGTTGCCGACCAGATGCATATGCTGGGGAGCAAAACTGACGATCAGAGCGGTGGTCACGGCGGAAAACCTGCGCACCACGATGCAGGTGGGAATCAGGGTCGTTATGGCGGACAACCTCAGAGCGGAGGCTCCGCCGGAGGGCAACCGTCGAAAGCTGCCCCACAGAGTAGAGACTTTGAAGAACCGACTTACAATGACGATGATGAGATCCCCTTTTAGAGTTCAAACATAACCTAAAATCAGAAAAACGGGTTGCCGCCACTGAAGGCGCAACCCGTTTTTTATTACACTACCGCCAGGTCTGACTATCGCAATCGATAGGAGACCACCCGCCAGTCCTCGAAAGGCTCCTTGTTAAGGATCAGCAGCTCCAAAGCCTTCTGTTTCTTTTCAAAGCGACTGCCAACCACAAAAATGCGATAATCCCCATCGGGAAAGCCACTCATCACCGTACGTTCGGTTACACCTTTAATTGTGCGCTCCGTAAGGTGTCCGAGTAATTGGCGCTGAACGAGTTGCTCGGCGACCCAGGTATCAAGATCTGTCGTCTGATGCAAAAGTTCGCTCCCCTCCCACCAGGCCTGGATATAATTACCCGCATCAAGCAATTCAAGAAAACTGTTCGCAGCAACGCGTGACAGATCCTCCCGCTCAGCGTGGCCGGTCGAAACCCCAAACACCAGAAATAGCGCGCAGACCAAAATGGTTCGATACAAAAGACGACTTACAAGACTGACCAGATACGATGTATGTTTGGATTTCATAGAAGGCACCCCCCTCTTCATTCTTTTGATTGTACCCTTCAGCAGCACAACGGACAAGGAGCTTAAGATTAATTTTTCCGGCAGATAAAAACAAGGCACGCTTGACCATCTTCAAAGCCCGGGGGATTTCTAGAAAAAAAGGACGTGAGAAAATGCTCGAAGAAAGAAGAACCGCCTTAAAAATCGCCCGCACCGATAGCGACCAAGGTGCGTGATGCTGCCGGAGCTGCTCCAACTTGAGGGGCTGAACGACCTCCCTCATCTTCCTGCCCAACTCGCCAGCGCCGACAGGGCGACCCGCATCGCCTGCGTTCAAGCTCCTGGCCGCGTCCATTCGAGCAAGGTCTTTATCCCCTTAAATCAAAACAGCGCGCCCAGATAAAAAATTCCTTTATTTGCCATGAGAAGCCTTGTCCACCCCTGTTTCCCGAAGCCAAAGCGCTGCCATCAGCACATAAACATGTCTGCCAATGAGACCTCGTCAAAGTTAAATTCAAACAGATGATTGACAACAATAAAACAGCATTCTATAGTCTTTAAGGGGCGGTGAAATGACTGAAGAATCACCCATACACAGCTTGACAGGTCATTCCCCCGGGTATAGAATCACGGGGTTTATGCGAATCGCACGCCATCCAGGAGGACGGAACATATCATGGTCAAAAAAGATAAATCTGAATATATAATTCAGGCCGTGTCACACGCGCTTGATCTGCTTGAGCAGTTTCATGGTGACATCGATGAACTTGGGGTCACCGAACTGAGCAAACGGTTAAAACTCCACAAAAACAATGTTTTCCGCCTGTTGGCAACCCTCGAGTCTCGTGGTTATATCGAGCAGAATCGCGCCACTGAAAACTATCGACTTGGGCTGAAAGCGTTAGAACTTGGACAGACCTTCATCAAACAGATGGGCCTGCTTCGCCAGGCCCGTCCGATTCTTGATCGCATGGTTGAAGAGGGGAATGAGACCGCCTATGTCTCCATCTTCAAGGAAAATCACATCGTTTATCTTGATGTGGTTGAAACCAGCCTGACAGTTCGCGTCGTTTCACGCGTCGGGTCTCGCCTGCCTGCCTACTGCACCGCCTCAGGGAAGGTTCATCTGGCATTTATGTCAGACGAAGAATTTGAGGCCACCATGGCAGAGCAGAAATTGGCACAGCACACCCCAACAACCCTGGTCGACATCAAGAAGCTTAAGGCTGAGCTTGAATTGATCCGCACCAATGGTTACGCCATTGACGATGAAGAGCTTGACCTGGGCGTGCGGTGTATTGCCGCACCGATACGTGACTACACCAGGCGCATTGTTGGTGCCGTCAGCATCTCCGGGCCGAGCATGCGTCTTGAAGACAAACGGATGAAAGAAGAATTGATCCCGATGATTCTGCACGCTGGCGAAGATTTGTCGACCCGCCTCGGTTTTCCGCACTGATATTTTTGCGACTCCATTATCCTAATCCAAAGGGCTCCGTTCAGGAGCCCTTTAGCGTTTTCACAGGCTGACAATGCTGCTGGACTTTACCTCAGAGCTTGAGCGCGCACAGCATGAAGGAGTCGGTCATAGAGAGAACCTACCCTTTCTGTTCGAGCCCGATAAGACCAACGGCAAGGCACTGCTCCTGATTCACGGCTTCAGCGGAACCCCTTATGAAATGCGTGCCCTCGGAGAGTTTCTCTGTGCCCGAGGCTATGTGACGCTGGGCGTTAGACTGGACGGACATGGCACGACACCTGAGGATCTGAGCCGCTACCGCTGGCAAGACTGGCTACAGACCCTTGAGCGCGGTTACGCTATATTACAAAAAACCGGGATGCCGATCTCACTGGTGGGGCAGAGCACCGGCGCGTTACTGGGGCTGGCCCTTTCGAGGCATAAACCTCTTTCGCGCCTGGTTTTGCTCTCACCCTTCCTGAGCCTTAAGCACCCTCTGGCGCGTTTTTCCCGGTTCCTGAAATATTTGATCCCTTTTCAACAAAGAACTCTCCCCCCTCTCCAGCAGCTTCATTACTATGAACGTCGACCACTGGCCGGAATTGAGCAGATATTGCGTCTGCGAAATGAGCTCAAGCCCACCCTCAAGCGGATAATGCTTCCGACCCTAATATTGGCTGCCGAAGGGGACCAGACCGTCGCCAGAGACAGTGCCCTGACGCTGTTTCACTTGCTTGGGAGTCCGCAAAAGGAATTTCACCTGTTTGGCCCTCAATCGCCCCATGTGCTGAGCACGGACGAAAATCCCGAATTCGAAGCCGTCTATGCTATGACCGCCGCCTTTCTAGGGTGATCCGACCCAGGTCACTATCAGTCAGAAACAGGGTGGGTTATCCCACCAGTTTGGCCCAGAGCCGATCCACCTGGATCTGAAGGTCATGCAGACTGCCTGAGTTATCAATCAGGTAATCGGCTCGCGTTTTCTTTTCAGCCTGTGACATTTGTGCCTGGATGCGCTGAAGCGCTTCGCCGACATCCAGATGATCGCGTTCAACCAGGCGACTTAACTGCAGGCCCGGATCAAGAGTCACAACCAGAACCTTATCGACACGTTTCTCAGCTCCGGCTTCATACAGGAGTGGGGCTTCATAAACCACAAGCGCCACCCCGGTTTGTGCCAGCACAGCAAGGCGATCTTCAGCAAGCTGAGCGATTGCCGGGTGCATAAGTTTATTCATTTTCTGGCGCGCTTCTGCATCAGCAAAGACCAGACGCCCCAAACACTCTCGATCCAGCGCCCCAGCGCGCGTCAGGATCTGGGGACCGAACATCTTCACCAGCGCTGCAAGGGTCTCCGTCCCGGGCGCAACCACATCCCTGGCCAGTTGGTCGGCGCTCAGAACCGCAGCACCCTTTTGGCGCAGAAGCTCAGTCACCAGGCTTTTACCCGTGGCGATACTCCCTGTAATTCCAAGAATCAAAATTGTCTTTCCCATGCTAGAATCAAAGAATCCTGTCCTTATTTCATCGCGCAAAAGGAGCCGATTATGAAAGACACCTTACCCAGAATGGTTTTGCGTCAGTGCGAAAGATACCAGGGACAGACTGTCATGCGTCGTAAATCAGGAGGTCGCTACCAGGACATCAGCTGGTCTCAACTCGCCGAAAGCATCAATACCTATGGCCGGGCACTGATGACCCTGGGTCTGAAAGCAGGCCAGCACGCTGCTATCATGTCCCCGAATCGACCCGAATGGGCCTGGGCCGATCTCGGTATTATGGCGGCGGGCGGGTGCTCTGTGCCCGTTTACCATACCGAAGGGCTCAAGACAATCATCCATATCCTTAACGATTCGCAAAGTCATTTCCTCTTTGCTCATTCTGCCAGCTTTACCGCCGAACTCATGGCTCAGATTGAACAACTCCCGAAGCTCGAGAAAGTCATCCTGCTTGAAGGGAGTTTTGCACATTCACGGGTGATGACCCTCGCTGAATTTCTTGAATTGGGACAAAAGACAAAACCTGAAAAACTGGAAAAAACTCTCGCGGCTGGACAATATGAAGGGCTCGCAACCTTGGTCTACACCTCAGGCACCACCGGGACCCCGAAGGGAGCTATGCTGACTCACAGTAACATTCTCAACAATGTCGAAGCCTGCAGTCAGCTGATCAGACTCGATGCGACCGATCAATGTCTGTCCTTTCTGCCACTGTCACACATCTTTGAACGCATGGCTGGTTATTATCTGATGCTGCATCAGGGAGTCACCATCGCCTACGCCGAAAGTATAGACACGGTGCCGGCCAATCTCGCCGAGATCCAGCCGACCGTCGTCACCAGCGTGCCACGTCTGTATGAAAAGATGTACAACCGCATCCTGGAACGTATCTCTTCTGGCCCCTGGATAAAAAAACAACTCTTTTTCATGGCTCTCAAGGCCGGTAAAGCGCAGGTCGCCTGCCAGCAGCAAGGCCGCCACCCCGGAATGGGACTCAACCTGGCGATGGCCATTTTTTCAAAACTTGTCTTCGCCAAACTGCGCGAGCGCCTTGGTGGCCGACTGCGCTTTTTTATCTCTGGCGGAGCACCACTGGTTCAAGAGATCGCCGAGTTTTTCCTCGCCGCGGGAATCCCCATTTATGAAGGTTACGGGCTCACCGAGACTTCACCGGTCATCGCCGTCAACTACCCTGGACATCATCGTCTCGGAACAGTCGGCCTGCCGCTGAGCAACATCGAAGTCAGGATTGCTGATGACGGTGAGCTTCTGGTCAGGGGCCCCAGTGTCACAAAAGGGTACTGGCAACTGCCGGAACAGACGGCAGAGGCCTTTAGTGATGACTGGTTTCACACGGGAGATGTCGCCCAGCTCGATGCTGAGGGCTATTTGCAGATCACTGACCGTAAAAAAGATATTATCGTCACCGCCGGCGGCAAAAAAGTTGCTCCACAGGAGATCGAAAATACCCTCAAAACCGATCGTTACATCAGTAACGTCATGGTTCACGGTGATCGCAGACCCTATTTGACGGCGCTGATTGTTCCTGACTTTGAGGCCTTGATCGCTTATGCCGCTTACAAAAAAATTAATTTTCTCGATCAATGCGATCTGGTTAACCATCCACAGATTCTCAACTTGATCCGTCGCAGGATCGATCAACTCCAGCGAGATCGCCCAAACTACAAGAAGATCCGCCGTTTCACCCTGCTGTCCCGGGACTTTATCGGCACCCAGGGGGAAGTCACCCCCACCCTGAAGCTGAAGCGCAAAATCATTAATCAACGATTTGCATCTTTAATAGAAAATATTTATCGCCCCGAGGACGAAGGGATTCATGATACCAGTTTCTGTATTATCGATAGCCCCGAATCCCCCGACCAGGGCTGATTGAAAGTCAGCAAATACCCGAAATATAAGGGGTTATTTACAACTCCGACACGACCGGGTATCCTGCCATGGATCACGTCTACGGGTTTAGACAGAACCTGACAGTTTGCGGAGGTATCATTGGCTGAAAATCAGCTGATCCTTGAGATAGAGCAGGCACTCACTGGCCTGATCAAACTTCTGAAGGCGCTACGCTTTTATCCCAGGGAGCACCCCAGCCTGCATGCCGCCATTACGGACTGCATGACCTGCTTTAAGCCACTGCTCACGCATCAGGAGCGGCGTGCCATCCAGTCCTCTCAAAAGGGGTTTACCCTGGGCGAAGACAGGATTGGCGAAAAGAACCCCGCCTTACTCGATCTGGCTTACCTGCTTGCCGAGCGACGGGTTAATCAGATAATTTTTCTCAGCGATCTCCAGGCTCAGGAACTACTTTACCTGGCCGATGGACTGACAACGCCAGCAGAAGAAATATATAGCGGCGGTGGACTCCAGACTTTTTTGCGCAGCCGCAAAGTAAACAGTATCTGGTTGAATGAGAGCAGCCTGGATGAAGCTCTGCAGAAACGTCAACAATTCGCCGTTGAAACAGAACAGGCCGCCGAGCAGATCGGGATGAGCGCATTACCCCCCGCAGAGCCGCCCAAAGCTATAGATCTGGTCCAACAACTGAGAACCCTCGTTGAACAGCTCCAGATAAAACAAGCCGACGAGGAATACGGGCAACAGATCGACCAGCTGCTCAAACTGGCCCCCCAATATTTTGAACAGAGCGGTGCGCCCGGGATTCTGCGAATCCTGCCGCTGCTGCTGGCACAAAGCCAACAGACCGAACGCAGTCCCTTTCAGCGCGACCGTGCCGCCAGTGCCCTTGAACACTTACTAAGCAGGCCGATGGTAGATCTGTTGCTGGCACAGTTCAAAAGCACGACCTTGACACCGCAACAATACCGACGGCTGCAACACCTCATCATCGGGCTGGGTCTAAGAATAGCCCCTCAAATGCTGGAGCAAATCGGTCGCGAGGAAGCAAGCAACGTTCGCAATCGCCTGAGTTCAATGCTCACCAAAATGGGGGAACCTCTCCTCGACCTGCTGCGTGAAATGATTCATAGCAGCAAGTGGTATGTGGTGCGCAACGCAGTCACGCTGATCGGCAACTTACGCCTTGCCCCCGGAATCACCCTGCTTGAACCACTGGTTAAACATCCGGATCAGCGGGTCAGACGTGCGCTGATTAGCGCACTGGCGATGATCGGCGGAGACATGGCGGTCGTACCACTGAGCCTGCTCGCACAGGATCCCTTCTTCGCCTTACGCCGCCCGGCGGTCAAAGCTCTCGGCGCCACCAGGAGCAACCTTGCCGTCCCTCCCCTGCTGGCGATTGCTCAGCAGTTTGACCCCTTCGGCCGCTATACGGAGATCCGCCGAGACGCAGTTTCGGGACTCGGTCTGATCGGGCAAAAAGAAGTGATCGCCCCACTCCTCTCCCTGGCCAAACGTCCCAATCTGCTCCGCCGACCTCGGCTCGAGGAGTTTCGTGCCGAAATTATTCTGACCCTTGGCAAACTCGGGGATAAAAATCTGGATCAGGCGTTTGAGCGCTGGCGCAAATCGCCCCACGGCGTTGTCCAGCGGGCGGCAGATCTCAGCCTCGCCACCCTGGACAAAAAACATGATCATCCTGCACCAAATTAAACAGATTCCCGCAAGCCTGGGCGCCGTCCTGCTCTCCGAAAAAAGCTCTTGATCGACGGCAAAGCATGAGCGGCAATCATCTTCATCCCGAATATGTCGAAAAATTTTACGGCGTTCCTCGGCCCTTTTCCTGTTGGCACCCTGTGCGACTGAACAATGATGAAATTGCGCTGATGATTGACCGCAACCATCTGGGCGAGCACTCGCTGAAGCTTAAATTGATCATCACCGCCGAAGGCCGCCGCTTGAAAGATGCACCCGAGTTTAATCTACCAGATAGCAGTCGGATTCTGGCTGAAGTCGACCCGCTTCTCAAAGGGCTTCAAATCGAAAATTATCTCTAGACGACTGCGTTGAACCGGCAGAGAACGCTTGACAAGACGGCCCTCTTCAGTTTCAATAATTGCCGCTATCAATACCATTGAACACCCTGACTTTAGTGAACACAAAAACCCATAAAGCTGAGATCTCATGACCAACAAGACCAAACAACGCGATGAACAAATTATCTTTGGCAGCATGAAGGCGATCCGCAGTCTGCCTGGATGTCATATTGACTTCGTCATCAAAAAACTGGGCGGGCCGTTTGCGGGAACCATTAAAATCGGCGGGGACTGGGGTGAAAAATATTACTTCCTTAAGGTCGTACCCAAACTTTCTCCAGAGATCGCCGATCTGGTGATTCATCAATTAAAAACAACCGCAGCTCCGGCAAATTGTGCCCCCCTGCTTTTGACCCATTACGTCAGCCCCAACCTGGCCGCCAAATTAAAGCAGAAAAAAATTGAGTTCGCTGATTGCGCCGGCAACCTGCTCCTGCAACAGGCGCCGCTCTATGTCGAAATTGCGGGGCAACGACATCTGCAGGTCAGTGGTGGGCTCGACCGCCTGTTCCGATCCGCGGGGCTGAAACTGATATACCTCTTCCTGCGCAATCCACAGAGCGTCAATGCCTCCTATCGAATCCTTGCCGAGGACGCCGGTATTGCGTTGGGAGCAATCGGAGATATTTTTAAAGAACTGAAAAATCGCGGAAATCTCATGCTCAGTTCTGAGGGTAGAGAACTAACTGCCGCCGAAGACCTTCTGCAACGCTGGCAACTCGGGTATCTTGAGACCCTGCGACCACGCATGTTAGTTCAACGCTGCTCCCTGAATTCGAGTTATTCGTTGCAACAATTGCCGGAGCTGTTACGCAGCTCCTCTGATAGAGCAACGGTAATGCTCGGCGGACAATTGGGCGCATCGTTGTTAACCAATCACCTTGACCCGGAATCGGCGGTGCTCTATATCAACTCGCAACAGCAACAGGAAGTTATGCTGCAACTCCAGCTGACTCCAGATCCGCATGGTAATGTCAGCCTGCAGGCCCCCTTCGGAAAACAGAATTTCTGGAATGGCGTGCAACCCGCAGGGCTGAATCTGGTCGATCCAATCTTGACCTATGCTGAACTCGCCGGCGACAGTTCCTGTGCCAGAGCTGCAGACAATCTCTACACACAGTATATTTTGCCGCGTCTATGCCGGAACTGATCCGATTTCGCCATCGGATAAACGCGCGATTTTATCCTCACTCTAACTTGAGCTGCGCTGAAATATGGACTTTGACCGCCTGACGCTGACAATTCTTGGTTCTGGCACCAGCACCGGCATTCCGGTAATCGGCTGCTCCTGTGCGGTCTGCCGGTCAGAAGACCCGCGTAATCGCCGCACCCGTTGCAGTGCGCTACTCAGCTTTTGCGGTCACAACATCCTGATCGACACGGCAACCGACCTGCGCCAACAGCTGCTGCGCGAAAATATCGGCCATATCGATGCGGTCCTCTATACCCATGTTCACGCGGATCACCTGCACGGCATCGACGATCTCCGGGTCTTCACCCGCCGTGACATGCCAGCCTTACCGCTCTATGGCGCGGCCTCAACACTCCAACAGATCCGCCATAACTTCAGCTACATCTTTGACCCCGTTACACAACCGGGGTATATTCCACAATTGAAAACCTGCCCTGTCGCAAACAGCTTTACTCTCGGAGGACTAACCCTGATTCCGGTCCCGCTTTTGCATGGAGCAATGGAGGTCTTCGGTTACCGGATTGGGCCACTGGCTTACTTAACTGACTGCAATGGAATCCCGAAAAATTCCCTCAAACTGCTCAAGGGGCTAGATGTTTTGATTCTTGATGGTCTACGGCTCAAACCGCACAAAACACATTTCAATGTTCAGCAGGCGGTCGCCATGGCGCAGGAGATTGGGGCACAACAAACATGGCTGACCCATCTCAGCCATGAAATTGACCACCCCCTGCATGAAAAAGAGCTCCCACAGGGAATTGGATTCGCCTATGATGGACAGCAGATTTCACTCGCGCTACCCACATTAAATGCAGACAGAGATTTCGACTGATGAATACTGAACTTCGCCTGCACGGCCACATCGATGAGAATATTGAATTTTTCGCTACCTCCGCGGGGGGCAACGATGCGCGCCCACAGTTTTATCAGCAAAATGGTAAAGAACTCCGCTTCTTTGCACCCGGCAACGAATTTTTCCTCACACCGCAAGGGGTCAAACATCGGGGGAATGGTGGTTCCTTCTGCGAGTACATGTTCGGGGTCGAACAACCCCTGGCCGATCTGGCAAAGACCGATATCCGCAATCGCCTCATACTTTACGGCACAAGCTATGACAAGAATGCGCGTCTGCTCTTCAGCAACAGCACCGACGGTGACCACAGCTACAGCCGCCTGTTTCTCGAAGGTCATGCGATCTACAACACCTTTTTCTTCGTCCACGACCCCCTCAATGAAGAGAACATCAAAGGACAACAGCTTCAAATCCTGCAAAAGATAGGCAAAACCTGCAAGCGCACCCTGGAACTCAGCGCTATTGACGATTCGTCTCTCTGCGCCGAGCTCCTTAAGCAACTGCCGGAGAGCTCATCAATCTATCTGTTCCGCCTGATTCACAAAAAGCATCGCTGCTTCCAGCAACGCTTCCGCGAACTCTATTTTGCCAACCACAACCTCGATACCAATGCCCTGACTGAACTTGACAACCTGGCGTTAACCCTTGGAATTGATCGATATCAGCAAGAACGGATCCGCATCGATGTCATGTTTCAGCATCGAGACAATTCCCGGATCGTCAATGAATATAAAAAGGTCCTGATCTCCTGTCGTCAGAAAGGGTTTATTGACCAGGCCGCCAACGCACGCCTGACCCGGCTGAAAACCTTGTCAGTCCGTCAAGGGATTCCAACGGCACTGTTTTTGGCCCTCGATGAGCTTCTGAAAACACAGGAGATGGAGGCCCCACGCGAAAAAACCTACATCTCAGAGACTCGCCAGATCCTGCAGGGGATGATGTTTCAAGAAGAACGCTTCGAAACCAGCGTCGACAACCGCGACATGGTCATTCTGCTAGAAGCCAAACAGCTTGCCGCAAAAAACCGTGATCACAGCTTTGAACACCTGCTGCTTGAAACCGGCAAAATCTGTGATGAAAAGATCCGGGACGGAGCAGATCTGCTTCTGCTGGAGAATTTCTCTTACATCATCACCTTTTTTGATCGTTTTGACAGCAGTTCCCAGCAGATCAGTCAACTGGCCTTCATGGACGGCTACCGGCTCAACGACGAGGTCGTACGCAGCCTGCTGGGCAGCCGTGATTCTTTTGAGTCCCTGCAACCCGGACTTTTTGAAAAACTCTTCTTCTCATCCATCGAAGAGAACGACTATCTAGGTCGCTTCGGTCGGCGCAAGATCAAGGTCTTGCGCCGGGGTCTCGACCGGATCGTTGCCGGTCAGCAGAGTATTAACGATCTGGTCACCGAACTTGCCCGGCTCAACGAAGAGGAGCGCCTCTTCCTTTTGCTGTTGGGGCAGGCAAAGAAGAGAATCCGGAACTCTTACTCGCGCTACTATACGCGTAAGGAGCAGGAAGAGCTTCTCAACGAAATCAGTAACGAATTACGCGACACCGGGGCTTTAGATCAGGATATCCCAATCGCCCTGTTTGAAGATGTGGTGATGCATATCAAAAAAGAAGCAGTCTATCTCCACAACCTGCTGCCGCAGATTATATCCGAAAGTGATCTGTGTCTGCGCAATGACTTCTTGACCAACAGCGGATTAGACCGCTTTACCATCGAAGAGATCGAACGCGAATACTTCAGTCATCACGATCTTGACCCCAATGCTCTGGTCCAACTTCGCGCCGGGTAACACCCTTCTCCAAATCGGGGGGAACATGCCAGCAACCAAACTCGACCGGATGCGCAATATCGGGATCATCTCGCATATCGATGCGGGCAAAACGACCCTTTCCGAACGGATCCTCTTCTACAGCGGCGAAATTCACAAAATGGGTGAAGTACATGACGGTGCTTCGGCCATGGACTGGATGGCTCAAGAACAAGAGCGCGGCATCACCATTACCGCCAGTGCCACCAGTTGCCGCTGGCACGACCTGCAGATCAATCTGATTGACACCCCCGGCCACATCGATTTTACCATCGAAGTTGAACGCTCTCTGCGTGCACTCGATGGTGCCATCGCCATTTTCAGTGCGGTAGAAGGGGTGCAGCCCCAGAGTGAATCGGTCTGGCGCCAGGCCAACCACTATCAGGTGCCCCGCATCTGCCTGATCAATAAAATGGACCGGATCGGCGCCGACTATCAACGAGTCATGCAGACCATTGCCCAAAGGCTCAACGCTCGCCCGGTACTGCTCCAGCTCCCGCTCGGGATCGAAGAGAATTTCTGCGGGGTGATTGATATCCTCAACAGTCAGCAGATTCTCTTTTCGAACGAGGATCAGGGGTGCAGTCTACAGGTTTCAGCAGCCAACGCGTCTTTCGCAGCACAGATCGCCAGCCACCGCGAGCTGATCGTCGAGGTCGCGGCTGATTTTGATGAAATGATTTTGGGCGATTTTTTGAATGGTCAACCTGTCAGCAACGAACGCCTGATCGCCGCCCTGCGCAAGGGAACCATTGCCGGTGAGATTTTTCCGGTGCTGCTTGGTTCGGCGCTGCGCAACAAAGGAATTCAGCCTCTGCTGGATGCCGTCGACCAATTCCTGCCCTCCCCTCGCGACTGCATCCCGGCCCTGGGGCGCCACCCGGAAGACAATCAGAGCGAAACCATTCCCTGCGATCCCGACGGACCCCTTTGCGCACTCGCCTTCAAGGTGGTCGCGGACGAAGGACGTAAGCTGACCTATCTGCGCATCTACTCTGGCAGCCTTGAAGCTGGCGACAGCCTGCTGGTCAGTAATCGCATGCAACCCGAAAAGGTCGCCCGGCTTTTCCGCATGCATGCCCACAAGCGCGAAAGGATAACCTCGGCCAGCGCCGGTGATATCGTCGCCGCATCCGGGCTCAAATCCGTGCTGACAGGCGACACACTCTGCCGCAATGAGCACCCCCTGATCCTCGCCGGCCTCGAATATCCCGAACCGGTGGTATCGCTCGCGGTCGAACCACGCGGTATCGATGACCGCGAAAAACTGAGTCTGGCCCTCGACAAACTCCAATGGGAAGATCCAACCTTCAGGGTCACAGAAGACCCAGATACGGGCCAGACGTTGCTGACCGGCATGGGCGAGTTGCATCTGGAAGTGATTGTGCAACGACTCGAGTCCGATTTCGGCGTTCAGGTTAACACCGGCAAGCCCCAGGTGGTCTACCGCGAAACCTTGCAAAAGCAGATCGAACATCGTGAACTTTTCGAACACGAAATCGATGGGCACCTCAACCAGGGCGACGTCCTGCTGCGCTTGACCCCGCTGCCCCGGCGCAGCGGGGTACAGATTGATCTCCCGCCAACGCTTCTGGAGAGCCTCACCCCCGAAATTTCTGTGGCACTCAAACCCGAAATTGAACAAACCTGCCACGCCGGAGTCGTCGCCGGTTACCCCCTGACAGACCTCAAGGTCGAAATTCTGGAGATCCCTTTTGATCCGGTCAAAACCACACCGCGCGGGATTCTGGCCGCCCTGCATCTCGCCATTATTCAAGCGGGGCGTAAAGCGGGTCCCACCCTGCTCGAACCGATTATGCAACTTGAATTGACCACACCCAGCGAACACACCGGCCGCGTCATGGGGAGCCTGCAGCAGAAAGGCGGGCAGGTCGCCGGCATCCTCACCAACGCCGATCAGGACCTGATCCACGCGACCATCCCGTTGACCCAAATGTTCGGTTACATGACCGAACTGCGCAGCGCGACCAAGGGAAGCGGCAGCTTCACCATGGAATTTTCACATTTCGATCAGGCACCGGTCGAAACCCTCAAACGGTTCGGTCTGTGATACATTCGCCCTGACAAAACGACGCAAAACAGGAAACAATCCATGACTCGACCAGAGAAAGTTGCCATTCTTGGCCTCGGCGCAATGGGGGCCTATTTCGCCAGCCGGTTCCTCTTGACTCCACATGTCTGCACCTCAGTCCTGGCAAAAGGCCAACGTTACGCCCGATTAATGGAAAACGGTGTACAGGTCAATGGCCAGCATTTTAAAATCCCGCTGGTCCATCCTGAAGAAAAACCCGATCCGGCCACTCTGATTATTGTCGCCTTAAAACACCATCAGCTGGCAGAAGCTGCCCATGACCTGCAAAACCTGGTCGGTGATCAGACCACGATCATCTCGGTCATGAACGGACTGGACAGTGAGAACTTCCTCGGGTCGATCTACGGCATGGACAAAGTGCTCTATACCATCTCAGTCGGCATCGATGCGGTGCGTGAGGGGAGCGAGGTCAGCTATACAAATCCGGGAAAACAAATTTTCGGGGCGGCAGACAACCAGCAGCTCAGTCCCAGAGTTAAAACGGTCCAGGATTTATTTCGGCTGGCCGGGATTCCCTTTGAGACCCCGCCGGATATGATCCGCATGCTCTGGTGGAAATTTATGATCAATGTCGGCATGAACCAGGCGTCAGCCGTCCTGCGCGCACCCTATTCGGTTTTCCAGCAATCGAGGGAAGCTCAACAGTTGATGATAGCCTTAATGCGTGAAGTCATCGCCCTCGCTGATGTTACCGGGATAAAATTGGGAGAGGACGCCATCGAAGATTGGTACCCTGTCCTCCATGCCCTTGCGCCACAGGGGAAAACCTCGATGTTGCAAGACATTGAGGCAGGGAGAAAAACAGAGGTCGAAATTTTTGCGGGCAAGGTTGTCGAACTCGCTGAAGCATACGATATCCCCGCGCCCGTGAATCGAACCTTTTTGCAAACGATCAGGGTTTTGGAAGCGTATCCAACAAAAAAAATCCCCGTGTCACAGGAGGCGCAACACGGGGGAAACACCTGGAGAGAGAAGCCAGGCTAGCACTTGGGATTTTCTGTTAGGGTCTAACCTTTTGCCTTTTCAGCCCGTAGCCCGGCAGCCAGCAGTTCGATGGTGTGGGCGACGGTGACCTTGGATTCATTCTTCTCGAGCCCGCCACGCAGCTGCATCATGCAGCCCGGACAGTCCATCGCGACGCAATCGGCGCCAGACTTTTCAATATCCTGCAGCTTGTCCCCCAGAATTTTTTTGGCAATTTCCGGGTGGCTGGTCAGCGAGTAACTGCCGCCGAAGCCGCAGCAGCGATCAGCGTGATCCATCTCGATCAGTTCATGACCCGAGGTTTGGATCAACTCACGCGGCTCTCGCCAGACTCCAGCCCCGCGCTTTAAGTGGCAGGAGTCATGATAGGTAATTTTCTGCGCCAACGGCAGATCCTTGAACTGCTCGGCGGCTTGCAGTTGATTGACGATGTAGCCGGCAGCATCCACCGTGATCGATGAAAGCTTTTCGGCCTTGGCCAGCCACTGGTGATCGTCCTTGAAGTGCTCAACAAAATCCCGCTGCAACGCCATGGTGCAGGTTGGGCAGGTGGTGAGTACGGCGTCGGGATTTCCGGCCAGCAGCGCGTCTATGTTCTGTTTAGCCAGTTCGACCGCAGTCGTCTTGTCCCCCGAGTAGAGCGCCGGGACCCCGCAACAGTTCTGCTCAAGCGGGTAATCAACTTCAACATTCAGATGGTTCATCACCTCGACCAGATCGGTCCCGAGTTCCGGGTAGAGGAAATCATTTGCGCAACCGCCGAAAAGTGAAACCTTCTGACGTGGCGTCTTCAATGTCTGCTTAGGCCAGACATCCCTCAGCGGTTTGTCGGCAATCGCCGGCAGGGTGCGCCATTCGGTGAGGGGCGAGAAGAAGAGCGGCAGGTGACGGATGGTCCGTTCCCCGCGGGTCACCGGCTTCTGCAGTACGCTTGCCGCGCGCAGCAGACCGTGGAACAGTTTGCGATTGCGCATCACCTTTCTGAAGACCAGCGACTTGGCGCCACCGATCCCTTCCTTGTCGGCGATGGTTTCACGCAGGGAGAGGATAATCCCCTCCAGATCGATATTCGCCGGACAGACCGCAACGCAGGAGCGACAACCGATGCAGGCCTTGACGATCTCGGCGGCGTTATCCAGGCCATGGAAAAAGGCAGTCAGAATGATACCGACAGCGCCGATATAGATGTGCCCGAACACGTGACCACCGACGCTCTGGTAGACCGGACAGACGTTGGCACAGGCCCCGCAGCGGATGCAACGGCTGGTATCGCAGCAGTGTTCGTCAGCCGCCAGACGGCTGCGGCCGTTGTCGAGCAGCACGATATGCAGGTCCTTTTCACCCTCTTCACAGGGAACCGCGCCGCGAATCCAGGTGACATAGCTGGTTAAAGCCTGGCCGGTGGCATTCTTCGGCAGCACGCGGATGACCCTGGCCGCATCTTCGAGGGTCGGTACCAGTTTGTCGATCCCGACCAGCGCGACATGAGTTTTCGGCAGGGTGGTGGCCAGACGTGCGTTCCCCTCGTTGGTCACCAGGGCGATCCCGCCGGTTTCGGCGATCGCCAGATTAGCTCCGGAAATTCCCATCTCGGCGTCGAGGTAACCCTGGCGCAACTGCTGACGGGCCACTTCGACCAGATGCTTGATATCTGCCGGTTCTTCCTGTCCAGTCTCACGGCTAAAGAGTTCGGCGACCTCTTCCTTGAACATATGGATCGCCGGCATCACCATGTGGCTGGGCCGCTGGCCTGAAAGCTGCAAAATCCATTCACCCAGATCGGTCTCCAGCGGTTTGACCCCGGCGGCTTCTAGCGCCTTGTTGAGATGAGTCTCTTCGCTGGCCATGCTCTTACTCTTGACTGTCAGCTTGACCCCTTGCTTGACCGCCAGTTCGGCAATGTAGCGGTTGGCATCCTCGGCGGTCGCTGCCTGATAGATCGTCGCCCCGGCCGCCTGGGCATTATCGATGAACTGCTGAAGATAACGGGCGTGGTTGATGCGCACATCATCCTTCATCACCCCTATCTCCTGACGCAGAGCATCAAAATCAAGTCCGCTGAAGGCTTTTTCGCGCGCCAGCAGGTAAGCGTCACCAAACTGGTGCAAGGCCTGCTGCAACTTGGGGGTGGCCAGTGCTTTATCAATCCGGTTCTGATATGCCTTTGAACGTTCTTTCATCATCTACTCCTGAAGCCTGCGCTTCTCGCCTCTCAGGCCGCATTTTTGAGGTTTACATCTCCAGCAGATCTGCCGACCATTCATCCAGCAATAAAATATAAAGTTCCTTGGGACCGTGGACGCCAATGGTCAAGACCCGCTCAATATCGGCGGTTCGGCTCGGGCCGGTGATGTAGGCGATGTAATTACGTGAGTTTTGTTGATGCATTTTACGCAAGGGGCCTACTGCGGCCAGACCGTCGGCCAGCATTTTACTGGGGTCGAGTATGACAAAATGCCGCGTTGGCAGGGTGCTGGCCAGTCGTACATCTTCAGCGGTGCTCTCCAACACCAGGGTGCCGGTATCAGCAATTCCGAAACAGGCGCTGGTGACTCCGGCCGCGGCTTGCTCGGCCTGCCTGCGTTCGACCGACAACAGCTTAACCCCGGCTGACAGCAATGCTGCATTCAGTTCTGCGCGTTCAATACTGGCCGAAACCGGTACCAGAACTCCACCCTGGGCATGCTCGGCGATATAGGTGACAGCCGCTTGCTGGTTTTTGCACTCGATCAGCACAGCGCCGGCCGCCGTGGCCGCGTTACAGAATTGTTTGAGTAAAGACATAGCTCCTCCGTAAAGTGGTAAGACCAATGTACCTTAATTGCCTCTACCTCTTGCTGTCAAGCCAAAAGCTTAGATTCCATAACAGCGGTATAAATTCACACCTGCCACATCCTGACCCATTAACCGAGGGGGATCTGATATTTGGTCATTTTCTTGTAAAGGACGGTCCGATGAATTCCGAGCAATTTTGCCGCTCTGGCCTTATTGTTGGCCGTCAGTTCCAATGCCTTGCGCAGGGCCTCCCGCTCAGCTTCAGCGACAACTGCAGCCAGATCCCATTGTCCACCTTGTAGCGCGGCAACTGCCGGCCGGCTGAGATAAAAAGGAAGATCACAGGCATCAATGCAGTTGCCTTCAATGGTAAAAGCCGTCCGTTCCAGGACATTAATCAGTTCGCGGATGTTGCCCGGCCAATGATAGGCATCCAGTACTTTTTCTGCGGCGGGGGTCAACTGGTAACAGGACCCCGGATAGTTATCCGCGATCTTGCCGAGCAGGTGCTGAGCCAAAGGGATGATATCCCCTCTCCGCTCGCGCAGCGGCGGGATTTCAAGGGGTACAACATTCAAGCGATAGTAGAGATCCTCACGGAACTGCTTCTGGGTCACCATCATCTTCAAATCCCGGTTGGTAGCTGCAATAATCCGGAAATCACTTCTCATCATCCGATTCCCACCTACCCGCTCAAACAGATGATCCTCCAGAACCCGCAATAACTTGGGTTGCAGCTCAAGCGGCATCTCGCCGATCTCATCTAGAAACAGGGTGCCCCCGTCGGCCAACTCAAATTTCCCCGGTTTCCCCCCTGACTTGGCACCGGTAAAAGCCCCATCGGCGTAACCGAAAAGTTCCGCCTCGAACAACTCCTTGGGAATCGCCGCGCAATTGAGATGAATGGAAGGATGTTTGTGCCGGGAGCTGGCCTGATGGATCGCCTGAGCAAAGAGTTCCTTGCCAGTGCCCGATTCACCGGTAAGAAGGATCGGCAGGTCGGTCTGCGCCGCCTTACGCGCCTCCTCCTTCAACGCAATAATCGGCGGACTGGTTCCTCGGATGCTGTCGAAAGTGTAACGGGTGGCACGCAACGAAATCAGTTCCTTTTCATACAGTTTGAGCTTTGACTCCAGCAGGCTCAGGTTGCTGGCCAGACGACCCACATCACTGACCTGCTTGAACATGATCTGGCCGAAGACGGCGACAACCTTGCCCTCCTCAAAAATCGGGATGCGCTGAACCACCATATCCCGACCTCGCGATGTAAAGATCTGGTTGACCTCCGCCTTGCCGGTTTTGGCCACGATATGCATCCGGCTGTCTTCCAGAATTTCGGTGACATGTTTACCCAGGACCTGTTTCACCTCCAGGCCGAGAAACCGAGCATATGGCTGATTGAAATAGAGGATATACCCGGCAGCATCGGTCACCAGAGCGCCATTTTCAATATGGTCAAAGATCAAATCAACCAATTGCAAGCGGCGGATCATCCCCTGCAGCAAGCCTTCAGAAAGCTGTGACAGTGGTTCTGGCTCACCCTGAGATATTGGTGTCGTTTCCTTCAAAAGTAGATCCTCCTGTTCTGTCCCCCGTGAACTACATGTAGCCATACTGAGACAGTTGGCCAGAATTGGCGAGCAACCTGAGAGTCGCGGCGGGTAACCTTTCAGGGGAAGACCTGACCAGCAGCGGTTTTGTCCGCTATATCCGGCCAAAGTCTTCTACTCAACGCCGAGACGAGAATGAACATCATTCTATTCCTTCTCAGCCTAGCGCGCGGTCCAGGTGTAGTCAAGCGCCTACACTTGAATCCCTCAGAAACTCTTTACCTCTTTGATTCCGCGCGAATAATCCATGACAAACAAAGTATAAGTATTTGTTTTTAATAAGTTTTTAACTACATATATCCTAAACGAAAAACTTCACCACTTGCATGGCACGCACCTTGCGATACATTGAAGTAGAAATATAACATCGTTATTTACCTTTCTAACACAGAGACAAACGCATAAGACCCCAAATTCAAAGGAGAAATTTTAATGAAACTCATTTTCACTGATGCCAACAAGGCCCTTGAGGGAGTAACCAGCGACAATATAACCGTCGCCGCCGGAGGCTTTGGCCTGTGTGGTATTCCCGAGAACCTTATTACCGCCCTGCGGGATTCTGGCGCCAAGAACCTCACCGTTATCAGCAACAACGCCGGGATCGATCAATTCGGGCTCGGACTGCTACTCCAGACCCGCCAGATAAAGAAGATGATCTCCTCCTATGTCGGTGAGAATGCCACCTTTGAAAAACAGTTTCTGAGCGGCGAACTCGAATTGGAACTCACCCCGCAGGGCACCCTGGCAGAGAAACTGCGCGCTGGCGGTGCCGGGATTCCGGCCTTCTTCACCCGCACCGGCTTCGGCACCCTGTTGACCGAGGGAAAACCGATCCAAACATTTAACGGCATCGACTATGTCCAGGAAGAATCCCTGACCGCTGATCTGGCAATTATCAAAGCCTGGAAGGCCGATAAGGCGGGAAACCTGGTGTTTCGCAAGACCGCGCAAAACTTCAACGCTGCCTGCGCCAAGGCAGGAAAAATCACCATCGCCGAAGTCGAGGAGATCGTTGAAGCGGGCGATCTCGACCCGGACCAGATCCATCTGGCAGGAGTCTACGTTGACCGCATTTTACTCGGGAAGAGTTTTGAAAAACCGATCGAGCAGCGCACCCTGGCTGTCAGCAGTTCCGGTAGCAGCAAGGTCAACCCCGAACGGGAATGGATGGCCAAACGCATCGCCCGCGAGCTGACTGACGGTGCCTACGTCAATCTGGGAATCGGCATGCCGACTCTCGTCGCCAACTATATCCCTGCGGGCGTCGACATCACCCTGCAATCAGAGAATGGTCTGCTCGGCATCGGTCCTTTTCCAACCGAAGATCAGGTCGACGCCGACCTGATCAACGCCGGCAAACAAACTATCACGACCATCCCCGGTGCAGCATTTTTCGACTCGTCCGAATCCTTCGCCATGATTCGCGGGGGAAAGGTCGATCTCTCCGTCTTAGGCGGCATGCAGGTCAGCGCCAAGGGCGACCTGGCGAACTGGATGATCCCGGGCAAAATGGTCAAGGGCCCAGGCGGAGCCATGGATCTGGTGAGCGGCGTCAAAAAAGTCATCATCATGATGGAGCACTGTGCCAAAGACGGCAGCCCCAAGATCCTGCCCGAATGCGATCTCCCGGTAACCGGCAAAGGTGTTGTTGACCTGCTCGTAACAGAAAAAGGGGTATTTGAAATCGATGAAAACGGCATGACCTTGATCGAGATTTCCCCCTTCAGTTCTCTGGAAGAACTGAAAGCTTGCACAGGATGTCAGTTCGGTACTCGACTCTAAGAGGACAGGCCTTTTTTATAAGAGAAAGGCAGAGACCCTTTTAACTCGAGATTTCAGTTGAAAACAACCATTCCACCAGAAAGAGGTTAAAGGAGTACACCTATATGTCTAATCAACAAGTCGCCCTGGTTACTGGAGCCGCCAGCGGCATCGGTCTGGCCGCAGCGGAGGCTCTGGCGGCCAGTGGTCGCCTGGTCGCACTGGCCGACGTCAACCGTGAAACCGGTGAAGCTGCCGCCAAACGTCTGGGAGGATTCTTCATCCAGGCCGACCTGAGTACCCGTGCAGGGTGCAAGGCCCTCGCCGACAGCGTGCTGGCCAAATTCGGGCACTGCGACATTCTGGTTAACAATGCCGGCATCCAGCATGTCGCCCCCATCGAAGAGTTCCCCGAAGACAAATGGGACTTCATTATCAGCCTGATGCTGACCGCCCCGTTCTTACTGACCAAGTATTTTTGGCCAGGGATGAAGGAACGCTCCTGGGGACGCATAATCAATATCAATTCGGTTCACGGTCTGCGGGCCTCTGAATTCAAGGCAGCCTACGTCAGCGCCAAACATGGTCTCACCGGCTTGACCAAAACCGCAGCCCTCGAAGGAGGACCACAGGGGATAACAGTCAACTCTATCTGTCCGGCGTATGTCCGCACTCCGTTGGTTGACGGTCAAATTGACGCGCAGGCCAAGACCCATGGCATCCCGCGTGAGGAAGTCATCAGCAATATCATGCTGAAGAAAGCCGTCGTAAAACGGATGATTGAACCCTCTGAAGTCGGAGATCTCGTCATCTACCTCTGCTCAGATTCGGCGGTCTGCATCACCGGAACGATGCTGACTATAGACTGTGGCTGGACTGCAAATTAGGGGCTCAGCACCTAGATGGCTGACTGTTGAAGCCACCCCATCAGTGTTTTGCCCATTTTCAAGTAACTGGCAGTCAAGGGCATGAGTGACTAAAAACATTGTTATATTTTTTCCCTTGACAGAAATATTTTGTTTACTTTAGAGTATGCTATCAAATTGGTCTTACCAATTAAATGGTGTACTTATTGACCATCCCCGCGAACCAGGGGAATTCGACCAGTAACATCTCTTAATCTCGTTAACAGGAGGAAAGAATGAAGAAGCTCAAAATGTTCATCGGTCTGGCCCTGATCCTGACCTTGGCTCTGGCGCCCAATGCCTTTGCCGCAAAGCGCGAAAAGTTTGGCACCGACAAGCGCCATGAAGAAGTCAAAAAGGAACTGCGCACCATCAAAGCATCCACCGAAAAATTCAGGTGGAAAATGGTCATGCCTTGGTCCAAAGGCCTGCTGTTCTATGATATCGCCCAACATTTTGCTGATTCAGTAAAGCTCGCTTCAGGTGGGCGTCTCGATATCAAACTCTTTTCTGCAGGTGAACTCGTAGGTGCCATGGAAAGTTTTGATGCGGTAAGCAAGGGCCAGGCAGATATCGGTCACGACTGGCCGGGTTACTGGAAAGGCAAAAACGAAGCTTTTGTCGCCTTTGCATCAGTCCCGATGGGGCTGGACACCGAGGGTTACAACATCTGGTTGTACGAGCGTGGTGGGAAAGAAATGATGAACGAGCTTTATGGCCGTTACAACCTGGTGGCCTTCCCCGGCGGTAACGTCGGTCAGGAACTGGGTCTGTTCTCCAACAAAAAGGCAACGAAAATTGCCGATTTTAAGGGGATGCGCGTTCGGACTGCAGGCTGGTACATGGATATTTTGACCAATCTCGGTGCCAGCGTTTCGCCCCTTCCCGGCGGCGAAGTCTATCTTGCCCTCGAGCGTGGCGTTATTGATGCCGCTGAGTTCAGCACCCCCGCTATCGACTACCCGATGGGCTTTGATGACATTACCAAATATGTCATTCAACCAGGCGTCCATCAGCCCTCTTGCCAGAGTGCCTTCTTTATCAACAAGGATTCCTACGCAAAACTGCCTGACGATCTGAAGTGGATCATCAAAATTGCCGCCGAAGAGACCCAGCAATGGTCCACCGCCTGGGCGGAAAACCTCAATGCCGAAGCAATCAAACTGCTCAAAAAGAAGGTTGAATTCGTCCGCATGGACGATGACGCCATCAACCAATTTGCCATCGCTTCTCATAACTATATCGAAGGTCTAAAAGCCAAATATCCCGACGTGAAAAAAGTCATGGATTCTCAGGACCAGTTCAAAGCCGATTTCGCCGACTGGCGTAAAGAACGCGGCGGGATTACCCCCTGGCCCTATGAGCAATTTATCAAAGGGCAACACGAACAATAAGCCAAATCTTAGGCCCAGCAAGATAATCCGGGCGGGGGTCTGCGGACCCCCGCTTCTTTCCTCTTGTCCCACAGATGCACACCACTTATAGATTATGAGGTTTTTTATGTTTAAGCTTGATGGCGCGATCGACAATCTCAACGAGAAAGTGGGTTTTTATGCCTCATATCTCGTTATACCACTGATTACCGTGGTGGTCTGGGAGGTCATTATGCGTTATGGATTTGACGCGCCGACATCTTGGGCCTTTGAACTGACCGTTTTCCTCTACGGTCTTCACTACTGTTTTGCCATGGCCTACGCGCACAAACACAACACCCATGTCGCTATTGACGTTTTTGAAGCGCGACTGTCCGAAAGATCGCGGACCATTCTGCGCATCATCACCAACGGACTGATGTTTTTACCAACGATCGGCCTGCTGACTTTCTACATGTGCGTGATGGCCGCTTCCTCCTGGCACCAGTTGGAACACGCTTCAAGTTCCTGGGCGCCTGCAATTTACCCCATCAAAACGCTCATGGCGATTGGCTTTGTTCTCTTCTTCCTGCAAGGGCTCGCCAAACTGATTCAAGATGTTCGTTTACTTAAAAAGACCAATTAAAACCTGCCTGAGCCAGGAGATAAGATCCCAATGAGCGTCGAAGTACTCACTATCCTAATGTTCGTAACCCTGATGGCCTCAATCGCCATGGGGCATCCCTTAGCGATAACTCTGGCCGCAGTTGCAACCCTCTTCGGCCTGATCGATAACGGTTTCAGTATCCAGGCGTTGATGGGGCTGTTTGCCAATAATGCCTGGGGCATTTTCCTTAATTATACGCTGGTCGCCATACCGCTGTTTATTTTCATGGCTCAGATTCTCGATCGATCCAAGGTCTCGGAGGGGCTGTTCGACGCCCTGTACCAGGTCCTGGGTGGACTGCGCGGCGGTTTGGGAATGGCGGTTATCGTAGTTTCGACAGTTTTTGCTGCCACCACCGGCATTGTCGGCGCTTCGGTAGTTGCCATGGGTCTGATGGCTGGCCCGGCCCTGCTGCGCCGCGGTTACGACCGCTCACTTTCAGCCGGAATCATCTGTTCCTCGGGGACACTGGGGATCTTGATCCCGCCATCAATCATGCTGGTTGTCTATGGCGGCCTGACGGGTCAAAAAGAGACCTCGGTCGGCAACCTGTTTGCTGCGGCTATTCTTCCCGGCCTGCTGCTCTCCGCAATGTACCTGCTTTACGTCGGTGTGCGCTGCTACATGAACCCGAAGCTCGGCCCGCCGATTCCATTGGAAGATCGAACCGCCACCGTTTCAGAAAAAATTTCCATGACCATGAAGAACTTTGTCCCGCCGTTCGGCCTGATCCTGACGGTCATGGGCACTATTTTAGCCGGGATCGCCACCCCGACTGAAGCCGCTGCTCTGGGCTGCATTGGCGCTCTGGTTCTGGCTCTGGTCACCGGTCGGCTCAATTGGACGGTCATTACCCAGGCCTGCGTCTCGACCTCCCGCACCACAGCCATGATCATGGCCCTCTTTTTGGGTGGAAAATTCTTTTCCGTAGTCTTTCTGAGCATGGGCGGTGGCGACGTTGTCGCCAACACCTTGCTGGGGATGGATGTCAGCCCCTATGTGGTTTTTACGATCATGATGGCGGTGGTTTTCTTCATGGGAATGTTTATCGACTGGGCCGCCATTTTATTGGTTGTCGTGCCGATTTTCACACCGATCGCCATGGAGCTGAATTTCAATCCGCTCTGGTTTGCGATGATGGTCTGTATCAATCTGCAGACATCTTTTCTGACCCCCCCCTTCGGCTATTCCCTGTTCTATTTCAAAGGGGTGGCCCCACCTGAATACAGCATGAGTGATATCTACCGAGGGATCATCCCCTTCGTTATGATTCAGGTATTCGCCTTGGCAATCCTGATGATCTTCCCGCAGATCATCACCTACTTACCGAGCGTATTCTTCGGTAGCTAAGCGAGATAGAGGATAATCAAATGCTTCCGGAAATTAAAAACATTCTTTACGCTACCGACCTCAGTTCCGGATCAACCCATGTGTTTCGCTATGCTCTAAGCCTGGCCAGGCGCTACCAGGCCCAGGTCAGCATTCTGCATGTGGTTGAGCCCTTGACAACTTTCGGCCAGAGTCTGGTCGAACTACATATCTCTCATCAAGTTTCAGAAAACTTGCATGCGGAGATCCGCACTCAACTGCTGGATAAGTTAAAGGAGCGACTCCGTAGCTTCTGCGAACAAGAAGCTTGTGCCACCGAGGAAAATCTGGTGGCCGACATCCTGGTACTAGAGGGGCGGCCCGCCGCAACCATCATCGAACAGGCCAGGGTTATCCAAGCTGACATAATCGTTATGGGGACCCATCAGCACTCTGCGGTCGGAGAAGCCCTGCTTGGTACAACTGCGCACAAGGTGCTTCACAGCTCTGCTCTGCCGACCTTGCTGATCCGTATTCCAAAGTAGGCCAAGGGCAGCAGAAAGCGAAAGAAGATCAGAGGCTATTATGATCGATAAAAATATACTTGAGACACTCGTCCTTAAATTAGGTAGAGAGGCCGTCGTTTCCGAGCCCGAGGACCTACTGGTCCTCGGCTATGATTCGACCCCCGGACTGCACCACACCCCAGATGTCGTCATCTACCCGACCAGCAGTGAACAGGTCCAGATAGCGATGCAGATCGCCCGCGACAACAAGCTGCCGATCACCCCCCGTGGGAGCGGTACCGGTCTGTCTGGCGGGAGCATCCCGATCAAAGGCGGCATGGTTATCTGCCTGAATAAGATGAACCAGATTCTTGAGATCGACGAGGAGAATTTGACCGCTACCTGTCAAGCGGGAGTCGTCACACTTGACCTGTTCAACGCGGTCGCAGCAAAAGGGCTCTTCTACCCACCCGATCCGGGATCGCAGAAAATCTCGACCCTTGGTGGCAATGTCATGGAGGATGCCGGCGGTCTGCGTGGCCTCAAGTATGGCGTGACCCGTGATTACGTAATGGCGCTCAAGTGTGTATTGCCGGACGGCAGCCTGCTTTCGACCGGCGGCAAGAGCGTCAAAGATGTCGCCGGATATGCCTTCAAGGATCTGTTGGTCGGCAGCGAAGGAACCCTGGCAATCATCACCGAAATCACGGTCAAACTGATCCCGCCACCCCAGGACAAGCGGACCTTCCTCGCCTATTTCGATGACATCCGCATCGCCGGAACAGCGGTGAGTAAAATCATCGCCGCCAAGATCATCCCCTCGACCATGGAGATCATGGACAAGGCGACCATCAACTGCGTCGAGGATTACGTCAAGATCGGCCTGCCGCGTCAGATGGCAGCGCTGCTGCTGATTGAGGTCGATGGTCACCCGGCGATGGTGGCCGAAGAAGCCACAGAGGTCGAGCGGATCCTTAACGACGTTGGCGCCGCCGAAGTTCATGTCGCCAAAGATGCCGCAGAAGCGGCCAGCCTGGCCGCAGCACGGCGTACCGCCCTCTCTGCACTGGCGCGGGTTTCACCGACGACCCTGCTCGAAGATGCAACCGTGCCGCGCTCAATGCTGGCCGAGACCTTCACTCTGATCGAAAGGTTGACCCAAAAGTACCAGCTGACCGTCGGCACCTTCGGCCATGCCGGAGACGGCAACCTGCACCCGACCGTGCTCTGCGACGAACGCAATACCGACGAGATGAAGCGCGCCCACGCCTTTTACGACGAACTCTACGAACAGGTCCTGGCCTGGGGGGGTACGGTCTCCGGGGAACATGGCATCGGCATCGCGAAAAAAGACTACCTGGCCCGACAGATCGGCCCGGGCGGCGTGGCAGTAATGAAACGGATCAAACAGTCCTTCGACCCCGACGGAATTCTCAATCCGGGCAAGATATTTATTGCTAACGGGGAATAGTCCAATGAGCAAACAAACAAGCAAAAAAGAAAAACTCGGGAACTTTACTGCCGTAGACGCCCCTGAGTATGAAGCCGTTCTGCAGTGCATGCGCTGCGGCTTCTGCCTGCCGACCTGCCCGACCTTTATGCTGACCGGACGCGAACGCTCCAGCCCGCGCGGTCGCGTCGCTCTGGCGCGCGCTGTCGCAGAAGGAAGACTTGAATTTACCGCCGCGGTTAAAGACGAGGCCTTCTTCTGCCTCGACTGCCGCGCCTGCACCACCTCTTGTCCCTCAGGCGTGCGTGCCGGTGAAGTGATGGAGATCTGCCGCAGCCAGGCGCAGCAGCAGACACCGCAGGGACATATGGGCAAGAGCATTCGTGACTTTATCCTGCGAAGAATGCTTCCTGATCCTGCGTTACTCGAGAAATCGATGCTGCCGGCCCGTCTTTATCAGCGTCTCGGTATTCAGTGGCTGGTGCGCCACTCCAAGGCACTCAAACTCGGTCCCGCCTGGATGGAAAAAGCTGAGGGGATGATGCCCAAACTCGATGCCCCCCTGCGTCCACAGTTGCCCGAGTTAACCCCTGCCCATGGCGAAAAACGCGGCAAGGTCGGTTTCTTCCTTGGCTGCATCATGACCCTGATGTACCCCGAGGTTTCGCGGCAGACGGTGCGCGTTCTTGCCCATCAGGGCTTCGATGTCATCACCCCCAAAGAGACCAAGTGCTGCGGCGCTCCGCACCTCAATGAAGGGGACCGCCAGACTGCCCGTGAGCTCGCGCGCTTTAACCTCGAGCTCTTTCTGGCCCAGGATGTTGATTATATCGTTACCGACTGTGCCGGCTGCGGGGCAAGTCTCAAGGAATATGAAGAATTGCTCGCCGCAGACGAGGACCACCAGCGTCTGGAACTCTTCCGCAGCAAAGTGCGCGACGTACAGGAATTTCTGTTCGATAAGGGTCTACGCACCGAGGAACTGTTGCCGGTCAAGACCAGTGTCACCTACCACGAACCCTGCCACCTCTGCCACGCGCAAAATATCTCAAATCAGCCACGTGCGTTGCTTAAGATGATTCCTGGAGTTGAGCTGCGCGAGATGAATGAAGCGAGCTGGTGTTGTGGGAGCGCTGCCACCTGGGGTTTGAAATTTTCGGAGGAATCCAAGCAGGTTCTGGATCGTAAACTGGCCAACGTAGCGGCGACCAATGTCGAGCATCTGATTACCGCCAACCCCGGATGCCACCTGCAACTGGCCTGGGGGCTCAAACAGGCAGGAATGAAACAAGATGTGCTGCACTTGATGGAACTGCTGGGACGCGCGACCCCGGAAAACTGAGCCTAGAAACCAGAAGATAAATCCCCGGAGTTTTCGAGACATCCTCCGGGGAGAGCCCCGACCTTGCCTAAGCGTAAGATCGGGGCTTTTTTATTGCAAGTCAATAGCTTATGACTGCGCAGACACCACTTCTCTTCATCAAAATCCAGGTCAAATCCCTCAGATTGAAATGCGCATCTTTTTGCAGAAGCTGCGCATGACCATTTCAGCTTGCCGCAACCGTGACAGACGCATATTCTTGGCCTTGAACTGTAAGGCATCTTCAGCAGGGATCTGAATGGAACGAACTTCACGTTGGATAACGGCCAGATTAGTCAAAATAATTTTGAGATCTGCCGGAGTGTAACTCTTAAGCCCCGGTGCCGAGAGGTTCATAAATCCATCGGCGATATCCTGGGCCAATTTTTTCGGATTTCCTGCAATTGCCATAGCTCCCCCTTAAAAATAATTATTCATATTTATTGCCATACATGCGAGTGATGACCTTAACAGATCACAGACCCAAAATCATGATACTCTCGATCCATAAAGAAACTGACCACTCGTCAAGCATTGAACCGAAAGCTGATGACTATCAACTGGACAGAAACCCGCGCCGCGATCTGACAACCCTACAATTCCCGACTCAGATCGGTTGAACGAATCGACCCGATTCAGCTGAACCAACTTCTCGGCATCGAGAAGCAGAAAGAACCGTTGCTGAACAATACTCTCCGCTTTCTGCGCGGCAATCCAGCCAACAACGCCCTGCTCTGGGGGGCTCGCGACACAGGAAAATCATCACTCGTTAAAGCGGTGTTCAACGCTCTGCACCCGCAGGGTCTGCGGCTGATCGAAGTCGATGACCTCTCTTTTGCTGAAAATGAGCGTGGCTATCGCCACCTGAAGAGCGTGCTCGAAGGGTCTATCGAACTCCCGCGGAACAACCTGCGTTTCTACACAACCAGCAATCGCAGGCACCTGCTACCGGAAGCGATGCGCGACAACCTTGAGACGCATGTCGAAGATGGTGAAATCCATTACAGCGACGCGGTGGAAGAAAAGATCAGCCTCTCGGATCGTTTCGGGCTGTGGTTGTCTTTTTACAGCGGTTCTCTCGATCACTACCTGGAAATTGTCGATTCGCTTTTCAACGATTATCCGTCCAACCACGAACCGCTACACGAGGCGGCCCTGCTCTTTGCCGGGACGCGCGGAAGTCGTAGTGGTCGCACGGCGATGCAGTTTTTCAATCAATTCTCCTCATCTCCACCAGCCATCGCCACAACTAAACGAAAAATTTATTGATACAGACGACAAGAACCAAAGTGTTTTGCAGGGATCGTTCCAAGGGGAAATGCAGGGTTGGATTTATCTGACGAACTCTTATGCTTAAATCAGACACAAAAAAAGCACCTACTCAACGCCGGTGCTTTTTTACGTATAGAGCAAAAAAAAGATTCAAACCGTATCAGGACGCTCACGATGCAGAAAGAGCGCAAGCTTCTCCTCGACCAGAGTTAAATGCTCCATCATTTTTTGACGGGCGCGCTCGGGGTCGTGTGCGGCAATTGCTTCAAGTATTTCACGGTGATGATTCAACAACAGCTCAATATAACCCTCCTTGGTGTAAAATTCGCCCAGGGTCACCATAATGGTCGTTTGAAAGAGCGTCTGAATCGTATCCAGCACATGAACCTGCAGGGTATTATGGGTCGCGGCGGTGATTGTTAAATGAAACTCCGCATCGATGGCAGGGTCCCAGCCACCGCTTTCCGCCTGTTCTTCCATAACTTCATAGAGTTCACGTAAACGGGCAATTTCCGAATCTTCGGCCCGCTTGGCTGCAAGGTAGGCCGACCAGGTTTCCAGCCCCATCCGCACTTCGGTCAGAGCATGCAACATGCGGGGGTCTCTTCGTTCAACCATACTGGCCAGAGGATCAGCCATCGAGCGCTCGGTCAGTGAACGAACATAGGTCCCCCCCCCTTGCCGCGACTCCAGAAAACCCATAGCCTCAAGGACCATGATTGCTTCCCGCACCGAAGGACGGCTAACACCCAAAAATGTGGCCAATTCACGTTCGGAAGGGATACGTTCGCCAGGCTTGAGATCTCCATTCCCAATCAGGTTCTTAATCTGCGAAACGATCTCTTCTGAAAGTTTTTTGGGACGAATCGGTTTAAAAACGGGTGGCATAAAAATCCTTCAGTAAGATGGTAAGACCTTTTAGCATGATGGGGGCTCAAACACAAGAAAAGACCGAACAGACAAGAGGTTAAACCTCAGCTCCTATACCGCACCGAAAGCACTTAAACTATTTTTAAAACTCAACTTCCTCAAGTTCCATTTCGAAGGCATTAATCAACCCTCGCGCCAGAGAAACAGCCAGTACACGATTGTGCAGATTAAAAGAATCTCCAACTTTTTTACCATGAAACTGCTCCTGATAAAGCCCCTGCTTGATATAAAGCGAGTGCAGTCGACTCTGCACCACTCGCCGCGACAAACAACGTCGTTGGGCAATCAGGTTGTCGGTCAGACCAAGAGAAATATCGAACAGAGCATCATATTCAATCTCAGGGAGCATTGACTGCGGCAGTGAACCCCATCGCAAAGCCGCTTTAGATGAGCTCCGAGTGCTGCGCCCAATGCCTTGCCTTCTCGCGGCTTGACCAATAAATCCCAATTAATAAGTAAGCTGCACGAAACCAGGAAGCAGTGCCAGCATCACCTGGTTTTGACAAAAATTTTCATAACAGCGGACCAACAGCGACTTTGCAAAAAAGCAGCATGGAGATAGGCACCCGTCCACCTAAAAGGTCGAGGTCGTCAAGCCGAAGTCTCCGACGACTGGGCAGCGACAATGTGGGCACATTGAGAAAAAACAGGCGGGGTCGTAAATCAGGCATGAAGCTCTCCAGCAATCCAACAGTTGGCCGGAGAAAAATAAACCCTAAAGGCTCTCACATCTGTGCTTGTCGTATGGACCTACGATAGATAAAAAAAGCCCCACGGACCTGGAGGGGGGGTAGGTCCGTGGGGCTCAAGACCCGAAGATCTCTTAATGGTTCTTATAACTCAGTTAGCGGCAGAAGTAAACAGCCTACTCAATTTTGAGCGCCCCGCCGACTAGTGGCTCAATCGGTCTCCTTCAAGACGTAGCCGACTCCGCGAACGGTGTGAATCAATTTTCTATCGAAATCACGATCAACCTTCTTACGCAGATAGTTGACATAAACATCGATAATATTTGTGAAACTGTCAAAGGTGTAATCCCAAACGTGTTCCGCGATCATGGTCCGGGTCAGCACCTGATTCGGACTGCGCATGAAATACTCAAGCAGGGCGTATTCCTTGGCGGTGAGATCGATCTCTTTCCCTTCACGCCAGACCTTGTGAGTCACCGGATCAAGCCGCATGTCGCCAAAATAGAGTTCAGCGCCACGGTCCTGGGAACCACGTCGAATCAGGGCACGCACACGGGCGACGAGTTCTGCAAAGGCAAATGGCTTGGTCAGATAATCGTCACTACCGATGTCGAGACCAGAGACAATATCCTCAACTGTATCCCTGGCCGTCAGACATAGAATCGGGGTCTTGACCTGCTTTGAGCGTAACTCACGAATGGCTGTCAAGCCGTCCTTTTTGGGGAGCATGACATCCATCAGGACCAGATCATAAGCGGTATTCTCCGCCATATAGACCCCTTCTTCGCCATCGTAAGCGACGTCGACGCCGAAACCTTCTTCTTCGAGACCACGCTTAATAAAACTGGCTACCTTCTTTTCATCCTCTACAACTAAAATTCTCATAGTGCTTGCTCCCATAATGGTGATCCGACTGGAATTCTCTACGATCTACAACAGGCTAGATCATCAGAATTAAATCAGTTTCAGTTTGTGCAGTATTTCGTTGGCCGTCTCTTCTATTGCTTTGGTCGACACATCGATCACCGCCCAGCGCTGCCGACGGAAAAGCCGACGTGCGGCACTTATTTCTTCATTAATTCGTTCATAATCTGCATACTCGGTGCGCGGATTCTGCCCCATATTGATCAGGCGCGCAGCTCGCATTTCCAACAACCGCTGGGGTTCGATGATCAACCCTGCGACCTTCTTGGCATCAAGTTTCAACAGCTCTGGAGGAGGATCAATCCCGGCAACAATCGGAACATTTGCAACCTTCCATCCCCGGTGAGCCAGATAGATCGAAACCGGCGTCTTGCTCGAGCGTGAAACACCCGCCAAGACAATATCAGCCTTATGCAAGTTGCGACACTCTTGTCCGTCATCATGTTTAACGGTAAACTCAATCGCGTCAATTCGGCGGAAATATTCTTCATCCATCCCCCGAAACAGGCCAGGCAAGCCCTGTGGAGAATGGCCAACCTGTTCTGCCAGACGCCTCAAAAGAGGGGTCAACAGATCATGACTGGCCAATCCAAGAGCATCACACTCTTCGTAGACTAATTGCGCCAGCTCACTGTTGACCAGCGTGAACACCACCAATGCCTGCGAGGCCAGGGCCCGATCGAGAATTTCGTAGATCTGATTCTTAGTGCGTACATTACTGAAACGTCTAAGAATCGCCGGTTTTTCACGAAACTGGCTTAGAGCGGCCTGAACCATACTTTCGGCCGTCTCACCCGTTGCATCCGACAGGAGAAAGACCTCCCAGGGTGAAGCCATAATTAATCCTCATGAAAGGGATGTATCACTTTAGCAGAGAGATTCGCTCATCGCAAGCTACCTTAATAAATTCTTAATGGCTATCCTGCAATAAAAAAATACCATTTCGTGGTTATTTTAAGTGAAAGACAATGGGTCTCTCATTGGGCGAGCCTCAGATTTAGGCCAGAGAACCATTTCCCTGTCAACTGTCATTCTCAAAACTTTTCCGTTACCTGCAGAGCGACCTCCATTTTATTCGCAAGAAGACGTCCAGATACCTCAGGCTGCTGATCGATGGTTGCTTTTCAACCCTGCTGAATGATATCTAGAGTCCATGAAAAATGACGCATGGATTCTTATCAATATTACCATCCCCGCACCAGCCGTTGACCTCGTCTGCGATGCCCTGTCAGGTCTCGGCTGCTCTGGCACCCTGGTTGAAAAGCGTGATCTGGATACCTTTACCGTTCCTGATGACGATTTTGATCCCAATAGCGACCTTAATATTCAAGCCTACTTCCCGGAAGATCTAGCCCAGTCAAACCTTAAAAGGCAGATCGAACAAGTGCTGGATGAATTGCGCCCGTTTTTCACCGGGCGACACTTTCAGGTTGGTGCTCAAAAACAGGTTCATCTAGAAGATTGGGCCGAAGGCTGGAAGCAGCATTTTTCGACCATGCGGATCGGACGCAACCTGATTATTCATCCCAGCTGGGAAGCATATGATCCAGCAGAGAATGAAAAAGTCCTTGAACTCGACCCCGGCATGGCTTTCGGCACTGGTAGCCACGGCACAACCCTCCTCTGCCTGGAAGGCATTGTTGATCTCTTCGACCGTGGAGAGTCCCCGCAAAGCCTGTTGGACGTTGGAACCGGGTCAGGCATTCTGGCCATGGCCGCGGCGGCACTCGGCGCTGATAAAATTCTTGCCTGCGACATTGACCCTCTCGCCTGTGAAATCGCCACCGAAAACTGCCGCAAGAATCAACTGGAGGCACGTATTCAAATCACCAGCGAGCCGCTCGACCAACTCCCTGGTCACTATAATGTTGTAGTTGCCAATATCCTGGCCGAAGAAAATATCCGCCTGGCAGATCAACTGGTAGATCATCTGGCCCCGGGTGGGTACCTTTTTCTTTCCGGCATTCTCCAGGAAAAGGAAAAGTTAGTTTGTGACGGTTTCGCCGACCAGCCCCTGGAGCTACTAGACGTGACCCGGCAAGATGGCTGGGCTTGCCTGACCTGGCGACGTATTTAACTGATGAGGCGCTTCTTCTTCTCACAACTACCGCCTGAGCCAGGAACGAGTTTTGACCTCCCCGCAGATATCTTTCGGCATATCTCAACCGTGTTGCGCCAAACACAGGGTTATGAATTCGAACTTTTTAACGGTGCTGGCGGCATCGCGCTCTGTCGACTTGAAACGACCGGACAACAGGCAAGGGTTATGAATCTTGAGTACCAAACGCCTCCAAAGCTTAGAATTGAATTGATTCAAGGGTTAGCGAAGGGAGAAAAATTGGAGCTCGTTCTGCAAAAAGGGACCGAGCTCGGCTTATCGAAATTTATTTTAACTCCGAGTGCGCGAACAATGGTCAAGATCCCTCAGACCAGAAAAGATGGTCGCGTGGAGCGCTGGCAGAAGATCGTGCACGAAGCCTGCCGTCAATGTGGCCAACCCTTTGCTCCGGCAATCGACATCAGTGACAACCTGACAAGCGCACTTAAAAAGGCCACTGGCGAGTTAAAATTGATGCTCTGGGAAGAAGAAACCGCACCTCTTTCAGAATTACTCCCTATCCAACCCCCGGCGTCCATCAGCGTACTGGTCGGGCCCGAGGGTGGATTTTCGGCCACCGAAGCAGCTCAGGCACAAACCGCCGGATTCAAGACTGTTCGTCTTGGCCCAAGAATTCTACGCACCGAGACTGCCGGGCTTGCCATCCTGTCGATTTTACAATATATTTATGGGGATTTTTCTCAAGAAACCGGCAGCTTTTCATCCAGAACGCATGGAAAGGAATTGTCATGAAGTGCCCCAAATGTGGCTACAATAGTTTCGACCATCTCGACAGTTGTAAAAAATGTGGTAAAGACTTGGCCGAGCATAAAGCCCGCTTTAACATCCGAAGCGTTCTGCTTGCTGAGATGCCGATGGAACTGACCTCAACCGTTGCAGAAGAAATTCTTGAAGTAGCGACTGCAACCGCAGGCAATGTCGGGCTCGATGATTTTGCCGACGAAGGTTCAGGCGAGGACGTCGACGACTTCGGTTTTGATTTTATGGGTGACAGTGAAGACGATGAAAACCTCGCCTTTGATGAACTCTTTGAAGAAGTCGCCTCTGAGGACGATGTCGAAGAGACTCTCCCCGCCCCCGAAGCATCAGAAGAAAAAGTTTCTGTCGCGGCGGACCCGGTTGAAACCCCAGTGGCCGAAGACAACGACGCCCTTTCTGAAGATGACTTCTCCTTCGATGAACCCGATGCCGCCCCTGCGGTAAAGAATACAACCAAATCCAGCGCTGTGAGTCCGGCAGAATTCGGCTTTGATGCCGACGAAGATCCTGCCGCCGACATTTTTGCCGAAAGCGAAGAGGACTTTTCGCTTGATTCGCTCGATTTTGATGAGAAGGACAAATAAGGGGGTCGCCCTGAAATTCCCTTTAAGAAAGGCCGCCACTGCGCAAGCAATGGCGGCCTTTTTTTTAAGGAAGCTTGTTTCTTCTGTTTATCCCATCCGCAAATGGATAAATGCTTCACGATCCGGGGCGCTCAAAAAATTATTCTCGCGCCGCTCATCGGCAATCGTCGAGATCGGACGCGCGCCATAATTGTGCCCCGGATAGACCTTGAGGGCTCCATCCAGAAGCTTGATCCGTTGCAAACTGTCATAGAGTTTGTTGACATCACTCCCCGGCAGATCGGCCCGCCCACAGCGGCCAACAAACAGCGTGTCACCTGTGATTAGACCCTCTCCCGTATGCAGCACAACCGAGCCCGGTGTATGCCCCGGCGTATGCATGACCCGAATACCTCCCTCCCCCACGGGGACGATGGTCCCCTCCAATAGAGCCTCTTTGGCAGCCGGCAGGTCGAAAGGATGTCCCCAGTGCGGCACCATAACGGCGGCCAGAATCTCATCATTGCCGGCAATATGATCATGGTGCCCGTGGGTATTGAGCAGACCGACAATTTGCAACTGCCGTTCGTATGCCGCTGCGAGCACAACCTGAGGGGCAAAGGAGGGATCAACCACAACCGCCCTGCGCGTCTGCGGACAGAAAACCAAATAGGCAAAGTTATCCATCGGCCCCGCCGGAATTTGCAGCACTTCAAGCATTACCAAGGTTGCTCCTCCCCAACAGCAATACGACAAATTTCACTGTTGATAATCTTGAAGCGATCGCCGGTCGCCACGACTCGCCACTCATCCCCTTCATCGGGAGGCTGAGGAAACTCACGTGAGCCAAGATAGATATCCTGATTTTCAATCATCCCCCACCACTCCAGGGCACCGGTCTGCCAAATTTTCGTATTCAGATTGTAGGCCATGCTCCGTTTTCTCCTTTTTGCGCCCGGAGGCGAAAATTCTTAGCGGTTGTCGCGGGAGGCGACACACGTTTATAGTAGCAGAGGATTTTCGCCTACGACAACCGGCAAGGAGCCTTATCCATGCAATTTACCAAAATGCACGGCGCGGGGAATGACTACGTGTATATTGATGGCTTTAAGCAGACCATCATACAGCCGTCTCAACTGGCGACAGCGGTCAGCGAAAGACACTTCGGTATCGGCTCAGATGGCCTGATTTTGATTCTCCCCTCCAGCAGAGCAGACCTGCGCATGCAAATGTTCAACGCCGATGGTTCCGAAGCGGAGATGTGCGGTAATGGCCTTCGCTGCGTTGCAAAATACGCCTGGGATCACAAACTGGTTGATCGGCTTGAAATCAGGGTCGAAACCGGGGCAGGGATCATGCCGGTCAAGATGCACTGTGGAAAAGACCAGAAGATCAATAAAGTTTGCGTAAATATGGGACAACCGCATCTGCGGCGAGCCGAAATCCCAATGACTGGAGAAGCAAATTCTGAGGCATTGGGGATCAATATTGAGGCAGGTGGCCAGGTTTATCAAGGCTGGTGCCTGTCGATGGGAAATCCGCACTGCGTCATCTTTGTCGATGACTGCGATAACTTTCCTGTCGCCACGGTCGGACCGCTGATCGAAAATCATCCGCTCTTTCCGCGCCGGACCAATGTCGAATTTGTCAGCGTGATCTCGAATTGTGAACTGCGACAACGTACCTGGGAACGCGGAGCGGGTGAAACCCTGGCCTGCGGGACAGGTGCTTCAGCCGTCACTGCAGCGGCCGTCTTAAGTGGTCGCACCGACCGTAAAATCACCAACCACCTGAAGGGTGGCCCGCTGGAACTTGAATGGGCCGCTGACAACTGTATCTACCTAACGGGTCCGGCGGCCGAGGTCTTCACGGGCGACTACCCCTGGGACCCCAAATGAAGGCCCTGCTGTTTGACCTGGATAACACGCTTTATCCGGCCGATAAGAATCTGTTTGCCCTGATTGATGTCCGCATCAACCGCTATATGGAAGAGGTTGTCGGCATCCCGAAAAGCCAGGTCGACCCTTTGCGCCGTCAGTACTGGCAGGACTATGGTGCCACCTTGCAGGGCCTAATTCGCCATTATGCCGCTGATGCCGAAGACTACCTCGAATACGTTCATCGCTTCGATATCGGACAACGGCTTTCACCCGATCTCGAACTGCAAGAAACACTCAAAAACCTCGATCAACCCTGCTTTGTCTTCACCAACGGCTCGCGTCAGCATGCCGAGCAGGTTACCAGCGCGCTGGGGATTCGTCAGCATTTTGAAGAGATTTTCGATATCCGCATTGCCGACTATCAACCGAAACCGAGCCCTCTCCCCTACCAGCAAGTATTGAAACAGCTGTGCCTGCAGGGAAAGGACTGCGTCATGATCGAAGATTCGCCGGCCAATCTGAAAACCGCCAAAAAGTTCGGCATGACGACACTTCTCATTGGGCCTGAACCAGCAGGGAGTTTCGTTGATGCCCAATTTTCTCGCTCCGCCGAAATAGGTCCCTGGCTCAAAATGCGCAATGCTCAGGGAACAACCCCATGATCGTTCAACGACCCCTGGGCTGCCATGTCTCAATTGCTGGAGGCATTGACCGAAGCATCGAACGCGCCGCTGGTTTGCAACTCGGCGCCGTTCAGATTTTCAGCAAAAATGCCAGTCGCTGGCAGGCGCCTCCCCTCGACCCTGACGCGGTCGAACGATTCAAATTCGCCCGTGCCAAGTCTTCCATCGCTTACATGGCCGTGCATGACAGCTATCTGATCAACCTGGCCAGCCCCGACCCGGAAAGTTGGCAGCGTTCGATTGACGCCTTTGTCGATGAACTGAAGCGCTGCAAGACCCTCGGCATTGGCGACCTGGTGATGCATCCGGGCTCACATCTCGGAAGCGGAGAGAGCACCGGGCTGCAGAGGGTCTGTGCCGCCCTGGGGCAGGCCCTTGAACGCACCGGGCAGGATGTGCGAATTCTGCTTGAAACAACCGCCGGACAAGGGACAAATCTGGGCTGGCGGTTCGAGCACCTGGCCGAAATTATTGCTACCAGCCCTTATACCAACCTCGCGGTCTGTTTCGACAGCTGTCACGTGCTTGCCGCCGGCTATGACCTGTGCAGTCCACAGGCGGTCACAGCGGTGCTAAATGAGTTTGACGCTCGAATCGGACTCACCAGACTCGCCCTGTTCCACCTGAACGACAGTATCAAGGGCTGCGGTTCACGCATTGACCGGCACCAGCATATCGGACGAGGAGAGATCGGCGCGACGGGCTTCGCAGCCCTGTTGCAAGATCCACGCGTAAGTAATGTTCCCGGCGTCATCGAGACCCCGAGTGGAACCGACCACTGTGAGGACCATCGCAACCTCAACCTGTTGCGTCAGCTCAGCAAAGAGGTATTGGCATGAGGGCGGTTATTCAACGCGTCAGCCGGGCTCAGGTTCATGTTGAGGGGCACTGCATCGGCAAGATTGGCCCAGGGCTATTGATTCTACTTGGTGTAGAGCGAAACGATACCCCTGCCGAGGCTGAATATCTGGCGACTAAATCCGCAGGCTTGAGAATTTTCGAAGACGAGGCCGGAAAGATGAACCTGTCTCTACAGGAGACAGGCGGCGCAGCCTTGGTCGTATCGCAATTCACTCTGCTCGGTGATTGCCGCAAGGGGCGTCGTCCCGGATTTTCACAGGCGGCGCTGCCAGACCTGGCCATTCCGCTCTACGAACACTTCATCCTCCATCTGCAGCGCGAAGGGGTCCGGGTTGAAACCGGCCAATTTCAGGCAGAAATGCAGGTGGAACTGGTCAATGATGGCCCTGTCACCCTGCTGCTTGACAGCCAGAGACTGTTCTGAGGCAAGTGTTGCCACCCACTCGTTTGTTGCTAAACTACAAGCAGGCCCAGTCCAAGCTGAATAAAAAAGGGCCCGGAGGAGCGGTCGTTATGAAACAAATAATTCTGGTCTGCAGCCTGTTCCTGCTGTGCCTTCCGGCAGGAACCCAGGCTGAGACCTTTTCGTGCCGGGGCAAGGATGGCACCTTACACGTGGCGGACAATTTGATGAGCCTTCCTGCGGACTGCCGATTCCAGGCAGAGACTCTGGACGAAAAAGACCCTGGTAAGGTCAACTACGTCCCGCCACCGAAAGATAACCCTCAGACCAGCCGGAAATTTCAACAGGAGTTGCAGCTGCAGCAACAAGAGATCAGTGCCCGTCAGCAGGAAGCCGCTAACCTGAGAAAAGAGGCTGACAGGCTGGTGACGACCTACGACAACGCCATCAGCTCCCGTTACAAGGCAGTGCGCAGCAGGGAGTATGGATCCCGCGAGACGATTCAAACTGCGGACCGGGATCTGCAAAGTGCGCGCGCAGAAAAAGCACAACTCCTTGACAAGCTGAAAGCAAGCCGGATTGCAGCAGAGCAGAAGGATGAGATTATAAAGTTGCTGGGTACAATTCAGGACTGACCCCGCCCAACTCCAAAAAAAAGGCCTCAGGTTGCTTACCCTGAGGCCTTTTTAACTGATAAACGTTCAATCCTTTTTTAGAGCGCCTTTTCAAGCAAGGCCTCGAGTTGGCTGCGCGGAACGGCACCGACCAACTGATCAACCACCTGACCGTCCTTAAACAAAATCAGCGTCGGAATACCGCGGACACCATACTGCCCCGGAGTCGCCTGATTCTCATCTACATTGACCTTACCGATTTTTACCCGACCATCGTAGACACCAGCCAGTTCATCCACCACCGGAGCAATCGCCTTGCAGGGGGCACACCAAGTCGCCCAGAAATCGACCAGTACCGGTTGAGAGGATTTCAGCACCTCTGCTTCGAAGTTGTTATCGGTAAATTCGAGCACCTTATCTCCTGCCATCGACCTATCTCCTTTTAATCAGTTCGCCTAGAATTTAATTATTTCTTACTCGCCTAACTATAAAGGACCCGACGAAAAAATCAAGACTTGTGAATTAAATCAGCTTTCTTGACAGTCCTTCATCTCCACCCTATCATTGGCCTGGACCCGGGGAAAGAGAGGGATAAATCGCAATGCAGGACCGCCTTTTAAATAACTGTCGCATAATTAATTCCCAGATCGATGATCTCGCCGCCAAACAAGGGGGAACCCTGATCCAGATCAGTCAACAGCTGGCCAAAATTTTCGCGCGCGGCGGTCAACTGATTCTGGCTGGCAACGGCCCCCTGCAAGCAGTAGCCCAACAACTTGCCATCGCTTTTGCTCACCGCCTGAGCTTTGAACGTCCTCCTCTGCCTGCGTTTGCCCTCGGGGTTAATCCGGCCTTCACTGCGGCGCTACTGGCAGATCAGCAACCGCATGAAATTCTGGGCCGTGAATATCGCAGCCACAGCGGCAATGAACATATGCTGCTGATTTTTAACAGTGAAAAGCCTTCGCCACAAATCAGTTATCTGATTGAACAAATTGAAGAAAACCGGATTCTGGTGTTGGTCGGCCCTGAGCATAATGAAGGTCTTGCAGAAGGCCATCCACTAGCATTGACCTTGAATCTGCCGGGTGATTCCCCGGCCCGCCTCGCCGAATTGGCCCTGATTTGTGGACACCTGATCTGCGAGCTGGTCGAAGGGGAACTGTTTGGCGTCTGATCCTGAAAGAACCCACGCGGAAGAGACCGCTTCCCTGTCCGGATACACCATCGAACTCAGGCTCAAAAATCAGCTTGTCGTCCTGATCGGGGGAGGCCGTGTCGGCCGGCGCAAACTTCCCGATCTACTTAACTCCGGGGCGGTCGTCAAATTGATTGACCCCCTGGTCCATCCAGATTTACCGCAACACCCCCGCCTTTCACACCATCAACGGACCTATCAAACACGCGACCTTGCCACAGCGCGCCTGGTTTTTGCTGCCACCAACGATGCCGCTACCAATGCCCGTATCGCTGCCGATGCAGCGCAGGCCGGTATTTTCTGCTGCCGCACCGACAGTGCAACTGAATCGGATTTCATCTGCCCGACACACCTGCGACGTCCGCCGCTCAGTTTCTCAATCTCGAGCGGAGGGGAAAGCCCCGCGCTGGTCGCGGTTTTGACGCAACTCCTGAACAACATGGTGCCCGACAGCTGGCAGACCGCCACTAAACTGGCAGGAATTATCCGGCGAAAGGTGTTGACTGAACGGGGTCAGATTCCCTACAATCAGCAGGTTTTACTGAAACTGATCGACCAGGGGTTACTCTCTCTGATCGAGCGGGCTGATAGTGCCGCACTCGACAGGTTGCTTCTCAAACATTTCGGTGCAGGCTTCTCCCTGCAAGACCTGCATTTCCAACTTCCTGAAGGGACGCCATGAGCTCACACATCATCCTCTTCAAAACTGTCATTCTCTGTTACCTGATTGCAACCGTTCTCTATCTACTACATGTCGTCGGGCGCAAGGAGAAACCAGGGCAGTTTGCACGCTGGTTTTTACTGGCCGGAGCGTTGATTCAAATGGTCGGGTTCATCGTTGAGTTTGTCCGGATTGGTCATACGCCGGTCACCGACTTGCATGAATCTTTAGCTTTTTTCGCCTGGTGCCTGGTTGCCATCTTTCTGTTTTTCGACCTGCGCTACCGGCTGTCGGTGATGGGGGCCTTCTCCAGCGTGCTGGCGGTGATCACCATGCTCGGCAGCGGCATCTCCCCCAAGGTTGTCGAACCGTTAAATCCGGCTCTCAACTCCTGGTGGTTCCCGGTCCATGTCACCTTCGCCTTCCTGGGCAATGCCGCCTTCGCTCTCGCCTTTGGTGCGGGAATCATGTACCTGCTGCAGGATCGCATGCTCAAAAGCAAACGCTTCTCGACGCTCTACTATCGATTGCCTTCCCTCGACACCCTCGACAACATTAACTACCGTGCGCTCTCCTACGGCTTCCCCCTGATGACGCTTGGAATTATCTCGGGCGCCGCCTGGGCAGAATCGGTCTGGGGGACTTATTGGAGTTGGGACCCCAAACAGACCTGGGCGCTAATGACCTGGTTTGTCTATGCCGCGCTATTGCACGGGCGCCTCAGTATCGGCTGGCGCGGACGACGTGCAGCAATCTTTGCCATCATCGGATTTGCCTGCCTGGTCTTCACCTTTTTGGGGGTTAACCTCCTCCTCAACGGCATGCACACTTTCGACGCTCTCATGGGCAAACCCTAGATCAGATCCTTTAGGATTCGGAAATCTAAAATGAATATACTGGTCATGGGGCTCAGCCACAAAACAGCCCCGGTTGAAATTCGCGAGAAAGTCGCCTTTGCCCCAAACGGAATGGCCGAACCCCTCCGCCAGATGCTGGCGCTTGACTCTATCAATGAAGCCATCATTGTCTCAACCTGCAACCGGGTCGAACTCTACGCCACCAGCCGTGATCCCGAGCGCGGAATCGCTCAACTACAACATTTTTTGGCCGAATACCACAACCTCCCGTTTGACGAACTGGTGGAGCACCTCTATGACAAACAGGGCGAAGAGGCCATCCGGCATGTGCTACGCGTCTCGGCGAGCCTCGATTCGATGGTCATCGGCGAACCGCAGATCCTCGGCCAGATCAAAACCGCCTACGGGTACGCCAGTGAATTTAAAACCGCCGGCCTGATTCTCAACCGTTTCATGCACAAGGCGTTTTCAGTCGCCAAACGGGTGCGCACCGAAACCGCTATCGCCAGCAATGCTGTCTCGATCCCCTTTGCCGCAGTCGAACTGGCGCGCAAGATTTTCGATCGTCTCGAAGACAAAACCGTTATGCTCATCGGCGCAGGTGAAATGTGTGAACTGGCGGCCAAGCATTTTATCAACAATGGTGTGGCCGAAGTGCTGGTGACCAACCGCACCTTTGCCCGCGCCGAAAAACTGGCAACAGAGTTCAAAGGTCGCGCGGTCGCTTTCGAGAATTTCCAGGACCAACTCCATCAGGCTGATATTGTTCTCTCCTCAACCGGGGCGTCAGGTTATGTCCTCGAAGCGAAAAAACTCGCCAAAGTCATAAAACTAAGGCGCAACAAACCGATGTTCCTCATCGATATTGCTGTGCCGCGCGATATTGAACCAGGGTGCAACAAGATCGACAACATCTACCTTTACGACGTCGATGACCTGCAGGGAGTTGTACAGGCAAACCTGAAAGAGCGTAAAAAGGAAGCCGACAAGGCCGAAGCAATTATCAACGAAGAGATTATCCAGTTCTATCGCTGGCTCTCGACCCTTGAAGTCAAACCGACCATCGTCGCCCTGCGTCAGAAGCTCGAAGATCTGCGCCAGAGCGAGGTACAGAAGACCCTTTCCAATCTCGCGGCTGACGACAAAACCGCCAAAGCGATCGATGCACTAACCCGTGCGATCATCAACAAGGTCCTGCATCAACCGACCTCGATCCTCAAAGAGGCACAACACAGAGAAGACGGCGAACGCTATATCGATGCCGTCCGCACCCTTTTCGCCCTGCCCGCTCCGACCGTCGAAAACACCGACCCCGTCGACAGCGACAGCACGCATAACTAAAGGAGTATTCCCCATGGCAAAGCAGATTCTGCGTATCGGAACCCGGGCCAGCGCCCTTGCCTTATGGCAGGCCAACTGGGTCAAGGATGAGCTAGAAAAGCGTTATCCCGAGATTGAAGTCACCCTGACCAAGATCAAAACCAAAGGGGATAAAATTCTGGATGTCCCGCTGGCCATGGTTGGCGGTAAAGGACTGTTCGTCAAAGAGATCCAGGAGGCGATGCTGCGCAACGAGATCGATATTGCGGTGCATTCAATGAAAGATGTTCCGACCTTCTTCCCTGAAGGGACCGGCCTGCGCTGCATCACCGAGCGTGAAGATCCGCGTGATATCATTGTGCTTAAAAAGGGCTGCAAAAGCTTCAACGACATCCCGCAAGGTGGACGGATCGGCACCAGCTCACTCAGGCGTAAGGCGCAACTGCTCAGCCTGCGTCCTGACCTGAAGATGCTCGATATCCGTGGCAACGTCCAAACCCGGATAGGGAAACTGGTCGAGGATAATCTTGATGCCGTGGTTCTGGCTGCTGCCGGGATGCACCGACTAGGCTATACTGATCAGATCGGCGAATATTTGGATCCCAGGGTTTGCCTGCCGGCCATCGGTCAGGGGGCCTTGGGGATTGAGAGCCGCCTGACGGACGATAAAACCAACGCCCTGATCGATTTCTTCAACCATCCTGAAACGGCCGCCGCCGTCATCGCCGAACGCTCGGTCCTGTCCACCCTCGAAGGGGGCTGCCAGGTTCCGATCGCCGCCTTCGGCAAGGTCAACGGCGATCAACTTGAGCTGACCGCGCTGGTCTCGAGTTGTGACGGCCAGCAGATGATCAAGCAGAGCATGAGCTGTCATATCTCTGATGCCGTAGCCACCGGGGTCGCGCTCGCCCGACAACTGCTCGCCAAAGGGGCCGGTCCGATCCTCAATGAGGTCTACGGTTGCGAAACCTTTAATAATGAGGACGACAAGGCTTGAACTCCGGCAAGGTCTACCTGATTGGTGCCGGCCCCGGCGACCCGGGGCTGCTGACCGTCAAGGGGCGTGACTGCCTGGCTCTGGCCGATGTTGTCATCTACGATTATCTGGCCAACCCGGTGCTGCTCGGTTACGCACGCCCCGAAACCGAACAAATTTATGTCGGCAAGAGCCGTGGCCAACACAGTGTCCCCCAGGAAGAGATCAACCAGCTGCTGGTCGATAAGGCTGGCGCCGGACTCCAGGTTGCGCGCCTTAAGGGCGGAGATCCCTACGTCTTCGGCCGCGGCGGTGAAGAAGCCGCCTTTCTGCGCCAACATCAGATCCCCTTCGAAGTCGTCCCCGGCGTCACCGCCGGTTTTGCCGCCGCCGCCTATGCCGGAATCCCGCTGACCCACCGTGATACAACCACCAGCCTCGCCCTCCTGACAGGCCACGAACGCCCCGAGCGTAAACTCTCGAGCCTCGACTGGCAGAAGCTTGCGACGGGACTTGGCACCCTGATCTTCTACATGGGGATGAGTAACCTGAAGATGATCTGCGAACAGCTGATCAAGCATGGTCGTGCCGCCGATACCCCGGTCGCCGTAATCCAATGGGCAACCCTGCCGCGGCAGAGGACCCTGACCGCACCGTTGAATAAGATAGCCGAACAGGTCGCGGCAGCAGGGATGGAACCGCCGGCGGTGATCATTATCGGCGAGGTCGTGCGTTACCGCGAAGAGTTACGCTGGTACGACAATCTGCCGCTCTTCGGCAAGCGCTTTCTCATCACCCGCCCAAGAGCCCAGGCGGCTACCTTTGTCGCGCTACTGCAGGCGCAGGGAGCCGAAACCATCTGCATCCCGACAATCGAAATCGCCACCCCTGAAGACTGGACCCCTTGCGACCAGAGCCTCGCCCGCCTCGGGGGGTATCATGGGGTCATTCTCACTTCGGCCAATGGGGTCGAGGCGTTTTTCGGACGCATGAAGCATCTCGGTCTGGATCTGCGCGCACTGGCCGGGGTCAAAATCATCGCCGTCGGACCCAAAACGGCCAAAGAGATTGAAAAATACGGACTGAGCCCCGATCTGGTGCCACAGAATTTTCGCGCCGAAGGGGTGGTCGAAGAACTCCTCGCCGCTGGCGTCGACGGCAAACGCTTCCTCTATCCGCGAACCGCGATCGCCCGCGAACTGATTCCCGACAGCCTGACCGCCGCGGGAGCCGAGGTAGATGCGCCAATCATCTACCGGACCATCGCCACTCTGGAGAAAAGGGATATGATCCGCCACCTGCTGGAATCCGGAGAACTGGATGCCATCTGTTTCAGTTCCTCCTCGACCTTCGACAATCTGCAGGCCATGTTCGGCGACGAATTGAAGACCTTGCAGGGGGGCACCAAATTCTTCTCTATCGGTCCACTGACGTCAGGGACCATTCGCAAACATGGCTTTGAAGTTGCCCTTGAGCCAGAGCAGTCAACCCTTGACGATCTGGTCGGGGCAATGGTTGACTATTACAAGGAACCGTGAGGAATCGGACTTAAGGCGGCTAGCGATTAGCTAGCCCTTTTGTGCTTTTGTATTTTCTCCTCACGTCTAACCCCTCACTCCTCACATGTTACAAGGAGTCACACATGTACTTTCCAGCCTATCGTGCCCGCCGCATGCGGCGTAACGCCAACATGCGCAACATGGTACGCGAAACCCACCTGCGTGTTGAAGATTTGATCTACCCGATGTTCTCGGCCTTCGGCCAGAACATCAAAAAGGAGATCTCTTCGATGCCGGGTATCTACCAGCAGTCGATCGAACATATCGTCGCCGAAGCCCAGGAGGTCAACGCTCTCGGCATCCAGGCGGTGTTGCTGTTCGGCATCCCCGAGACCAAAGATGCGGTCGGTTCCGACGCTTATTGCGAGAAGGGGATCATCCAAAACACGGTACGCGCGATCAAGGCCGCCGTCCCCGAGTTGACCGTCATCACCGATGTCTGCATGTGCGAGTACACCGATCACGGACACTGCGGCGTCATCAAGGACGGCGACGTCGACAATGACGAAACCCTCAAGCTCCTCGCCGCCGAGGCCCTAAGTCATGTCCAGGCCGGGGCCGACATTATTGCCCCCTCGGACATGATGGATGGCCGGATCGAGGCGATACGCGAAATTCTCGACGAGAATGGCTTCGAGCAGATTCCGATCATGAGCTACGCGGTCAAATACGCCAGCGCCTACTACGGTCCCTTCCGCGAGGCCGCCGAATCTACCCCACAGTTCGGTGACCGCCGCTCCTATCAGATGGATCCCGCCAACCGCCGCGAGGCGCTGCGCGAAGCCCAGCTTGACGTCCAGGAATGTGCCGACTTCCTGATGGTTAAACCGGCGCTGGCCTATCTGGATATCATCCGTGATCTACGCGACAACTTTGACCTGCCGCTGGTCTGCTACAACGTTTCCGGCGAATACAGTATGATCAAAGCCGCGGCCGCCAAGGGCTGGATCGACGAGAATCGGGTGATCATGGAGACCTTGCTCGGCATGAAACGCGCCGGCGCGGACCTCATCATCACCTATCACGCCAAGGAAGCGGCACGTTTGCTTAAGGCCTGAGCAAACAGGTGAGAAGTTAGGCGAAAGGGCAGACCCGACACAGGCCTTTCCTCCTCACTCCTTACCCCTCACACCTCACAGGCTCCCAGAGTGTTATAATATCTCCAGCCGGTCCCTTCTCCCGGCTGGAGATTTTTATGACTGATGAAAAACTCACGCACAGTGAAACCGTGACCGCTCTCGCCCATTACTACCGGGCCGAGGTGCAGCGGAGTCTCGCCTGGCGCGAACGCCTCGATCGCACTACCAACTGGGCGGTCGCCGCCTGCGCCGCCTTTCTCGGTTTCGGTTTCAGCCATCCCGAAATTCCGCATCTGTTTTTTCTGTTCGGCCTCGGCATCCTCTATCTGTTGCTCTTCATCGAAGCTCGACGTTTTCGTTTTTATGATGCCTATGAATATCGTGTGCGCCTGATGAATCAGAACATGTTTTATTCAATCCTCAGCAAGGGGACGCTGCCCCTCGATCCAAGCGGAGATGAAGGAGTCTTCTGGCGCGCCGAGCTCGCCTCGGACCTGCGCTACCCGCAGTACAAAATGTCGCTACATGAAGCGCTCACCAAACGCCTGCGGGCCAACTACATCTACCTGTTTATTGTGATGATCGCCGGTTGGGTTCTAAAACTCGCCTCCCACCCCACAGGCGCGCACCGCTGGCAGGAGTTCCTGGACCATGCCCGCATCGGTCCACTGCCCGGCCTTTTCACCCTGCTCTTTCTGCTGGTATTTCTGCTACACCTGTTCTACCTTGCGAGACGCGGTCGGAACTCTTCCGGCGGTCGTGAAATCCTCCACTCGTAGCACTAGAAAATAAGATGCCCGAATACCATATCGATACCCTCTCCAACGGCCTGCGCCTGGTCACAGTCGAAATGCCCCACCTGCATAATGCCGAACTGGTTTGCTACATCGGCACCGGCGGGCGGGCGGAGACCGAAGAATTTGCCGGAATCTCACACTTCCTTGAACACATGCTGTTTCGCGGTACTGAACGTTACCCCAACAGCCGCGCCCTTGAGGGCGCCTTTGAAGCACTTGGTGGCGCTGTAAATGCTTCGACCGACGGCGAAAACACCTGCTTCCATAGTCGGATTCACCCCGCCCACGCGGCGGCCGGAATCGAGATTTTTTCCGATATGCTGCGCAACCCGCAGTTTAACGATCTGGAGATCGAGCGCCGGATCATTTTGGAAGAGGCGCGTGAGGACTATAATCAACAGGGAGAACAAACCAACCCTGACAACCTGATGGCGACCCTGCTCTGGCCGGAACAACCACTGGGCTACCCGCTGATCGGCAGCGACAGATCCTTGCACGCCATCAACCTTGAAGCCTTGCGTGATTTTCACCGTCAGCACTACGTCCCGAAAAACACTGTCATCACCTGCTGCGGACCGATTAAACGTCAGGATATCCTCGCCGCGACGCAAAAATTCTGGGGAGACTGGTTCGGTGGTGAGACGCTCCCCCCGCTCGCCGTTCTGCCGCTTAGATCTGGGCCACGCCAGCAATGGGCCTTTGACTCCGATTCGCAGATCTGCCTGCAACTCGCCTTCCCCATGGCAGGTCGCCGCGATTCACGTCCCTTGCATTTCAGTCTGTTGCGCCGTTTGCTCAGCGGTGGTGGCAGTGCCCTGCTCCCGCACCGGCTGCGCGAAGAATGTGCACTCACCTACGCGGTTGAGGCCAACTGTTCCATGCTGGAGGATACCGGTTATTTCAGTATCGATCTGGCGGTCGCGCCGCACAATCTTGTCCCGGCGTTGGACGAAACGCTCAAGGTCCTGACAAAACTGCGCCAGGCTGCGCCGGAATCCACGGCCCTCGAAGCTGCGCGTATCGGTTATCTGTATGATCTGGAATTTTCTCTTGACCAGCCTGAAGCGATGACAACCCGTTACGGCTGGGGCTTACAGGCCGATTGCCTGCGCACCCTTGAGCAGGATCGTGATGAAATCAAGGTCATCGAGCCGGAACAGATTCAAGCCCTGGCTCGCGAACTCTTCACCGCCGAAAAATTACATCTGGTAGTGGTCGGACCCTGGGAGAAGCGACAGAAGACTGAGGTTAAAAAACTTCTTCAAGCCTTTGACTCAAACCCAAGGTGCTCGCCCTCCGCAAGCGACCGACCTGAATGAAACCAAAAGGATCAAGTCATGAGTGAATACCCTGAGTGTCCCGAGTGCAGTTCTGAATACACCTACGCAGACCGTGGCCTGTTCGTTTGCCCCGAATGTGCCCATGAATGGAGCACCGAAGTCGTTACAGCTGCGACTGAAACGGCGCAGGTGGTGCGTGATGCCAACGGCAATGCGCTTCAGGACGGCGACAGTATTACCGTCATCAAAGATCTGAAAATAAAGGGAACCTCCCTGGTCGTCAAGGTCGGCACCAAGGTCAAAAACATCCGGCTGGTCGAGGGCGATCATGACATCGATTGTAAAATTGACGGCATCGGTGCCATGCAGTTGAAATCTGAGTTTGTCAAAAAACTTTAGCTTTCCACCTCAAAAATCTGACGCCTAACAACCGGCAAAAGCCGCCAGTTGTCTGTTCTCTACTTTTTCCTGTAAACCCTGAAAAAAATTCATTCAAGGTGATGCCAAACGATGGAAGAGCCCATGGATCGCAACCACATCTACCGAGCCGCCCTCGAAAAATGGGGCGACAAGGCCCAGTATGAACAGATGGTAGAAGAATGCGCCGAGTTGATTGCGGCACTCAAACACTATGAACGGGGTAAAATTGAACGGAGCGACCTGGTTGCTGAACTGGCCGATGTCACCCTGATGGTTGGCCAACTCACCTGGATGCTGGGGCCCGATGAGGTCGCGGCGGCCATCGACGCCAAACTCGCCAAGCTCGGAGAGCTGTTGATCGACCCGAACGGACGCTGACCCGCAGGCCTGAACCCGGCGCCAAGCGCAGAAAGGAAACCGATGGAAGCGATCCAGAAACTCCGCAATTTTCTCGCCCCGCAACTTGACCAGGAAATTCATATCGGCCCCTGGCTGCAGATCGACCAGCAGCGGATCGACGATTTCGCCCGCGTCAGCGGTGACCAGCAATGGATTCACACCGACCCCGAGCGCGCGGCCAAGGAATCCCCCTACGGCACCACCATCGCCCACGGCTATCTGACCCTGTCGCTGCTGCCGCTTTTGACCGAGAGCAACCACCCCGATTTTTTTGAAAAAAATTATCCCGGCATGAAGTATCGAGTCAATTACGGCTTAAACCGGGTGCGGTTTCCGGCACCGGTTCGCTGTGGGGCACGGATCAGGGCGCGCACCAGAATTGGAGCGGTCGAGGAGGTTAAGAACGGGGTACAGATTATCTACCTGTTGACCATAGAGATCGAAGGAGAGGAAAAACCCGCCTGTATTGCAGAATTTCTGGCCCGGGTCTACCCCTGAAGCCCACCGCGAGCTACTGAAGTTCCTCTTCTTCGTGAAGATCAAATCGCAGGCGCTTGTGACGCAAGGCAAAGAGGATGGGGTTGACCTCACGAATCTGCTGCAGCACAACCCGTGGCGGGTCCTCGCGGTTATTACACACCTGCTTCAAGACCGGAATCTGACGGGCCTGAATTGAAGCGGTCTTCTCAGCCAGCCCCTCGTCTTCCGCACGCAGATAACGGCTTAACTGAAAGCCGAATTTGCGTGGTTCTCTGTCGAGATTAAGTAGAAAATTCTCCCCCCGCAGCTCCAACCAAAATCGCTTCATCAATTCATCCCAAAATTGGCAAACCTGAAAAGGAGCCGATTATCACCAGCGTTGGCATAAATGACAAGCGTAAAAAAACCGCTGCTCCTGGCGGAAAAGAATCTGGGCCAGCGCGCCCTTCAGGGAAAGGGCAATTCCAGCTGCAATGGATCAGCCCGCGGGATGTCCTGATTGAATTGACTGACGCTGATGCCGAGCAGGCGCACCGCACGTTGGCCGGCGTCGGTCCTGGCCAAAAGCTCTTCCGCCACCGCCAGCATTTCAGACGCGCTGTCAAAGGGGGCCAGCTGGGTGCGACTGCGGGTCAGGGTCTCAAAATCGGCATAGCGCACCTTGAGCGTCAGACAGTGTGCCGCGGTGTCCGCCTGCTTGAGCAATATCGCCAATTGCTCCGCCTGACGCCCCAGAAGCGTCAACATCTGGGCCGGATCGGCCAGATCTTCAGCCAGGGTGGCCTCTTTGCCGAGGGACTTTCGCACCCGATTCGGCTCAACCGGCCGCTCGTCAATCCCGCGCGCAATTTGATAATAGTAGAGACCACTGCTGCCGAAGTGGAGCTGTAACTCCTCCAGCGTACGCACGCGCAGATCCGCCCCGGTTAAAATACCGAGGCGCTGCATGCGCTTTTCGGTCACCCGACCCACCCCGTGGAAACGACGCACCGGCAGCGCAGCAATAAAATCGGGCGCCTGCTCCGGCGTGACCAGGGTCAGGCCATTCGGTTTATTGACGTCGGAGGCGACCTTGGCGAGAAACTTGTTGTACGACACTCCGGCCGATGCGGTCAGTCCGGTTTCACGCACAATCCGCTGCCGGATCAGTTGGGCCAGACGGGTTGCAGACGGATTCTGCTGTTTATTTTCGGTCACATCCAGAAAGGCTTCATCGAGGGACAGGGGCTCAACCAGGTCGGTACTATCGAGAAAGATCTGCCGCACCTGCCGTGAAACCTGAACATAGGCTTCAAAGCGCGGTCGGACAAAGATAGCCTGCGGGCAGAGTCGATAGGCACGCGCCGCCGACATCGCCGAGTGGATACCGAAGCGGCGCGCTTCGTATGAACAGGTGGCCACCACCCCCCGCCCGCCGGGATCACCACCGACCACTACCGGTTTACCACGTAATTCAGGGGCATCACGCTGTTCAACCGCAGCAAAAAAGGCATCCATATCGAGGTGGATAATCTTACGCATAGAGTTTTTTACCACTGAGGCCGTATTGAAACCAGGGCAGGCAGACACTTATCGAAGAGGGAACAATCCCCTGACAAAGCAGGCCTTTTTTATTTGTGGCCTGAGGGGCTACACATTATGACTCATTTAATGGGTTAAGCCATTATTGTCTCAAGAGGGTTGATTGAGTATTGTTGCGAAAGTTGCTTTATCTCGCAAATACGTTGATTTTTACTCAGGCAGGAGATGACGTTGAACTTTCAACAGCACTCCTCAGCACATCGCGCAACTCATCAAAGCTGTAGGGCTTGTTCAAAAATCCTGCAGCGGTACCTTTAATCCGCGAAGTCGCAACCATTTCGCCAAAACCGCTGCAGATAATGATCGATAGATCAGGAGCCCGTTCTTTGAGTTTATTGAATAGTTCATACCCGTCCATAATCGGCATACCGATATCGGTCACTACCAGGGTGATGTCTGCGGCGTGCTTTTGATATAGTTCCAGAGCTTCTGTGCCAATTGCTGTATCAATAACCGTGAAACCTAGCGCCATGATAAGGTCCCTGGCAATTTTCCTAAGCGGCGGCTCATCCTCAACCAGCAGTACCGTGCCAATCCCTTGCCATGGCAACATGGGGACATCCGGAAGCGGGTTTTCATCTGTTGCCTCACTCCTCTGCACCGGCAGATAGACGGTAAAGGTTGTCCCCTCTCCCGGCTTACTGAAAACCTGCAATGCCCCTTTATGTGCCGTGATAATCCCAAGGACTGCTGACATGCCCAGACCACGGCCGCTAAACTTGGTGGTGTAAAATGGCTCAAAAAGGCGCTGTCTGGTCTCAGCGTTCATGCCACAACCGCTATCGGTCACCTTTAAGCAGATGTATTGACCGGCCAGTATGTTCTTGCCGAGATGGTCTGTTTCTAACTGCTCGCCAACAATTGTCACAGCTGCCAGCTCAACCCGTATTTCACCATACTCATCACCAATAGCTTCGCCGCCATTGATAATCAGATTCATAACTATTTGCCGGATTTGACTGGCATCGCCCTGGATTTCGGGTAGTCCCTCTGCCAGCACAGAGGTAATCACCACATTCTTATTGATAGTTGATTTCAGCATCCGGAGCATGTCTTCGATCAGCTCTGCCATCTTGATCTGCTGCATGATCAGCAGTGATTTCCCAGCGTAGGCCAGCATCTGGCGGCACAGGTCCGCACCACGATGGGCAGCCTTATTGATATTGGGAAGCAACTCTCCCACCTTGTGGGGTTTCAGCTTCGCCAACTCGCAGTTACCGATGATGACTGCCAAGATGTTGTTGAAGTCATGGGCTATGCCGCCGGACAATACCCCCAAACTTTCAAGTTTTTGAGCCTGCTGGAATTGCTGTTCCAGGAGCCGTTTTTCTTCTTCGGCTTTTTTACTGACGACGATATCCCAGGCCAGGTCGGCCAATTGGGAAACCGCAGCGACGTCCTGCTCCGTATATCCGGTCGCTTTGTTACCGACCCCGAAGATTGCCACGATCGCGTCACCACGGAAGATCGGCACGACAAGTTCACGCACCACTGGGGCATGCCCCTCCGGCAGTCCTTTGCGGTGGGGGAGTGAAGAGTAGTCGTTATGAACAACTGGTTCGCGCTGCCGGACACAATCAGCCCAAACACCGGCGGCATCGACGGCGTAATGCTGTGAATTTCCCTTAACCTGGCGCAGGGTTGCCAGGGTTTTTGACGACCAGGCCTGCATTTCAAGCATTTTTTGATTGGCGGCAAGAAAATGGAAGAACCCGATTGTGCTTTCGGTCAGGGCTTCCGCTTCATCCAGACTCTTGGTGAGAACCTCACTCAGCGTGTGCTGCAGCGCAAAATCCTTCATTCTGATCCGGGCCTGCAAGATGGCCTCGGTCATGACACGTTCGGAGATGTCGATGATGAACCACTCAAAGCCGACAATCCCGCCGGCGTGAATGACCGGATGAGCTGAGAATATATGGTGGCCGACCGAGCCATCCTTGCGGCGGCTGGCAAACTCTCCCAAGGGGATAGGCGTGCCGCTATGCAGATCTTTTAGATGTTTGAGCGCCAATTCTGATGTGCTGTCAACCTGCAGCAGGCTGAAGTGTTCGCCGATAATCTCATCCCGCGAGTCATATAAGTGCATCTTTAGCCAGGCATCATTGACATCGACGAAACAGTCATTCGGGTCTAAACGAAAGTACCCGGCCGGGGTCATTTTGATGACGTTTTGCAGGTGCAACTCGTAATCTATCAGTGTGTAATTGGCCAGGCGCAGCTCTTCGTTCTGCATCTCCAGCTCTTCGTTCTGCATCTCCAACTCAACCTGATGTACCTGAAGCTCATGCAGCAGACGTTTTTCATCGATCTCAGCGGTGGCTGCCGGTTGTGAGGCAAGTTTCGTCTCGGCTTTGCTGCGCAATTCTGCGGCACTGCTGTAACTTTTTGTCTTATCGACCATGACTTGTCCTCCCCCGGTTAACTTGAACCCTGCCCCTTCAATCTATCAATCTCTGCGCGCAGTTCATCCTCGACCTGCCTGGCGGCGGTGATATCGTTACAGGTAATCACCACGCCGTTGATCATCTTGTCCATGGTGCGGTACGGCATGATGCGCACCAGAAACCTGCGGCCATCCAGGGTTGGCACCTGGTTTTCCACCGAGATCAGCCTTCTGAGCACATCCTGGACATGGTCATACAGCTGCGGATAGTCGAGGTTCGAGACGATATCGGTCAGCGGCCGCCCCACATCGCCCGGAATCAGCTTGAACAGCCGATTGGCCCCGCTGGTGAAACGGCGCACCTGCAGATCATTATCCAGAAAGATCGTGACGATCTCGGTGCTGTTCAGCAGGTTCTCCATGTCGTTGCTGGCCAGCAGATAATCATCCAGCCGGGCGGACTGCTCGGCGTTCACGCTCTGCAGCTCTTCGTTCATGGACTGCATCTCTTCTTTCGAGGTGGTCAACTCTTCATTGGTGGACTGCAGCTCTTCGTTGGTGGATTGCAGTTCCTCATTAGTCGACTTCAGCTCTTCCTGGCTGGTCTGCATCTCCTCACTGGTGGTCCGCGGCTCTTCACGGGCCTTCAGCAGCTCCTGTTCAAGCTCTTCAACCTGAGCACTTTCCGGTAGCGTTCCAGCACGTCGGCGCTTTACCTTGTGTGGCAAGACTACCTCCTTGAAGGCGATCATCACCATCCCACGCAGTGCTTCAGGAGTTTCCAGCTTTAATATTGTTATATCCACAGTCTTAACTTTACTGTCTTCTTCCGCCAGGTCGCCCCTGACTGTGACCGGCTCAGTCTGTTGCAGCGCCTGATTGAAGGCATTCCCCAGTTTGTACTGCAGGTCACCACGGATCATGGCAAAGATGTTCAGGTTGGCTTTCCCAGCTGCAGGTTCGAGGTATTTTCCGGTACGCCCGCTGATATAAATAATATCCCCCTGATCATTGACCAACACCGTCGGCAATGAGAAGTGCTGCAGGATTAAAGCGTCAGCCAGGGGTTGAAGGTTGTCGGCTGCCTTGAGCATAAGAGACTCCTGATACGTTGAAGCGGGCTGGGTGTGGGTTAACGAGGTCGGGAAGCTTATCGCCCAATTGCGGAACAAGGTTGGTTTGCGCCAGAACAACTTCGATTTGAGCGTGGCGACATCGAACAGATCGACCTGGGACCCGATGGTCTCAGCGCTGCCGAGAAAGAGCAGACCACCCGGTTTCAGCGAGTAGTGGAACAGCGGCAGCAGTTGCTTCTGCAGATTGGTGGAAAGATAGATCAACAGGTTGCGGCAGATCAGGATATCCAGTTTGGTAAAGGGAGGGTCCATGATAGCGTTCTGCTGGGCGAAGGTGACCTGCTCACGGATCTCCTTGCATATCCGGTAACTGCTGCCCTCTTTGGCGAAGAAACGCCGCAGCCGTTCTGGCGAAACATCGGCCTCGATCCTGGCAGGATAGATCCCGCGACGGGCTTTTTCGATGGCATCGACATCCAGATCGGTGGCAAAGATCTGCAGAGAGTAGTTAACCGACTGCGGGATCTGATCCAGAGCCTCCCGGAACAGCATCGCCAGGGAATAGGCCTCCTCTCCAGTCGAGCAGCCGCACGACCAGGCTCGCAAGCTGCCGCCTTCAGGATAGTTTGCCAGTATCCTGGGTAGAGCTTCGTTCTTCAGGTCATCCCACATGGCCGCGTCACGGAAAAAGCTGGTAACGCCGATCAGCAGCTCCTTGAAGAGCAGCTCGACTTCTTGAGGGTTCTTCGCCAGTAAACGGGCATAGTCGGCAATCGAAGCGAGCTTGTGAATCCCCATGCGCCGCTCGATCCGTCGATAGACCGAGGTGGGTTTGTAGAGCGAGAAGTCGTGCCGGGTCTTTGCTTTGAGAATGGCGGTGATCTTTTCAAAGTTGCCCTGCTCGTTATCGCGCTCCCCCTGCTCGGTCTTCCAGCGCGGTGCAGCGTAACCAAGAAAATCGATGATGCGGGCCGGTATTTCCTCTGCCGGGGCAACGATGTCGGCATAGCCCGCAGCGATAACGCTTTTAGGCATGCTGTCGAACTTGGCTGAAACAGGTTCCTGAACCAGCGCCAGACCACCCTGCTCCTTAATGGCACACAGCCCCAGAGTGCCGTCCGAGCCCATCCCGGAGAGGATCACGCCAATGCTCTGCTCGGTGCAATCCGCTGCCAGCGAACGCAGAAAAATGTCTATCGGCAGCCGCAGTCCGTGTTTTGCCTCAGGAACCTCAATCTGCAGAGTCCGGTTGCTGATCAGCATATCTTTATTGGGGGGGGATAACATAAACACAGTCAGGCAGCACAGTGGTCCTGCCATTGACCTGCTGGACCTTCATGCTGGTGAAGCGTTGCAGGAGTTCTGGAAGATTGCCGGTGTGATCAGGGGAGAGGTGCTGAACCACGACAAAAGCAATGCCGCACTCTTTGGGGACATGACGTAAAAACAGTTCCAACGCCTCCAGACCGCCAGCAGAAGTTCCTATGCCGACGATGGGGAAGAGCGGAGGTGGCCTTTCTGCATTGATGAGCGGTTTCGTTTTTGCACCCTGCATGGAGGTCTCCGGATGAAAACAAAAAACGACCCACAAAGGGAGTCGCAACTCCGAGCTATCTGGGCATCTAAAAGGACAACTCATTAAGAAATCGTTAAGTGAGCATGTCTATGAGTATACCAAATGGCAATTTAATTACGTAGAAATAAAAGGAAAATGGCCCAAATAGCTGTCGTCAATATTCACTTTTGCAAGGATTTCGACATAGCCCCGTTAGGCCATCCCAGGGAATCTTCAGAATGTAGTTAATTGATTATCATTGAAGGCCACTGAGGCCATTGAATATTTGTGAGGGCACGCAAAAAAAACTGAGGATTGCATCCATTCCTGACAAAACAGCCCCGATGAGGCTTCACCGGGGCTGTTTTATTTCAACTGGCAATACGGGTCAAACAATCTCAACCAGTTCGATCTCAAAGTTTAGGTCTTTACCAGCCATCGGATGATTCGCATCCAGCACAATTTTGTCGCCTTCAACTTCAACCACGGTCAGCAGGACTGGCTGGCCATCGTCGAGTTCCGCCTGAAATTGCTGGCCGACTTCCGGGGTGAGCCCTTCTTCAAACTGACCAAGGCTGGACTCAATAACCATCTCAGGTTTGCGCGGGCCATACGCCTTCTCCTCAGAGATTCGGACCGTCTTTGATTCGCCGATCTTCATCCCCACAACGGCCTGCTCAAAGCCAGGGATCACCTGACCACCACCGACCTCAAATTCTAAAGGATCATTTCCGACAGAACTGTCAAAGGTTGTCCCATCATCAAAAGTCCCGGTGTAATGAACCTTAACTTTATTCCCTGCTACTGCGACTGACATAACCTCTCCATAAAAGCTGTTGGCCGCTACGTACGACCAGTTAAAAACAGACTTGGCGATTATCAAATGCTCAGCTTTGCCCAGATGGCCGGATAAATCAACCCCCCCTAAATCCTTTTTCCGAAGACCGCTTGACAGCCAGATTCAGCCAGAGCTATAACGGAATGAACGTTCATTCCACAGGAGAACCAAGATGACGATTGAAGAAGTTGACAAATGCCATGCGGTGACACAAGCAGCACTTGAGCTGATTGCCGTGCAAGGCTTTCATGGCACTCCAATTTCACAGATCGCCAAACTGGCCGGTGTCAGCGTCGGCAGCATCTACCGTTACTTCGCCGATAAGGATGCGTTGATTCACGCGATCCATACGCAGGTCGAAGAGAAGATGCACGATGCGCTGACTACCCAACTTTCCGTGAATCTGGCCAACCGCGAGCTTTTTATGCAACTGATAAAAACCCTGGTGCTCCACCTCTACACCAATCCCCTCGAGTTTAAATTTATTGAACAATATTATAATTCACCGTTCGGTGTTGAAAAGATGCGTAAAAAATTTCTGGAGGATGCGGATCCCTGCCTGTGCTCTGATCAGGACAAGCCTTTTTTCGATCTTCTCTGTGAGGAGCGTGGCAAGACGATCAAAAACCTGCCGGTGTCGATGATTCACGCGCTGGCCTTCGGTCCAATGATCTTTCTTGTGCGCGACCTGCACTCCGGATTCGTTGCGCTGAATGATGACCTGCTGCAGCAATTTGCAGCCAGTTGCTGGGACGCAATAAAACTTTAAGAGGCATGCGTTTTCGACTGCGGAGATTAAAGTGGCAACCCTGCGTCTGCGACCGATCCTCATGACCACCGGAGCCACGGTGCTCGCCAATATTTCCCTGGCGCTGTTGCCGAGAGCCTTACGCAGATCGGCTGGGTCATTGTCGACGGCTTGTCGTTCGGGACTCTTTTGACCCTGTTCGTCATCCCGGCGGTTTATCTATTGCTCGCGCGTAAACGTCAACCTATGATGGCAGAGGACACTAATTAAGTTAATGAACCTGAGTCTACCCGCAACCAGCACCACAGAGGTGATCGCATGATAAAGGACAAGAACATGCTGAAGATGAGTTCCAGATCGATCCTGATTCCGCTGCTGCTCCTGTTTCTTGGCGGCTGCGCCCTCGGTCCGAATTATCAGAAACCTGCGGCGCTGGTGCCGATCCACTACAAAAATGATGCCCCCTGGAAGACGGCTACCCCCAGTGATCAGCTTGAAAAAGGGAACTGGTGGGAGATTTACGCCGACGACAGCCTGAACGGGCTGGAACAACAGGCGAATGCCGCCAATCAAACCCTGAAGGCCGCCTACGCGCGGCTGACGCAAGCTCAGGCCGCGGCCGGGATCAGCAAGGCGGACCGCGTGCCGCGCCTCGACCTGAACGCCAGCGCCAATCGCAGTCGCACCCCCGGTGCGTTTTCATCGACTGGCAGCGGCGTGGTCGGGAACCAGTTCCGCCTGCCGCTCACCCTGGGATATGAGATTGATCTCTTCGGGCGGGTCAAGCGCTCGATCGAAGCGGCAGAGGCCGACGCCGCCAGCGCAACCGCCGACTATCAGGCGCTGCTCCTGCTCCTGCAGTCGGATCTGGCGCGCAGTTACTTTTCGCTCCGCGAGCTTGATACCGAAATTTCTCTCCTGCAGCGGACCCTGAAGCTCCGCAACGAATCACTGAAGATGATTCAGAGCCAGTTTGATCATGGTCTTATCGGACAGCTCGACCTGTTGCGCGCCCAGACCGAACTCGCTGCTACTGACGCCGAAGCCATCGGCCTGCAGAGACAGCGCGACCAACTCGAAAACGGCATCGCCCTGCTGGTCGGGCAGTCCCCCTCCAACTTCACTCTGACCGCAGCCCCCCTGAAACTGAATATCCCCGCAGTAACACCCGGGCTCCCCTCCAGCCTGCTGGAACGGCGTCCCGACGTGGCCGCCGCCGAACGCCAGATGGCGGCCGCCTCGGCGCGCATCGGCGTGGCGAAAACCGCCTTCTTCCCGGCCATCAGCCTGACCGGCAGCGCCGGTTTCGGCAGCACCCAGATCAGCAACCTTTTCAGCCTGGACAATCGCAGCTGGGGGCTGGGACCGGCCATCTCGCTGCCGATATTTGATGGCGGGCGCAACAGCGCCAATCTTGAGCGCGCCAGAGCCGCCTACGAGGAAGCGATCGCCAACTACCGTCAGCAGGTGCTGGTGGCTTTTGGCGAAGTGGAAGACGGATTGAACGGCCTGCAGAGTCTGGCGCAGCAGGCACAGGCCCTCCAGCGCTCGGTCGATGCCGCAACCCAGGCCTGGCAGATCTCGGAGAAACGCTACAACGCCGGGCTGGTCAGCTATCTGGAGGTCATCGATGCCCAGCGCAGCGCCCTGCAGTCTGAACGCCTGCTCAATCAGAACCGCGGCCTGCAAATGACCACCAGTGTACTGCTGGTCAAGGCCCTGGGCGGTGGCTGGTAATACGCGTTCGCAGCCGAAAGGTTGTTCCTTCTTGCCGAGATTCTGCCCCGAACTTAGGGTTCTAAAGCCTATGAAAATATTATTGTCTATCACCATCGCTCTCTGTCTGTTGAGCTGCGTCTCTCAAGTAACATTCGCGGCCGAACCAGAACAGCATCCACGACAACTGACTCTGGCTGACGCCGTCAATCTGGCGCTGGCTGCAAACCCTGCGTTGACTCTGACTCGCAACCGCCAGGCGGCGGCGAACGTCAGCGTCGAGGCAGCCCAGGCCAATTTTCTCCCCGATCTGCAGGCGAAAACTCGCGCCAGCGAGCGCTATGCCCAGGACGCCATTCCGGGACAGGGGAACGACTCCCGTTCCTTAAGCCTCGGCCTCTCCTCCAGCCTCAATCTGTTCAACGGCTTCGCCGACGAAGCCAGCCTCAGCAACGCCCGGCGCCAACTCGATGCCGCCGCAGCCACCCTGTTGCGCCAGCAACAGGCCACCGCCTTCAACGCGGCGACCGCCTATATCAATGTTTTGTCCAATCGTGAACTGGTCAAGGTGGCCGAACAGAATCTGGTCCGGGAAGAGGCGTTGCGCGCCCAGATCGAGGCGTTCTATCAGGCGGGAAATCGCTCAGTGACGGACCTCTATCAACAACAAGCCGCCAAGGCCCAGGCCGAACTCGATCTGCTTGACGCCCGGCGCAACCTTGAGGTCGCTCTCCTGCTGCTGGCCCAGAGCCTGGGCCAGCAGCCCCCCTGGGCCGTCGACCCGCAGCCCCTCAATCCCCTGGCACTGGTTGACAGTCTGAAAGGGCTCGAGCCGGGCGCAGCACTGCAGTTTGCACTCAAAGCGCGCCCCGACCTGATCGCCCAGAACAGGCTGGTTGAGGCGGCGCAAGATACGACCCGTGAGGCTGCGGCCGGCCGCCTGCCCCGCCTTGATCTGGTAGCCAGTGCCGACACCGGATACAGTTCGCTCAACAGCGGACGCGCTATTGGTGCCCAGCTCAGTCAGGATAATGGCGTCGCCACCCTCGGATTAACCCTCAGCGTACCGATATTTGATCGCGCCAAGACCCGCAGCGAGGTCAGCCAAGCACGCATCGCCGAGCAGGATGCCACAGTCAAGGTGGTTCAACTGCGGCAACAGATCGGCGTCGAAGTCGGCCAGGCGGTCGCCGATTACCGGCGTGCCGAGCTTCAACTGACCCTCACCCAGGCCCAGCTCAAGTTCGCCCGTCAAGCCCTGGATGCCGCCCTCGCCCGCTACCAGGCCGGCGCGGCGAGCTGGGTTGAGCGCGCTACCGCCCGCACGACCTTTGTCCAGACCGCCGGAGCCGAAGTGCGGGCCCGTTACGCCCTGCTCCAGCAGGGACTGGCCGTAGGTTACGCTCGCGGTGATATTCAACTTCTGCTGACCCGCATCCCCTCAGGCAAGGAATAACCATGAAGCATCCACGACTTTTCTGGGGCGGTTTGACCCTTCTGCTGTTGCTGTTGATTGCCGGCACGCTGATGTTTTTCACCGATGGCATGGGCAGCGACCCGGCAAGCAAAACCTATGTGAGCACCCCCGTTCGCCGTGGCGTTTTTGAACGTACGGTCTCGAGCACCGGCACCCTGGCGGCGGTTGAAACCGTAACCGTCGGCACCGAAGTCTCGGGGACCATCGACCAGGTGCGGGTTGATTTTAATGACCATGTTAAAAAGGGCGAGGTGCTGGCGACCCTCAAACCCGACCTTTTTAACGCGGCCGTGGCCGATGCCCGGGCGACCGTAGACAAAGCCACCGCCGATCTGGCTCAGGCTGAGCGCGAGCTGGAACGCAACCAGCCGCTCTTTGCCCAGGGCTACCTTTCAGAACAAGAAATTCTGCCGCTGCGCTACAACGTCGATCGCGGCCGCGCCAGCCTCGCCTCTGCCCAGGCCAGCCTGTCCCGCGCGAGCATCAACCAGCGCAACTCTACCATCCGCTCCCCCATCGCCGGCACCGTCATCCAACGCAGCGTCGACGCAGGTCAGACCGTCGCCGCCAGCCTCAACACACCGACCCTGTTCATTATCGCGCGCGACTTGAGCCGCATGCAGATCGAGGCCGATGTCGACGAGACCGACATCGGCCAGATTCACCCCGACCAGGCTGTCCGTTTCAGCGTGCAGAGCTACCCCGAGCGCAACTTCACCGGACGCGTCCGGCAGGTCAGGTTGCAATCGAAAACTGTACAGAGCGTCGTCACCTACACCGTGATCGTCAGCGCGGACAACCCCGATCGCCTGCTTCTGCCAGGGATGACCGCGACCGTCGATTTCGTCGTCGAACATCTTGACGACAGCCTGCTGGTTCCAACTTCAGCCCTGCGCTTCGCCCCGGAAGAGAAGAAGCCCGGCACGCCCCGGAAAAAGCGCGTTGAAACTGACAACCAGCGCGTGTATCGCCTGCAAGGCACCGCACAACTAGAACCGGTCAAGGTGAAGTTAATCAGCAGCGATGGGCAGCATGCGGCGGTGAGCAGCGAAGAGCTAAAAGTGGGAGATCTGATCGTGACGGCTCTGGGACAGGAAGATAAAACCAGCAAGAAGAGTTTTTCGCTGTTCGGCGCGATGCGCGGCAAGCCAAAACGATGAGCGCCGTCTGCCTTCAGGTACGTGATCTGACCAAGGTCTTCGATCTGGGTCAAGTCCAGGTTCATGCCCTGCGCGGGGTGACGCTGCAGATTGAGCAAGGGGAGTTTGTCGCCGTGATGGGCACCTCGGGGAGTGGCAAGTCGACGCTGATGAACATTCTGGGTTGTCTCGACCGACCGACGGGCGGTGACTATCAGCTCGAGGGGGTTGCGGTCGGCACGCTGCCACCCAACGCGCTGGCCAACATCCGCAACGAGAAGATCGGCTTTGTGTTTCAGGGGTTCAACCTGCTGGCCCGCACCACGGCCCTTGAGAACGTTGAACTTCCGCTGCTTTATGATCGCCGCCACCGCATCGAGAATCCCCACGAAAGTGCCCGCCTGGCCCTGACGCGCGTCGGCCTGGGTGATCGCCTCGATCATGTCCCCAACCAGCTCAGTGGCGGTCAACAGCAGCGCGTCGCTATCGCCCGCGCGCTGGTCACGCGGCCGGCCATCATCCTGGCCGATGAACCGACCGGCAACCTGGACAGCCACACCACCCTCGAAGTGCTGAAGGTCTTTCAGCAGCTCAACGCCGAGGGGATGACGATTGTGCTGGTCACCCACGAGACCGAGGTCGCGAGCTACTGCAGCCGGATTATCGAACTGCGTGACGGCCAGGTGCGACGTGACCAGGCAGTAGCCGCGCCACGCGATGCAGCAACCGATCTGGAAGCAAGGCAGCAGGAGCAGCCGGCATGAAATGGCTCAAACTCATCCAGGTGGCATTGCACAGCATCGCGCGCAATAAGATGCGCTCTCTGCTGACCATGCTCGGAATCATTATCGGGGTCGGTTCGGTGATCGCTTTGGTCGCTCTGGGAGAAGGTTCGTCCAAGGATATTGAGGCCCAGGTCGCGACCCTCGGCACCAACCTGTTGATGGTCCGCTCCGGCAGTAGCCGAGTTGGCGGGGCCCGTGGCGGAGCCGGCAGCCTTGATACCCTCACCATGGCCGACGTCTCGCGCCTGCGCACCAACGCCAGCCTGCTGCAGGGGGTCTCACCTGAGATCCGCGTCACTGCCCAGGTGGTAGCCAGTAACCGCAACTGGAACACCACCGCCATCGGCGTCGCCCCCGAGTATCTGTCGATCCGCAATTACCAGGTAAAAAGCGGCGACAGCTTCGGCGAACGCGAAGTGCGGACTCGGGCCAAGGTGGCGCTGATCGGGACAACCCTGGTGCGCGAACTGTTCGCCGGCGCAGACCCTATCGGCGCCTCAATCCGCATCCGCAACGTGCCGTTTAAAGTGATCGGGGTGCTGGCGAGCAAAGGACAGTCCGCCTTCGGCAGCGATCAGGACGATATCATTCTCGCCCCATCGACCACGATTCTCTATCGCCTCAGCGACGGCAAGACGGTGCGCTCCATCGTGGCCAGTGCCACCAGTCCCGAAACCATGGAGGCTGCCAAAGAGCAGATCGGCCAGATCCTGCGCGAAGACCATCGCATCCCGTCTGGTGGCATCGATGACTTTCATATCAACGATCAGAGCGAAATCAACCAGATGGCAACCCGCATCACCGGCACATTAACCCTGCTGCTCTCGGCCATCGCGGCGGTGTCACTGCTGGTGGGGGGGATAGGTATCATGAATATCATGCTGGTTTCGGTGACCGAGCGCACCCGCGAGATCGGCATCCGGCTCGCCATTGGCGCCCGCCCGCGCGATATCCTCGCCCAGTTCCTGATCGAGGCGGCGATTCTCAGTCTGCTGGGCGGGATCATCGGAATTGCAGGAGGGCTGGGGACCGCCTGGGGGGTCGGCAGCATGCTCGGCATCAGCAGCGTCATCAACCCGAGCGTGATCGTGGTCGCGGTGCTGTTTACCGGTGCCGTCGGGATTTTCTTCGGTTTTTATCCCGCCCGCAAGGCGGCCAACCTTAACCCGATCGACGCTTTACGCTATGAATAGCCAGCCCTGCCGTACGCGACCAATGTCTCAGCCGCCGAAGCGGTTATGATGCAATTTATCCCAGGGCAGCGCATCAAACTCATGCCCCTTCGGCGTTTCGACAGGATAACCAAACCCGATGATGAT